>JBFLZG010000126.1:0-225563 GCA_040756235.1 bacterium | reverse complement strand
GACGGTCAGGCCCGCGACGCCTCATCTGCCCCCTCCCCTACTCCCATGCAACCCAAGATTCTTGCCATCCAAAAGCAGTTGCAGAAGACTCATCCCGAGTCCTCCGGGGAGCTCGAGCTCCTCGGGAAAGTGGAAGCCTTCACGCGCGAGCTCTTCGCCGGGAAGAAGCGCCTCTCGGGCAAGGAATACCACGAGGACCACAATCTGTCGGTCGCCCAGATCGTGGCCGTGGAGATGGAGCTCGGATTGCCCGAGATCTGTGTGGCGATCCTCCATGACGTGCTGGAGGAGACGCCGTGCACTCGTCAGGACATCGTGCGACTCCTGGAGGGGTCGTGCCTGGACGGAAACGAGATCGCGAGAATGGTCGACGGTCTGTCCAAGATCGGATACCTGGAGGAGGAGATCAATCTGATCTCGGATGTCGAGTACATCCGCAAGCTCATGGCGGCCGTCTCCGAGGACCTGCGAACCCTGGTGATCAAGATCGCGGACGTGATCCACAACACCCGGGACCTGCGCAGCCTTCCCCGGTACAGACAGAAGCGCTTTGCCATGACCAACCTGGAGATCTGGTCCTGGCTCTGCATGCGCTTCGGGATGGGGCGATATTTCCGCGAGCTGGCGCGACACTCTCTCTGGGCCATCGACCCGAAGGGTTTTTCGAGAGTGCAACGGCAGATCGCGGCTCTCTACTCGGACAACCTGGAGAAGATCTACGCGATCCGCAAAGAGATCGAGTCGAGCCTGGGGGCGGGCGGCGTGTCCGCGCACCGGGTCATCCCTCTGATGCGCCACGTCCACAGCCGGCTCCTCAAAGAAAGGACCCTCAAGGACCTGCGCGAGGTCCGGTTCCGCAAGTTCTCCGATCTGGTCGATTTCGAGATCATCCTCAGCTCCCGTGACGAGATGGACTGCTACCGCGCCCTCGGGATCCTGCACAGGCAGTACCGTGCCATTCCGGGGGAGTTCCACGACTACATTTCCGAAAGCAAGTACAACCTGTACAGCGCCTTGCACACCAAGGCCGTGCGCGAGGAAGACATTCTGAACCTGCGCATTCTTACGCGCGAGATGAAGCGGATCGGAGAAGACGGAGTGGTGCATTTCCTGGCCCGCAAGGAGGGGATGTCCCCCCGGTTCGAGGCCTACCAGAGGCTGCTCAAGCAGCTGAAGGAGGAGAATGAGATCGAGGCCTTCATGGGCCACCTGAAGGATTTCCTCGTGCCGGAGGACATCGTCGTGATGACTCCGAAGCGAGACCTCGTCTATCTCCCGGCCGGGTCCACCGTCCTGGATTTCGCCTTTCAGATCCACACGGAGCTGGGGCTGCGGGTGGAGGCCTGTTCGATCAACGGCGAGGCGGCTTCCATCTTTTCCGAGCTGAGGAGCGGCGACCGGGTCGAGGTCTTCCCTTCACCGCAGCCCTGCGCCAAGGTGTTCTGGCGGGAGCACGTTCAGACGCCGAAGGCGCGCTTGGCCCTCCAGACGCACGCGCACCGGTTGTTCCACCAGTTGGCGGCTCAGGTGGGACACGCCATCCTGGAGCAGAACGTGCCGGACCATGAGGCCGTGGTGCTCGAGTGGATTGAGCAGGACCGAGCGCGGCGGCGTGAAGAGGACCTGTTCGGGATGATCGGCACGGGCGAGCTCACGCTGACCGAGCTCCTCTCGCAGGGCAGCCGGCCTCAAGCCAGAAAGCTGCTCAGGGATTTTCCCGTCTTCTTCTCCCGTTGGATTCCGGGCTACCGGGAGGCGCGGCCGCGGATCTCGATCTCCCTGTCCCAGGTCGGCGCCCGCTTCGATCCGTGCTGCCCGAACGGACGCAGGAAGGAGGGAGCGATCGGCCATCTGGAGAATTACTCCGTCGTGGTCCACGACCCTCGCTGCAAGACCATCGACCCGCGCGCCCAGGAGCGCAGCTTCATGATCGAGTGGGCCGAGGAAGAGGAGACCTATTCGAGCCTGGTGGTGTCAGCCGAAGATCAGCCGGGCGTGGTGGCCTCGATCACGTCGCTGCTTTTTGCCAGGCGCATCAACATCAAGAGGATCTCTTCCAAGGAAAAGAAAGGTCTGCCCGAGATCCACTTCGTTCTCAACACGCCGGTCATCGACCGGCAGCTCATGGATGAGCTGAAGAACCTGCCGGGCGTGATCCACGTCCATTACCAGGGCCTCACGCCCGACGTTCTGTGACGGAAGCGTCGGCCGAGAGGACGGTGTGCGGGAGTGCCGGGAGCAGCAGCAGGACGAAGAGGGCGAGAACGCCGAAAGGCAGGGCGAGTGCGAACCACTGCAGCTTCGACCGGTTCCGTTTCCGCGCCAGGATGGCACAGACGATTCCGTACAGCACGTGACAGAAAAGAAGGGTCGACAGCGGCATGACTCGGGTCTTCTGTTCTTTCTCGAGCAGGACCCCGCCGCGCGCGAGCGTCCGGCCTCTGACCTCACGTCTATCACAAGGGGTAGGACGAATCAAGGGCGACCCGGTTGTTGAGTGGATCGTCATCCCGGCCAAGGCCGCGTAGCGGCCGCGAGCCGCCGTCCCGAGCGCAGCGAGGGACCTTTCGGCACAGCGGGATTCCCGCTTTCGCGGCTGTGTCATAACCCCTCATCCCCGGCAAAGGCCCCATGGAGCGGGCGGAGCGAGGGCACCAAGTGTTGCGGACATTGCGAGGGAGCCACAGGCGACCGAAGCAACCCCCAGAGCCACGGAGGTTGCTTCGCTACGCTCGCAATCTCCCATCACCTTCAAGCGCGAACCCTTTCTTACTGACAACTGGTCAGCCTCGGAACAGGTGGGCGTTGATCCTGAACAATCCTGGGAGATCGAAAATGTCCCGGTCGAACATGGGCACCGTGTGCACCGGGGTGTTTCCGGAAAACTGCTTGGCGAAGCGGCGCACCACCTCTTCGTCTTTCCGCCACAAGCGCAGGTATCGGCTGTAGTTCTCCACCAGCCGCAGAGCCATGGCGCGGCTCATGTTGCGCTCTTCCTCCAGGTAGCGAAGCAGGTCCCGGGGAGCCGCGTCCGATTGCAGCGCGCCATCCGTGGAGATCTCTGCCGAGTCGGGCCGCTCGTGCACGCGGTTGACGATACAGCCGCCCAGAGGAAGCCCGGCCTGACGCAGGCGCCGGTAGAAGAAGGTCGCCTCGTCCAGAGCCGCCGGGCTCGTCCCGGTGACCAGCAGGAAAGAGGTCGCTTCGCCGTGGAGCACGTGCATGACCTCGTCCGCCCGGCTGCGGAAGATGTCGAAAGCGTCGGCCAGACCGGCCATGAGCTCGGATACGTCGCGCAGGAACTCGGCGCCGGTCACGCGCTCCAGCATCTTGAAAAACGTACCCGCCGTGCGGTTGAAGAGCTGCAGACCCATCCGCCCCATTTTGAAATACGGCTTGAGAAACCAGGTGCTCACGCTGCGGTCGAAGAAGGCGCGCACCCGGTTCGGCGCCTCCAGGAAGTCCAGGGCGTGGCGCGTGGGCGGGGTGTCCAGCAGGATCAGGTCGTAACGGCCGCGGAGAAAAATCTGATAGAGCTTTTCCACGGCAAGGTACTCGTGGGAGCCGGCCATGGCGGCGGACAGGTTCTGATAGAAGCGGTTCTGGAGGATGTTGCGCTTGACCTCGGCGGAGGGCGCGTAGCGCTCGATCACCTCGTCAAAGGCGTGCTTCGTATCGAGCATCATGGCATAGAGAGCGCCCTTGGGGGCGGGCCCGGATTCGCGAAACTTGTCCGGCGATACCAGCGTCTCGGTGTTCCCGATGTAGCTGAGGCCCAGGGAATTGGCCAGGCGCCGGGCCGGATCGATGGTGAGGGCCAGCACCGTCTGGCCCGATACGGCCCCCTGAACCCCCAGGGCAGCCGCGATGGTGGTCTTTCCCACGCCTCCGCTTCCGCAGCAGATGAGGATCTTCTTCTTTTCGATCAGCCCCCGCAGATCCACAAGCCTCCTCCTGCCGTACCCCGGCTACCGGCTCATTCTGCGACGGAATCCTGCAGGGAACCCGCCAGTTCTTGGATGAGGGAGAGAGGATCCTCGACGGCCGGTACCAGGGGCAGCGTCACCATCTGCGCGGGAAGGGCCTGCCGCAGCCGTTCCAGGTGAGCTTCCTGGGTCTCTCTTCTGCGCTGCCAGGAGAGCGCGCAGCGCAGCAGCGCGCTCTCCTGGAGAAGAGCCGGCGACGAATCGGGCGATTCCCGCTTGTCCTTCTCCACCTGCGACGTCCAGAGCTGAAACCGATCGAGCTCCGGGCCTTGGAAAAAGGCCGGGTAGAGCTGATTCACGAAGAGGCACCCGACCGGCAGGCGAAGCTGCCGGCTCGCTTCCTCATGCAGCTCGATGGCTTCGTTGACCGGCGTCTCGGCCGGGGTAGTGACAATGTTGAAGCTCGTCTTCCCGGGATCCTGCAGGAGATCGGCGACCTTCTGCGCCTCTTTGCGGACGAACCCTCTGCGCAGCGTGCTCACGGCCGACATCGGCATCCGCAGATAGGCCAGAGCATGCCCTGTCGCCGGTGTGTCCACGATGAACAGATCATACTTGGGGCGGGAGGTTCCGGGCACCGTACTCTGCTCCAGGTCCCAGATCTTGCCCACGGCCATGAGCTCTTTCAGTCCGGGGGCCACGTTCACGAAATACTCGTACACGGGGCTCCGGAAGATACGCTGGGTCAGCGTCTTGCTCTTGAGGACCAGCTGAAGGTACTCCTCCAGCCCTGACTTGCCGTCCACGTGCAGGCAATGGATGTTGGGAGCGAGCAGGACTTCCTTGTAGCGCTCGCCCCCCGGTCGTCCGAACAGGCGGGGGAGGGTCTCCATCGTATCCATCTCGATCAGCAGCGTGCGTTTCCCTTCCTGCGCGGCCTTCCACGCGAGCGCGGCCGAGACGACGCTCTTGCCGACACCTCCCTTCCCGGAGAGGATCAGAACACGTCGGCTCATGATCTCACTCAGCTTCACCGCAGGTCCTCCGGGTGCGCGAGCGCCAGGCGCAGGCACGCCCTTCTTTACCGGCATCTGAGATCAAGCCCCTGCAGGCCGCCAAAAAAAGGCCCCTCTGCTGTGTTGCGCTCGTTGATCGTTCGCGGCCTTCGCCGGACAGGCTCCCCGCCCTTCCAGCGTCGCGGGAAAAGCCTCGTTCCTCAAACTTCGCGCGCCTTGCATCTGGACCTTTTTGAACGGCCTGCACATTCCAGAGAGGCTCTTATTGTCTACAGGCTTCGCCCCGAGTCCACGGGTGCTCCGAAAGGGCGGGCAGAGGCGGAGCGGATGGCGCCGAAGGCGGCAGGGGACGCGGGAGTCAGGATTCGGAGAGTCGCTTTTCGAGCTGCACGACCTTTTGCTCCAACTCCTGAATCTGCCGTTCCAGGTCCTCGAGTCCGGTAAGATGGAAAAAGAAGAATTTGATCCGTTCATCGATCTTCTTTTGCAGCAAGTCGATGGGGCGATGCGGATGGACCAGCCACTCCCTGAGGAGGCTCGCACCCTCGTCCTTGGTCTCCATCCCCTTCTCGAGGAGCCGTGAAATCTGCTCCTCCGCCTCCGTCTTCATCGACGCGAACGATTCCTTTCCCCTCTGCAGCCACTCGGATATCGATTCGCCGCTCTGCTGGATGAGATTCTTGAGAAGGGAGTGAGGCAGGAGGTTCGTCTTGTTCTTCTCGTGTTCCAGCATGATCTGGGTGAGCGTGACGTTGGTCAGGTCCTCCTGGGACTTGTTGTCCACCACGCGGACGTCCTGGCCCTGCCGGATCATCTGGGAGATCTCCTCCAGTGTAACGTACCGGCTCTGCTGGGTGTCATAGAGCTTGCGGTTTCCATATCGCTTGATGACGCGGGTCTGACCGGCCTGGAGGTCCTTCTTTCTACGGCGTCCCACCTCTTGTGTCTCCCCGATGAAGCGTTTCAGGAACCGCTGGCGCTCGCTCGGTCCGCATGAACCAGAACGTTGACTTTGCGCTGTCTCGGCCCGTCGAACTCGCAGAAAAAGATCGCCTGCCAGGTCCCCAACACGAGCTTCCCCTTGCGGATGATCACCTGTTCCGAGGCGCCGACGAGCGTCGCTTTGATATGGGCACCGGCATTTCCCTCCCGATGCCGGTAAGCGGCGTTGGGCGGCGCCAGTACGGAGAGCTGTGCAAGGAGGTCCTCGCGCACAGAGGGATCGGCTCCTTCGTTGATGGTCACAGCGGCTGTCGTGTGAGGGACGAACAAGAGGCAGGAACCGTCCTGAATCGAGGACCGGGCGATGACCTCCTGCACGGAATCGGTGATGTCGATCAGCTCACAGCGGTTCCGAGAGGTGACGGAAAGGGTTTGCAGCATCGTACGACCGGCCCTCCCTGCTTGCCACAGCGCCCTTTCCGTACGCTACCATAGGGGTACGGGACGGTCAAGGTCGCCCGGTCTTGCTGCCGGCGGAAGCGCTTCGCCCGCCGGCGCTTCGTTGACACGGCCAGCGATTTCCCATAAGGAGAAGATGCTATGAGAGGTCCGATCGCTTCCTCCCTGAGGGGGAAGGGCGGGGGAGGGGGAGCCGATGGGTGAGTCGTCGAACATGGCGGTCCTGCTGGCTTCGGCGTCTCCGCGCAGAATCGAGCTGCTCAAGTCCCTGGTGACAGACTTCGTGGTGCTCCCCTGTGACGTGGACGAGGGCGTCCGGAACGCAGAGCCGCCCGTCGCGTACGCCCTGCGGGTGGCCACGCTCAAAGCCCGGGAAGCGGAGGGACGACAACGGGACCTGCCCTGCAGGGTCGACTGGATTCTGGGTGCGGACACGATTGTCGTCGTAGACGACACCATCCTCGGGAAGCCGCAAGATGCCCATGAAGCGCGTTCGATGCTGAGGACCTTGCAGGGCAGAAAGCACGAGGTGATGACCGGGATCTGTCTGCTCCACCCGCTGCGCGGACTCGTTTCGAGCGAAGTCGTCTGCACGGAAGTCTGGATGAGGCCGCTGGCCGAGGCCGAAATCGAGGCCTACGTGGGTTCTCCGGAACCCTATGACAAGGCCGGCGGGTACGCGATTCAGGGTTTGGGCGGGCGGCTGGTGGAGAGGATCGACGGTTCCTATTCCAACGTCGTCGGCTTGCCATTGGAGAGGCTGGCCGAGCTTTTCGAGCGTTTCGGTATCCGGTGACGTTCAGGGAGAGTGCGTGCCCGTCGCTCGGAGCGGCGCAGACATGTCGATGATCCATGAGAACCTGCAGTGCATCCTGGAGCGCATCGCCCGGGCAGCCCGCCGCGCGTCCCGCTCCCCCGAGGAGGTCCGACTGATCGCCGTCACCAAGACCGTTTCCGAGGAGAAGATCCAGGAGGCCATTCAAGCGGGTGTGAGCGCCCTCGGCGAGAATTACGTCCAGGAGGCCGAGAGAAAGAAGGGGCTCAGGGTTCCAGGGGTGCAGTGGCACATGATCGGCCACCTTCAGAGCAACAAGGCCAAGGCCGCGGCGCACCTGTTCGACGTGGTCCAGACGGTGGACAGCCTCAGGGTCGCGGAAGCCCTCGGGCGGCATGTGAGGGAGGCCGGAGGGGACCTGGGCGTCCTGGTCCAGGTGCGTCTCTCCGAAGAGCCTTCGAAGTCGGGAGCGGCCGGGGAGCAGGTCTTCGAGCTGGTCAAGGCGACTTCTGCCATCCGCGGGTTGAGATGCATGGGGCTGATGACCATGCCCCCTTTTTTCGAGAACCCGCAGCAGGCGAGGCCCTGTTTTGCCGCCTTGCGCGCGCTGCGCGACGATTTGCTGCGACAGGGGATCGAGGAGGCCTGTCTGAAAGAGCTTTCCATGGGGATGTCGGCAGACTTCGAAATCGCCATCGAAGAGGGGGCAACGATGGTGCGGATCGGATCGGCCCTGTTCGGCGCGAGACCGGCGTGAGAAGGGCAGAGAAGGAGTCAGCGGGATGAAGATGAAAGAGCAGGATGGATGGAAGCTGGCCTGTTTGGGAGCCGGCAAGATGGGTGAGGCACTGGTGCGCGGGTTGCTGGCGTCAGGGGTCTTCGCGCCCGGCCAGGTGAGCGTGAGCGACCCGGACCCTTCGAGAAGAGAGATCCTGGAGCGCGAATGCCGCGTGCGCGCACACACGGATAACCGTGAAGCGGTGCGGGAGGCGGATGTCGTCCTGCTCGCGGTGAAGCCGCAGGAGATGGCAGCGGTCCTGGAAGGAATCGCCGGGTCCTTGCCCCGGCACGCGCTGGTGATCAGCATTGCGGCCGGGGTGACGACGGAATGGATCCAGGCCAGGCTCGGAGCGGGCGCCAAGGTCGTGCGCGTGATGCCGAACGCTGCCGCTCTCGTGGGGAAGAGCACCACCGGCATCTACTTCTGCCCGGCGGTCGTGGAGGCGGAGCGGCGCATCGCGCAAAAGATCTTCGACACCATCGGAATTTCGGTCGTGGTTGCCAAGGAAGACCATCTGAACGTCGTCACCGGGCTCAGCGGCAGCGGCCCGGCCTACGTTTTTCTGTTCCTGGAGGCGCTTGCGGACGCCGGGGTCTATCTGGGTCTGCCTCGGGACGTTTCCAGCCGGCTGGCTCTTCACACCGTTCTGGGCAGCGCCCATATGGCCGCGGAGTCCGGCAAGCATTTCGTCTCCCTCAAGGAGACGATCACTTCACCCGGCGGAACCACCATGTCGGGGCTGAAGGTGATGGAGGAAGGGGCCTTTCGTGCGCTGGTCATGCGTGCGGTGGAGGCGGCCAGCAAACGCTCCGCCGAGCTCGCACGATAGTCGCGCGACGGGTAGCGCCACCGGAGAGCGAAATGGGCACGGCAGCACGCAAGAGCGGAGGCGGGCAGGGGCCGCCCTTCTACTTCTGGGTGCGCGTAAAGGCCCGGTCCCGCGAAGACGGGATTTCGGGCCTGCGGGAGGACGGAGCCCTCGAGGTCCGCGTGCGAGCCCTGCCGGTCCGAGGGGACGCGAACGAGAGCTGCCTCAGGCTGCTGGCCCGGTCCTTCGGGCTTCCGGTCTCCCGCTTCCACATCGACAGGGGAGCCGCCTCCCCCCGCAAACGCATCCGGGTGGAGGGCCTTACCCCGGACGAAGGCGCCAGCCGCCTGGGGGCCCTCGGCCGGACGTCTCGCGCGTAGGCCCGGCCCCTCTTTGCATTTGCGCAGGGAAACCCCTAAACTTACACAAGGTTTCTGCACGGTTCGGTGCAACCAGGCAAGAGTCTGTCGCGCGAGGCTCGATTTCATTACAGAGGCGGGCCCGGAATGCCCGGATGCAGGGCAGGCGAGGTTCTCGGTTGGACATGCGTAGCCACTACGCCGCAGGGGCTTGACTCGGTTGGTTGCTTCGCCAAGCCTCGCAATCTCCGACTTCGCCGTGTTCGCAACAGGCGCGCTGGCCGGCGTTTCCGGACTGTCTGCAAGTAAGGAGAGAAGCCATGCTGGGGCCGATCGGACCCACGGAGCTCATCGTCATTCTCGTCATCGTCCTGATCATCTTTGGCGCCGGAAAGCTGCCCGAGATCGGGGGAGCCTTGGGAAAGGGCATTCGCAACTTCAAGAAGGCGACCCGGGAGGCGGAAGAAATCGACATCACACCGTCCGTCAAAGAGATCCCGGAGGAAAGCACCCCCCCCAAGAAGAGCCAGAAAACTTGAGCGGACTCCGGCGGCCCCGGGTGTCGTTCAAAGCGGGTCCGAAGGGGGTCCTCCCGCCCCCGGCTCTTTCTTTTTCTGGTAGTGGAAGATCTCCACGCTGAACTCGGAGACGTTTTCCGGCGGGTTGAAGAAGACGAGCATGAACGGGATGGACTTCCCGGGCTCGATGTTGAAGTTCGACAGAGCCGAACCGGACATGTTCTGCAGAGTCTGCTGAATCTTCTCCGGCGGGAGCGTCTGGATGTCCTGTTTTCGCAGCACGTTGCCGCAGTAAGCGACCTCCTCCGCCGCGCGGTCCCCTTTCTGATCGAAAAGAACACCCTTGACCTGGACGAAATTGCAGGGCACCGGGAAGTGGTTCGTGACTCTCCCCTCGACCACAAAGGCCGGCGTCTGCCCCTTGCCCGTGGTGATGAAATAGCTGTTCAGGTCCGAGAACTGGATGCTCCCCCCGTCCTTTTCGCCGAAGGGCAGCAGGCCCGCAACCCTGGCCAGCAGCTCCGACGCGCTCGGGAGCGTCCGATCCTGCAGCTCTTTGCGGATCAGGATGCCCGCGGCAACGGCTCCCACGAGCAGGAGGACGACCCATGCGATCGGCCAGACGCGGAGCGGCTTCGTCCGTCCCTTCCGGTATTTGCGTTGTTCCAGAGCAATCGGCGCGGTCCCCAGCTCTCCTCCCCTGGCATGCAGCGGGCTGGACGGTTCCGGATCGCCGTAGGGCTCCACAGCGTCATCGTCGACCATGCGAATCCCGGGCCTCGAGAGGGGAACTCCGATGTCCGCAAAGATGCTCCTGGCCTGGCGGCCGGTCTGGTAGGCCTGGACGACCGGATACGGAATCTCATCCTTCTGAAGGAAAGCATTCAGGGGGATGCCGAGGATCTCCGGTCGCGGGGCGGAGGCCGGCAGGGGTGCGGCAGGAGGGCTCATGGCCTCCTCGGCCGCGCTCCGCCGGGTCCGGTCGAGCGAAGGCTCCGGGTCGCCGCCGCCGGCCCCCCGGTGGGCACGCAGCGTGAAGGAAAGTTGGCATTGACTGCAGTGCATCTCGATTCCCTGCAGGGGAATCGAATCCTGCTCGACCGACCACGTCCGGTGACACTGGGGACACTGTATGATCATGGGGAAATGAACACCTCTCTCGCAGATCACCCGGCCTGAGACGCCGCGCGACCCTGCCGGGACCTGGCCGGGACCGAGCGGGCGTCCCCGGCGTCCCGAGCCGAAGGGGCGCCGCTTCTTCGCATTGACGGCCTCGGAGCGCGTGTGTTAGGTTTCCTTAGTATCATAACGAAAAACAAATTGAAACAAGCATGAAGGCAAGCCGGCACGCGGCGCGTGCGAGGTGCGCGCGAGGTGCCCGGATGCCCCAGGCCTGGAGTCGAGGTGAGGGAGCCACGCCATGCCGAAATCCAGAGTAGCGATCCTCAAAACCTGCCCGGAGACGGTGGTCGGCGACTACGGGCGACTCATGCGCATGGCGGAACACGAGAGATTCCTCGCCAAGGACCGCAGGGTCTGTCTCAAGATCAACGTCTCCTGGCAGCTCTTCTTCCCGGGATGTTCGACCACGCCGTGGCAGCTGGACGGGGTGATCCGAACGCTCCTCGAGGACGGCTTTCCGAAAGAGAACCTCTACGGGTGCCACAACCGCACGGTCGTGGTGGACGGCAAGATCGGGGAGGTCAACAACAAGCAGAAGCAGATCGTGGTCGGAAAGTACGGTCTGGAAAACGTCCACCTCCAGCCGGAGCGGCTGTCGGAGTTTCGCGCCCTCGTGGAGAAGGGTGAATGGGTGCGCTATGAGCCCAGGGGGAAGATGCTGACCCTGCACGAGGTATTCCCGCAGGGGCTCTACATACCGAAGAGGTTCTTCGGAGAGAACATCCTGCACCTTCCCACCATGAAAACCCACGTCTTCACCACCATGACCGGTGCCATGAAGAACGCTTTCGGGGCGCTCCTGCACCATGAGCGCCACTGGGCGCACGCCACCATTCATGAAACCCTGGTCGATCTGCTCACCATCCAGAAGGAGATCTTCAGCGGCCTGTTCGCCGTGATGGACGGAACTTTCGTCGGCGACGGCGCGGGGCCGCGCGCCATGGTCCCCTACGAGAAGGACTACATCCTGGCCAGCGGAGACATGGTGGCCATCGATGCCGTCGCCGCGCACATGATGGGATTCGATCCCCTGTCCCTCAAGTTCATCCGGCTGGCGCACGAGAACGGACTGGGCTGCGGGGACCTGCGGGAGATCGACCTCGTGGGCGAAGACGTGTCCGAGGTCAACTGGCATTTTCGCAGCACGGACAACTTTGCCAGCCGGGGCCAGAAGATGATCTACCACGGGCTCCTCAACCCGCTGGAGAAGACCTTGCTCAGGACGCGGATCGTGCCGTGGTCCTACCTGGCGTCGCGCGGATATTACGATGCCTTCTGGTATCCTGTGATCGGGAAAAAACGGGTGCGCCAGATGCTGGAGACCAAGTGGGGAAGGCTCTTCCGAGAAATGGCCTGACAGGCGGGCGAAGAACGTCCCACCGCAGGCCGTTCAGGCTCCGGCGGCAGGCGCGTTCAGGATGCGCCGCGTCCCAGCAACACCGCCGGCAAGGTCTTCAAGAGGATCATGAAGTCGAGCTTCAGGGACCAGTGATCGATATAAAACAGATCCAGTTCCATCCAGCGATCGAAGTCCAGCTCGGTTCTTCCGCTCACCTGCCATAACCCGCTGATCCCGGGTTTCATGCTGAGCCGCCTGTACTGCCACGGCTTGTACTGCGCGATCTCCGAGGGAATGGGCGGTCTCGGGCCGATGAAGCTCATCTCCCCCCGCAGCACGTTCAGCAGCTGGGGAAGCTCGTCCAGACTCGCCATGCGCAGGATCCGGCCGACACGGGTGCGCCGCGGGTCGCGCTTCATCTTGAACACCGGGCCCGAGAGCTCGTTCAGGCCGGAGAGCTCCGGCAGAAGCTCCTCGGCGCGGTCCACCATGGTGCGGAACTTGTACATGCGAAACCGGCGCTTGTACAGTCCGACCCTCTCCTGGACGAAGAAGACGGGTCCCGCCGAGTCGATCTTGATGAGCAGCGCCACGATCAGAAAGAGCGGCCACAGGACCGAGAGCATGACCAGGGCTGTGCTACGGTCCAGCGCCGCCTTGAGGAACATCTGCCAGTTTTCCACGGGACTTGCCGTGAAGGTGAGCATGGGAGTCCCGTGGAAGTCCTCCAAGTGGACCTTGGAGATCGTCGGGGAATAGAGGTCCAGCATGACCCGCGCGCGGACGCCCTGCTCTTCGCAGATCTCGAGCATGCGCGTGATCGTGTCGAGGTTCAGGAGAGGCAGCGCAATGTGCACCTCGTCGATCGGGCTGGAGGAGATGACCTGCTGAAGATCGCTCAGTGTCCCCAGGACCTGCCCGCCGTCCTCGATCGACTTGCCGACGTCCGCCGGGCTGTGGGAGAGGAAACCGAAAATTTGCAGACCCCATTCCCGGTGGGAGAGGATCTTTCGGGCGACGGACAGGGCCCGCACGCCGGACCCGACGATGAGCACCCTTCTGAAGTTGTATCCCTTCTCCCGGATCGCGTGCAGGAGCTTCTTGAGCAGGGCCTTCTCCAGGACCAGCAGAGATACGTTGATGCCCCCGAACAGGAACAGAAACGAGCGGCTGATCGGGGCCACCTTCATGACATAGGCGAGCAGGATCAGGAGCACGATCCCCTCGGCCACGCTCTTCGCGGCAATCCAGGAGACCTTGAGCGCGTTGTCGGTGCGGCGCGATTCGTACAGGCCGTTGAAGCGCAGCAGAAAGTACCAGAGCGGCAGGGCAAAATAGAGTGTGGCCAGGTATTTCTTGACCAGCTCGAAATTGGGCGGAGCGGCGTCGAACGAAAACCGAACGAGCAGCGCCAGTACCAGGGAGAGAGCCGTGACGAGCAGATCCAGCGCCACGTAGGTCTTCCGGAGCATTCGAGCTTTTTCTTTGAGCATGTCAGCACGTCGGAAGAGAGAGGTTTGGGCAAGCCCGCCCCGCTTGAGAGGCTGTTGAGAAACGGCCATCTGCGGCGTTGCGCTCATCCCTCGTCATTGCGGCGTACTGCCAGGTACGCCTCATTCCTCGGGATTTCACGCGCCTTGCATCTGGCCGTTTCTCAACAGCCTCTCAAGCGGGTGTTTTTCGACACCCGCTGCAGAGGGGCGCGACCGTCAAAGCGGCGCAGGCGACAGCATGGGCAAAGGCAGACACCGTTGCTGCGCCCACTGCAGAATCCTGCTCCCCAGCACGAACCCCTTGGTGCGAAACTCCGCCACGTTCTTCGCACCGGTCAGGTAGAGGGCGAAGGAGAAGTCCCGCTTGAGCCCGTTCACGTACCGCTCGAGCCCCTCCTCGCCTTCACGATGAAGGACCCTGAGGAAGGGCAGGGCGATGCCGCAGACGTCGGCCCCGAGCCGGATGGCGTTGGCCATCTGCAGGCCGTTGCGCACTCCCCCGGTGGCGATGAGCGGGAGGGCGGCCGCGCGCGCTTCCAGAAGGGAGACCGCAGTCGGAATGCCCCAGGAGAGAAAACGGGTGGCGTCCCTTCCGGATCGAATGCTGTCCACCAGCACCCAGCTGGTGCCTCCACGGCCGCCGACGTCGATGGCCGAGACGCCGCTGGCCTGAAGGGCGAGGGCGGATTCACGGCTGATGCCGCACCCGACTTCCTTGGCGATCACCGGGTAGGGGGCCTCGCGGCAGAGCGCGCGGAGCGCCTCCGAACACGACCCGAAGTCCACGTCCCCTTCGGCCTGAAACAGCTCCTGGGCGGCGTTGATGTGGACGCAGAGGGCATCCGCCCCGATGGCGCGGACCGCCTCGTGGACCTTCTCCGGAGGATACTTCCTGATGGCTGTGATGCCCAGGTTCCCCAGCAGCAGGATGTCTGGCGCCACGTCCCGGACGGAGAAAGTCGGCAGCAGGGCAGGGGTCTCGAGCATGGCCCGCTGCGAGCCCACGCCGAAGGCGATCCCGGTGCGGGCGGCCACGGCCGCAAGCGCGCGATTGATCGGCTCGGCTTCCTGGCATCCCCCCGTGAGGGCGGCGATCACCAGGGGAAGCTCGAGCCGCTTCCCGAGGAAATTCGAGGAGGTGTCCACGTCCTCCAGACGCTGCTCGGGAAGGCACTGGTGCATGAGCGTTACGTCGTCCAGAAAGCTCTCGCCGAGCTCCACGTCCTCCTCGAGGCAGATCCGTATGTGCTCGAGCTTGCGGAGGATGGTCGGGTCCAACGTGCTGTCCTTTCGACGCCGGAGAATCGCCGTGTAACCGTTTTCTGCTTCGGAGTGATCTTCGTTGACAGACGCAGGATATTCTATGTACAGTTCCTTCCGCAAGTGACCGGGCGGGGCGCGCCGCTCGCGTCCCTTTTCGGATCGGAACTCACGCAGGAGGATTGCCGGTGAAGGAGCTATCGAACCTGTCGGGTTTTCGCAACCTGACGGTTGAAGAACGCCTCGATCTGCTGCTCAAGATGGGAGAGCTGACCGAGCAAGAGACGGCTCTGATCACGGCTTCTCAGGAAGCCGTTCGGGTGGCGGCCGCAACCGTCGAGAACGTCATCGGCGTCACCTATGTCCCTCTCGGCATTGCGACGAATTTCGTGGTCGACGGAAGGGCCGTGCTGATCCCCATGGCGATCGAAGAGCCATCGGTCATCGCGGCCGCCTCGTTCGGCGCGAAATTCGCGCGGGATGGAGGGGGCATTTTCACCGAATGCGACGACCCGTTGATGATCGGTCAGGTGGAGATCCGGGACATCGAGGACGTGGAGGCGGCCCGGGCGAAGGTCGAAGCGGAGAAGGAGAACCTGCTGCTCCGCATCGATCAGATTCACCCGCGGCTCAAGGCGCGAGGGGGAGGAGCCAGAGACATCGAGTTCCGCGTCCTGGATCGGACCGAAGGCCACGTGGTGATCCACGTCGTCCTGGACTGCCGCGACGCCATGGGGGCGAACCTCATCAACACCGCCTGCGAACAGATGGCCGGCCCGCTGACACAGCTTACGGGCGGCCGAACGGGCCTGAAGATCCTGTCCAACCTGGCCGCGCGCCGCTGTGTGACGAGCCGGGCCCGGATTCCCGTGAGCAGCCTCGTGACCAAGAATTTTTCCGGAGAGCAGGTCGCCGAAGGGATCGTGGCCGCTTCGATCCTGGCCGAGAGGGACCCATACCGGGCAGCCACGCACAACAAGGGCATCATGAACGGAGTCGACGCCGTGGTCATCGCCTGCGGCAACGACTGGCGCGGAGTGGAAGCAGGCGCGCACGCTTACGCCTGCCGGGACGGCAGCTACAGGCCCCTGGCGATCTGGCGCACGGAAGAGACGCCCGCAGGGAAGTTCCTGAGAGGCGAGCTGAAGCTCCCGATGGCCGTGGGGATCGTGGGAGGGGGGGTGTCGGTCAACCGCGTCGCCCAGGCCTGTTTGAAGCTGATGAAGATCGAGAGGGCAACCGACCTGGGTCGCATCGCGGCCGCGGTCGGGCTGGCGCAGAATCTGGCGGCGCTGCGGGCGTTGGCTTCCGAAGGCATTCAGAGAGGGCACATGTCTCTGCACGCCCGCAGCATTGCCTTGAGCCTGGGTGCCCGGGGGGACGAGCTGGAGCACCTGGTACGAGAGGTGGTGCAGCACGGAGAGATCACCACGGTGGCGGTGCAGAAGGCGCTGCAGCAACTGCGGGGGCCGGACGGAGGTGTTACGCGCGCCATCAACAAGGCGGTCGGCCTGGCCATCGACACGCAGGACGCCAGCGGCAAATGGTCCGGCTCCTCGAGCCCGCGCATCTTCGAGACCGCCATCGTGCTGGTCGCCCTGGACAAGAAGGGCGAGTACGACAAGGCGGTACAGAAGGCTCGCCTGTGGCTCCGCGGCCAGTCGGTCCAGAGCCACCATCGCGTGGCGGAAATCTATGAGCAGATGGCCTATTCGCTCGCCATGGAACGGTTCGGGGCGATCGACCTGTCCGACCCCTTGCTGTTCGATCCGATCTTTCTGCGGAAGACCGAAATCCTTGCCGCCCTGGCCACCACCATGGGCCGGGCGCTGAACAGCCACGTCGCCAAAGAGAAGATCCTGGTTCAGCTGCAGGAGCTGACCGAAACGGCGGAGAAGCGCAAGGCCTGGAAACCGTGGGCCCTCTCCGATCTGCTCTCCGTGAGGATTCTCCTGGGAGACCTGCGTCCGGTCGAGATCCTGCAGGGGCTGCAGTGGGAAGACGGCTCGATGTGGAACAACCCGGTCTCGACCGCCGTGGCGTTCCTGGCCTTCCACGAGGCGAACCTTCAGCTGGAAGCGAGGCAGGCAGCCCGGTACCTCTCGCGCACTCAGACCGAAGAGGGTTACTGGTCCTATGTGAACCTCGACATATGGGCCACCTCCACCATGATCCGGGCCTTCCAGGGGAACCGCGAGTTTCACAACCAGTGTCTGCCTCAAGCCCTGGAGTACCTCCTCCGCCAGCAGAACGGGGACGGGGGCTGGGGCTACGCATCCGGCATCGTGTCCGACAACGAATCGACCGCGCACGCTCTCCTGGCGCTCAACGACGCCAAGGAAAACGGAACCTCGGCAGAGAGTGGAGCGCGCATGCAGAGCGCGCTTGTGGCCGGAGTCCGGTTCCTGGAGGGAAGCCAGGACGGCTCGGGGCTGTGGACGACCTGGCAGTCGGCCGGGGATGCGGTCGTTCCGGAGGTCCTCGGTCACATCGTGGAGGCGGTCTCGAAATGCGGCGGGACGGCTTCCATCGACTTGTCCAGGTCTTTTCGCTGGATGCAGGAGCGGCAGGACCTCGACGGCGGATGGATGGGAGGGTTGTGCCGGAACTTCCCGTTCGTGCAGGCCTCCCTGCTGCGCGCATTGCCCGCCGAGAGCTCGGCTTCGATCAAGGGCAGGGCGGCCCTGGTCTCGGCTGTGAACAGTGACGGCGGCTGGGGGATTACCCCCGGCACGCCGTCCTGCGCGAGCGCCACCGGACTGGCCATAGCGGAGATGTGCAGGGGCAATCCGGAACAGCGCCGAGGCATCGTGCGCGAGGCCGTGGCCTACCTGCTGGAACGCCAGAAGGCGGACGGAAGCTGGGAAGGCAAGCCCGAGATGTACGGCCCGCGGCCGCTGCTGTTCTACCTGCGGCCGATCTCCCACGCCTTCACCGCAAGCGGGCTCATCGCGGCCAGGTCCGCAGGGATCCACCCCTGAAGCGGCCTCACCCCGGCTGGCAGCAGGAGCGCTGCGCTCCGCCGCGTGCCTGGGTCTCCGGAGACTGAACCCTCGGGGATGAAGATGAGGATGGAGAAGTCGAAGCCTGCGGACCCCCCGCGGGAGCACCCGGACTACTTGAATGAGGAGATCAACGGGAGCGACGCCATCGCCGTCCGCATGGGCAGGAAGCTCCGGAGATCCCATGGGCTGCAAATACTCTACCAACGGCAAAACAATCTCATCCTGTCGGCCATCACCCCCGGCAATGTCGCCCGTCTGTTGGAAATCGGTTGCGGCATAGGCAATTTTCTCTCCTCTGTCCAGCACCGCTTTCCGGTCGTCGCCGGCGTGGACCCGGGGCCGGAAAGCCTTGCCCTGGCGAGGAAGTTCTCACCCCGGGCGAGGCTGGTGACAGGGTCGGGCGAGCACTTGCCGTTCGAGCCCGAGGCATTCGATGCGATCGTGATGAAAGGGGTCGTCCACCACTTGAAAGAACCGACGGCGGTCTTCAAGGAAGTCCGCCGATGCCTGAAGTCCGGAGGCACCTTTCTGATCTATGAGGGAAACCGCCATTCCGCATATCGAAGATTCATGCTCGGGCTCGCCAATGCCATGCACATCCCCCACGAGTCGACTCTGTTCGAGCACCGCTCCCCGGAGCAAATGAGACGGATGCTGCAGGAAGCGGGGCTGCAGACTTCTCTGCAGAAAGACATCTCGGGTCTGTTCGTTCCGCTGGCTCTGACCGGTCTCGGCGGGCGGCGGTTGTGGCTTCTGTTGAACAGGATCGAAGACCTCCTGCAGTCGCTGTGCCCTTTCCTTTTCGACTATCACGTCTTGCTCGTGGCACGGAAGGGATAGGAGCACGGACTCGGACCCATCGCAGCGAGGACTGTGGGAACACCCTTGAGGAGACACCCGGCAGGTCAGTCCGCCTGCAGAAGCCAGGGTAGGGCGCCACTACCATGAAGGCTCTGATTCTCATTCGACTCGCGGGTATTTTCCTGGGACTGGGAATCGCTTTTTGGGGCTTTGGTCGTTTCCGCTCCCATCGGATCCGGCGCGCCGAATTCATGGTCCTGTTTCTGTTCGGAACGGCCCTGTTTACGGTCGGCCTCTATCCGAACAGCATCAGCATCCTCGTCAGCATGATGGCTCTCCAGGGCGAGGCGTACGGGCGGCTGATTGCGCTGCTCATCGTTTCCAACATGATCCTCTGGGTCTGGTTCCTCTTTCACCGGATCTCTTCCGCCAGCCGCGACCGCCAGTTCGACGGGCTGGTGCGGAAGATCGCATCCGGGACGCTCGACTCGAGTGGAGAAAGGGGCATCCGGCCGATCACCGTCATCATCCCGGCCTTGAACGAGGCGCAGAGCTTGAGAGAAGTGTTGCCCCGGTTGCCGCGGCAGGTGTGCGGCGTGGACGTGGGTGCCCTGGTGGTGGACGATGGCAGTTGCGACGGGACAGCCGATGTGGCGAAGGAGATCGGGTTTGCGGTGGTCCGGAACCCGATCAATCGGGGCGGCGGCGCCGCGTTGCGCCTCGGGTATGACGTGGCGCTGCAAGGCAGGTGCCGGATCGTCGTGACCATGGATGCGGACGGTCAGCACCGGCCCGAGGAAGTCGAGAGCCTGGTGCGACCGATCATCGAAGACCGTCTGGATTTCGTCATCGGTTCCAGAGTTCTCGGCGCCCGCGAGAGGGATTCCGCGGTCAGACTGGTCGGCGTCCTTCTGTTCAGCCGCCTGATCAACTTCCTGGCCGGCACGAGAATCTCCGACTGCTCGAGCTGCTATCGCGCCTTCAGAGTGGAAGCCATCCGCGAGCTCCGCCTCGTGCAAGACCAGTACTACGCCGCGGAAGCGATCATCGACGCCGCCAAGAAGGGTCTGCGGATCGGTGAAGTGCCGATTACCATCCTGCGCAGGAAATACGGCGAGAGCAAGAAAGGAACGAATT
Source organism: bacterium (assembly GCA_040756235.1). GTDB lineage: Bacteria > Desulfobacterota > DSWW01 > DSWW01 > DSWW01 > JBFLZG01. The sequence continues at coordinate 205,762 of JBFLZG010000126.1, read as the reverse complement.
GGTGGTACGGATTGAGATTCGTCAGGACCATCGTCAAGACGTGGTGGCGTTGATCCCAGCCCCGTCGGCCGTTCTCGGAGAACCCCCAGGCCGCGTTTCGTGCGCAACCCTCTGGCCCCAATCGGCGCAGAGCGCCGGTCTCGGATCGATCCTCCCTTGAATGCGACCAGCCCGATCGGCAAACCCGAAGAGCCGGGCCTCGCGGGAGATTCCGCGAGCCTGCCGAGGAAGCTCCCAGGAGGCCTTCTCCTGAGGGTGGGCATCTCGGGGCTCTTTCTCTGGCTCATTGCGGCTCAAGTCGATCTCCATCTGCTGGTAGGGGCGCTGCGGTCGATCGACCTGCGCTTCTTTTCTCTTGCCTTTCTTTTTTTCATGCTGAGCGAAGTCCCCGTCGCCGTTCGACTGCTGCGCCTGCTCAAGCCGACGGTTCTGCAGCCGACCTTCGTCCGGATTCTCACGGTCGACATCATCAGCCGGTTTTACGCGGCCTTTCTCCCGGCCGGAGTAGGCACGAATCTGTTCCGCTGGTACAAGATCACCGGGAACCGCTCGGGCAGGGGCCAATTCCTGGTGGTTCTGGCCGTCGAGAAAATCCTGTTTCTCGCGACGACGCTCTTCGCCTCCGGGATGCCCCTGCTCCTGATCGAGGACGATCGTCTGGCTCCGTTCAAGAGAGCCTTCCTTCCGGTTTTCTGGTCGTTTGCGGCCCTTGTGTGCCTTCTTTTTCTCTATCTGCTGATCCCGTCCCTCCAGGATGCCTGCGAGCGCCTGACCAGGCCTCTGGCCAGCCGGCTGCCCGCTCGCCTCCGTGTCCTCTGGGACAAAGTGGTGGCCGCCGGCCGGCTCTACCAGGGCGCATGGAAAGTCATGGGATGGGGGCTCGTCCTGTCGGTTTGCGTCCAACTCTGCCTGCTCCTTCTGTTCCTCTGCCTGTTTTTCGCTCTGCGGGTCCACCTGCCCGTACTGGATATCCTGTGGATCAGCTCCCTCGTCTTCCTTGTGCAGACGCTCCCCATCTCGCTGGCCGGAATCGGCGTCAGAGAGTCCGGGTTCGCCTATCTCCTCGGCCTCTACGGAATTCCGCCGGAAAAAGGGGTCCTCATCGGAGTTCTTTTCGGTGCGCTCTTTCTGATCCGCTGCCTGGTCGGGGTCGGATTGTACCTGGCGGAGCGGAGAGCACCGCGCCCGTAGCGGGCACCCATCACGCTCCCGAAAGATCGATGCGCTTCATACCTTTCTTGCCCAAGAGAGGCAGAAGCTCATCCACATAGAGGAATGTGTACCCGGAGAGCTTCAGAACCTGCAGCAGTCGATCGAAGATTCCGAGGGCGTTCTCGGCATTTCGCGCGTGCGCCCAGCGCTTCCACCCCGAGACCCGGTGAAGGTGCCCTCCTACGAAGAAATCGTAAGGGTGGGTGTCGATGACGAGGATGTCCGGCAGTCCGAGACGACGGATCAGCACCTCGTAGAACCTCCACCCGAGAAGCTTCATGTAGCTCAGCGAGACGATCAGCCGCACCCCCTTGACCACGGCCAGGGGCAGCTCGATGAGCTCGCCTGCCGCGGTGCTGTACGCGTATGGCACGACCGGAAGACCGAGGTTGTTGTACGCGTACGCATCGAAACGGCAGGAGGGGAAGATGCTCGAATCATAGACAAAGCCCCGCGCGGCCAATCGGACAAGCCCGCGCGGCGTGATGAGACCATTAGGAGCTCTGTAGCCTCTGGGAGGGCGGCCGAAGAAACCCGCGTAAGCCTCCATGGTGTCATCGAGCTCTCTTTCCGAGTCGGTGTCTCTCTGATTATGGTGGTGGGAATGGGACTCGAACCGGATCGGAAGAGCCGCCGTCGCACGCTCGATGGCCTTCGGGTTCTCCCGGATGATCTTCGTCACCAGGAAGCCGGTCAGCTTCACTCCGTGCTCCCGGATCACCTCTTGGAAAGGCCCGAGCTGGTCCGGGTTTCGGAAGAGCTCGATGTCGCAGCGGTCGGAGCCGAGGTCCGGTTCCGTGTCCAGCGTGATGCAGGCGACCTTCATGGCCCGAGATCTCCCCGTGCAAGCTGTCGAAAACCGCTCGTGCGAGGCGTCCGGGTTTCCCGGATGGGCGACCGGCTTCCCTTGTCGAGGATCACCGGCCCCCACGCCTCGGTCAGCTCTTTTTCAACACGAGAATCTGGTGGAGCCCATGGGCCTCGAGCGCGGGGAAGGCGCGGTTGAGCGACCGGTCAACAGCTCCCGCGACTCTTTCCGCGAACGGCAGCTTCCCCCGGGTCAGAACTGTGGCCAGGTGAGAGAAGAACGAGGAGGGCGCGGGGTGCGTCGCGAGCGTTCCTCCGAAGGTCCGGTCGAGCTTGTCCAGCTCCTCGCGGGTCAAGGGGTGCTCGTTGCGGGTCCCGCTGATCGGCACCAGGGGGACGCTGCGCCAGAGCCTTCTCAGGAATCGATAGGGGCGATTTCGGTCGGTGCATTCCCAGAAGACCGCGGTCCCCGGATGTCGCAAAACCCGGAACAGCTCGCGCGCGCTCGTCTCGATGTCCACGTGATGCAGGATCCGCGTCCCCACCAGAATGTCGAAGCTCTCGTCCCCGAACTCCAGCTTTTCCAGCACGCCGACCCGTGCATCGACCCGTTCTTCCACTTCGTTTTCTCGCGCGAGCCTGCTGGCGATCTCCACACACTCGGGGGAGAGGTCGACCGCCGCGACACGGGCCCCGCGCTGGGCGAGCAGGACCGATAGAATTCCCCACCCGCACCCGCAATCCAGGACGTGTTTCCCTTCGAGAGCTTCCCGGCCGCCGACCGATTCCAGGAGAACTCGGTCAAAAGCCCGCAAGTTCCAAGGGATGATGCTTTCGTCGATCTTCCAGCTCTTGAACGGCCAGCGCTCCCTCGAGAAATAAGTCTTCTCCTCGCGCTGCCGCTCGGTCAGAACGGTCCTGGGATCCGGCGCCGGGCCCATTTCGACATGCCTCCGGGCGTTTTGGCGCATTCTATTGAGCCGATCCCTCGAAAGCAAACAAACCGGGAGAGGCGCGTCCGCCCTGCCGCCGGCGCTGAGGTGCTCTCGGGACGTCGGTCGCGGATCGGACGGCGGATCTCGGACCGCGCATTGACTCGAGCCGTGGATTTGTATAGAGGATGGCAGGTGTCGTGCCGGGGATCGAAGGGGTGAGATTCTTCCCCACGGCCATGGTTTCCCGTGCTGAGAAGGCTCCCGAGAAATGTACGATTCGGCACCATCGGCGGGCGGGGCAGGTTCTCCTTCTCGGCCGACGGGCAGTTGCCCCACTGGACCGCCGCCGCGGCGCGGATACGCGTGGGTCGGCTTGCCGGTCGCCGCTCTGGTGGGGCTCATCTACTTCCTCCCGCACGTCCTTTTCATCCTTGACTGCTGGCCCGATTACCACTATCCGTTTCTCGGCTCCGGCGACGAGCGGGGCTACTGCTCGCAAATCCGCCATGCAGGGGAGGAAGGCTTTCTGTACTCGAGCCCGTATTTCGTCGAGTACGAGCGCGGCAAAGTCCCCCCCTTTTCGTCCACCATCGGCTGCACGGCCCTGGCTGCGAGGGCCTTGGGGATACCCTTCGAGCAGGTCCCGGTGGTGTTGGACTTTGTGGCGCCCGCGGCCGTCTTTCTCCTGCTTTACGCCCTGTTGGTCGTCCTCACCGGCTCGGTCTGGCTGAGCGCGCTCGGCGCTGCGGCCGTCCTGCTGACGAGCCTGTTCACGCTTGGCATCCCGAACATGCTGCTCCTGGCCGCGCTGGAGCTTTTCTCCCGGCTCGGTGTGCTCACGAGCTACCGAGGGTTCCCGATCGACGAGATCATTCCGAACACGACCTTTCCGTTTGCGCGTCTGATCAACCCTCAGGTGAATTTTCTGTCTTTCGGCGGCGCGCTCGTCTTCCTGGCGCTTCTGGCAAAGCGCGCGCGCCTCGCCTATGCGGTCGGATTCGGTCTTTGCTGCGGCTTCCTGTTCTACGTCGCCCCCTTCTACTGGATGTACTTGCTTACCGGGACCGGCCTTTTCGGTATTTTCCTGGCCGTGCGCAGGGACTGGCCCCTGTTGAAGTTCCTATGCATCGCCTTTTTCCTCGCTCTCCTGATCGGCGTCCCATGGCTCTACTCGACCTTCCTGTTTTTCCAGACGCCCGAGATGAAGGCCTTCACGGACCTCGGAAGGCTCGGGCTTCACACTCTGCCGAGAGCCCCCTTTCTGGCCGAGAGCGAAGTCCTTCCCGTTCTGGTATTTCTCGTTTTCTATCCCTCGAAGGACCGGCGCTACTTCTTCCTGGCCTGCCTTCTGGTCGGAGGGCTGATCTGCGAGAACCAGCATCTGGTCACGGGACGGCAGTTCGGTCTGTTCAAGTACGTGCTGTACGTGGATGGGCCGGTCGTCTGGGTCGCTCTCTTCACCCTGATCGCCAGATTCCCAGAGGTCAGGGGGCACTGGGGCATCGTTCGCCGGATCCGGGGGAACTCCCGCAAGACAGCACTGGCCCTGCTGGCCCTCCTGGTCGCGAACGGGGTGGGAACCCAGCTCGTATTCTACCTCGCCAGAGAGCGGCGCCCGATCGCAGCCTACGAGGCCTCGGCCCAGAGGTGGAAGCAATATCAGTCGTTCTATCCGGACTTCGAGTGGTTGAAGCACAACGCCACGGACCGGGACGTCGTGCTGGCATCCGATGAGGTCTCGACCCTTCTTCCCTGTTTCACCCAGGTTCACGTGCTGGTCTTGCACTTCGCCTACAGCACCCCTGGAATGACCGAGCAGGAACTGCTGGAGAGATGGTTCATAAAGTTTCGTTTCTTCGGGTTGACGCCTGACGAAATCGGCCCTTACCTGGACAAGCACGTCCTGACTTCGACCAATACCCCTTCGCTCTGGTACATCGACCCGAGATGGGGCAAGTTGAGCTTCTTCGATCGAAGCGAATACGAAAATGTTCTCGCACGCGTTTCTGCCGCGTATCGGGAGTTCTGCGCCGAGGACCTCCTGCAGGTCCTGAAGAAATACCACGTCACGCTGGTTTGGCTGAGCGCCTTCGAAGACGAAGAGTTCGGCTTGGCGCAGCGGGGAGTGGATGCATCTCAGAGACCCTGGCTGGAACGCCTCTACGAATCATCCCGCGCCAGGATCTACAGGGTCCGCTACCCGAGCGAAACCGTGCGGGAGCCTTGAGACCCGCCTCGCTCCAGGGAGCCAGGGTTCTTCGATGAAAGGAGCTTTCGTCACGGACGCGCGCTCCATCGCGTCCCTCGCGACCGTGCGCTCGCTGGGCTCGCGGGGTATCTTCGTCGCGAGCGGCGAATCGTTCCGCTACAACTATTCCTTCTACTCACGCTATGCCCGCAGGAGAGTGCTCTACAGCGAGCCCACGGTACAGCCCGAAGCGTTCCTGGGCGATCTGAGGCGGGAAATCGCTTCCGGCCGGTACGGGACGGTGCTTTCGTTCCGGGACGATGTGAACGTTCTGATCAGCCGCAACAGAGAGGAGATCGGACGACACGTGCGTCTTTGTCTCGCGCCGACCGAGGCCCTCCTGACTGCCAGGGACAAGGGGAAGACCGTCCTGGCCGCAGCCGCTGCCGGGGTCCCTACGCCGAAGACGTTCTTCCCTGAGGAGACCCCGATCCGCGACATCGCACGCAGGCTCGATTTTCCCGTGCTGGTCAAGCCCCGCGTCAGCTCCGGAGCCAGGGGCATCGAGCACGCGACCGACCCGAGCGATCTCATGGAAAAGTATGACAAGGTGAAGCGGATTTACGGCGAGCCGATCGTTCAGGAGTTCATCGACCACAGCCGTGAGCACCTGAGCGCCTGTTTCCTCTTCAACCACGCCTCCCGGTTGCGCGCCTCCTTCGTCTACCAGGAGCTCCGGCAGTATCCGGTCAACGGAGGCCCGGCGACCTTCGCGGTGAGCGTGAAGAACCCCGACGTGGTACGGCTGGGGACCGAGCTGCTCGAGGGGCTGGGGTGGAAGGGGGTGGCCCACATCGATTTCCTGGTAGACCCCAGGGACAACCGGCCCAAGCTGCTAGAGATCAACCCGCGCTTCTGGATGTCTCTTCCCCTGGCCGTCTTTTGCGGCGTCGACTTTCCTTACCTGCTCTATGAGATCGCGCTCTCCGGTGACGTGGAGCCCGTGACCGATTACCGGGCCGGCAGGTTCTATCGGTGGCTGCTACCGGCCGACATCCTCTGGTTCCTGGGGGCGAGGAAAAGCTGGCGCAACCTTCGCACGTTCCTGAGCCCGGGAGGGGACCACACCTGTTATGCCGTCCTGTCCAAGAGGGACCCGCTGCCGGCTCTCGGTTTTCTCCTGCAGTCGATCTATTTCCTGTCCAGCCGTTCCAGGAGGCAATTCATTCTCAACCGGGGCTGGCCGTGAGCCGTTGCGGGCGCGGTCACAGGGGCGGACAATGCGCATCGGTGTTCTCGACCTCGTGGCGATCTATCTGATCCCGCCGATCGGGATCGGGATCCTGGCGGTGCTGTTTCTGGCGGTCCTCTACGGGATCGTCAAATTCGACTGGTTCCGTCTCGATTTCACCTACGACGTCCTGGTCGGCCTCAAGCACAGGAAGAGGCCTCTGAGCTTCGCCAACGTGGCCCTTCTGCTTCTCTTTGACAACGGCGTGCAAGCCACCCTGCTGTACCGCATCTCGCGCTTCCTCCACCTCAGGGGGTTCGCAGCGGTGGCCCAGGTGATCAACAAAACGTCCAAGGCGCTGACCAACATCGATCTGGCGCCCAGCGCGCGCATCGGCAGAGGCCTCTCCCTGTGGCACGGTACGAGCATCGTGGTGGCCCAGTATGCGGAGATCGGGCAGAGATGCGTGATCCGCCAAGGGTGCACCGTCTGCGGCTTCGGCAAGGTCGTGGTGGAGGACGATGTGACGTTCTCCCACGGCTCCTTCGTCCTCGAGGGAAATCCCGAGCCGATCGTGGTCGGCAAGGGCGCCATGGTCGCAGCCAACGCCGTGATCGTGAAGTCGGTCCCGCCCGGGCAGGTGGCCGCAGGCGTGCCCGCGGACAGATTCCACCGGAGGCCCGACACGCGCATCCTGGGCGTCCTGCTCGACCTGGACCGGGTCCTGGTGGATTCCGACCCGGCCGCTTACCTCGCCCTCCGGCGGGTGCTGCAGTCGCTCGGCAAACGGGGCATCTCCCGCAAGAGCTTCCACCGGCAGCTGGGGCGTGGCCTGCCGCAGATGTTGGCCGCTCTCATTGGAGAGTCTCTCCTCACGACCGCCTCGCGGCTCTTTGCCGAACGCTTCCGCGAGTTGTGCGCCGAGCACGTGCTCCTGAGGCCTGGGGCCAAGGAGGTCCTCGCGGAGCTGCGATCCGCGGGGATGAAGATCGGGGTCCTTTCACGGCATTTTCGCGAAACGGCCGAGGGGATGATCGAACGGCTCGGCCTCGAGGACCACCTGGACGGCGTCCAGACGGCCGATGCGTGCGGCGCGTGGAAGCCGCATCCCAAGGTGCTGGTCGAGCTCCTGAGCTCGCTCGGTCTGCGCAAGGAGAACGCGGTCTATGTGGGATCCTCTTCGCTGGACCTGCGCACCGGCAGCAACGCGGCGCTGCGCGTGATCCTGCTGCCCGGCGGCGCGGGACAATCGAAGGAATCGCTGGCCAGGTGCCTGCCGGTGCTCGGAGAAAGCGTGGTGCTCGACGGGCTGGCGGAGGTTCCCGCCTACGTCCGTCGGCTCGGATCGGATCCTGCCGAAGAAGTGCTGTCGATGTAGAGATAGAGATCGGGGCACCGGTGGGGTTCGGTGCAACCGCTACGATCGGCCGGTCGTGCGGCTGTGGTATTCCATGGCTTCCTCCCTCTTGAGCTTGAAGCCCGAGTTGCTGGAAGCGTTCATGCGCGAGAAGCGCAGGTAGTAGCCGATCGCGTAGCGGAGCTGCCTCCTGTCCATGGCCGGGAAGTTGTACCGCAGGAGATTGAAGACGACGACCGGGTCGAACATGAAGCGTTTCATGATCTTGTTGCGGACCGCCACGTAATCCCGGTACTCCCTGGCCCAGGGCAGCCGGATCCAGGGGTCGGGTGCGTGGACCGACCAGTCGCCCACCAGCGTGCCGTCGGCCTTGGCCTCTTCGTAGGCCCGCGTCCCCGGCAGCGGGATCATGATCGAGATGTTGACGCCGGTCGGCTTCACCTTGAGCAGAAAGTCCCTCGTCTCCTGAAGCGTCTCGAGCGTCTCGCCCGGGTAGCCGATGATGATGCCGGCGTAACACTGGATTTTGTACCGGTCGTGCAGCTCCACGATCCGGGCGTTCTGCTTTACGGTTGCCTTCTTCCCCATCCTCCTCAGCATGGTCTCCGAACCGGACTCGAAGCCGTACAGGATCGCGCCGACGCCGGCCCGCTTCATGAGCCGAAGGAGCTCTTCGTCGACGGTGTTGACGGAGCTGCGGATCTTGAGCGAAAGGCCCATCTTCTCCCGCACGATGAAATCTAGAATCCGGGTGCAGCGCTTCCGGTCCAGGGTGAAGTTGTCGTCCAGCAGGTCGATGTTGCGGACACCTCTGGAGCGGATCTCTGCGATCTCGTCCAGCACGCTTTCGGGCGAGCGCGCACGGTAGCCGGGCGTCATGTGGTAGCAGAAGTTGCAGTTGAAGGGGCAGCCTCTGCTGGTGATCATCACGTCCAGGGGACCCTTTCTTCCGATCCGCCAGTAGGTGCCCTTGTCGTAGGCGCTCTGCAGGAGCTGTCGCGCCGGGAACGGCACCTGGTTGATGTCCCGGATGAGAGGAGCATCCGGGTTGTGCAGCACCTTCCCGTCCGAGCGATAGCTCAATCCCGCAACGCCCGAGTAGTCGCCGCATCCGTCGAGCGCCTTCATGAGACCCAGGATGCTCCGCTCGGCTTCTCCCCGCAGCACGAAATCGGCCCCGGGGAACTCGCTCAGGGTCTCTGCCGGCATGACGGTCGGATGGGGCCCGCCGAGGACGATCCGCCAGTCCGGCGATGCCTCTCTCAGGGCCTGGACGATCCGATAGGCGAGCCGCAGGTTCATGCTATAGACGGGGAGGCCGATGAGGGCAGGGCGGAAGGACCCCGCCTGCGCCAGGATGGCGGCGATCATCCTCGATTCCTGGAGAGAGAGATTGTCTTCGTCGGCATCGAACAGACGCACGTCGTATCCCGCCGACGCCAGCGAGGTGCCGAGATAGAGGAGGGAAAGGGGCGGGAAGCAGCCTTTGGTCCCGAGCTTGTCGTAGGGGAAGACGAGGAACACACGGGCCTGTCCGCCGGGCGGACGGGAGCTCTCCATCAGTTTCTCTCCATCAGTCTCCTCCCGGTCGGGAGAGGAGCCGCTCGTAGGCCTCCACCAGGCGCTTGGACATGAGACCCCAGTTGTACTCTTCCTGAATGAGGCGGATGCCGTTCAGGGCCAATCCCCGCCTGGCTTCCGCATGGTCTGCCAGAGCGCTCATCGCGGCAAGGATGCTCTCCGGGCTCGTCTCGTCGACCAGGAGGGCGCACGGGTACCGCTCGTTCAAGGACCGCAAGTCTCCGATATCCGAGGAAATGATCGGGACGCCGTAGGCGAGAGAGTCGAAGAACTTGGTCGGCGTGATGTTCCGGTAGACCGACTCCCTGCGGTTCAGGCTGATGGAGAAATCGAGTCTCCGGTAGAGATCAGGCAACTGGGAAGTGTCGAACTCGCCGGTGACTTCGCAGGCATCCCGGACCGGAGCTACGCACCGCTCGAACGTCGTGCGGAACGAGTCGAGCACTTTGCCGGCGAGCAGCAGCTTCACTCTCGGGTGCGTCCTGCGGAGCCTTGCGAAAGCGTCCAGCAGCTCTTCGATCCCGTTGTTCTCGAATATGGTGCCGACTCTGCCGATGGTCACCTCTGCCCCGGGCGTGTGCTTCTTCTCCACGGTTGCCTGAGAGACCCAGGAGTCCGGCACCGATGCGATCTGCTCCAGGCGCCTCACTCTGAAGGCGCGGAACTTGCGAAGCTGATAGAGGTTGTGGACCGTGACGCAGTCGAACAGAGGAGACGCGACCCGCTCCAGCACCTGGGTGGCGGCTCGAACCGGAGCAAAGGCGGCCGGCCAGTTGAAGTAATAGTCCGGCTCGCAAAGGTCCAGAACGGCCTTCTTGCGCCGCACTTTGGAGACCAGCAGGCCCGGGACGATGGTGTCGAGGTTGAAGCAGTGGATCACGTCCAGAGGCTCGTGCGCGAGGGATCGGACGAGCCACTGATCAAAGGCCGCATGGTGGTGAAGGTTCACGATCGGCCCGGAGGTACCCGTGAAGCGTGACCCCCGGCGGTAGCGCCGGATGCGGATGCCGTCTCGCGTCTCTTCTTCCGGGTACTTCGAATCGCGATCCCAGGCGAAGATCGTGACCCCGTAGCCCGCGTCGAGAAGGCTCTGCGCCTCCAGATACACCCGCCGATAGCGCCCCTGGTAGGGCTGGAAGCTGCAGGAAAACAGCATGCCGACTCTTTTCATCCGAGCGGCTCCGCCATCGATAAGGGCCCCCCTTTGCCCCCTCGGAAAGGAACGGTTCGAAGAGTTTGTGCAAGTCTAGAGAAGCGCACCCGGCAAGTCAAAGGATGAATCGACTTGATATAACGAAGCCTTTGAGCATGAGAGGGGCTTCTTGACAGCGTGTTTCCGCTGGAATCGTCCTTGACAAGACGTGAAGAAATCCTGGATACTCGACTCTCGACTCTCGGGATGCGTACACATAACGATGTTGCTTCGGACTTGCACAGCATCACGCCATTGCGCTTCCGTGCACAATACCTCGATCAGATGTTCTGCTTCCTGCAGGTCCTCTCGGACTCCCAGAACCACTGCGTCATGCGTCTGGGCGGCCGCATCGACGGGCAGCGCCTCGCCAGAGCGGTGAGGCTTCTGATCGATGCCGAGCCCATCGCCGGCTCCCGCTACGTGGAGCGATGGTGGAAGGCTTACTGGGAGCGGCCGGGCGAGATCGAGCCGGGGAGCCTCCTCCGGGTAGTCGAGACCGCCGACGGCGAGGCCGCGCTCCGATCTTTCCTGCTGGAGAAGCCTGACCTTGCGCGGGGGCCGCTGGTCACGGTCCGGGTGTTCCGCGGTCCCAAGGACACGGTTTGCCTGAAGATGCACCACACCCTAGGCGATGGGGGCGGCCTGAGCGAGCTCTGTCGCCTGATGGCTGCCTTCTACCGGAAGCTTCTGGACGATCCGTCCTTCGAGCCGGAGCCGAACCGCGAGGGCGACAGGAGCACCCGCCAGGTTTACCGCAGCCTCGACGTACGGGATAGAATGCGCTTATGGGGAGGGGGGCGGGATGCGCACCCCGGCAGGGCTTTCAAGATCTGGAGCTTCCCGCTGTGCGCAGGGCCGGGGACCCCGCTCATCGTTCAGCGAACCGTGGAGCCGGAGTCGTTCGAAGCGATCAGGGAATATGGGAAGGCTCGCGGCGCGGGGGTCAACGACGTCATCCTGACCGCTTACCACAGGGCTCTCCATGCGGTCGTCCGCCCCGAGCCGGAATTGCGCCTCAGGATCGCCCTTCCTTTCGACTGGCGTCGTTTTCTGCCGGAGGGCAGGGCAGGAGCCGTATGCAACCTCCTGGGGGTGATCCACAGCGATATCGGGCACGACCTCGGAAATGATTTCGACGCAACGCTCTCCAGGGTCCACCAGGACATGGAGGCGCGCAAACGAGATCTGTCAGGCCTGCGCGGGCTTCCCTTGCAAGAGAGTCTGTGCCGCGTGCTGCCGTATCGCGTCGTGAAGAGGCGCATCACGTCGAACTTCCATCGTCTGGCAAGGGACGGGAACACCCGTGGCAACCGCATCGCGACACCCGGCCTGAGCAATGCCGGCGCTCTGGACCCGCTCGCGCTCGAGTTCGGTGACGTGGAGGTGGAGAATGCTTTCTTTCCGGGGCCGGTGCACTACCCCCCCTGCTTCACCCTCGTCCTGACCTCGTTTCGCGGGCGTATGACCTTCACCGTCCGGTCCTTGGACAGCGGAGCGAACCGGAGCCGCATCGAGCATTTCTTCGAGCTGTTCGAGAAGGAGTTGTCGCAATGTCAGTGAACGATCTCCGGGCTCGGGTCTCGCGCGACCTCGGGTCGTCGCACGGAACGAGCCGGGAGAAGCGGCATCCGGGGAAGAGGCGCATCGTGATCCCGCTCAAGACGGCTGTCAAGCTCGCGACGATGAAGGCGTTCTGCCTGTTTGGCGGCATGTCTCGCGTGCCGCGCTATCCGATCCTCCTCTATCATTCCGTGGAAGCGGGCGAAGACCTGTACTCGACCCATCCCCGGCTGTTCCGGGAGCAGATGTCCTGGCTGAGGGGCCGCGGCTACCGGGTCTCCTCTCTCGAGCCCCTGTGTGACTATCTTCGCACAGGAGTGCCGATCCAACCCGGGACTGTGTTCCTCACCTTCGATGACGGCCTGCGCAACAACTACGAGCACGTCTTCCCGGTGCTGCGCGAGCATGCTTTCACGGCGACCGTTTTCCTGACGACGTCCAGGGTCGGGAAGACGGCCGACTGGTACCCGCCCGACAGCGATGGCCTGCTGCCCGCCTTTCCGATGCTCTCCTGGGATCAGATCCGCGAGATGGCGGCCGGCGGCATCGACTTTCAACCCCACGGACACACCCATGCCCACTTGACCCGGCTCGGGCCGGAGGCTGCCAAGGAGGAGATCCGCGCCTCCCGCCAGACCCTCGAGGAGCGGCTCCAGCGGGCGGCCTCGCTGTTCGCTTATCCGTACGGGGAGCACGACCTCACCCTTCGGTCGGTCGTGCAGGAGTCCGCTTTTCTCGGGGCCGTCTCCACCCGGGTCGGCCGGCTTTGCCTGGGAGACGATCCGTTCGCGATGCCGAGGATGGATTGCGACAGGGTCTTTCTCTCCGGCCGGCCCGAGGCCCTGTTACTCATGGAGCTCTGCATGACGGGCGGGCTTTCCCCGTTCGTCCGATTCAAGGCGTGCCTCGCCGGGGCCGGTCTTGCAGACCGGCGTTTCGGCACGAGCACGGATCGCGGCTGAAGGAGGCCAACGTGTTTGGGAATGCTGCCCCGGCGCCGCGCAGGCGCGCCATGGCCCGCTACGATCTCAAGCGCCCGCATCGGGCGGGAGTCCTGAGCTCCAGCCCGTTGGCGGCCCTCAAGGTGCTGGAGGTCAAGCTCCTGGGCAAGAGAGCTTCTTCCTATTGCTACAACTTCCCGGCCGTCTACCAGATCGAGATCACCAACCGATGCAATCTGAGCTGCAAGATGTGCTCGCGCCTTGAAGAGCTCAGGGCCGAAGGCTCGGTCCCTGCGGACATGAGCATGGAGACGCTGCGCCGGATCCTGGACCAGATCCGATCGGTCTACCACATCGGTCTGTTCGGACGCGGCGAGCCCCTGCTGCATCCGGATCTGATCGGCATGATCGAGTATTGCGCGCACCGGGGCGTTCCCCAGATCTCGATCACCACGAACGGGCTCCTGTTGAGCGGCGAGACGCGCCAGTCCCTCGCCGCCTCCAAGCTCACCGAGCTCCGCGTCAGCATCGACGGCGCCGACCCGAAGACCTATCGGGAGATTCGAAACGCTGACCTGGAGAAGGTGCTCGATAATGTCCGTCAGTTCACCGCATCGTCCGACATCCCCGTGACGGTGAACTTCGTCCTGGGGGAGTCCAACTGGGACGGTGCGCTCGGCATGCCGGAGCTGACCCGTTCGATCGGGGCGCAGTGCCTGCGCGTCTTCAACACGCTGGGCCGGAGCGGGAGCGTGCTCGCAATGGTGCAACGGGACGGCCATCGGGCCGGAAGCTACGACAGGCTCAGGAAAGATCTTTCGCGGCGCTGCGCGGAAATGGGCCTGGCCTTCCAGATCGATCGGCTGGGCATGCGCCGCTGCCTGTGGCCTTTTTTCATGGCGTTCATCGACATCGACGGCCACCTGACCCCCTGCTGCCGTCTGGAGCACATACGTCTTTCGAGCGTGGCCAAGGACGGGCTCTTCAAGGCGTGGAACCACACGAACGTGCGGGCGTGGAGGAAACGGATCCTGCGAGGGGACTTCCCGCGGCCGTGTCGCGACATCCATTGCACGGCCGGCTGAGCCGGTTTCCCTTCCGTTCCTCGCGATCCGCACGGGATACGGGACGATGATGAAATCCAAGACCCGGCGCGGGATTCAGTTGAAGAACCTTTCCCTGGACGAGATCGCCCCGTTCTACCGCAGCCTGGACGAGAACACCCGGACGCGGGTCGACCCACCTCTGCCGGAGGACATCGAGTTCGCCACGGGTGTGAGGGTCAAGGACCGGCTCGCGGCGATCGGGGGGCTCAAACGATCGCGTTTCGGGTTGCGCTTCACCTTCCACATCGTCAAGGCCGAGTATGAAAAGCTGGGGCTCGGGCACGACATCACTCGGGACATCGTGGAGTACGCCAGGGGCCGCGGGTACAGCCACTTCCTCGGCACCCTGCGCTTGTCCAATGCCGCCCGGCTGCCCTATTTCATGAAAGAAGGCTACAGGCTGGTCTCCGTGGAGAGCGATCTCTACGTGAGGAGTGTCTTTCCGCTCAATCGAAAAGGAGAGATTCTGGTCGACGTGTACAGGATCCTCTTCAACATCGTTCTGCCGATACGGTCCATGATGCGGACCGTTCGGGCCGGTCGGGGCTGAGCCGGAGGCTCCGATCCCGCTGGTCCTCCGGATTCGCGTGTGAGGAAGGAGAGGGTATGGAAGCCGATTTTCTGGAGTTGTTCGCCCAAGCCCTGGAGAGGGAGCCGGGCACGGTGCGGATGGCGGACAGCTTCTGGGAATACGAGGAGTGGGATTCTCTGTCGGTCCTGGCGCTGCTCGAAGCCATCAACGACCGCTACGAGCTGACCATACCGCGCTCCGATCTGATGGAATTTCGAACGGTGGCCGACATGTACGCCTACGTCGTGGAGAACGGCCGGAATGGACCCAGCTCGAGCCAGTGAGATCGTCCTGCGATGCCTCAGGGAGTACCTGGAGGCCCACGATATACCCGTGACGCCGTCGGAGGAGACGATTCTGTTGGGCAAGGAATCCGTGATCGATTCCATGGGGCTGGTGAACCTGATCATCGACATCGAGTCCACTCTGCTGGACGCCGGCCTGGAAGTCTCCCTGACTTCGGAGAGCGCCATGTCGAGAAGCAGGAGCCCGTTTCGCACGGTCCGGACGCTGGCCGAATTCATCTCCAGCTCCGTTGGAGCAGCCGATGCATAAGGTCACCGTGGTCACCGGAAGCAGCAAGGGGATCGGGCGCTATCTGGCCGAGTATTACCTGGGGAAGGGGCACTGCGTGTCCGGTTGTTCGCGCACGGAGTCCGATCTGGTGCATGCGAATTACGATCATTTCCTGCTGGACGTCGCTGACGAGAAGGCCGTGCGGTCCATGGTCACCCGCGTCTACCGGAAGCACGGCCGGATCGACCACCTCCTGAACAATGCCGGCGTCTCCATCTTGAACCATTCGCTCCTGACGCCCCTGTCCATGGTCGAACGAATCGTCTCCACCAACCTTTTCGGCACCTTCCTGTTCTGCAGGGAAGCGGGCAAGATCATGACCAAACAGCGCTTCGGCCGCATCGTGAACTTTTCTTCCGTTGCCGTTCCCCTCGCCCTGGAGGGGGAGGCCGCCTACGCCGCTGCGAAGTCAGCCGTCGAGACCCTCACCCGAGTCCTCGCCCGCGAGCTCGCTCCATCCGGCATCACCTGCAATGCGATCGGCCCATCGCCGATACCGACCGACCTGATCCGCAACGTCTCCGAGCAGAAGATGGGCGACCTTCTGGCGCGGCAGGCCATCCGTGAGCTGGGCACGTTCGAAGACGTTTCCAATGTCCTGGATTTCTTCCTCTCGGAGAAGAGCGGGAAGGTGACGGGGCAGGTCCTCTACCTGTGCGGGGTGAGTTGAATGCCGGTCGATTTCCTGCTCGAGCGCTTTCGCGCTAGCAAAGACCATCCGGCCGTGATCTGGCGGGACGAGGCATACGCTTACGGCTGGCTGCTCGAAAACATCGAGGCGGCCGCGCAGGTCCTGGCCGGGCAAGGCGTTGCGCCCGGGACCGTCGTCTCGCTCCGCTCGGATTTCAACCCACGGTCCATCGCATGGCTCATCGCCCTCGTGCGCAACCGGAACATCGTGGTTCCGGTGAGCCACGCCGTCAGGACCTTCGACCTCTTTTGCCGGATCGCGGAGGTCGAGCATGTCGTGGAATTCCAGGGGGACGAGATCGCGCACCGGAAGCGGCAAGCCCGCGCCGCGCATCCGTTCCTGCGAGCGCTGGTCGAGAAGGGCCGTCCCGGGCTGGTGTTGTTCTCTTCCGGGTCGACCGGCGAGAGCAAGGCGGCCGTCCACGACTTCGTCCCTCTGCTGCAGAAGTTCCAGGTCAGGAAGAAGACCCTGCGCTCCATCGCCTTCCTGCTGTTCGATCACATCGGCGGAATCAACACGCTCTTCTACAATCTGTCGAACGCGGGCACCCTGGTGGTGACCGAGAAGCGCGACCCCGAGAGCGTCTGCAGGCTCATCGAGACGCACCGGATCGAGCTGCTTCCCACCTCCCCGAGCTTCCTCCAGATGATCCTGATGACCCGCGCCTACGAGAAGCGCGATCTTTCCTCTCTGAAGATGATCACCTACGGCACCGAGGCCATGCCGCAGCACACCTTGAAGAGACTGCATGAGCTCTTCCCGGACGTGCGTCTGAAGCAGACCTACGGGCTTTCGGAGCTGGGCATCCTGAGGTCCGAGTCCAGGGCCTCCGATTCCTTGTGGATCAAGGTCGGCGGGGAAGACTACGAGACGAGGATCGTGGACGGGGTCCTGCAGGTGCGCGCCAGGACCGCGATGCTCGGCTACCTGAACGCTCCTTGTCCGTTTGATGAGCAGGGATGGTTCAACACCCGCGATAAGGTCGAGGTTGATGGGGAATGGATCCGGATCCTGGGCAGGGAC
The DNA here is from genome assembly GCA_040756235.1 of bacterium. GTDB lineage: Bacteria > Desulfobacterota > DSWW01 > DSWW01 > DSWW01 > JBFLZG01. Next base: position 188,788 of record JBFLZG010000126.1, on the reverse strand, counting down.
ACCGATATCATCAACGTGGGAGGGCAGAAGGTCTACCCCGCGGAAGTCGAGTCGGTGCTGCTCGAGATGGACAACGTGAGAGAGGTCTCGGTGTGCGGGCGGCCCAACCCGATCATGGGGAGCGTGGTTGCGGCCAAGGTGACTCTGGCGGCGGATGAGCCCTTGTCCTCTTTGAAGAAGCGCATGCGGAGCCACTGCAAGGATCGGCTCGAGAGCTTCAAGATTCCGGCGCACGTGGAAATCGCCGAACGCATACCGGTCTCGGACCGGTTCAAGAAGGTGCGATAATGGGGTTCGTCCGGTTCCAGGGCGTCGGCATCGCCGGGATCGCCGCTTGCGTGCCGAGGAAGGTGACGCGCAACGTCGATTTTGAAGGGCCCCTGACGCTCGAGGAGATACAGAACACCATCCGCACGACCGGGATCGCCGAGAGGCGCTGCGCCGACAAGGACGTCTGTTCCTCGGACCTTTGCTGCGAAGCGGCCAAGAAGCTGCTCGCCGAGACCGGCGTGGCGACCGATTCGATCGATCTCCTGATCTTCCTCAGCCAGACCCCCGATTTCGCTCAGCCGGCCACCGCGCCCATCCTGCAGCACCGGCTCGGACTGCCGAAGAGCGCGGGGTCCTTCGACATGAACCTCGCCTGTTCCGGGTACGTCTACGCGCTGAGCACGGCTTTCGCGTACGCGTCGCTGCCGGACGTCCGCCGGGTGCTGCTGCTCGCCGGCGAGACGTTCTCCAAGACGGTGTCTCCCAAGGACCGGGCCACGTGCCTGCTGTTCGGCGACGCGGGCAGCGCGACCCTGATCGAACGGCAGGATCACAAGGGGGTCTCGTTCTTTTCCCTGAGCTCGGACGGCTCCGGCGAGTCGGTGATCCGCATTCCGGCTGGGGCCTACCGACATCCGGCGTCCGCGGAGACGCTTTGCGAGAGAAGGCGCGAAGACGGCAGCGTCCGCAGCGACCACCACCTCTTCATGGACGGGATCGAGGTCTTCAACTTCACCATGAGAGAGGTTCCGGCGGACATCCGCAATCTGCTCCGCTTTGCCTCGCTCACGTGGGAGGACGTCGACTACGTCGTCTATCATCAGGCCAACAAGTTGATCACCGACTTCTTTGCCAAGAAGCTCAAGCACCCCAGAGAGAAGGCCCTGCATTCCCTGCACCGGTTCGGCAACACCGGCGCCGTCTCCATTCCGTTGACCCTCGTCACGGAAATGAAAGAGTCTCTCGCTTCGGGGAGCAAAAGGGTCGTGCTGTGCGGCTATGGCGCCGGTCTGTCCTGGGCGACGGCCGCGCTGGAGCTGGGCGGTTGTCACCTTTCCGAGCTCGTGGAGATCTAGCGAGCGGGGGAATGCCCATGGTGGAGTTCCTGCTGGTCGTCGAGCTTGCGCTGATCGCGGCGGTGGCCTACTTCACGCGGGACTGGGAGATCCGCCTGCTGCGCGGAGAGAGCCTGCCCCGGGGAAAGGCGGCGCTCTTTCTGCGATTCACCCGGCCGCCCCACTGGATCAAGTCTGCCATCGTCTTTGTCTTCGTCGCAGTTCCGCAACCCCACTCGGCCCTGCTGCTGGTCCTGCCGATCGTCTTCCTTCACCAGGCGTTCCTGTTCGCCGTCAACGACTACTTCGACCGCGAGGTCGATTCGCTGAACGAGGTGAAGAAGCGCCGCAACGTCATCTCGTCGGGCGAGCTCCCTCTGCCTCGAGCCCGCGTCGTGCTGGGCTTCATCGCCGTCCCCGGGCTGCTCCTGCCGCTGTTCCTCGGCTGGCCCGTGCTCCTCTTGTCCGGCGCCTTCCTCGCGGCCAGCTACGCTTACAGCGCGCCCCCCTTGCGCTTGAAGGGACGAGTCGGCTGGGACCTCGTCGCGCACGCTTTTCTGGTCTTTTCTTACTCTTTTCTGTTCACCACCCTCGCCATCCCCGGCCCCACGCCCCGCAACATGGCCATCTACGCGGTCCTGGTCCTGGTCTCCGTTTCCATCCAGATGGCTCAGGAGTCCCGGGACTTCAGCGACGACGCGCAGGTCGAGACCAACTCCGTGCTGGCCCTCGGCTACGGGAGGGCGTATCTGCTCATGGGCCTGCTGCTCTCGAGCGCCCTGGCTCTCTCCTTCTGGCTCGTGCTCTCCGGGCTCGGTTCCGTCTTCTTCCTGGTTCTCTCGGCGCTCTGCTCCTTCGCCATCTACGACCTGGCTCAGACTTGGAGAAGAGGGGAGTACAGCGCCTACTTCCGGAACATGTGGCTCCGGATCAACCTCAAGGTGCTCGCCGGGCTCTGCCCGGTCTTGGTCTACTGGCTCTTGCGCTCGTGGCTGTGAGGAGCGGCCGGAGGGGAGAAAATGGAGGTCTACCTGGGTCTTTCCTCGTTCATCGTGGGGTGCTACGGGCTCGCCGTCGGGGACTGCGCGCTGGGAGCGATCTTCCTGGTGGCCGGCTTTTCGCTCTTCCTGAGGGGTTTGCGGACCCGGCCTCAAGCATGAGGGTCTCGATCTCCTCGGCAGCCCTCTTGCCCGACAGGATGGAGTGGTCCATGTTCAGGTACTCCCAGTCGCCGAAGCGCCCGCACGAATGAATCCCCTCTGTCCGCAGGAACCCCTTCAGCTCGTCCACGTCCTCGCGGTGGCTCAGGTGGTAGGTGACGTAAGCGGGCGTCAGCTCCAGGGTGCCGCAGGACACCACCTCGTCTCCCGGTTGCAGAAAAGGCGTCTTCCTGAGGTCTGCCAGGACGCGGCGCTCGAGGCTCCGGAGATCGACCGGTTTGTACTTCGACGCGGACACTTCCGCCGTGATCGAGCTCGAGCCGGACGGGGCCATGCTCGGTGAGAAATTCATCGGAAAGCTGATGCGGTGGAAAAGGTATTCCGGCTCCGGATAGTAGATCCAGTGCTTGTCGGTGATCGAAGGCCTCCTCACCCCGAAGTTGACGCCCCAGATCGTGTTGTGCTCGAGGCGCCGGACGACCTCGCGCGCCCGATCGGGCAGGTCGGAGACCAGGGAGCAGAGCTTGGGCAAGGGAAAGGTGGAGACCACGCGTTCGTAGGGGACGGTCTCTCCGTCCGCGAGGCGCAGCCGGCGCTCTCCGAGCGACAGGCTCACCACTTCCCTGTTCAGGTGGATCCGTTCCACATCCAGGTACGGCAGAAATCCTCTGGGCAACGCCTCGATGCCTCCGCGCAGGGGATACCAGAATTTCGCGTTCGGCCCGAACCCTTTGCGCTGCTCGACGAGGGCGCCGTGCAGGACCTCCTCGATCTTCGGCTGCAGCACCCGGTCGCGGATCCAGCCGATGCTCATGCGGGAGAGGTCGATGGCCCAGCACTTCTCGTTGAACGGAATCATGAAATGCCTGGCGATCCCGTCTCCGAAGGTGGCGTAGGTCCACTCCTTGAAATCCCGCGCCTTGCCCGGGTCGCGCTCGTAGGTCGCCTGGATGAGACCCAGGACGCACTCCTCGACGACCTCCACGGGCAACCCGAAGGTGTTGGCCTGGAAGGGGTAGAAGGTGAACGCGCCCTTCGAGTAGACCCAGGAGCTCCGGTCCTGAACGTGAACATTGTCTTTGAGCAGCTTGTTCCGGATCAGGTCGGTGGCAACGGGATCGCTGCTGTAGAGGATGTGGATCGCGTAGTCGAAGGTGAACCCGTTCGTCGTCTCGGAGCGACAGAGCCCGCCCACGCGCCCGTTGCGCTCGAACACCCGGTACGGCCTTCTGAGATGGTAGGCTGCGCTCAGGCCGGCCAGACCCGCTCCCAGGATGACGACGGGAAGGTCCGTCATGTTCGTCGGCTCCTGATCATGCCCCGGGTCCTCGCTGAGCTCAAAAGAAATCAGACTTGGCCCGAGGCTCTCCCAGAAAATCTCTCTTGCGGCCGCTGCTGCGGCCGACGTACTCGACGACCGCCTCCGAGGCGTCGATGATGCGGTCGACCAGGTGATTGTAGCGGAAAGAGCCCTGTCGTCCGTAGGAAATGAAGTTGTCGATCCGGAAGAGGGCGGCCGCCATCCGTTGCAGAGGTCCCCGGTAGCCGAGCCGGTAGACCGCATAGGCATGCGGGACCCTGCGCGAGAACAGGAAACGCAGGCGTTCCCTGGGCACCCGGTAAAACCGGCAGACGCCCCCAAGTACCTCCTCCCGCACCCCGGCCTCGTCGAGCTCTCCGGTTCCGTCCCCGCCGCCGTAGCAGATCTCGGCGCACAGCACGGTGCGTCCCTCGGAGCCCGGGGGCGCGATCAGGTTCTTGGGCTCGTAAATCCTCTTGAACGGATATCGGTCCTCGGTGAAATAGATCTGAATCTTGTTCGAGACCCTTTCCTGATCGACCTGAAGGTAATAAAGGCACAGATGGCGCCAGCCGAGCGCGCGGGCCGCGGCTTCGGCCTCGGGGCCCAGGGCCCCGCCGAACAACCCGGGGAGGTGGGTCAGCGGGACGGTGCTGACGAACAGATCGCCCTCCGCTTTGGAGGCACGCCCATCGGCCGTCCTGCATTCGGCAAAACGCACACGGTCTGTGTCCAGACCGATCCGGGTGACTCGGGTCCCCAGGCGGACGGCCGCGCCCCTGGCTCGGATGGCCGCACAGAGGTTGTCGGTCAGCCTTTGCGCGCCGCCGGACGGGTAATAGATCTCCAGGCCTTGCTCCGGCGGTCCTTTGCGCCGCAACGCGTCCAGGCAGGAGGAGGCCGCAGTCCGGAGCCAGCGGCTCCCCAGGTTGTGCTCCTGGTAGAATCGGTGGCGCTCCAGGAACCAGTCCTGCGACACGGCGGATGCAGGCAGACCGCTCACCTTCGGGACGTAATCGGAGAAAAAGGCGCGCACCACGGGGCGGCCGAACCGCGCGACCAGCAGCTCTTCCAGGTTCTTCCACGGAGGTCTCGGAGGCACGCCGGGCACCCGCTGCCAGGCCATGCCCGCGGCAAAGGGCAGGGCCCCGAACGGACCGAGGGTCTTGAGCAGGTTGACAGGGGAAAGCGGAGAAGGAATCTGCTTCCCTCGGCACCCGAAGGCATAGAACCCGCGCAGGCTCAGCAGCTCGCTTCCGAGAATCCTCCGGTAATGGGTCAGCCCGGGCGCGAGCAGGATGTGGGGTCCCAGGTCCAGCGGAAGGCCCTCGTGAAGGACGGTCTCCATGAGGCCGCCGGCTTGCTCGTTCTGCTCGAGGAGCTCCACCTCAAGCCCTTGATCGAGAAGCCGGTCGGCCATCCACAGCCCGGCGAAGCCCGCACCCAGGACGACCGCTTTCCTTCGGCAAGCCATATGAAACACCGTCCCTTATTCGAGGTAACCCAGACCCCGCAGTCTCTGGCGAACCTGCTCTTCGTCCTCCTTCGCATAAGACGTCACCTGCGGCGGGCCGGCCCCGCCGCCTGCCTCCGGCTTCCGGCGCAACGGAGGGTGCGACGCAAGGAAGGCCGGTCCGAAAAGAGGGGTGACGATCTCACCGTCCATGTCGTCCGGGATCGGGACTCCCAGCGCGTAGAGGACCGTCGGAGCCACGTCCACGAGGCCGGCCCTGCACTGCAGCCGCCCCGGCGCCCCCTGGGCCGGGCTCTTGCAGAGCAGAATCCCGTTGAGGCGGTGGTCCCCGCTGATGACCCGGTAATCCTCGCCCGGGATGAAGGGTCGACCGGCGTCTGCCCGGCGCCGCGCGCTGCCGGAAACTCCGTCCGGCTGCGACGGGATCGCCAGGCCGCGAATCCGGGTGTCTTCCCGCCAGCGCACCAGCAGGTCGGGCGCCCCGTCCACGTGGAGGCCGCTGTAGATCCGGCTTCGGTGAAACACCTCGTCCACGATCGGTTGGCCGGATGCCTCGTCCCGGCTGGCTCGCAGACGGGTGGCGATCTCGTCGCACAGCGACTCGTACGGACGTCCGGGCTCCACGATGCCGAAAGGATCCCGGCCCTTGACGTGGATCCAGACGTTCGGGAAGAGCGAGTCGGAAAAAGCCCGGGTGCGGGCCCAGTCGATTCCGGAGAAGCAGAGCCTCGCCTGCACGCGGTTGCGGAGCCCGGGCAGCACCCTCCACAAATGCTCCTTGGTGCGGCGCGGGGTCTTGGCCAGCGTCCACCTGTAGGCCTCGCCGACCAGGCGGGTCACGAGGTTCCCGGGGCCGGCACGGTCCTTCTCGTAGGCGAGATACCCCATGGATTCCAGCCAGAGGTTGAGCTGATTGCCGGCCGGGTGCTTGGGGCCGCAGCCGTGGTCGGAGACGATCAGGAGCATGGTGTCGCCGCCGAGGCCGTCCAGGATCTCCAGAAGGAAGCGATCGATCCTCTGATAAGCCTCCAGGATGACAGAGCCATACTTGCGTGCAGCGGTCCGGTCGAACAGGGGATGTTCCGAGTCGTGGTACTTCCAGAAGCAGTGGTGGGCCGCATCGGTGCTGCGGAACACCGTGACAAAGAGATCCCAAGGATACTCGGACATCAGGAATCGCGTGACCCGGATCTTGGAGTCCAGCTCCTCCTGCAGAAGGCGCACCGCCCGGTCGATCTCCCCGTTGACGATGCAGCCGGTAAGCCCGGGTTCGATGACGTACGTTCCGGTCGCGGCCTCGACCTCATCGATCAGGTCCGGGGGGTGGGAAAAGCCCTTGCTGCGGCTGCCGGGAGCGTCGAGGCCGGCCAGTATGGCGCCGTTCACCGCCTCTGCGGGATAGGACATCGGCACATTGATGGCGACCACGCACCTGCCGGCGTCGCTCGCCAATCGGAAAAAGCTCGCCCCGTCCCGGTTGCCCCCGTTCACGAAGCGGATGTCGTAGGTGTTCGGAATGCGCTCGTAGAACTCGAAGATGCCGTGCTTGCCCGGGTTCTTGCCCGTTTGAAAGCTGGTCCAGGCGGCGGCGCTCCGCTGGTTGGGTACGGACTCCAGATTCGAGTGGCAGCCCTCGCGCACGAGCCGGGCAAACCCCGGAAGCTGTCCGGCCTCGATCCAGGGAAGCAGGAGGTCCAGGGAAGCCCCGTCGAGCCCGATGATGAAGACTTTCATTCCGCCTCGTCCCGGGTCTTCTTGCAGGCCAGCGCCATGAGCTCGAAGTCCATTCCCAGCGGTCTTTCCAACAGCCCGAAGAGCTTCACCAGAGACCTTTCGAGCGGGCTGCCTCGCCCCTTCTCCCGGGGGATCGACTTCCTGAGGAGCGCCGTCACCTCGAAACCGCAGCCGTCCAGGAGCATCCGCAGCGTGCGCTCGGAGAAGTAGTACTGGTGGTACGCGTGATAGAGCTTTCTCACGGGATAGGAGAACCGGCCGCCGGACCACCGGTAGAGCTCGTGAGCCACCCGGCGCATCAGACAGTCCTCATTCGGCGTGTCGACCAGCATGAGCCCGTCGGTCCTCAGGATTCGGCGGACCTCCCGCAACGTCTCGCGCGGCCGATCGAGGTGCTCCACGACGTCCCACAAGGTCACCACGTCGAAGGACGCATCCGGAAATCCGACCGCCTCCAGGCTGCCGGTGAAGATTTCCCCGCGGCAGTGCTTCCTCGCGACCGCAGTGGCGTACGGCGAGACGTCGACCCCGCAGGCGTCCCAGCCGGCCGCTTCCGCCAACCGGAGGAAGACGCCGACGGCGCAGCCCAGGTCGAGCAACCTGCCCTGGGCACCCGGCATGCCAGCCGCCGAGCAGCCATCCCCCCTCGGGCTCTTGTGCCGGCCGAGGATCTCCAGCCCCAGGCGGAAGCTTTCGATGTGCTCCCCGCGGGGCAGAGGGCCGCTGTCCGCCGCCGATGGGCGGAAGTACTCGGAGCGCTCCCGGAAGTACTCGGCATCGTACAGCGCCCGCTCGGAGGCGCGCGTCGCCGGATGGACAAAGACCAGGCCGCACCCCGGGCATTGCACGACCTCGATCGAGCCGAGGCGGTAGCGCAGCGCAGGATCGCGCCGACCGCACAGATCGCAGGTCGTTTCCGACTTCAAGTTGGCCATCTTCGCGCCGCCTTGAGCCGCACCATGGAAAAGTAGTCCTTCAACAAGTACCTGCCGACGCTCCGGACGTGGACCTTCAGGGTCCTGGAAAACAGGGGCCGGTCCTCACGTTCCAGATGGTGACAGATCACGGCCTCCGGAACGTAGAGCACCTTGTATCCGGCCCTGCGCGCGCGGAAGCAGAGGTCCACGTCTTCATACAAGTAGAAAAACCCCTCGTCAAACAAACCGATTTCCTTCAGGACGGAGGCCCGGATGATCAGCGCTGCCCCGTACATCCAGTCCACTTCCCTGAGCGTCTCGTGGTCCCAGCTCTCCATGTTGTACTCCCGGACGAAGCGGGAGCCCGGGAAGACCTTGCGCAGCGAGGTACCCTCCACGAGGATGTTCATGGGAGAAGGGAAGGGCCTGCACGAGAGCTGCAGGGAACCGTCTTGGTAGACGAGCTTCGGTCCGGCGATGGCGGCCTGCGGGTGCCGGTCCATGGTCGTGACGAGCGTCTCCACCGCTCCGTTCGGATACAGGGTGGTATCCACGTCCAGACTGAGCACGTAGCGCCCCCGGGCCGAGCGGAGAAGCTGATTCCGCGCCGGAGCCACGCCCCGGTTCGCCGCGTTCCGCACCACGACCACGGATGGGAACTCTTGTTCCAGCATGGCGATCGTGCCGTCTTGGGAGCCGTTGTCCACCACCACGACTTCAAAGGTTGCGCTCCGCACCGATGCATAGATGGAGCGGAGGAGCTGCTCGAGGAGCGCCCGCGCGTTCCAGGTGATCACGCCCAGGGTCACGTCCATGTCAGGTCGTTCCTCCGTGTGACGAAAAAGCCCGACGGTAGAATGCGGCAGTCGCTTCCAGCATGGAGGCCCGGCTGAAGCGGCTGCGCACGAGCCTCTCGCCGCGGCTCCCGAAGGCGCGCCGACGCTCGGGGTCCCGGGCCAGCAGGCGGACCGCCGCAGCCATCTCCTGCGCGTTTCCTTCCTCCGTGAGCAGCCCGGTCTCGCCGTCGAGGACCATCTCCGGGACCCCCCCCACACGGGTCGCGACCACCGGAATCCCGAGCGCCATGCTTTGCAGGAGCACGAACGGAGCCACCTCCGAGCGTGACGGAAGGGCGAACAGGTCCAGACCCGAGAGGTATCGCGGGAGGTCTTCCTTCCACCCCGGGAAGAGCACGCGCGCGGCGATTCCCATCCGGGCGGCGAGCCCCTTGAGGCTCTCCTCTCGGGGCCCGTCCCCGAAGATCGCGAGCCGCAGCCCCGGCACGTCGGAGACGACCGCGGCGGCCGCCTCGAGCAGCAGGGCCTGGTTCTTGACCGCGGCCAGCCTGCCTGCGGTCCCGACCAGCACCTCGCCCGGCCCCACCCCGAGCTCTTCCCGCACTGCGGCCCGGTCCGATCGGGCCCGGCAGGCTTCCACATCGATTCCGTTCGGGATCACCGTGATGCGCTCCGGATCGAGACCGTCCGCTGCGATCCGATCGCGAATCGAGCGGGAAACCGAGATGATCCCGGCCGTCCGCCCCAGGAGGAAACGGTCCACCCGATAGCCGGGCTTGAGCAGGATCCTGAGCGGGATCGCTTCCGCGTTCACCTCGGCGTAGTAGGCGTGAAGGGTGGCCACCGCACGGCACGCCGGCACAAAGAAGGAGCCCAGGATCCCGTACAGATTGCTGTTGGACGTGTGGGTATGGACCAGATCGACCCCCTTTTCCCGCAACACCCGGACAACCCTCGAGAGGGCCAGCGGATCCCCGGTCCGCCGCTTGCCGAGAACGTGAACGGGCACTCTCCGCCTCTCGAGCTCGGCTGACAGCGGCCCGTCCTTCAGGATCACGAAAGAGACCCGGAAAGAGTCTCTCTCGAGACCCTGCATGAGCTCCAGGGCGTACTGCGATGCGCCGCAGACGATGCCGCCGCCCAGGAGATGTGCGACGTGGATCCTTTTCAAGACGCGGCGTTCCCTTGTTCGTCGATCCCCGTCTTCAGGGTGAGCACGTGAATGTTCCACAGGCCGATCGTGATCCCCATCAAGATCCATCCCTGCTCGTCGAAGAAGCCGGGATAGAAGAGGAGCCCCGCCACCCAGCCGGTAAAGGCGGCCATCACAGCGACCGCGGTCGCCCGCAAGTGCGGATCGGGGCTCCGCTTTCGCACCAGGTAGAGCTTCAAGAACACCACCGCCAGGAGGGCCAGGAAAAAGACCAGGCCCACGAGCCCGCCTTCAGCCGCCTGGTTGAGGATCGCGTTGTGCAGCGGTCCCGGGAGGACCACTTTGTCGTGCCAGGGATAGTCCTGGTGATAGCGGTGGTACTCCGTGATGTAGTTGCCCGGACCCACTCCGAAGAGAGGGTACTTCTGGATCATGTTGAACGCCACCTGAAACTGCTGAATCCGGATCTCGACCGTCCCCTTGGCCGCGCCGGTTCGCTGCAAGATGCGCGCGAGCGGCAGATCGAACAGGGTCGCCGCGATCACGAAGCCCAGCACGCCCGCCAGCACGATCAGCCATTTGCGGCGCATTTCGATGAAATAGAGGAAGACTCCGATCGACAGGAGCAGCCCGATGATGCCGGTGCGGGAGCCGGTTGCGACGACGTTGACCATGTTCAGGAAAACCAGCAAGACCGCCGCCATCCGGGCCAAGCGGTGGCGCACGATGAAAGGGATCACGGCGGCCATCGCGGCATAGGAGATCGAATGGATGGCATGCTCGCCGGCGCCCTGGGAGAATCCGACCACGCGCCTGCCCCCCTTGCCTCCGGCCAGCTCGCTCCGGGCCCCGCCCAGAGAAGCCCTCAGCTGCATGCTCTCGGCCGTCCCGGACATCCTCGCTTTCAGGATCTGCTTGTGCGTGAGGAGCTCGCCCATGCCTGCCACTGAGTTGGGAGCCGCGGCGACCGCAAAGCAGATCAGCATGGCATGAAGGGTCTTCTTGCTCTGTCGGATCACCTGCGCAATCAGGATCACCGTGAGGTAGAGAAAGAAGTACCGGAGAAAGGCGCCCCCCAGGTACTCGGTGCTGGTCAAATGGATCAGAGAAAAAAGGTTGGCGACAAAGGTGGCGCCGATCGCCAGACTCGTCCGGCTCTTGAACGGGAGCAGCAAGAGCCACGGGTCCTTGCGCAAGAAGGCCTGGATGGCCCAGTAGGGGAAGGTCAGCATCAGGAAGATCTTGGCGAAAGTGAAGGAAGTCCCGTGAAGGAGCCCCATGGATTCCAGAGTCAGGGTCATCAAGAACAGGATCACCCCGATCTCCACCAGGTGCCAGCTCTTCTCAGGTCTCGGATACTTGCGGTACAACGGGACGATCCCTCCGGGAATCGCTCATGCTCGTTCTGCCGCGGCAGTCTTCAACCCCCACCCGGGACCGACAACGAGAATTCCGCCTTCTTCACCCGCTCTCTCGACCGCAGCATGCCCAGGAGCAGGGGAATCTCCTCCAGCCGAAGGGCCCAGGCCAGGAGCACGAATCCGGCCAGGAAGGTCCCTCCTTCGAGGGCCAGGGCCAGAGCCTGGATCCCCAGACGCGTATGGTCCCAGGATGCCTCCAGGAGCTTCAGCAGGGAGCCGGTCGGGACGGCCGCCAAAGAGCAGACCAGAAGAACTTTCAGGCTCGGCTTCACGAGCCGGCCGAAACCGGCCGAGCCGATCTCGCGCTGGATAAAGACGATCGAGATCCAGGTCATCGCATAGAAAGAAATGGTGGTCGCGAGGGCGATGCCTCCGACGTCGAAGAACCTCATGAACAACAGGCACAGGACGAGATTGATCAGCACGCCCGCTCCGGAAAGCCTGGCAGCGGGGCCGACGAGCTTGAGGTTGATCATCACCTGGGACGACAGGAGGTTGAGCGTCATGGCCAGGATGAAAGGGGCGTAAAAGAGCAATGTGCGGGCGGTCAGCGCCGTGTCCGCCGGCGAGAACTCGCCCCGCTGGAACAGGAGCCGGACGATCGGAACGCGCAACAGGATGGTGGCGGCCACGACCGGCAACACGGCGAACACGAGCACCTGGCTCCCCTCCCGCAGGATCTTCTTCAGGCCGTCCAGGTCTCTGCGCACCGTCCTTTCGGCAATGAGCGGGAACAGGGGCGCCAGGATGGCATTGGCCATGAGGATCGGCAGCAGCCAGGTGAGGGTCGTGCAATACTGAAAGGCGGAAACGCGTCCAGGACCCAGGGTGGTCGCGAGGGCGCGGTTGATGACGTGAAACAGGCCCAGCGCGCCGGAAAGGACATAAATCGGACCCAGCAGCTTGTAGACCTGCACGAGCCCCGGGCTGCGCAAATCCAGAGAGAAGGAGAAATGCCGCCGGTATTTCCAGAAGAGGCTGAAGGGGATCAGGGCCTGGAGGAGGTAACCCGCCAGAGACCCGTAGGCGTACCCCGAGAGCCCGTGGCGTTCGGTCAGCCAGACGACGCCCAGCAGACCGCCCGCCCCCACGCACAAACCGGCCAGGTTCGACGTGGTGAAGTGCTTGTGCGAATAGAGAATGCTCTCCTCGATCCCATACACCATGAACAGGAGGATGACGGGGGAAAAGAGCCGCGTCAGGTGCACCGTCTGCTCTTGCTGAGCGGCCGTGAAGCCGACCGCCACGATGCGCATGAGCCAGGGCGCCGACACGTAGTATAGGACCGTGAAGGCGCCGGTCACGAGCAGGACCAGGTTGGTGAACTGGCTGGCGAAGCGCCACAGGTCGTCCTCGTCCCCGTGGACCACCCGCTCCATGTACACCGGGACGAAGCTCAGGAACAGGGCCCTGCGGTTCTGCATGAACAAGGTCACGGGGATCAGCTGGGCGACAAAGAGAATGTCGGCGAACTCACCCGTACCGAACCGATCGGCGATGGCGACGACGATCAGGAAGCGCAGGAGCAGATAGGCGATCGCGATGACGGCCAGGATCGAAGAAACGCGCGCGAGGTCCTGCTGCCTGAAGAGCGCTTTCCGTGCCGTTCCTTGCATCCGTAGGCAGGCTCCGCGAAACAGGCAGCATCCGTTGTTCAACTGATCGACGGCCGACGCTACGCTCGCCGGGCCATGCGTCTGAGCTCCGGGATCGAACCGAGGACCGGAAGCTTCAGCTCTTCTTCAGCCTCCCGGACCGTGCGCACGCTGTCGTGGAAGTACTCCGCCATGAAGGCGAGAAACAGTCCGAGGACGGTTCCCCCGAGGATGCCGAGGGACGTCAGGTCGCGTGTCCGGGGCCAGACAGGATTTGCGTTTTGAGAAACGTAAGCGGGGTCGATCACCTCCATGGAAATCTCTTTCAGGCGCGACACCGTCTCGATCTCCAGCTTCGCCATGCGATCCTGAAACAGGCTCCACATCTGGGAATAGGTGTTGGCCTCCCGTTCCAGCCGCTTCAACACGAATTCGGCCGAGATCAGGCCTTGGGCCTTCTCCAGGGCAGCCTGGTACTGCTCCTGTGCGATCTTCAGGTTCTTCTCATGCATGGAGAGCTCCACGTTGAGGTCCTGGATCTGGCTCAGGGCCCTCTGCAGCAAGACCTGCGACACGAACTCCCTTCTCTGGTCCTCGACTTCCTGCTGAAGGCCCTCCAGCTTTCCCAGCAGCTTCTCGCGCTCCACCTCCAGGGTCTCGATCTGGGTCGCCAGATTGTCCGCGCGCGTGACCTGCAGAAGCTGCTGCTCCTTCAGGTTGAGAACGCCCTGCTCCCGCTGGTAGGCGGTCAGCTCCTGCTCGGCGGCCGAAAGCCCTGAAGTGATCTCGTCCAGGTGCTGCTTGGCATACTCCAGAGCAAAGCGGGCGCGGTTCTGCTCGACGTCGACCACTTTGTTCGCGAGCGAGCGAGCCAGGTGGTTGGCAATGCCCTGGGCCAGCTCGGGAGTGGGGCCGTAGACGGACAAGGTCAGGATGTCGGTCTGGAGACCGACCAGGTCGAGAGACTCCATGTCGTTCAGGACGGATTGGGTCGCCCTCAGGAAGTAGTCTTGCGGCTCCAGGGGAGGGAGCACCCCCATGCGCACGAGGGTCTGGTAAGGATAGTTGAAAACCTGGTTGACGCCGTGCCAGAACCTCTCGCGGAAGTTCGCGGGCCGCTCGTTCCGGTTGCGGTAGTACGCCTCGAGCCCGAATTCTTCGACGATGTCCATCGCCATCTGTTTGCCGTTGAGAAACTCGATCCAGTTCACGCCCTGGGAGATCGGGCTGAACGTGATGGGAGGCGTCTGAATGTCGGGGAAGAAGTTGATCTGCTGGGTCGAAGTCTTGTGGACCCATACCTTGGCCGTGCCCAGGTACACGGGGTAGGAGAGCTGGATGGCCAGGTTCATGGACAGGAAGACCAGCAGAAAACCCCAGATGATGAGGCCTTTCCGTTTGAACAGGACATGGAAAACGTAGTGCAGGAAAACCCTCTTCGGAGTCTCGTAGTCGATCGTCGGCATGCTGGGTTGTGACCTCGAGTAGGTGGCTTCACTCCACGCCCAGGTAACGCTCCAGGAAACCCGGCAGCACCTTCTTGTGCCGGTTCAGAAGGAGCCCGAGAACAGGGATCCGGGCGGCCTCCATCTGCCGGGTCGCGTGGTGCAGAGCGGCGAGTTGGGTGCGATCGCTTTCGACGACGAGAATCGTCCCGTCGAAATGCTTGCCCATGAGCTCCGCGTCCTGGTAGGCATGCAGGTTCGGAGTATCGACCAGAATGAAATCGAAACGGGACTTGAATGCCGCGATCGTCTGTTCAAACCGGCTCGAGACGAACAGCTCCGCGGGCGAAGTCGCCGGCCGAGAGCCGGCCGCAAGCACCTGGAGCGGGAGGTCATGGGCGGTCGTGACGGCCCGCGTCCAATCGAAGTCCCCCTGGATCACGTCGGCAAGGCCGGGGGCGCGAGGCATCCGGTAGAATCGGTGAATTGCGGGCTTGCGCAAGTTGGCATCGACCAGCAGAACGCCCTGGGGGCACGCCATGGCGAAGGCCGAAGCCAGACAGATGGACACCGTGGTCTTGCCCTCTCCCGGCCTGGCGCTGCTCACGCCGATGACTTTCACGCCCTGCCGTTGCGCCTGGTCCAGGACCCTGTTGCGCAATGCCAGGAAATGGTCGAGAGCGGCACCGCGCAGGTAGCGGGGCGGCGGGACGCCGATGGGAGGCAAGTCTTCACGCTCCGGGATCGCGATGTCCGCAACGCCCGCGCGCGCTCTCTGGGCCGGCTCGGCCGCGTCTCTCGTGCCACCGAGCGAGCGGTTGCCGATGGACGGAGGGTCCAGCGGCCGGGGTGTCGGTTCTGAGGCCATGCTGTCTCGTCACTCAGGAAGGTTGCGGTCCCGTCAGTCCTGCGCCTCGGGGACCAGTTGCACATCCACGTCGTAGTCCACCGTCCCCCTGTACGGATACGCCTGTGGAAACACCAGGGCAGGGGCGATGTGGCGGCCGAGGACGCGGTCGATATACCGGTCCACGAAGTAGTTCACGTCGGTGATGAACTTCGTGGGCACATAGATGATGTCGTTCGGCTCCAGGTAGATGTCCTTCTGCTTGCCGTTCAGCATCTCCACGGCATCCACGCGAAAGGTCTGGAAGTCGGGAGTGTTGATGCCGCGAATGAGGATCACGCTGTGCATGGCGCCGCCGGCCCCCATTCCGCCCCGTTTCAAGGCGTCCAGGAGCGTGAGGGTGCTGAAATAGGCCATGCTTCCGGCCCCCCTGGAGACCGCGCCGTCCAGATAGACGGCGTCGCGACTGCGCGAGGTGACCCTGGCGACCAGGTCAGGGAACTTGAGCCGGTCCGCGTACTTCTCCCGCAACAAGCGGTTGAGCTCTTTCTCCGTCAAGCCGACCACCCGGACCGACCCGATCAGAGGCATTTCGATGGAGCCCTCGCTGGGCACCTCGATCTTGGGCTCCAGCAGGTCCGGATAGTAGAAGAAGCGGACCAGGATATCGTCCCCCGGCCCTATGTGATACTCGTAGGGAGGGGGCGGGTCCACGTTCACCTTGCGGACGCCTTTGGCCTCATCGACGCTCGGGGGCGGGGAGAGCCTCTTCTGAACGGGCCAGCGGCCGCACCCGGTGTCCAGGAGTTGCAGGGAAAGCAGGACGGCGAAGATGAGACAGGATCGCCTTCCGGATCCCGGGAGACGCCTCGCCACGGCCATCGGTCCACCCCCACAAGCCGATGCTCTTTTCTCTTATTTCGCGGAAGAGACCGGGTAACTTTAACGAATTTCCGCAGCACAAGTAAATAGCAGTGAGACAGGCTGGCCCCCCTCGGTCAAGCCGCCCGGTCCCCAAGAGCGGCCGGCGAACGGGCGTATTCTCGTTTCTTCAGCACCCGGGCCGGGCAGCCGCCGACGATCGTGTGCGGGGGAACGTCCCGCATCACGACCGCCCCGGCCGCAACGATCGCACCCCTGCCGATCGTGACGTTGGAACAGATGAGGCTGTTCGCACCGATGAAGGCGTCATCCTCGACCGTGACCTTCCCGAGCCGGTAGTAGCAGCCGTTGGTGTCCTCCACGGCCAGGTAGTGGGTGATGATGCTGACGCCGTCGGACACGGTCACGTTCTTCCCGAGAAAGATGCCCCCGGGGTAGATCCGATCCAGATGCACCCCGTTGCCGATGAGGACGTCATTGGGGTCACGGAAATGCACTCCGCGCACTCGGTGCAGCAGCACCTTCTGCCGCGTGGAGATGAAGATGGCGTTGGAAACGTACTCGATCAGGAAATAGAGAATCCGCTTCGGATCCCGGCGCAGCACCGGAAAGAACCTGTGCTCATACTGAAACACCTTGAAAGCCTGGCCTTTCGCGTCCCGGAACAGCTTGTTCTCTTCGTGGGTGAGGAAGGGATCCAGGTTGTCGTGTCTGGTCCCGCGGACCCGCTCCGCCGGGTTGCCGACGAACAAGCCTCCGGCGGACAGGTCTTCGAAAACGGTAGAGCCGGCACCCACGAAGGTCCGATCGTGCACCCGAATCCCGGGGGCCAGGATGACGCTCATCCCCAGGAAGATGTCTCGATCCAGCGTCAGCTTGGCCTTGCGATAGAAATAGCCGGGGTGCTCAGGCTCGAACTTGTGCGCGAGCAGCCTCACGCCGAAAGACATGTGGGTCCGCTTCCCGATCGAGATCCCTTGCGGGTTGAGGTGATCGAAGTAGTTGGGCGGGACGATGTGGTTGTGCGCGCAGTTCTCGAATCGGACCCCCATCCTGGCGTAAAGCCGTGCGACCGCGGGCGCACCGACCGGCAAGACATAGACGGCGTGCATGAGCAGACTTCGCAGGATCACACCCGGGTTGGAAAAGAGGGTGCGGAACAGGCCTTTTTCGTAGGGGTAAAGCTCCTCGCTCAGGCCGTCTGCGCGGTAGCTGGGCAGCTTCTTCCCGGAAGACCTCCTGCGCTCCAACCGAATGCCCCGGGGCACCGCGTTCAGCGTTGCCACCGTTTTGCAGGGACAGCCCCGGACCTGCGTGTACGGGAGAACGTTCCGAGCGACCACCGACCCCGGCTCGACATAGGCACCCCGGCCGACGGTCACGCCCGGGAGGATGGTTGCGTTCATGCCGACAAAGACGTCGTCTTCAATGACGACTTTGTCCGGAAAATAAAAGTGCCCCGGAAGGCCGGGATCGAACCGATCTGTGACGATCGTGACCCCGAGATCCAGGAAGACGTTCTCCCCCACGTACAGCCCGCGCGGATGCCGGGAAGCGAGTCTGCAGAGAGGCCGCAGGTACACCGATGAGCGTCTTTTGAAGCGGACCCCGCGCAGCTGATGGAGCAGCAGCGCCAGGGAAGGGGGCAGCGGCAGCATGCGGACGAGGTACTCGAGCAAAAGATTCAAAACCTCGCCCGGCCGCCTCAGTACGTCCACCACGAAGACCTGTTTTCGATAAGGAACCGGACTCTGCATGGCAGATTCCTAGCCTCGATTGTTTTCCGGTTCAGACCTTCGGCCGACGGATAGGCTGGCGAAGGGGACCGTCGTCAAGCTGCTCGTGCCGGGACAGCGGAAGGGAGCACGGATTCCTGATCCTGCTCCAGAACCACAAGGCGACTCATTATACGACACGTTCGCCCGCAGACAAGAAAAAATTGGTTGTCGCTGAGAAACGAAACCCGTACGGGTCCAGGTTGACAGGAGATCGAGGTTCCATTACTTAGAGGAGGGCTCCGTCTGCGGGGTCGAGAGATTCCACAAGCATCGCCAACAAACTTGCCTTCCCCCCCCGGCTTTCTCATGCAAGGCTGCCGGCGGGAGAAGGGATCGGAAGGACCAGGTGAATTCTCCTCACCGAGCACGGCGTGTTGGGCGGCGGTCGCCTCCGTGGCCGACGTGGCTGCTGGTTTCGCTCCTCTTCGTGTCCTCATCGACCTGCCTAGGGGCGGAGCCAGACCCACAGCAGCGCTCTGCGGGGGCCGCCACGCTCCTGCCGAAATCTCCGCAAGGCATCGCGCCGGTGCAGCCCCTGCTGCGCCCGGACCCTTCGGACGCATCGGCCTGGAAACGGTATGTGGAGGAGGGCTGGTCGTCCCCCTTTGGCCTGGACTATGTCTTCATTCTGGGAGAGCGCAACCGGACGCCCGCCATCGCGGACAGCCTCGGAGGCCTGATCGGCGTTCGTTGGGTCACCTTTGCCAGAGTGCAGTGGGACTGGATCGAGCAGAAGCCTCCGAAAGACGGCGTGCATGTCTATGACTGGTCCGGCCTGGATGATGGGGTGCGGCAGTGGCAGCAGTACGGCGTGCACATTCTGATCGGCTTGAGCACCGGCTCCGGTTGGGCCAAGGCGCCTCCCAAGGACGAGGTCTACGTTTACACGGGAGGTCTCGTCGAGTGGTACACCAAGAACAAGCTCAGCGACAACCTTCCCAAGCCCGAATATGCGGACGACTACAGGCATTACATCCACACTCTGGTCGAGCGTTACGACGGTGACGGCGTGGACGACATGCCGGGCCTCCGCTTTCCCGTCCTTTACTATCAGCTGGGAAACGAATACTGCAACGAGATCTTCTGGGGCGGCACGGTCGAGGATTATGGGACGCTCCTCAGGGAAACCCTCGAGGCGGCCCGCCAAGCCCATCCGGACGTCCGCATCGTCCTCTCAGGGGTGTCCTTCGGCGAATTCCGCGGCTTCTACGATGACGAGATGGACCCGGTCACCAAGGCCTACGTGGAGAATCGCATCGCCGGAGTCAAAGAGAACGAACGCCTGCAAGCGGCCGTGGAGCGTGCGGATGATTTCAGCAAGAAGAGCATGCGTGCCTGCGATCTCTATGACGTGGTGGACGCCAGAGGGCCGAGCTTCGGCAAGATCGTTCAGTGCCGGAACCTCCTGCAAGAGCTGGGCTGCCGGGGCAAACAGGTCTGGAGCGCCGAGATTGCGAGCAATCTCCCGCTGGAGGGCAAGAACGCGGCTTCCATCACGAATTACCCCGCGCCGGCGAGGAGCCTGGAGTACCGCAAGATCCTGGCCCGCCCCGGTCACAAGGATTACGCGGCGGTCAACGCATGGTACCGCGGCATGCAGGCCGCACACCTCGTCAAGAGCTGCATGGCAGCCCTCAGCGCCGGAGCCGACAGGCTGATGGTCGGGTACGCGGTGGACCTCCAGAAACGGCTGACGGCGGGCACCAACCTCAGCTTCTCAGGGCTCTGGAGCTGGAGCTCGCAGAAGCCCTGGCCTGCCGCTTACACATACGGGCTGTTGATCCGCAAGCTCGATGGATTCCGGTCCTGCACCCGCATCCCGATGCCCGACAAGGTCTACGTGTATGAGTGCGTCGTGCGGGACGGGAAGAAGGTCCTGGTCGCCTTCTACGACGACCATCTTGCCCAGAACCACGATGTGCCGGTCGGCTCGGCCCGGGTCGAGATCCCGTTCGCCCGGCAACGCGCAAGGCTGACTCACATCATCCGGGAAATCGAAGTCGCCGAGCCCGCCACCGAGGACCTGGAAGCGCGTGCCGGCAAGCTCGTGCTCGAGCTCGGGGAATATCCGATCTTCATCGAACCCTTGCCATGAAGGCTGTTTCTCCAGCCGCCGCCGCTCACTGGAGCACGTACTCGATATCCACGTCGTTGGAGCGGTTTCCGCGCTCATCGACCGCGTGGAATCGGCCCGAGTAAGGGCCCGCCTCGCAGTCCGTATCGATTGCCAGGGAAACCACGAAGACGCCCGTCGTCCGGTCGTCGATGCTGTCGAAAGGAACCTCCCGGCCCACCTCGGCCCCCTGTCCGCAAGCCCGCGTGAGGAACACTCCGGCTTCGAGGTCGGCATTCGGGTCGACGTACAGGAAGATCCCGTGCAGAATCCTCTCCCCGGAGCCCGCGGGAAAGACGGTGGGATCCAGCTCGACCGTAGAGATGGTGGGAGCGTCATCCCCCTCGAACTCGACGTCCTCGGAGCCGCACCCGAGGAGGAGGAGGACAATGGGGATCAGGATAGATTTCTTCATGGCCTTCCAGGCCAGTGGGAAATACGCGTGGGAAATACGCGAAACCCCCTTGGCGGCCAGGGAATGCGATGACCGCCTTGACCGGGACCGCCCGGATCTGTTAGGAGGCTGTCCGTAACGAGCCAGGCGCGCCTTTTCCAAGATAGGCAAATGAGAATCGGGAATCAAGGCTTCCGCGCGGGATCCATGAACAAGCCCCTGCTCCTCATCCTGCTCTTTGCTCTCCTCCTGAGAATCATCGCCTTCTCCGGTTACACCGGCGCCTATGACGACACCAAGAGATCGGAGCTGCTGCATCAGATCAGTGAAGGCTCGTGGCCGGCCTACGAGGGGGACGAGCTGTGGGTGGGCTTCCTCACGAGAACCGGGTTCCTGGGCGCGACCACCTCGGTGATCAAGCTGCTCGGATTTTCCGAGATCTCGCTCACGCTCTATCCCCTGGTTGCCAGCATTCTGACGGTTTTTCTCGTGTACAGGCTCGCCCTGCGCTGGGTCGGCCGCCGCGGGGCCCTGTATGCGTCTTTTCTGTTTGCGGTCTTTCCTCTCGACGTCCTGTTCGCCACCCGCATCTACGAAGACTCCCCGCTGAATTTCTTCTGTACCCTGAGTGTGCTGCTGTTCGTGTACGCCGCTGAGAATCCCTCGCGACGGACGGCATTCCTGGTGAGCCTTTTGGCCGGCCTGGCCGTCGGAGTCGCTTACCTGCACAAGGTCTCGGCAGGCTATCTCTGCGTCTTCTTCGCTGCCGTGGGTATCGCGGACATGCTCCGCAGCCGTGAGATTCTCTGGCGTCATGCCTTCCTGGCCTGCGGCTTCCTGCTGGTCTTCCTCTTCGACCTCTGGGTCAACGACCGCCTGAACGGGGACCCCTTCTTCCACCTCCACTACTACGCGCGCCAGGCCGACATTCTCACGGCCAGAAGCGGCGCCATTCTGGAATGGAGTGGAGGCCTGTTCGGCTCCCTGAAGCGTCTCTTCTGGACCTTCCCGCTCGGCAGCCTGATTTCGTTGCAGCTCGGCTTCTTCTATTGGTTCATTTTTCCCGCGTTCTTCTATTGCCTGCTGAAAAGGCCGAGCGAGCTGGCCCTCCCGCTCTTCTGGTGGGCCCTGCTCGCCGTCCTGATCAACCTCAGCTCGATCCAAGGGGCCCGGCTTCCTTTCTACTCGCGGGGGACCTATCTCATCTCGGTCCCGGGCGTGCTCTTGGTCGCTCGGCTTCTCGAGGATACCGGGAGGTGGACCTTCCTCGAGCGCACCCGCTCGCGCAAGGCCGCCCTTTTCATCTTCGTGGCTCTCGCCGCCACCGGTCTCGTTGCCGCAGGCGCCAGCACGGTCTTCCGGGAACCTGTCGTCGGGGCGCTCGCAGCCCTGTTCCGCCTGAAGACCCCGCTGCTCGATCGAGCCAGTCTGGAAATCGTCATCGGGCTCTTTACCGCCTACCTGGCAATGTCGGCAGCGGCCTGCGCCGTGTTCTTCGGCTTGGCGGCGAGCCGCGCCTGGGTCGGCGAGAGGACCGGCCGGGAGAGATGGCTCACGCAGCTCCTGCCTGTGCTCGCAGCCGGTTTCCTCGCCCTCTCCTCGGTCTCCTTCTGTCTGATCGGCACCCGTGCCTTCCCGAGCCTGGAGAAAGAAGCCTTCCGCGCCCTCCGTGAGCTACCCCCCAAGGTCACGTACGTGGACCCCAGGATGAAGAAGTTCCTCGATTTCCTGACCGCGTATCGAGAGCCGGAACGTTTCGTCAGCTTCGAAGGGGTTGACCTGGCAAGCCTCCGGGGGGCCTACCTGGTCTACAATCGACGTGCCCGCAGCCTCATGATCCAGCTGCGGGAGCCGGTTGCGAAATATTCAACGTTCGTGAACTATCCGGACATAGAGAAGTCGGTCAAGCCCGACTGGCGGGTCGCCTCCTCGCTCCGAGGCGGAGAGGTCGTCATCTACGAGGTTCCTTGAATATCGCCACAGTGAACCGGTCGCGCGGGAGGCCGCCTGCCGGGGAGCGGCTCGAATCGGAAGATCGGTTGCGTTTGCGGGAGGTCGGCGCCCGCTTGCTCACATCAGCCGCTTTGTGCCTTGAAGGCCACGAAGGTCCGGAACGGCGGCGTGGAAAGCGTGAGCTCGGGTCCTTGTGCGAAATCGACCTGCAGCGCGTCTCCGGTCCTCATGTCGAACCATTCGATCCGGTAGGGGCGCGCCGCCAGAGACCGGAAGGCTACCTGCGTGCGCACCTCCTGGCGGGAAAAGGCCGGATCGGTATTCAGGACCCATCCGAGGACCGTACCCCCGTCTCGCAGCGCCATGCACAGGAAGCGGTCTGAATCCCGCGTCCCGACCGCTTCGTCGGCAGGCTCGGGCGCAAACGTTCTCCAGTCCAGCGTGGCCGCGATCCTTCTCAGGGCCTTCTGAGCGTCGTACATCTCGAGGCTGAGCGCCCTGTAACCTTGCGCGTCTCCTTCACCGTATGCCGGAGTGCAAGGCCAGCGCAAGCTGGGCCCGGCCCCGCCTCCCATCCAACCCGCCCATTCGGTGCCGATGAAGAAGTCGACCAACTGCTCCCCGGTATAGCTCCTGAAAGGCTGATCGAAGGGAGGGAACACGCTGCCGGGATCCGTGACGATGCCCACGTCCTCGGTGCCGAGGATCGGCCGCGCGGCGGACTTGTCCCCGGCCACGCGCGCGCTCTCGCGAATGAATCGAAGGTACAGAATCGGGTCGAGTGGCGACGCCTGCGGAATACCCGAATACGGACGGATTCCCACCAACCCGAAGGTGTCGTAAGTGTGATAGGAGGTGAAGTCCAGCTCCGGGGAATTGAAGATCCCTTCCTCGCCGGAGCCCCAGCCCGCGTTGTTCGCCGAGGCCGTTCGCAGGTGATGCTGACCGTACAAGTCCGTCTCGAGCTTCCTCGCGAAGCTTCCGATCTCCTGAAGCCAGCGGTTGCGCTGCTCCGTCGTGCCCATCACGTTGAATTCGTTCCACAGCTCCCAGGCGAAGATGCTGGGGCTGGAGCCCCATCTCTCGATGAAGAAACGCATCCTGTTCTTCGCCGCCTCGATCGCTCGCGGGTCTTCCAGCAGGTCGTCCGGGTTCTCCACGAGACCTTTCTCGGCGTCGTAGCGGACATTGTAGGGGTGCCGCGGCCAGTTCACGTTTTCATAGACGCACCAGACGGCAATCAGGAGATAGACCCCGTGGCGCTCCGCAGCCCGGGTCAGGTTGTCCAGGGCCGCGACGAGGTCCGGGTTGAATTCACCGACTCGGGTCTCCACCCGGTTCTGATATCGGCTGTCTGCGTTCAACCCGTAGCTGTCCAGCACGAGCCTGAGCACGTTCTCGCCGTTTTGTTTCATGAACGACAGGTATGGCTCCAGGCGGTCCGTGTCCAGGAAGAGCCGCAGGTCCGTCCAGTCGTTGTGGCCGACCGGGACGAAGGGCGTGCCGTCGCGGAACTGGAAGTGTCTGTGATCAGGTGCCAGCCCGATGAAAGCCTGCGAGTTCGGGAGGTCCTCCGGAAGCGGGTCTCCGGAAGGAGCGCCGCTGTAATCATCGCCGGATGAGGATGATGAGATGTGGCCCGATCCGCCGCTGCAGGCCACAATACCGGCAGCGATGAAGCCCAACACGATGAAGCGTCTCAGATTGGCCGTCGACACAGGAGTCCTCCGTTTGCGAAGTGGGCGTCCCTCTGCTGGGGGTCGTTCTGCAAGTGGAATACCAGGTTTGAACCGCAGCGGAGACGAGTGGGCGCTCTTACGCAACGGCTTTAACTGACAAGGTTTTCCGGGAGTGCCAAGCTGCTTTCCGGCGCCGAGGCGTGAGCCGGAATTTTCCGCAGCATGGGTTAGGGGGCCCATTTTTTTCAGCAACGGCCGCAAATTGTCACTGAGCTGCGGAGGGGCGACCTGCGGTTGCGGGCGGTCAAGGCCCGTCAGGATGGCCGAAGCGCGCGTTCAAGCTCCGGAGCGGACGGAGGCGCTGAGCGCTGAATTCAAGGGTTCAGGTCTCAGCGCCCCGTCTCGGTTCACCCAGAAGCAGTCCGCTGGAGCGTCCGTGCAAGGCTGGAATGAGGGGCGGGGATGCCAGCGGAGGGAAACTGCGGGCGAGCGTCTTTCGATCTCTGGTAGGTTTGACACCCGAGCGGGCGTTCCACTAGGATGGCCCTGCTCGCCCGCCGTCCCGTCTCCGCCCTCCTTCTTTCGCAAGCTGAAAGGACAGGGAAGGGCCGGCGGCAGTCGTACGGATCCCGCCGTGCGCGTCGTCTTTCCCGATTCCTTTTCACGGCGCAACGAGTGTCACATGAGTGCGGTCGGCCCCCTGTGGCTCGAGCGAATGGTCTCCGGGATCGCCAGAGCGGCCTCTCGAAAAGAGCCCAGGCCGGACCGGCTCTGGTGGGCCGAAGACCTTCCTCTGCGCACGGTCCGGGTGGACGGCCATGACATCTGCTTCGTCAGCGCCGGGCAAGGCCGCCCGGTCGTTCTGGTCCACGGCTTCGCCACCTCGCTTTCCATCTGGTCCAACCAGATCCGACCGCTGTCCGAGCATTTCCATGTTTTGGCCCTCGACCTGCTCGGCCATGGATACTCGGACAAGCCGGACGTGGGCTATGGGATCGATTGCTTTGCGTCGTGCGTGGCGGGTTTCCTGAATGCGATCGGAGTGGAGTCCGCGGACCTCGTCGGGAGCTCCATGGGAGGGCTACTGTCCCTGTGCGTGGCCCTGACCCATCCCGACCGCGTGCACAGGCTGGTTCTCATCGGCAGCAGCTCGCCGGCCTACATGCCGGACAGGCTCAAGGCCGCCCGCCGCTTCGCCAGACGCAGACCGCGACTCTGGAAGACGATCTGCATTTTGTCAGAGCTCTTGACCCTGGTGCCCTCGAGGGGGATCGAGCGGAGGGGCAAGGACAGGATGTTCTTCGACCCGGAGGTGGTGGCCCCCCAGTGGATCGAGCACGCCTACGAGCTTCGAAGAATGGAGGGCTTCTCCCGCATGTTGGCGCGGACCCTGGAAAGCCTGAGCTCGGAGGAAGAAGGCGAATGGCCCCTGGAGCGGATCCGGCAGCCCACCTGCCTCATCTGGGGCGAGGCGGACGCCGTGATTCCGGTCGAGCACGGCCGCCTTCTCGAGCGCAGGCTCGAGCACGCGACCTTGAACGTCATCCCGGCCTGCGGCCACCTGCCCATGTTGGAGAAGCCGGAGGTGACGACCCGTTGCTTGCTCGATTTCCTGCTGGCTCCGGGCGCCGCGGCGGCGCGGGATGCAGCAGCCCGATAGACCTATCACCTGCGAGGACGATGGAACGGATGACGCAACGATATCTGGGAATGGTCAAGAGGCTCGGGACGGTCCTGCTCGCAACGGCCGCACTGATCGGTTTGGTGATCCTGATCAGCCCGATCTTGTCTCTCGTGCTGGATGTTTTCTTCAAGGTCTTCATGAAGGGCTGAGAGGTGTCCGGAAAGACCGCTTTTCTCCTCGTCGCCCTGGTCTACCTGGCCTGTCTGCTGCTCGGCCTGTTGCTCAATTCGAAGCTCTTCTGACCGGAGACTGTCCACAACAGCCGAACTGCGGAGCCTGCTGCGAGCGAGGCGCAGAAATCTCCGGGCAATCGCTGGAGCGCGAGCCTATTCCCCCGCCGGATCACGGCTGCGAGAGAGTGAAGGTCGCGAGCACCGTCCCGTTGTCGCCTTCCAACGACGCCAGAATGTAGGACAGAGTCACGGCTCCTGTTACGGCATTCACGTCGGCGCGAACGTGCCCCGGAGGAACGCCGCCATCCGCGTCGGTGTAGAAGAGCTCGTAAGGGGGATAGTTTTCGAGCAGCTCGGCCACCCAGGGGCAACCGCTTCCGGCGTTTCCCGCGCAGAGGTAAGAGACCCCGTCCGCCTTGCTGTGAGAGAAGACGTGGTCGTGTCCGTAAAAGAACACACGGGCCCCGTACTGCAGCATGAGGGTCTGGATCTCGGCCTGCTGGTAGGCGTGCGCGTCATTGGCATTGCCGCGCCCGTACGCGGCCCAGCCGTCGTCGTCTCCCCCGAAAATGTGATGGGCGAAGACGAACTTCCATGGGGCTGCGGACTGGGACAGAACCCCCTGCAGGAAAGAACGCTGTTCCGTCCCGAGGATGTAGTGCTCGGCTCCGTACAGATAAGGGTCGACCGCGCAAAATCCCAGGATGTCGAGCCAGACGAAAAGGGCGTCACCCCAGGTGAACGCGCCGTAGCGGCCGTCCGGATCGCCGCCCTGGGGGAAGGTCGTGGCGCCGGGAACAGGAAAGTAGCGGAACCTCAAGTCCCGGATCGACGCGTACTCGGCGGACCCGGCCGTGAACCCGTAGAGCCCGTCGTGGTTGCCGAGGACCGGCAGGACGAACACCGAGTGCCCGGCGGCGTCCAAAATCGACCGTGCACGGCGAAAGGTTCCGGAGAACTTTTCCGGCGGATAGGGATAATTCTCCGGTCCCTGGTAGGCGACGAACACGTCGTCCCCGAGGGTGAACAGGACATCCGGAGCATCCGCAAGCACGTTCTGAAAGATCCTCTGCCGGATCCTTTCGTTGACGAAGAACGGATATGGATACACGTGCATGTCGGCGGTCACGCAAAATCGAAAGCTCTGGCCTGCCGTCCTTCGGGTGCGGAAGCTGTACTCGTCCCGATACGACCAGTCCTGGCCCAGCGGCTCATATCCGATGCGGTAGAAATAGCGAGTGCTCGCGGACAGGCCGGTCAGCTGAAACGTGATCGGATCGTTGTCGACGAAACCGCTCAACACAGCTGACTGATAGCGGTAGTCCTCAGGGTTGCTGCGTGAGAGCGTATCGTAAAGAAGCCGAAACCGGGTAGAGGGCTCGCAGCCGTCTCCTGCCACCAGTTGAACGGCCCCCCCGTTCCCCGTGACCCGGCCGACCATCTCGTTCCCGTAGAGCAGGGGTCCCAGAGGGCCGCAACCCGTCAGATGGGGAAAAAGCGAGGAGACGCCCAGCGCTCCGGCCCCCGCACCGACCCCGCGGATGAAGTCCCTCCTGGACATCGGTCTCCTGAAGGGGTGCGACATGCCGGTCTCCTTGAAAGCTCAAGCAGCAGGGCACAGACGTCGTTCGAACTGTATTTTATCTTAAAGAAAGAGGCCCATGATGTCCAACGATTTTTGCAGCCGGGCCTGGCTGCGCTTCACCAACCAGCCAAGGTGCGGGAACGTGAACCGGGGCCGCATTTCGGCAGCTCGCTAGTCCTTCGGCTCGACCACGAAGGCCACGTGTCCGACAAAGGAGGGGGTGGTGAGCGCGAAGGAGGCGCCTTCGGGCGTCTCGGACTTGATCTCGTTGCCGCTGCGGGTCTCGAACCACCGCACCCGATGCGGTTCCGAGGAGAGCCCGGAGAATCGAACTTCCACTTGAAGCGCGTCCTTGGCGGCAAGCGCGCAGAGGACCATCCCGACCACCCGCCGCCGGTCTTTCGCCACGATCGAGATGGAATTGGCTTGGTCCCTCTTGCCCGGTGATTCGAGCTGGATCGCATCATAGGGGAGCGGGTCCATCTTGTTCCAGTCCACCTGGTCCGTGAACCGCCGGATTGCCAGTTGGTACTGGTACATCTTCTCGCTCAGCGCATTGGGAGCACCGTCCACCTGAAACACCGGGTTCGAGGCCCAGCGGAAGCCGGAACCTGCCGCGCCGCTGCAGACGTAGGCCAGGCCGGACGTGAGGAACATCTCGGTGAACGCCTCGTCACCGGCTCCCCGGCCCAGCAGCAGCCTCCGGGAACCGTGCACGACGCCGGGCATTTCGCAGTCCAGGAGCGGCCGCCCCGGAGCTCTTTCGCTCACTCGCCGCACGATCTTGGGGATGGCCAGCGATTCCTGCAGGGGATTGACCGGCCCGATGCGGTTGCCGGTCGGCAGGTCCTGCTTGCCGTAGCTGTGAAAGGTGGCGAAGTCCAGGTGAGGACTCGACCATTGGGCGTTCTGGGGCGTGCCCACCGTCGAAGCCGTGGTGGAGATGCAGACCAGATGGGCCCTGCCATATTTGGAGTCTTCATACTTTCTGCAGTACTCGGACATGTGGTTGATCCAGTCGTCACGATTCGTATAGTTGAACTCGTTGGCGATCTCCCAGGCAAACACGCTGGCTCGGCCACCCCAGTTATCGACGAAAAACCGTATACGTCCCTCCTGGAGCTTCCATGCCGCCGGGTCACGGAAAAGGCCCTCGAACTCCGCCACCGGGCCTCCCTTCTTCTTGTTATACGGATGCTTGGCCCAGCCGAACCAAAAGCCAGACGTCGGGAGATTGAACACGTTCGGCCACATCGCGATCTGTAAATAGATTCCGTGCCTTTCCGCCGCCTGGACGAGAGCGTCCAGATTCGCCTTGAAGACAGGATTGAAGGTGCCGGGTGGGTTCTCAACGGGTACGTGCTCGGAGTCGGCAATCACCCGCAGGACGTTCTCGCCGTGTTCCTGCATGTTGCGCAAGTACGCATCGATGCTCTGCAGGCTCTCCAGATTGATCGAAAGCCTGGCCGGCCATTCGTTGTGCCCGATGGCGAAAAAAGGTTTCCCGTCCTCGGACTGGAAGTACCGCTTGGTCGGGCCCACGCGCACGAACGGCAGGTCAGGGGAAGACCGCTCCTGTCGGCCGGCAGGAGCGGTGCCGACCGTCGGGCCCGCGTTCTCCTTCCCTTCAGGCTTGCTCAAAGGTCTTGCCGCATAAGCCGGGCTGCCCTGGGGCAGGGGTCTTTCCAGGCCGCACCCGGCTCCGCTGAGGCAGACCGCCAGAACGAACGCGAGACCGAGCAGCCGCCCCGGACGAGCTGGCATCATCATCTTCGCACCTCCATGTACTGAGTGTGCCTGCCGCTGCACAGGCGCTGCAACCATCGCGGGCGGTTCGCATGGCCGGGAAGCTCGCCGGCGCGCGTACCAGCCGGCAGTTCTCGATGCGAGGGACGGTTGCGACTGCTCCCTGTATACCGTCCTGTTGTCCAAATCTCAAACCATTCCGGCGCCCGATAGAAACACCCCGGTGCCCTGGCCGCCACCGTCCGCCACCGCTCCTTGATTCAGCCCGGAGCGTTGTGATAGGAAGCGGCTTCCTGCCCAGTTCCTTTTTCGCACCCGGTTGAACGCGAGCAACGAGCAGAGAGATGAGCCACCCTTCAGACGAGTTGGAAGTCTCGATCGTCATGCCCGCCTACAACGAAGAGGCGAACATCGACAGGACGGTGCGCGAATGCATGGATACGCTGCAGACGGAGGGGATCCCCGGGGAAGTCATCGTGACCAATGACGGGAGCCGGGACGGGACCCTGAAGATCCTGGAGCGCCTGAAGGCCGAGTTCGGCAACTTCCGCTACATCGACCTCAAGGAGAACTGCGGATACGGGGGAGCCCTGAAGCGCGCGATCGACGCCTCCACCGGACGCTACGTCGTCACCATCGACTCGGACGGGCAATTCGACATCCGCGACATGCCGCGACTCCTGGACAAGCTGCGGGAGGGGCACGATTGCGTGACCGGATATCGCAAGCGCAAGAAGGACACCTTGCCTCGGGTGGTCGCGAACTGGGGCTACAACTTCCTGGTCAGGGCTTTGTGCGGCCTGTCCTTCACCGACGCTCAGTGCGCCCTGAAGGCCTACCGGGGGGATGTGATCCGCTCCCTCGACCTCGAAGCCAGGGGCTTCACCTTCCCCACCGAGACCCTCATCAAGCTGCAGTACTCCGGGCGCCGCATCGCGGAGTTGCCGATCCGGCACCGGCACCGGCACGGGGGCGAATCGAAGGTCCGCTTCCTGAAGACGGTCCGGATCATGTTCGTCTTCCTGCTCTACATCCGTTTCAAGCTGGCCCTGCACCGCAACCGGATCATCTTCAAGCTCTGACCGGCCCGTGCCGGATGGTCCGAAACCAGAGGTAGACCCGGCTTTGGACGATGACCTGTACCAAGAGTGGTTCGAGCTCGAAAGCTATCACTGGTGGTTCGTCGGCAGGAGGGCCCTGTTCGTCCGCCTGATCGAGGACACGCTACGCGCTCACACCGCTCGGACGGAAGGTGTCTTCCGGGTTGCCGACATGGGCTGCGGCACCGGCGTGAACCTGGACGCCCTGTCACGCTTCGGGCGCGTCGTGGGCGTGGACCTCGCCCCGACCGCTCTGGCCTTCTGCCGGGAACGGAAGCCCTATCTGCTCTGCCGGGCTCCTTTCACCGCGCTGCCTTTCCGCTCCGGAAGCATCCACCTGGTGACCGCCTTCGACGTCCTGGAGCACGGAGAGGATGACCGCGCCATGCTGCGGGAGGCTTATCGGGTCTGCGCTCCCGGAGGCTGGGCCGCCTTTTCGGTCCCGGCGTACCGCTTCATGTGGGGGGACCACGACGTCGCGGCGCACCACTACAGGCGATATGCGGCCGCTGAGATCCTCGGCAAGCTTCAGGAGGCCGGCTTTCGCGTCCGGCGCATGACCTATCTCAACAGCCTTCTGTTTCCGGTCAGCATCGTCTTTCGCCACGGGAAGAACCTGCTGACCGGTCTGCTCCGCGGGCTCGGGCTCCAGGTCAAGCCCCGTTCCGACTTCCGCTCCACCGCTCCGGCCCTTCTGAACGGAGCCCTGCTCAGGATCTTCCTCGCGGAATACCACATTCTGAAGCGGGTGAACCTGCCGTTCGGGTTGAGCATCTTCTGCATGGCCCAAAAAGTCTGAAGCCGGCCGCCAAGGCATCCTCCGCCTCTCGGGCCGGTTTCCGCGGTCCGCTCTCCCGGCCGTTTCGTTTCCGATCAGGCCGTCTTCATGGCGATGAGCGCGTAGAGGATGGTCCGCGCGATGATGGCGATGTCGAGCAGGATCGAGAAGTTGTCGACGTAGTAGATGTCGTAGTCGATGTTGTCGTGGATGGCCAGGCTGCGGTCGGCGCTGATCTGCCACAGGCCCGTGATCCCCGGTTTCATGGTGAGGCGCTTGCGGTGGAGGGGATTGTACGTGGCCACGATGAACGGCATCTCAGGCCGCGGCCCGACCAGGCTCATCTCGCCTCGGAGCACGTTCAAGAACTGCGGCAGCTCGTCCAGGCTCGTCTTCCTCAGGAACCTCCCGACCCGGGTGATGCGCGGATCATGAGAGTCTTTCGGGCACGGCGAATAGGCTGGCGCGTCCACCCGCATGGTGCGAAACTTGTGCATGGTGAACTCCTTCCCTCCTTTCCCCACGCGCTTCTGGCGAAAGATCGCGGGCCCGGGCGAGTCCAGCTTGATCAAAGCGACCAGGAGGAGGAAGAGGGGAAGAAAGAACAGGCAGGCAAAGGCCGAGAACACGATGTCCATCGCGCGCTTCACGGCCAGATCGAATGCCGGAATGGATATCTGCTTCTCGCCGATCAAAGGAAGCCCGCCGATGTCCTGGAGGGAAAGGTTCTCGATGAAATGCCCCAGCAACTGAGGGATGATCTTGAAGCCGATCCCGAGCTGGCGGCATCGATTCGTCAGATCCAGGACCTGTTCCGATGAGAGGTTCTTGTGAGCGATGAGAAGCTCATCCACGCCGAACTCCCGTACGACCCGCTCCAGGTCGCGGGAGGTCCCCAGGACCCGAGGCACCGAGCTCCGGTCGTGTTCCATGCGGTTGATCTCTTCCGCGAAGGAAGTCACCTCGTCGTCCAGGAAGCCGATGGCACGATAGCCGAGCTTCGGGTAAAAGGTGATCTTCTTGTAGAATTTCCTCCCGATCTCGCCCGCCCCGTAGATCACCGTACGCTTGACGTTCAGGCCCTTGACGTAGAGATGCTGATGCACCTTGTAGAAAAGCGCTTTCTCGATGCTCATCACCAGCAGCGTCAGCAGGAGCCAGGTCGTGATCAGCATCCGCGAGTACGGGATCCGAAAATAGAAGGAGACGGCAAACACCAGGACCGTCAGGAGAAGAATCGATTGAAACAGCCGCCTCATCTGGTCGATGTTGAGCAGGCTGATCTTCTTCGTGTACAGGCCCATCAACCGGAAGAGCAGGACGGTCATGCCGCAAGCCACCGCGACCTGCAGCAGGAAAAGGTGGCTCAAGTGTTCCAGCCCCGGCCGCCCCACGTCCGAAAACCGCGCCAGATCCAGGAGGCGGTAGAGCCATCGGGCCCCGAGGAAGGTGGCGAACAGGGTCAGGTAATCGATTCCCATCTCCAGGGACGTAACCAGATCCTGGTAGTGGTTTCGAAGGAAGCTCGGCCTCGCAAGCGCCGTCTCGAACGGCAGGATCGCTTGGACCGGCTTCTTGCACCCCTCCTGAACGCTCTTGCGGTGGATCGCTTCAAGCATGGGCGAACCCCTCCAAATGCGCTCGACCTTGGCCCAGGATCGGCTGGAACCGTCGCCGGCCCGGTCCGGCGGGGGACACCCGCCCGACCCCTCGGCTCTTCCCCTGCAGTGTGATTCTTGCGTGAGCTCTCAAGGATGCCTGTCCTGATAGCCTGCGGGATGTTCCTTGTGCCACCTCCAGGCGCTCTCGATGATATCGCCCAACTCCGGATGTCCGGGCCTCCACCCCAGCTCGCGCCGGATCTTCTCGGACGAGCCGACCAGGGACGGAGGATCGCCGGGTCGGCGCGCGTCCGCCTTCAGCGGAATCGGATGTCCGGTGATGCGGCGCGCGGTCTCGACCACCTGCAGAACGGAGTAACCGGCCCCGTTCCCGAGATTGTATTGTGCGCTGCGGTCCAGCTTCATGGCGAGCAAGTGAGCGTCGCACAGGTCCTCGATATGGATGTAGTCGCGGATACAGGTGCCGTCCGCCGTCGGATAGTCGGTCCCGTAGATCGAGACGGACGGGGCTTGGCCCAGGGCGACCCGCAGGACGTTCGGGATGAGGTGGGTTTCCGGATCATGGTCTTCTCCGAGCCGGCGCGTCGCCCCGGCAGCGTTGAAATACCGTAGCGCCACGTGTTTGAGGCCGTGTACGGCGTCATACCAGCGCAGCGCCCGCTCGAACATCAGCTTGCTCTCTCCGTACGGATTGGTGGGCGCCTGGCGGTTTTCCTCGGTGATGGGCAGCTTCTCCGGCACGCCGAAGGTGGCGCAGGTAGAGGAGAACACCAGCATCCCGGCGCCGACCTCGACCAGGGCGTCCAGGAGATGGAGGCCCGACGCAAAGTTGTTCCGGAAGTACAGAGACGGGTTCTGCATGGACTCCCCGACCAGCGCGTATGCGGAGAAATGCATCGCCACCGACGGCTGCACCTGACGGCAGACCTCGAAAATGCGCCGGCGGTCTCCCAGATCGCCCAGGTGGAGCTCGGCCCTTTCATCGACCGCCTTGCGGTGCCCCCGTTCCAGAGAGTCGAACACCGCGACCGCATGGCCCGCGTCCAGAAGCTTCGCAACCGCGACGCTCCCGATGTAGCCCGCACCTCCTGCCACCAGAACCTTTCCCGTCATCCTTCGACCTCGCATCCCCACGAGCGCATGGAAGCAAGTAGCCATGCATCCCCGAGCTTTCAGGAGCCTCTGCGGGAATGCGGCTCCCGGAGGCTAAAACTGCACCCCGAACC
Organism: bacterium; assembly: GCA_040756235.1. Lineage (GTDB taxonomy): Bacteria > Desulfobacterota > DSWW01 > DSWW01 > DSWW01 > JBFLZG01. Next base: position 154,907 of record JBFLZG010000126.1, on the reverse strand, counting down.
AACCCTTCATCAGATAGCCGGAAAGAAAGGTCAGAGCCAGAAAAATCCAGATCCAGTCCCACTCGCGGCCGAGCACGGTCCAGCTCCGACGCGGGTAGGCGATTTCCACGGCATCCAGCTCCGCGGCAGCCTCGGCGATCCCCTCCGAGGGGGGATGGACGATGGACTCCCGGAACAGCAAGGTCCGGGTCCGGGCCGCAACCTGCCGGGCCCTGCTCGAGACCGAAATCGTACCTTCATAAAAGCCCTGGGAGCTCTTGAGAGAAAACGTGTGCTCCCCCGTCCGCAGGGCGCTGAGGCGCCAGTCCACTTCACCACGGCCGGCCAGCCGGAGGGGCGGCGTCTCCACGGTCAACTCCGGCGGGACCACGATATCCGGTGTCGCTTCGCCCGACAGAGCCGCCGACTTCCAGAACGTCTTGAACAGGATGGGCTCCCCCGGCAGAAAGGGGCGATAGCCGAACCTTCCCTCACAGCACGCCAGGACCGCTGCGACCGGGAGGAAAAGGATGAGCAGAGGTTTGAGGTGAAGTCGCACGTGGGTCAGGTTGGCTCGCGCCAGAGAGCCCACCGCCCTGGCCATGAGGACCGGGTCCTCCCTGAAGAGGCGCACCTCCAGCAGCGAGCTTTGCACGCGGTCTCGGGAGGCCTCCATCTCGTTCCTGGAGGAAAACCGTCGATAGACCGAAAGCGCCAGCACGGACGTGAGGAGGGCCATCAGAGCGACGGACCAGATCTGCGGCTGGCCCGAGAGAGGGTCCAGGACAAAGGCAAGCCCGGAGCCGAGAGCCTTCTGAATGTGTTCGAGATGTCGCACGGAGTACCTGTTCTCAGATGTTCCTTCGTTCGTTCGGCCAGGAAGCGCGCGGGCCGCGCCGGGCTGCGCAGCGCCAGCCGCGCCCGGGGGGCAGCCCGATCAGGAGATGTACCCGAGACCTTTCAGTTTGCGGCTCACCTCTTCTTCGTCTCCGGCTTCCTGCCTGGCGATCTCTTTCTCGAGCACGTGGGCGACGAACTCCTCTGCGGACGTGTATCCCGCGGCTCTGCTACACTGCATTAACCTTCTCATCAAATCCCCGTCAATCTTTATTTTCCGCGCCATGCGCTCCTCTCTCTGCGGCGCCGCCGCACGGATCTTCGTGTGCGGGCCGTCGCGGGATTCCCCGGCGCCCCTGTCCCAGTCGAGCTCCATGGCCCGCCCGTCCATGTAGGCCGGCGGCTCGATGCCGAACGCGGCCAGCAGGGTCGGCGCCAGATCCAGAAGCCGGGGCCGCGGGCTCAAGAGCTTTCGATTTGAAAAGAACACCCCCGGAATCAGGTCCGGCCGCAGGCAGTGATCGCCGCTCCAGCACCTCGTATTGTCCGCGAAGACGGCGTCCGAGACCTGACCCGTCGCCGACTCCCAGGAGACCCTGTATCCTTCCCGAAAGGTCACGAGCAGGTCGGGAGCCTCGTCCCTGTAAGGTCCGCGGTAAGAGCTCACGGCCTCGAACACGCCGTGGATGGGGCGGGCCCCGTTCCGGGGGTCCTGGAGATCCTTCAGCCTGCACGCGATTTCCCTTCGGAGCCGCCGAGCTTCCGCACCCGGCTGAACGGTGCCGGAACGCTCTCTGCCGCGCAGGTTCAGGTACACACCGCAAAGCCCCAGGGCAAACGCCCTGGTGCGCGACCAGTCCACACCCTTGAACCACTCTCCTGGCTCCCCGGAGCCCTGAAAGGCCAGATAGCCCTCGCGCTGGAGCCAGGTGTTCAGGTTCACCGCCCGTCGGAAGGAGGCGAACCCGTGGTCCGAAATCACCAGCAGCAGGGTGTCCGGGCCGATTCGGTCCAGGAGCTTGCCCAGGAAAGCATCGGCCTTGCGATAGACCTCCTCCAGCGCGTTGGGTGAGGTTGCGTCCCGGTCCGGCGGCCGCGCGGGATGCAGCCGGTCTTCGTCGCGCCAGAACATGTGTTGCACGCGGTCCGTCAAATCGAACACCGAGACCAGGAGCCCGTCGCGAACGTGGTCCAGAGCGTCCCAGAAGACCTCTTCCCTTTCCCGGTGAATGTCGTAACACTGCCGGAGAAAAGCCTGATCGTCCAGGACTCCCTCGTTCAGGCCGGAGGTGTCCTCGGCCAGCCCGAGGGTGGCAAAGGGCCCTTTCTTCTTGGCCAGATAGACGGAAAATCCGCGCGGATGGGAGATCGGCAGGGAGGGAAAGGCCGGATCGATGTTGACGGGCGTCAGGTAGAGATCGAAGTAGGGCCGGAGCTGCTTGAGATAGAACCGGACCGTGCCGCGGATCCTGAAGGGCCCGGCTCGGAACGGAACGGCCATCCAGGGCGTGTATTCACCGACCGCAAGGCTGCGGCGGGTGCCGTTCACCCGGATCGTCAGCGAGCTTTCCCGGCGCTCCAGTCGTAGCGGGCATTGCAGCCTCCCAGCGGACGGTCTGAACGGGTGGGGCGGGCCGGGTATGCAGGTGTCGAGACTGAGGCCGTTCCACCGCACGCGGATGGTCTTGGCCGCGTCCGTACCGATCATGGAGTCCGGCCGATCGGTGTAGTACGAGAACGAGCCCTGGGTTCCTTGCAGGTCCGGGACACACATGCCGGACAGGCTCATCCCCTGGAACGGCTCCGGAGGGAAGGTAATCGGTACCCGCAGGATGATGCTGGAGACGCCCTTCTCGCCCAGGATGGCCCAGAACGGTTTGGATCTGCGCAAGCCTTGCAGGACCGGTTTGCCCAGAGGGACATGGATGCCTTTGAGCCGCAGGCGGCGCCTGGGCGGTCGAATGCGCGCCGAGGACAGCTTCCCGAGGTAGGTGCGCGCGTCCCTCCTGATGAAGTCGAAGATGGCGTGCTTGCCGGGGTTCACCCCGGTCTGGAAAGTCGACCACGCGACCGGCGAAAGGGCCGGAAGCGTGGTCCCGAGCGGACAAAAGGTCCCCTGCTCGCGCAGCCCGGACAGGTTCGGCAGCAGGCCTTGTCCCATGAAGCGCTCAGCGAGGCCGGGCTCCATGCCGTCAAAGCCGATGACGATCGCCCTTCGCACCTTGCGGTCCGGACGAGCCGCAGGCTTCCTGGCCGCGCCCAACAGGAGCCGAAAAGGCCAGCTCAGGAGGGCTGCCAGGGTCAGCAGAAAGACGACGAAGAACGAGAAGAAAGGCACCAGGAGGGCGAACCCGGCGCCGGGCCCGATGTAGCCGTACGCCGGCCGCGCAGCGGCGAAGACGAAAACCAGCAGCGAGGCTGCCTTCAGGCAGCTCGTCGCCTGGGGCCTGCGCGGCGCGGCGATCGACGGGAGGACGGCGGCCATGGCCATCGCCTGGTCTCCAGGACGGGATCCGGACCCGCCCGTGTTGCGTTCGGATCCTGATATATATGTGGATGAATGCTATTTTATGCTAGCATTCTGCATCCGTGTCTTCAACCACATTCTGCCGGGACAGGGAAGGAGAGCATGAGGACCCCAGTCATCGGGACCGGAACAGGAGCCGGCTTCCGCAAAGCGATCCTCGTCAACGAGCACTTCGTGGTCTATGGAGTACCTGCAATCGCCGTCCCCGTGCTGCGACCGCTTTCGGTGGCCGCAACTTTGCGCCAAGGAACGGGGCTCGAGATCCTCATGCGCGCCCCTGGGGAAAAGAAGCCGAGGACGACTTCCGACCCCTTCCTGGCGGAGGCGGTGCGGCGCATACTCGAGTCCTGCGGGGCCTCTGCGGGGCGCACCCGGGTGCGCCTGGAGTGCAGGGGGTCCCTCTACGGCTGGAGCGGGCTCGGCTCGAGCGCGGCCTTCTGCGTGGCTGCCACCAAGGCCCTCTGCCGGGCCCTCGGACACGTCTGGTCCGACGACCAGATCAACACCGTGGCTTACGAAGGAGAAAAGGTGTTCGCCAGCAATCCTTCGGGCATCGACAACACGGTCTCCACGTTCGGACGCGTTCTCTGGTACTGCAGAGGCCGGGAACACCCCTGGGAGTTTCTTCGACCCGGCGCCCCGATCCGGCTGGTCGTCGTCAATTCGGGCAGCCCCTCTCTCACCAAGGACCAGGTCCGCAAGGTCGCCCGGTTCGCGTCGGAAGACCCGTCGCGTTTCCACGATCTCTGCAGCCAGGCTTCCGCTCTGGCCCTGGAGGCGCGAACCGCCCTGGAGCACGGCGCGCCCCGTGAGCTGGGCCGCCTGATGGATCGGGGCCACGAAATGTTGCGGGAGATCGGGGCATCGAACGACACCCTGGACAGGCTCGTATCCCTCTGCCGGTCCGGGGGATCCCTCGGGGCCAAGCTGACCGGTGCCGGGGGCGGCGGATCCCTGATCGCGCTGGTCGAGAACCCGACTCAGGCGGGCAGGCTGGCGCGCAGCATCAGGGCGCTGGGCTACGGGGCGTTCGCCATCCAGGTGAGCTCCTAGTCGCAGACCACGAGAGTGCCCACGATCCCGCCCGAGAGCGCTCGTCGCACGTTTCCGACGAACGTGGCATCGAACACCTGGCACCGGGCCTTGGTCTTGCCCAACTCCTCCAGCTTCTTGCGCATTCCTCCCGTCACGTCCGTGGCGGTCGAGCCGCCGATGCCGGTCGGCAACACGCCGCCCGCCCGCAAGTCGATCTGCGGCAGGAAACGAGCCGCGGGGTCGGTCGCAGGGTCGGCCGAGTAGATGCCCCTCACGTCGGTGCCGTGCAGGAGCTCGACTGCCCCGAGCCGAGCGGCCAGATGGCCGGCGAGCACGTCCCCGGACAGGATCGAGCAGCCGCGCTCCACATCCACGGCGGGCACACCGTTGAGCACCGGAACGAGCCCCCACGACAGCAGCCCCGCGACCGCTTCCAGCGAGAAGGAGCGGATCTCGCCTCTCTCGAGGACGGCATTGGCGGAGGCCTGGAAGGGGAAGGCGGGGAGACCTTCGCGCAGGAGGGCACGGACGACGATGCCGTTCAGAACGCTCTGCAGCCTCTGTGTCTCCGCGAACGCGATCCTGTGGGATTCGTTGGCGAGGCCGCGCTCGATCCCCGTTCGCCTCACGATGGGGTGCCCGAACGATCCGGCTCCGTGAATGAGCAGCAGCCGGAAGCCGCCGGCCCGCCAGGCGGCGGCGATTTCGGCAGCCAGTCTCGCCAGGAGAGCTCTTCGCACCCGGGGACGCTCCACGCTGCGATCCGTGAGGACGGAACCGCCGATCTTCAGGATCTTCAGAGAGGGAGCTTCCGGCGGCATGGCCCGGGCTACTTCTTCTTCCAGAGGGGAGGGCTTCTCTTGTCGATCAGGTCGGCCAGGAGCCCGAGCATGCCGACCTGAACCCCGCCCAGCAGCAGGAGAAGGGTGGAGTCGGTCATGTTCTGGATGAGCAGGATGTCCACCAGGGTCATCTTGAGAAGGCTCAAGGCGATGATGAACAGGCTCATGGGGAGGAAGACCTTGAGGGGCGCGAAATAGAGGCCCGTGCGCAGGATCAGGGACAGGAAGTTCACGGTGTCCTGAACGGGCCTGATCTTGGACTTGCCCTGGCGCTTGCGGTAGCCGGTCTGGACGAACTTCACGTCGTAGCCGTTGATCAGCAGCGCCATCGTGATCGTGCTGGTGAAGGAGAAATTCGCCGGCAGGATGGCGAAGAATTTCTCGGCCACGGCTTTGTCCATGATGCGGAAACCCGAATTGAGGTCCGGGATCTTGGTATCGGTCAGCAGGTTGGCCAACTTCGTCAGCACCCACTTGGCCGGCCTCCGGCTCCACGGAATCTGTACCCTCTTGCCGATTCTCGCCCCGACGACCATGTCGCAGCCCTGCATGGAATCCATGAGCCGGCCGAGGTCGCCCGGCTCATACGTGCCGTCACCGTCCACGATGGCCACGCGGCCGTGCCTGGCTGCGGAGATCCCGGTCTTGAGCGCCGCTCCGTATCCCCGGTTGCGCGGGTGCGACAGCACGCGCACCGGCTTTTCCTTGAGGATCTCTGCGGTCCGGTCCCTGGACCCGTCATCCACCGCGATGATCTCGTAGGGGCGTCCGGCGCGCTCGAGAGACTCGAGGATCTCGTCGATCACCGCCCCGATCGCTTTCTCTTCATTGTAGACGGGCACCACCACGGAGAGGCCCGCCGGCGTCGTTGTTTCGGTCAAAAGGATCTCCTGGCTCAAAATTCGTCGAGAATCTCGGCGGTGAAGATGGAAAAGGTCGTCTCCCGATGTCTCCAGGCATCTGCCGGCAGTCCGGCCTTGAGGGACAGATTTCGCAGGGTCTCCGGCAGGTCCCAGCCCTGCTCGGGAGCCACCTGGGGGAGGAAAACCGACTGATGGAGCCCTTTCTTGAGGATGATTCCATGGGTCCCGAGGGCGATGTCCTCGTACGAAGCGATGCGTTTCGGCTGAGAGAGGACCGAGATCTCGATCCGCAGCGATGCGAGCTCCTCTTTCTCGACCGGCGGGAAACGCGAGTCCCGCGCGGCGGCGTTGATCGTATTTTCCTGCACCGCCGCATAGACCGGCTCGATCGGTTGGATGTAGCCGATGCAGCCCCGTAGCTCGCCCCCCTTCTTGAGGGTGACGAAGGCACCTCGCTTCTGCTTGAGGTTGTCGGTGATCCGGTAAGGGGCGGCCAAGGGATCGGGCGTGCGGCCGGAGCGCACGTAGCTCTCCAGCGTGTCCCGCGCGAGCCGCAGGAGGGTTTCCTTTTCGGAAGGGGACAGGCCGGTGCCCGCATCCGGCGCTCCTCTGGGCGACTCCGTCGAGCTCATGTTCTGCGCCGGCCCTTTCTTCGACGGCTGCGGCTGCCGCGTGTGGGAGGAATCCCGGAAAAAAGCGAGAGCGACATAGCTGACCGTATTCTCAAGATCGCCGGTGACGTCGGCGGAAGTCGAGTAGGACAACAGGCGGCCCCGGCAGCCCTGCGGCAGCATTTCCAGCAGCACGGCGATGGCTCGGTAGCCGCATACGGTGATGCCCGTCCTTGCACGCAAGCGCAGGAACGCCCGGCGATCGCATCGCAGCACGGTTTCCCACGCCTCCGCGTCCAGGGACCGCACTGCTTCCGGGACCGATTCCCCAGGCGGAAAAGGCACATACCCGAATCGCGGGCCGTAGTGAGTGAAGTCAGAACTTATCACAGCCACGGTTCGTTCATCAACAAGCTCGGCGAGCGCAGCGGCAAGCTCGGCATAGTCCTCCTCTTCGAGATCTCCGACCAGCAAGGGGAGGATGGTGAAAGGCCGGTCCTTGAGCGCCACCTGCAGGAAGGGCAGCTCGACGTCGATCGCATGTTCCCGAACGTGCGGCTCGAGATCGGGAGACACCAGCGGGCAGCCCGCCATGCGGGCGCGCCCATCCCGGTCGACCGGGACCCGGCCGAGCGGTGTTTCATAGAAGTCGTAATCGCCCAGAGACAGGCCTCTGAAAGAGTGGCTGTGGCTCGGCCCCAGGAGAATGATCCTGTCGTGCCGGGTCCGCGTGAGGAGGCTGAAGCCGGATGCCGCCGTGGCGCCGGAGTACCTGTAGCCGGCGTGCGGCACGACGAGCGCGATCAGCCGGTCCGCCGGAGCGGTGTCCGCGGCCCGTTGTGCGGCCAGATGACCACGGACCGCCTGTTCGAGCCCGGCCCGGCCGGCAGGGTACCAGGACCCGGCCAACACGGATTTGTGAACGCGCAAGCCGTCGTCCGGGGCGCGCGCCGTGTCCGGGCCGCGGGCCGGGCGCGAGGCCCCCGGCAGGGATGGCGCGGAGCCGGCCCGAGGACGCCCGGGTTGCGTCCTCTCGTCCGGGCTCGCGGAGCACTGCAGCATCTGCAGCGCACAAGCCAGGATGCAGAGGAACAAGGTGCGCCGCGGCGATGCCTTGGACGCTCCGGCCGGCCGCTCCCGTCGGCATCCGGCCCGTTCAAAGTCCCATCTCGAGAAAGAGCGATGCATGCTTCGAAACCCATTCGAACAGCTTGCCGACCCCGGTCTCCGGAGGGGTGACCGGCTCCCACCCGAAATCTCGCTTGGCCAGCTCCACGTTCGACAGGAAGACAGGCTGGTCGCCCGGCCGCCAACCGTCATAGCGGACCTTCATCCTGCGCCCGGTCCGCTCCTCCAGATGCAGGATCAGGTCGTGGAGGGACATCCGGTTCCGCGGCCCGCCTCCGATGTTGTAGATCTTCCCTCGAGTTACTTCTCTCCCGGCCACCGCCGCGTCGTAGGCGTCCAGGAGATCTTCTATGAAGAGCATGTCTCGGACCTGCTTGCCGTCGCCGAAAATGGTCACCGGACGATCGAGGACCGCCTGGATGGTGAACCAGGCGACCCATCCCTGATCCTCCAGACCGAACTGGCGGTACCCGTAGATGCAGGACTGGCGGAAGATGATGGTTTCCAGTCCGTAGATCCGGGCGTAGTCCCGCACGTACTGGTCGGCGGCCCCCTTGGAGCAGCCGTAGGGAGAGTGGAAATCCAGCGCACGCTGCTCGCTCATGCCGTGCGGAAAATCGCGGTAGGTGTAGCGATTCCGGACCTCGACGACGGCCACGTCCTCCATCCCGCCGTAGACCTTGTTGGTCGAAGCGAACACCAGCACCGGTCTTGCCGGACCCCGGCGTATCGCCTCGAGCACGTTGAAAGTCCCCAGCGCATTGATTTCGAAGTCCTCCCGGGGGTCCCGGACGGAAATGGTGACGGCGCTCTGGGCCGCCATGTGATACACGACATCGATGTCCGGGTGTGCTCGGAAGGTCGGCTCCAGGTCCTCGCAGCGACGGATGTCGCCCTGGATGAACTCGAATTCCCCCAGGGTCCTCAGCCACCGGAGGTTCTCCGGCGTGCCCTTGCGGGAGAGATTGTCCAGGACCAGGACGGCATGGTCCTTCTCCCCAAGCCGCCGGGCTGCGATGTTGCAGCCGATGAAACCGGCGCCACCGATAATCAGCGCTTTCATCTGCACCCCTCACCAGACGGTTGATCGACGAACCGTGCGCTCGCCCTGCTGCCGGAGCGGAGCGGAACGGGGGAATGTCCCCTTTCCGGCCGGTCCTGCTCACACCAGGCCCCTGGCCTCGAGCTCCTCTCGAGCCTGCTCGAAGCGATCTTCTGCTGCGACGGCGCGGGACCAATGGACCAGATCCCTCACCCCGTCCTGAAAGGAGACTTCGGGCTGGAAGCCCAGGACGGTCGAGATCCTGGCCGGGTCGGCGAAGCAATGGCGCACGTCTCCTTTGCGGAACCGAAAGGTGATTTCCGGCCCGATGGCTTTCCCCAGGACGCGCGCCAGGGTCTCGGCCACCGCGCGGATCGTGACCGGTCTGCCGGTTCCCACGTTCAGGATCTGTCCGTTCGCCTCGTCCCGTTCCATGGCGAGAAGGTTGGCCTTGACGACATCGTGGACGGAGACGAAATCCCTCGTCTGCAGGCCGTCCTCGTACAGGACGGGAGGGCGGTCGTTCTTGATGCGGCTCAGGAAGATGGCGGCGACACCCGTGTAAGGATTCGACAGCGACTGGCGAGGTCCGTACACGTTGAAGTAGCGGAGCGATACGACCGGGATGCCGTAGGTGCCGCCGATGAGAAGGCACATCTCCTCCTGATCCCTCTTGCTCAGGCTGTAGATCGAGTTCGGATAGAGGGCCGCGGCCTCGGGCGTCGGCAGGGGGGCCACGGTCCGGCCGCAGCCCGGGCAGGCCGGCTCCCAGGACCCCGCCCGGGTGCGCTCCGGCGCCGACCGTAGCGGCGGCCGGACCGGCCCGCACTCGCGGCAGCCGTACAGCCCCTCGCCGTAGGTGCTCATCGAGGCGGCCACGATGAGCTTCCGCACCCGGGTCTTCCCGTTTGCGAGGAGGTCGAGGAGGTTGGCGGTTCCCAGGGTGTTGACGCCTACGTAGCGGGCGATTTCATACTGTGACTGGCCGACCCCGACCGCGCTCGCTTCGTGGAAGACGATCTCCGCGCCCTCCAGGGCCGCCTTCAGCCCCGCATGGTCGCGCACGTCGCCCTGGAGGAAGCGGGCGTTGCGGTTGAGATAGGCCGGCGGCTTTCCGTTCCCGTGGACCTGAGGGTCGAGGCTGTCATAGATGACGACCTCGTGCCCTCTTTCGACCAGAGCGTCGACGAGATGGGAGCCGATGAACCCGGCACCTCCTGTGACCAGAATCCGCATGTCTCACTCTTTCCGGGCCGGCTAGACGAGCTCCCGGTAGAAGGCCTCCAGGCGGCCGCTGAGCATCTCCCAGGAATATCTGTCCTCGGCCAGTCTCCTCGCGTTCCTTCCGTAGCGTTCGGCGCGCGCCGGGTCTGCCAGGAGCTCGCAGACGGCCTGCCCGAACGACTCCGGCCGGTCCCCGCAGAGCAGCCCGATGGGCTCTTCCAGATCGAAAAGGGAGCGGAGGTCTCCGACCGGTTGGGTCACGATCGGCCTGCCCGCGGCCATGTAGTCTCCCAGTTTGATCGGCCCCCGGCCGATGTTGCAGATCTTGTCGGTGAAAGGCAGCAGCAGCACGTCCGCGCAAGCCAGGTAGGGCGCAAGCTTCTCGTACGGAACGATGCCGACCTCCTGAATGCCCGCGCTGATGCCGAGCTCCTTGCAGATCCTCCCGGTGAGCGCTGACGGCTGCCCGACCAGCAGCAGACGCGCATCCGGGAAGCGCTTCTGCACATAGGGAAACGATCGGAGCATGCAGTCGAAATCATAGTTAATGAACCCGATGAATTCAACGAGAGGCCCGTCCTCCGGCAGACCCAGACGCCTCCTGCACGCCCGCTTGTTCATGGGGCGGATCGTCTCCGTGTCCGCACCGGAAGGGATGTAGCGGATGCGGCCGCGGGACACCCCGAGGGCCGCCGCCCGGTCCTGGAGCGCGCGGCTGGTGACCGTCACGCCGTCCGCACGGGTGCGGAAATGCTCTTCGAAGAAGGTCTCGATCGGGCCCAGGGCCCAGCGCAGGATGCGCGGCCTTTCCTGGATGATGCCGCCCCGGCCCCACCAGTCCGCCCAGTCCGAGACGAACGGAATGCGCATCTCCCGGGCGATCGCCAGGGCCGGAAAAATGACGACCGGCCGGCAATCGAAGGCGTGGACCAGATCGAAAGGTCCCACCGACCGCAAGAACCCGATCCGCCGCCAGGCGTCGTAGGGGTCCCATCCGGTGCGTCCGATGCCGAAGAAGAGATCCGGCGATTCCACCACCGTGACCCCGTGGAGCGATTCCGAGCGAAAGCGGACCCGGTTCCCGTCGGAGATCGTGACCAGTGTCACCGCGTGCCCGGCGCGCACGAGCCAGCGGGCGAAATGGAAGGCGCGAAAGAAGGTCCCCCGCCATTTCCTGTTGTGATTCAGCATGAGGATGCGCATAGGCTCCTCACCTTTCACCGATGAGAATGTCCGCGGCCCGCCGGAATCGTTCCGTGAGACCCCTGAGCCCTTGCCCGCGCACGATGCGGAGCAGATAGCGCACCTGCCGCAGCAGCCATCGTGCATCCCCCAGCTTGTGTCTCAGCCAGCGCGAGGGCGCGCGGCGGCAGGCGTGCTGGATCTCGGCGAACGAGAGATGGGGGAACTCGACCACCGCGCTGCGCGCGCCGTCGTACCGCTCCCAATCGAGCGTCTTCAGCCTCCCGAGCCGCTGCATCTCCTCGAAGTAGCGGGTGCCGGGAAAAGGGGAGGTCACGCTGAACTGAACGGAATCCACGTCCAGGTCCTGGACGAAGTGCAGGCTCGCCTCCATGGACTGCCGGGTCTCGTCCCAGAGGCCGAACGTGATGGTCGCATGCGTCTTGATCCCCCGCCGGCTGCAGCCGCTGGCCACTTCCCGCACCCGGTCCAGATCCACCGGCTTGCCCAGCCGCGCGAGGATGCCGGGTGAGGCGCTCTCCACCCCGAACTTCATGCCCACGCAGCCGGCGTCCGCCATGGCGTCCAACATCTCGGCGTCCGGCACGACGGCATCGCCCATGCAGGACCACGGGATCCTGAGTCTGCGCGCCCGGATCTCGCCGCAGATCTCGAGGACATGCCGCTTGTTGACCGTGAAATCGTCGTCATCGAAGTAGATCTCGCGCGCGCCGTGGCGCCGCTGGGCGTCCTCCATCTCGTCCACGACTCGAGAAGGCGAAAACATGCGGTAGCGGCCGTCCCGATACATGACCTGAACCCACAGGCAGAAATCGCACCGGAAGGGGCAGCCCCGGCTGGCGTGCATCTGCACGGCCGGGCGATGTTGGCAGAACCCGTCCCAGTACGCGGACAGGTCCGGCTGCTCGGCCGTCGGGAACAGGTGTCTGGCCGGAAAAGGGAGCCGGTCCAGCGGCTCGATCGGCTGGTACTGCCTGCGCACCACGACCCCGCCTGCGCCGCGCAACGCGATCCCGTTCAGGGTCGACGGGTCGCGGCCGTCTGCCGTGGCACGGACGAGCTCGAGCAGGGTCTGCTCGTACTCGTACAGGAGGATGCGGTCCACGGCCGCTTCCTGCGCGAGAATCTGCTCGGGGTAGGTCGTGGCATGAGTCCCGCAGAGCACGATGGCGGCCCCGGTGAGGCTCTTGAGCTTGCGGGCGAGCTCGAGGTCGCGCTTCACGGTCGGCGTCGTCGTCTCGTACAGGACGAGATCGGGCTCCGCGCGCGCCACGTGCCGGAGCAGCGCCTCCGTGGAGACGTTCCCGCCCACGGCATCCACGGTCTTCACCGGGAACCCGTCCCGCTCCAGCAGGGCCGCGGCATAAGCCAGGAAGAACGGGAACGGGACGTAGCGGCCGCGGCGCCCCGCGGGTTTCAGGTAGCTGGACGGCCAGCGGCTGCCCGAGCGGACGAAATAGCGCTCCCTGCCGGGTCCGGCCGGTTCGACGAACAGCGGATTGATCAGACAGGTCTTCATCCGCAGGAGTCCCTCAGGAGTTGCTCGTACAGATCGAGGGTCGAGCGCGCGGCCCTCCCCCACGAGTACCGCTCGAGCACTTGTTTCCCGCAGGCCAGGATACGCCGCCGCAAGCCGTTGTCCACCAGGATCCGCTCGATCGCTTCGGCCATGCCGTCCGCGTCGTCCGGGTCCACCCACAGGCCCGCGGGGCCCACGACCTCCGGCAGGGAGGCATGGCGGGCCACGATGGGGGGCAGGCCGCAGTGCAGGGCCTCCAGCGGCGGGAAGCCGAAGCCTTCGTAGCGCGCCACGTGCAGGAGGGCGCGAGCCCTCCGGTAGAGACGGGGCAGCCCGTCCTGGCGCACGTAGCCGAGACGGACGATGCGGCGCTCCAGGCCCAGCTCCTCGGCCAGGGCCATCCAGTCGCGGTCGAAACGGCTCTCGCGCCCCGCCAGGACCAGGTGGCAGTCGCCGACCCCCGGCCGCTTCAGGGCCCTGGCAAAGGCCCGGAGCATGGTGTCGATATTCTTGTGGGGCAGGGTGGCGCCCACGTAGAGGAGAAACCGTTCCGGCAAAGCGGTCTGCGGCGAGCCGTTCGCCTGCTCCGGGGGATCCGCGGCACCCTCCGAGCCGACGAAGCGGGGGTCCAGGGCCTCTTCGATCACACGGATCTTCTCCGGCGGGGTGCCGAAGCATGCCTGGAGATCGAGGCTCGTCGCCTGAGAGACGGCGATGACTGCGAGCGAGCGCAGCACGGAGCGTCGATAGACCAGGGAATAGAAGGCCCGGTAGGCCAGGCGCAGGGGCAGAGGCCGCCGCCCCGCCAGCGCCGGCACCCTGAGGGGCTGGAGGTCGTGCACGGTGATCACCGCAGGCGGGCCGTGGGCGAGCGGAAGGACCGGGAAATGCGCGTGCCACAGATCGACCCCGGCCTTACGGAGCTGCAAGGACATGCCCACCAGGGATCCCGGGGAAATGGGAAGGTAAGGCACGGGAAGATACCTCACCCTGTCCGATCGGGGCAGGGGGCCCCGATAGTCGTTGCGGAGAAAGACCCGGTACTGGTTGGATCGATCCAGCTCCAGCAGGTGCGCGAGCAGGTTGAAGGAGTACCGTCCCAGGCCGGTGAGATCGTTCTCCAGGTATCTCGCGTCGACTCCGATTCGCGCCATGGGTCCGCCGTACCGGCGGGCTCCGCCAGGAGCCCGCCGGCGCTCGGTCATTGCCGGAGCAGGGAGAGGTGCCGGACAGCGGGCATGACGGCCGCCATCTTGGCCATGTCGTAGTCGTCCACGAGGTACCGGACCACGAGAACGGTGTAGATCAGGCCGTAGAGCGCGCTCTGGACCAGGATCCCGCCGAGGCCCTGGGCCGGATGGCGTATGCAGAAGGCGGCCAGGGCCAGCCCCGGCAGGAGCAGCAGCACGATCTTCCCCAGGACCTTGCGGTTGACCAGCCGCGCCGGAGAGAGGCCGAAGATGAAGGTCGAATGGACCAGGTAGGCGATGCCGCCCAGACAATAAGCCGTCCCCGAGCCGGCCGCCGCACCGAGCAGCCCGTACCAGCGCACCATCAGGACGCTCAGGCCGGTACAGAGCACGATCTGCGCGACGGCGTAGAAGGTGTTGACATACGGTTTGCCGATTCCCACCATGACGCTCATCCCGGAAGACGCAAGGACCAGCCAGAAATATCCCGCCATCAGCAACTGGACGACACGGGCGCTCTGTTCATAGCCCTCGCCCATCCAGAGCCGCACGAGCGGGGGCGCCAGAACCCCGACCAGCGTGAACACCGGCACGGCCAGGAGGCCCGTGTACTTGATTCCCCGCAGGACCAGCTCCTGGACCGCTTCGTCTCGCTGTTGCGCGCGCAGCTCGCTGGCCGCGGGCATGGAGGCGAGGACGGCTGCAGCCGGGAGCCGGAAGCAGAAGCTCGTCAGCGTGAAGCCCACCGTGTACAGGGTGACGTAGCGGATCGGCAGGAACAGGCCCAGGATCAGCTTGTCCAGACTTCCCATGTTGCGCACCGCCAGCTGGTTCACCAGCATGGCGAACGAAAAATTCAGGATCTCGCGCATCCTGCGGACGTTGAAATGGCGCGGGAAGAACGGCAGGGAGGGGACCATGCGTTTGGCCACGGCCATCTGCAGCACGAAGCTCGCCAGGTCGACGACGGCGCAGAACAGCACGAATCCGACCAGCCCCAGGCCGAGGCGGATGAGAAGGATGGCACCGGAATAGGTGACGAGCGTGTTGCCGATGCTGATCAGACGCGAGACGTCCTGGCGCTGGAGGCCGTTGAGCAGGTTGCCGAAGATGCCGAGCGTGAGGCCGTTGAACAGGGAGACCGCCGAGATCCAGAGCACCCCGCGGGCCTCCCCCCAGAGGTCCTGGGGTATGCGGAAGAAGCGCTCGGTGAGGAATCCGCTGGAGGCGACGAGCCCTGCCGCACCGGCGAGGCCGAGGACGATGTACAGGATGAGAGCGGTGCTGAGGAGCTCGCTCAGCCCCCGGTCGTCCTTCTTGGCCGCGTACTCGGCCACGAACTTGGTGAGAGAGAGCCCGATCCCGAGATCGAGCAGGCCCACGTATCCCACCACGCTCAGCACCGCCGCGTAGATGCCGTAGCGGTCGTCTCCCAGTCCGTGAACGATCACGGGCATGGAGACGAAGCGGACCACCGTGAGGCTCACGACGGCCAGGTAGTTGTAGAGCGTGTTGCGGATGACCTTCTTGGAAGTGGGTTCTTCCATCACCGTTCCGGTTGTTGCCCCTTGCCGTCAGGGCGCGTGGTTGCAGCAGGGATCGGCGTCCCGTGCCGCGCTTCTGCTTCCCGTCCGCGTCGGCTCGGGTCCGCGCGCCGCCGCGCCGCGCCCAGTCCCCTGCCCAGAGCCAGCCCCAGCAGGACCGCACACAACGCAAACGAGATCCCCAGCGTCCGTTTTCTGAGTGGCGACAGGAGCGCGCGCACTTCGATCGTGTGGGTCCCCCGGGGGAACGGGATCACGATGAAATCCATGGCCGATCGAAACGATGCGGCGACTTCCGCTCCGTCCAGCAGGATGCGCTGGTGCGGGAAGGAGCTCTGGCTGAGCTGCAGGTAGCAGTCCGAGGAGGCGGTGACTTTCAGGCGCGTCCAGGTGTAGCCCAGCTGCTCCTCTTCGACCCGGATCGAATCCGGCGGCTGCGCGTAGCCCGCCGGCGTAACGCCGCCCGATCGGACGAACAGCCTGGCGGCGCTGAGCCGGGACCTGTCGATCTCCATGGCCCTGAGCATCTGCTCGATCCCGTCGGGCTGCTCCCAGCGGTCCAGGACCAGGTCGAGCGCGGTGTCGGGCAGGCGCCACGATTCCGGGGCGGGCTCGAGCCGGTGGCTGGCGAGCACGGGCTGCGATTCGGGCAGGGTCAACAGCCACAGGGGGCCCCCGAACCGTACGCCTCCCAGGGATCTCGCCGCCTCGGCGGGGAGGGCGTCGGTGAACACGTAGCGTACGTTCAGGACGTACAGAGCCTGGAGGAGCACATCCGGCAGCCTGCCCTCCGCGGCCATCACTTCCCGCGCGGTCTTCAGGATCTTGTAGATGTAACCGTAGCAGGGCAGGGTGCCGAACTGGCCCGCCTCGGGCGTCGGCGCATCCGCTTCGAACGGCAAAATGAGGGAGCCGTGATTGCGCGCCCCGAAATCCCGCGGGATGTCCAGGGCCCTGGCCATCGGTCTGCCGTCCTCGCGGCGCAGCGCGCGGATCGCCTCATACACCGCCGCCTGGTCGGGTGAGGCGTACCGGGGGCTGTCCTGCACGAAGTGCGCGATCGGCCCCAGATCCAGGAGCACGAGCCCGACCAGGAGGAGAAACAGGCGCTGCCGCGTCGCACCGGAAGCCGCCATCGGTCCGCAGCCGCCCCCCGCGCGCGGGCGGCGTGCCCATCGTCGGAACCGCTCTTCGATGGCCCCGAAGGAGAGGCCGCCGCAGACGCACAGGAAGAAGACCAGGAAGATGAGATATCGTCCCGCGTAGAATTGCGAGTACACGAACGGGATCCGGCCGTAGAGCCCGTTCGTGTGTCCGAGGACCAGATAGAAGGAGAAACTCAGGCAGGCCAGGAGACTCGGCCAGGCCCTGCCGCGCCTGGACACCCACCCTGCAGCCCCGATCAGGCCCAGGCCCAGGAGGCTGATGCCGAGGTAGCCGGAATGTCCCAGCGGTTTCCGCGACCAGAGGAGCAGGCTCGCCACGTACGGCGAATCCATGATGAATCCTCGCACCCCTTCCGGTTTTCCGACCGAGGGCAGAAAAGGGACCGAGCCGGATTCCAGAAGGTGGGGGAGGACCAGAAAAGAGGCCATGCCGATCCCGAGCGCGAGGACCCATCCGGCGTGGAGCAGACGGGCGGCCCGCGACGGGCCTTCCCCGCGGCCCGCTGCAACGGCCCGCAGGCCCGTGTAGAGGCAGAACAGACCCGCGCAGAAGATCGCGAAGCCCTGGTGCAGGAGCGTGATCGCGGCCAGGCTGAAGATGCCCAGGAGAGCGGCGCCCGTCCGGCTGCGTCCGACCCGCTCCGCAGACAAGAACAGCAAAGGGAGCAGCGTGTAGACCCCTGCGACGGGGAAACGATTGGAGTGGAAAAGCTCGAACACGTGCCACGGTGCCAGCATGTACAGGACGGCACCCAGGAGCGCCCCTTCCCGACGGCCGCCCAAGGCCCGCACCAGCCGATACATCGTGAAGCCGGACAGCAGGTGCAGCGCGGACAGCAGGACCCTCACGCACCAGAAGGGCTCTTCACGCAGGAACAGCAGGGCGCTTGCAAGGGCGGAAAACAGGGGCGGATAGAACTGCAGGAAAGGAGACCCGCAGGACCAGTAATTCGTCCAGAAGGGGATCTCGCCGGCGCGCAGCGCCTGATGGAACATCCAGAGATTGAGAAAGTGAGGAGGCCCGTCTCCCAGGGTGTAGAGGCGATAGCCCGGAATCCAGTAGAACTTGACGAGCCACGCTCCGAGGACCAGCAGGAAGAGAAAGGTCCGCCGCGGGCCGGAGAAGACTCGTTGGAGGCGCCTGGACAGCCAGCCGCTGCGCCATTCACCGCAGAGGGCCAGCAGCACCAGCGCCAGGGAAATGCCGCCGTACACGGCAGGGGACAGCCGGATCTTTCCGCTCTGCCAGAGGATGCCGAACGACGCCAGCACGAGCAGCCATGCCCAGAAGGGCCATGCGCCGTCCGCGGAGTGCGAGGAACCGTCCGCTCGGTTGTAGCCTCCACGTGAGGCTGTCGATGAACGCCCATCTGCGGTGTTGCGCTCATGGGGAACGCAGGCGTGGAGAGCCTGCCCCGGCGCAGGCCGGGGTCCACTGTGAGTCTCTATTGCGCCCGGTTCCATTCAATGATCTCGTCGATCTTCTCCCGGAGCTCTTTCCTGGCCTGGAATCCCAGGAGGTTCCTGATTTTCGAGACGTCGGCAATCGAATTCCGGAGCTCACCGGGGTGGCGGATCTGGTAGACCGGCTCCAAGTGCGGCCCCAGCTTGCCGGTGAGCATCTGCGCGATCTCCAGCACGGACGTTCCTCGACCCGTACCCACGTTCAGGATTTCCCCGGCCAGGTCGGATTCCAGGGCCAGGAGGTTGGCCCGCGTCACGTCCTCCACGTGGATGAAGTCGCGACGCTGTTTCCCGTCCCCGAAGATGACCGGGGCAACCCCCTTCTGCAGGCTCCGGATGAAGATGGTGATCACGCCGACGTAGGGGGTGAACGTCTGGCGCGGCCCGTACACGTTGAAATACCTCAGGCAGATCCCCTCCATGCCGAACAGCTTCGACAGGAGAAGGGTATACTTCTCGGCCGCGAGCTTGGCGATCCCGTAGGGCGAGAGCGGCTCGGTGGTGAAGGTCTCGGGGATCGGCGTCGGACCGTCGCGGTCCGCATAAACGGCCATGGAAGAGGCCAGAATGAACTTGCGGATGCCCCGGACCCCGCAGCGGTTCAGCAGGTGCAGGGTGCCCATCAGGTTGGTCTGGGCGTCCTCGAAGAAGTGGTTGTTCGAGTCCCGGATCGCCACCCGCGCTGCCAGATGAAAAACCGCCTCCGTGCCCTCCAGCGCCTGCTCGACCAAGGGCCGATCCAGGATGTCCCCGTGGAAGAACCGGGCTTGCGGCGGGACGTTCTCGCGTTTGCCCATGGAGAGGTTGTCGAGCACGTTCACGCGGTAGCCGCGCTCCACGAGAGCCTCTGCCAGATGAGAGCCGATGAAGCCGGCTCCTCCGGTCACCAGTACGCCGCCCGCGTTCACAGGTCGTTCTCCTTCCCGATCAGAAGAAGCATCTGCAATCGATCATCGTCTCCGGCGTGACGATGCACTTGTCCAGGTTCTCTCTGGAATCGACCACCGTGTCCGAGAAGACGATGGTGTCGGTGATCGAGATGGGGCGTGTCACGGTGACGCGGTCGCCCAGGACCGAGCGCTCCAGGCGCACACCCGGATGAAGCCGGCAGTCCCGGCCCTGCAGGCAAGCGACGCCGAGGTGCTTCAGCTCTTCCAGGCTGCACAGGAGCAGATCCTGCGGATAGGAGACGTTCATGTCCTGGTGCACGATCTCGGACGCGAGCACGGGAAACCCGTCGTCCACCAGGATCTGGATGGAGTCGGTGATCTCGTATTCGTCCCGCATGGCGGTCCGAGGGGTGCGGCGGATGGCGTCGAAGATGTGCAGGTCGAACAGGTACAGGCCGCAGCCCTTGATCGAGTTGGTGACGTAGCGGGGCTTCTCGATGACGCGCTTCACCCGCCCCTGCTCGTTCAGGAGAACGGCGAAGTTGCGCTTGATCGCCTCGGGATTCTCTTCTTTCTTGACGGCCAGCACGGCGCTCGCGCGCTCCCTGGACATCAGATCGATCATGACCGATAGGTCCTCGGTGATGAAGAAGATGTCCCCCAGGAAGAGCAGGAACGGCATCCGGATGTACGGTTCCAGCCGCCCCACGGCGTGCGCGATCCCCAGCGTCTCTTCCTGCTCCACGTAGCGGATGCGCACCCCGAAGTTGTCCCCGTCTCCGAAATGGCGGGCGATCGCGTACCCGAGGTGGCCGATGACGAGGATGATGTCCTGGATCCCGGCGCTCTTCATGTAGGCGATCTGATACTCCAGAATGGGTCGGTTGCAGATCGGCAGCAGCGGCTTGGGAAAGCGCTGGCTGAAAGGGGCCATGCGCGTCCCCCGCCCGGCGGCAAGAATGACCCCGACGCAGCTTCCGCTATCCATGCACGTGCCCCTGTCCATCGCATCCGCGCTGCGGCAGCTGGTCGCAGCGGTTCGGCTCCAGGCGCTTGCGGATGATGACTCGAATCATCTTCAACGCGGTCCTGGCCAGGTGGTAATAGCTCAGAGAATGCTTGGACTCGCCTCCCTCCCTCTGGAAGTATTTCACCGGGATCTCGACGACCTTGATCCGGCAGCGCAACGCCTCGGCCATCATCTCGGGGGAGAAATCGGGGCCGTTGGCGTGCAGCCCCGAGCGTATGCGGCCGTAAACGTCCCTCCACAAGCCCCGATAGGTGCAGCCGATGTCGGTGAACCTCGTCTCGTTGGTGAAGAACCACAGGAGCTCGAGAAACTTGGCCACGGCGATGTTCGCCATGCGGATGAGGAAGGTCATCCGCGCCCCCTGATCGATCATCTGCTTGGTCGTGCGCGTGCCGACGACCATGCCGGCGTCGTGGATGTAGGCGAGGAACTTGTTCAGGTCCGAAGCCCGAAAACTGCCGTCGGCCTCACACAGGATGAGAATGTCTCCGGCAGCGTGATCCATGCCGGAGCGCAGGGCGTTCCCGTAACCCTGCTTCTCCTCCCGGATCACGCGCGCTCCCTCCAGGCGGGCGATCTCCGCGGTTCGATCCCCGGAGTTGTTGTCGACGATGAGAATCTCGTCCAGCAGCGGCTGCTGGCTTCTGAAGTCCCGAATGACCGCAGCGATCGTCGCCTCCTCGTTGTACGCCGGGATGACGACCGTCACCGTGTGAGCACCGTACATGGACGATCCTGTTCGTTCCCTGTTGGAGGATTCTGTGCCCGGGATTCGGCCCCGTGCGGGCCAGGCGGCTCAGGGTCCGGGGTGCGGCTGAAAAAGCTGGCCGAAATCATAGACCTCGATACGGTCGAGTGCAAGCCGCTCGACTTCGCCCTGCAGGCGCAGGGTGTCCCAGAAGAACAGGTTGGCCTCGAACAGGGTCAGCGGGTCGCGCACGAACGGGTTGGGGACGATCGTCACCGGCGCGGCCGCCGCCGCGACCGCATCCATCACCTCGACGCGCTCCTTCTGAAACCAGGCGTACAGCTGCCGGTTGCAGTCGATCACATAATACCGATGGCCGTTCTCGAACAGCGCCTCCAACTCCTGGCGCGAGGCGGGCGGCACATTCGCGACCCGTTCCTGTCCGCAGTAGACCTCCAGGACCGGAACGTTGGTGGTGACGATCCCCTCTTCCCCGCGGGCCCGGAGCCGCTCGGCCACTTCCGCGTACCCGTCTTCGGAGCGCGCAGACCGCCAGCCGAAGTAGAGACCGTTTCCCAGCAGCAGGACGACGGCGGCGGTCTGCACCCAGAACGGCCCGGCGCCGGCCCTGATGCGGGGAAACCAGGGCTCCTTCGAGCCGTCGGCCCACAGGGAGCCGGCCAGCAGCGCGGCGGCAGGAAGGAGGACGGTAAAGACGCGCGCGAGCCCGGCGGTGGTGAAGCTGTAGAGGCAGTAAGGCAGCAGGAACCAGGAGGCGACCAGGAGGTCGGCAGGAGACCTGCGCCGCAGGCCCGCCACGAGCCCTGCGGCCGCGAGGGCCAGAGGGAGGACCCCGCAGCTCACGGCCATGAGGTAGGGGAAGGTCAGAAAGCCGTCGAGTCGGTAGGCCTTGGAAATATAGCCCCAAAGGGCGGACCTGCCGAGAGCCACCACGACCTGCTCGAAGTAGGTCGGGGCGGATACGACGATGTTCATGTGCTTGGTCGCCAGGAACGCCAGGTAGTAAGGCAGCTCCCAGGCGACCAGGGGCAGAAGGAAGAAGACGTGAAAGGCCGCGAAACGGCGCAGGCGCACGGGCGCAGGTCCGCAAATCCAGAAGCGCGCCTCGAGCAGGACGAACAGACCCCACGCGACGATCATGCGGTTGTGCGTGGTGAAGGCGAGCCCCAGCAGCAGCGCGGCCAGGGCCAGCGACCTCGAGGAACGGTGTTCGCGCAGGGTCCGGCTGGCGGCGTAGAAGTGGAAGGCCGCAATCAGGAACGCCACGGTCGTGGTCTCGGCCATCGTGCTGCGGCAGTAATGGATGTGGTAGCCCATGAGCGAGAACACGAGAGTGGCGAAGAAGGCCGCCCGCGAGCCGTACAGGCGCCTTGCCAGACCGTAGAGCAAGAACAGCGAGAGGATGCCGGTGAGCGCGTTCACGCGCGCACCCACGGCCGCGTCTTGCGGCCCCCAGACGAGCATCCCCAGGGCGAGGGTGGCGTCATGCGTGACTCGGCCGAAGATCGGCGGGGCCCCCCGGATGCGGCGGCCGAGAGCGGCGATCTGTTCGTCCTTCTTCCACAGGTCCTCCCGGGTGACCGCCTCCCGTCCCTTGAGCACGGCGCTGTCCCAGACGGCTTGCGTCAGGGTGTACAGGAACCGGGCCTCCTGCAGGTAGATGCCTTCGTCCCAGAGGCGCGGTCCCTGGCCGGAGAGATCGGTGATGCGGAAGTAGACGCCGGGGGCGAGCGCCGCAACCAGCAGGAGCCACCCCGGGAGATTCCGTGCGCGAGGCTTGAAGCGGGCCACGTTCACCCTCCGTCGGTATCCGGCGGTCCGGTCGCCCCGAGGATCTGGAAGACGCGGATGCTTCGCCCCGAAGGCGCGCTCTCCTCGTGGAGGAGGCGAAGATCCTGGGGAAGATCGCCGGCGTGCAGGAGGGGTTCGAGCTGAGGCCGGGTGGCGATGAAGAATTCGTCCACGACCAGATACTCGACGCTCTGCGCCCTGGCGTACTGCAGGACGCGCGCCAGGTCCTCGTTGGGCAGGGGGTGCATGATGCGGCGCGCGTAGTACGCAATCTCCGGCTTGCGGGCCAGGATGCGGGCGTCCTCGGGCAGATGGGCGTCCATCCAACGGCCCGCGCTCTTGTATTCGATCGGGTACTGAACGAGCATCTTGGCCTTGATCGGCTTGGCCGCCAGGATGACCGCAAGGGGCAGAAAAACGGCAAGCCGGGGGATCCACAGGATGCGCCGCCTGCTCCGCTCGAGCGCTCCGCCGATCCGCTCGGCGGTCTCCCGCAGCCAGTCCTCGAGGGCGCAAACCCCGCGCGCGGCGCCCAGCAGCAGGACCGGGGTCATGGGCAGAAGATAGCGGGGCCAGACGTGGAACGTGAGAAAGACCAGGAAAGGAAGACACGCGAACAGGAGGAATCCTTCATTTTTCAAACGCGCCCGGTCCCAGGGATCGCGGAACAGGCCGAGCACGACGAACCCCAAGAGAAACGCGGGAAACACCTTCCAGGAGAGCAGGGTCGAAACAAAGCGCACCGCCTGGAGCGCAGAGCCTCCGAGCAGCACCTTCGGGTTCTCCAGGATCATGCCGAGCACGGTCTTGCCCCGGACCAGCTCCTGATAATCGAACAGCTCCCCGCCGTCCTCGGTGAGCTTCCCGAGAAGCCGCTCGCGCTCGACCGGATTCATCGCTCCTGCCAGCAGGATGAGCTTGGTCTTGCCGCTGACGCTGAGCCCGCCCGAATGTTTCTTGAGAAAGAGCGGGTAAGGGGCGCTGACGAGCGCGAAGCAGACGGCCATGAGCGCGAGGTTGCGCATCGACTTCCACTGGAGGAGCCTTCCCTGCACGCCGAGGCTGACGACGGCCAGGAGCCAGAAAGCCGGCAAGAACAGCACGCCTTCCGAGCGCGTCAGGTAGACCAGCGCCAGCAGGATCCCGCACAGCGCAAAGTCGCGGGCGGTGCCCTCCCGGAGCGCCCGGTGCGCGAAGAGAAAGGCGCAGACGAGCAGAAAGGTGTACAGCGGCTCCGTCATGGAGCCCCAGTAGAAGGAGAGGAGCAGGCCCGGATAGCAGGCCAGCAGGAGCGCCGCCAGACGCGCCACCCGTTCCCCGTGCACCCGGCGGGCGAGATGGAAATAGGGCAGGACCAGGAGCCCGCCGAAGAAGACGTACGTGAAGTTCGTCCCGGCTTCCAGGTTCTCCGTGAACCGGGAGAACAAGCCGGTCACGAGCGGCAGCAGGGGAGGGCACTGCGTCACCGGATGGTCGAGCAGCCGGAAGCCCTGGCCGTGCCACAGGCTCTTGCCCAGGGCCAGATAGATGACCTCGTCCGTTCCCACGACTTCCTTGCACTCGAGCAGGGCCCACCGCAGGAGGAAGGACACGAGCAGGACGAACAGCAGGTAGCGGCCCGTCTTCTTCCGGCCGGAAGCCGGCAGGGCCGAAACGGCGGCGTGATCTTCACCCGCTCCCGCCGCGCCCATCAGCGCTTGTTCGCGTAGTAGTCGGTGGGTCCGCGCAGGAAGCGCACGCCGTTGAGCACCACGCCGAGGATCTGCCGGTCGAGGAGGGTGAGCGATTGCAGGGCCCAGAAAGCCCGCTCGCGCGTGGTGCGGCCGGCGGCCACGACCCACAGGACCGCGTCCGCCGCCGTGGCCAGGGCCGCTCCGTCCCGCACCTCCAGCAGGGCCGGGGAATCGATCAGGATCCGGTCAAAACGGTCTTTGAGCTGTTCGAGCAGCCCGGAGACCCGGACCCGCTCCAGCACCGGCGCAGCCGCAGCCGCCAGCCCGGGACCGGAGGGAAGGAGAAACAGGTTGTCCACCTCCGTTCTCTCGATCAGGTCCGCGGGATCCCGCTCCGACTGCAGCAGGTCGCGGAAGCCGTGCTCGTTGCCGGTCGCGAAGATCTCGTGCAGCCTGGGCTTGCGGAAGTCGCCGTCCACGAGCAGCACGCGCTGGCGCATCCGGGCCAGCGCGATCCCGAGGTTGGAGACGATCGAGGTCTTTCCTTCCCTGGGAGAGACACTCATGACCAGCACGGTCTTGAAAGGACCTTTGTCGGCCCTGTGGGTGAGCACGTGGGCGAGCCGCTGGAGATGGTCGGCGTAGGCGCCGTCCGGCTGGACGAGGGTGGATTTCCCGAAGCTGCCGAGCTTCCGGTCCGGCACCCCCTTCAGCTTCGGCAGGACGCCCAGCGTGGGCAGACGGAGGGCCTCGTGGATGTCGCGATCGCTCTCCAGCGTGGTATCGAAATAGTCCTTGACGTAACACAGGAACAGACCGAGAAGGAGTCCGACACCGGCCGCCACCGGAAGGAAATAGACCCGAAAGCCGGAGGGCTTCTGCGGCGGCACGGCGCTGTCGATGATCTGCACGGTGTCGTTCGGGGTCTGGAACGACTGCAGCACGACCGTCTCTTTCAAGCGGTTGAGCAGGGAGTCGTATACGGTGCGGTTCACCTTCGACGTGTTCATCAGCTGCACGTAATTGATGCGCTGCTCGCCCAGGTCGAGGACTTCCTTCTGGACCGACTCCAGCTCCTTGACGAGCGATTCCTCCTGGGACCGGGCCAGCTCGTAGTTGATCTTGAGAGACTCGATCGCCTTGAGGACCTCCGCCCGCACGCGGCCCTCCAGCTCTTTCAGGGTCGAATCGAGCTCGATCATCTTCGGGTGCTTCTGCTGGTAGCGCTCCTGCATGCGGGCGTACTCGGTGCGCAGCAGGTTCAGCTGGCCCTGGAGCGCGGGGATCTGCGGGTTGGTGCTCAGGACCACGGCGGAGCGCTCCAGCCGGTTGGGGTGGGTCTCGAGCTGCTTGGCGTCCAGATAAGCGTTTTCCGCGGCGATGCGGGCGATGCGCGATTGGATGAGGCTCGCGTTCAGGGCATTGAGCTTCTGGAGCAGGATGTTCTCCCGGTCGTCGACCGAGATCAGATTGCGATCCTTCTTGAAGTCCTGCAGGGCCTGATCGGAATTCAGCACATCCTGCTCCAGCTTCTTGAACTCGGCCTGCAGCCACTCCAGGTTTTCACGGATCCGCGCGGAACGGTCTTCATAGAGGATCTCGACGTAGCTTGCGACGATCGCGTTGGCGACTCGGGCGGCGACCTGCGGGTCCTCGTGCTCGTAGCTCAGCTCGATGTGGTTGCTCATGAGGTTCGGGCTGGCCACGGCGATGGACCCGGCGAATTCCTCGGCGGCCTCCTCCCGGGTGCGCAGGCCGGGAGGTCCCAACAGGCTCCTTCGAGGCTGACCCACCCGATACTCCTCCCACAGCCCGGTGCGCTCCAGGACCCGCTCCGCGAGGCGTCTGGACTTCAGCACCTCGAACTGGGTGGTGACGAAGGTGCGCTTCGCCACGATGTCCACCCCTTCCGAGTAGAGGACCTCGCTCATCATGGTGAGGGGCGAGATCGGAGGGGGCTTGATCACCATCTTGACCTCTGCGGCGTAGCGGGGCGGGGTCACCTTCAGATAGAGGGCCGTCATGCCGACCACGGCGGAAAAGAACAGGATGGCCGTCCACTTGTGTTTGGCCAGGATGCGCAGATGCTCCTTGGCGTGGACCGGCGGGTAGTCTTCAGGACGATACATGTGAGGCTTTCTCATGCGGAGAGGCGATCGATCAGCGACCGTCCCAGCCGTTCGGCGCAAGGGATCAGAAGAAGCGCTCCGGGACGATGATCACGTCCCCCGGCGAGAGCGGAACGTCCTCCTCCAGCCTTCCATCGTCCGTGATGCGGACGGTGTTCACGATGATCACGCGGCTCCCGTTCTCATCCTTGCGGATGACCTTGACCTTCTTGCGGTTCGCGATGGGCGTGAAGCCGCCCGCCTTGGAGATGACTTCCATCAGCGTGTCGCGATGGGTGATGCGGAACGGACCGGGGGTGCCCACCTGGCCGAACAGATGGACCATCTCCTGCCGGTACTGCTGGAGAATGATCTGCACATCGGGATGCACCAGATATCCCGCGCGCAGGGCGTCCTCGATCCTCCGCTTGAGCTCCTCGGTGGTGAGCCCCGCGGCCTGAATCCGGCCGATGAGAGGCAGCTCGATGAACCCTTCCCGGCTCACCCGGGATACGCTCGTCAGGTCCGGCTCGCCGTAGACCACGATGTTCATCACGTCCTCGGCGCCGAGCCGGTAATCTGCGGGGGGCGGGCTCTCAGCGGGGCCGGGTGCGGGCAGCGCGTCGAGCTCCGGAAGCGGCGCGCTCACGGCATCCGCGGATTCCGCCG
The DNA here is from genome assembly GCA_040756235.1 of bacterium. Lineage (GTDB taxonomy): Bacteria > Desulfobacterota > DSWW01 > DSWW01 > DSWW01 > JBFLZG01. The sequence goes on along the minus strand of JBFLZG010000126.1, from coordinate 127,863 downwards.
AGGCCGCCGCGGAACCGCACCCCTGCAGGCCGAGCACGGAAAAAGAGAAGAGAATCAGGATCCAGGAGATCCGAGAGAAGAGAAAAGGGGGGCGGTGCTCGGTGAACGGGGTGCTTTCCTTTTCCCTGCACATCATTCTCTGGTGCTCCGCAGGTCCCGCTCGAAACGGCTGTCAGAACAAAACAAGAGCCCGCAGGCGAGCCCTGTGGGACCGGTAGGCATTATAGTGGTTGTCCGCATCACGCGCAAGAAATTGATAGGAGACTCCGGCCTGCAGCCAGGTCTGGATGCGGTAGGACAGGGAAGCCTCGGCCTGGTAGTCCAGGAAGTCGTTGCCGCCGGCATCGGCATAGGGTTGTTCGCTGTAGCGCACCAGGCCGCTGACGTCGAACAACAGCTTTTCCCGGATCCCCTGGGAGACGGAGACAAAGGACTCCCAGTCGATCGCGACGTTGCCGCTGCCGCCGACCGCTTCCCGGGGATACCGGTCCACCCCCACGCGGACCTGGGTGCGGGGACGAAGCTGGGAGACGAGCCGGAGGTTGAAGAAATACTCGTGGAAGCTCTCGCGCTTGAAGGGCAGCTCGAGAAAGGGCTCACCCGCGGCCTCGAGCACGAGGCGCGATCTCTTGAAGTCCCGCCACTGAAACGAGAAAGAGCCTTCCAGCACCGTCTTGGGGACCGGCCAGCCGAAAACGGATTGCGCGCTCGTCAAGGCGCGCTGGAACCCGAGGCGCAACTCCTGCAGGTCGGCGTCACGGGGGTCTCCACGGATCCGCGCCGCGAGCGGCGGGAGCTCCTCCGGGAGGCGTACCTCGAGCCCGAAGTCATCAAGATTTCCCTCGAGCCTACCCACGATGTACCCGAGGGACAGGGTCGTCTTCCGCCGCAGCACGGTGGCGAAATAGATGCCGAGCGTTTGCAGGCTCGACCCCAGGGTTCCGGAATCCACACCGCTCAGCTCGACGTCGAAGCCCGGCAGGTCCAGCCCGGAAAGCACCTGACTGGCATCGAACCCGTCCAGGAAGAAGAGGTAGTTCGAATAGGTCAGGAACACGGCGTAGTCGGCGTAGAAGTTGTAGCCGACCGTGAAGGAAAGCAGGTTGGTCTGAAAGCCGATCCCCTCGGACCTCTGGGCGGCGGTGAGGTCGGCCACCTCCCGGCGGAAGCTGTTGATGGCCGAGGAGCTGACGAAGCCGTCGTCCAGGCGCACGTACAGGCCGCCGGGGAAACGCAAGTCGCCGGCAAAGCTCAGCTCGTGATCGATCGAGTTGAGCTCGGGATGTTCCACGAGGCGGACGATCTGCGGCTCGTAATCGAGAGACAACGACGCCCTGCGCAGCTTCAGCCCGCTCAGGATGGCGCTCTCGATCGGCCTGCCGACGCTCACGGCCGGCCGGCCGGCGCCCAGGTATCCACGCTCTCCCAGAGGGAGAAGCCGCGTCAGATAGAGGCCGACCAGGAAATCCTCGGTCAGGCCGAACGGATTGCCGACCCTGGGCCCCTGGATCGGAACGTACGTCCTTCCCCACAGCAGCGACAGGCCCGCGACCTCCTTGAAAACCACGTCGGACTCGGCATCGTGGCTCAGGGTGATGTTGTCGCAGTACAAAACTTCGCTGGCGATGGAGGGATGGATCTCGATCGTTCCCAGCTTGAGCGTGCCGGGCTCGAAAGCCTGGACCCGGCCGGCTGCCGACGCCAGGGCCAGCACCACCGCCAGGAGCAGCCACGCCGCCCCCAGAGGGGCAGGATGAAATTCGGATCGAGAAATGTTCTTTTTCATATCAAGCTATTGCAGCTTGTTTCTTCAAGTCGTTTATGGATCTATTCCAGGCGGCTCCGATCCGTTTGCCTGGAGCCGGCCTCGAGCTCATTGCAGTAGGTCTCGGAAATCCTAACCCAGGTGAAGTCCCTTTTCACCCTGGCCAGCCCTGCGCGCCCCAGCCGTGCGGCCAGCTCCCGGTCGCGGCGCAGCTTCTGCAAGGCCTCTCGGACCTCACCGTCGTCGAGCGGATCGACCAGGATACCGGTGCACCCGTCGACCACCGCCTCGACTGCCCCGCCCGCCCTGCCCGCCACGACCGGCTTGCCGCAGGCGGCCGCTTCCAGGAAGACCATCCCGAATCCTTCGGTGTCCACGCCGCCCTTGCCAAGGGGAATGTCCCGGTTCGGCATCACGAAGACGTCGGAGCCATGGAGCAGGGCGAGCTTGTCCGGCTCGCTGACCTCCCCGGCAAACGCCACGACGCCTTCCAGGCGGAGCCCGACCACGGCCTCCTCGAGTCGCGGCCGCATCGGGCCTTCGCCCGCGATCACGTAACGCAGGTCCGGGGCCGCGCCACGCAAGGCGGCCAGGGCCCTGAGCACGGCCATGTGGCCCTTTCGTTCGGTCAGCCGGGCGATCGTGAGAAGGACGTAACAGCCGTCGAGCAGGAACCGGCGCCGCAGGTCGCTCATCCGTGCGGCGACTTCCGCCGTGAGTCGAAACCGATCCGGATCGACCCCGTTCGGAATCACCCGGATCCGCTCCGGCGGGACCCCGCAAAGCTCCAGCAGGCCGGCCGTGTGGCGGCTCACGGCGAACACGGCCGCAGCCTGCCCCATGACCGAACGGTAAAGCAAGTGCCTTCTCGCGGTCTTCGGGATCACGGCTTCGTAGCCGTGAGCGCTGACGAAGTAAGGAACGCGCCGCAGGCGGCCCGCCAGCCATGCGGCGATCCCCTCGGGCCACCAGGTCATGGCCCAGAGCACGCGCCGCGATCCGGCCGGAGCGATGCGCAGGGCCCTCAGCGCGACCCGAGTCATCCCCGCCACCTTGGGAGGCAGGCTGCGCAGCAGGAAGGCCCGGGAGCCCCCTCGTGCAACGACCTCCCTGAGATCGAAGCTGCGGCCGGGCCGGATCGTGTAGGCGAAACCGCCCGCCCGGAGCGGACCGGCAGAGGGATAGGTCAGCAGCTCCACCGAGTGGCCGCGCAGGCCGATGTGGTGAGCCAGCTCGTGGTTGTAGGTGGCGATCCCGCCCATGTCGGGAACGAAGTTGGTGGCGTTCAGCTGCAGCACGTACAAGGGGTGGTTCAACGATCTCTCCAGGCGGGCCGTGCAGGGGCGACCGGCCGGTCGCCCCCTGGGACCAACCGCCGACTGCTTTGCCCCGTTCCGCGGGAATATGATAAGGGTGTCGGCCGTTCCGTCAAACAGAGATCCGAACTGCCGTGGAACGGAGCCGTGCGCTCGCAGCACCTGCTGCGCCGCGCCGGATCCGGGACTGCGCAACCTGCAGGGTAAGGAGCATGCTGCCCAAAGACCTCGCGCGCATCTGGAAAGCGATCCGCTACGATCCCCGCAACCTGGTTTACCCTCTGCGCCACCCGGGCAGGCTCGCGTCCGGGATCTACCTGTTCAACGGGAATCGCATCCTACAGCATCCCGGCGCGAGGATCGAGAAGGCGGCGGGTCGGGTTCAGTTCGGCTGCTTCTGGGACTTCTGGAGATCCAAGGGGGGGATCGTCGTGCACGACGGTGCGTGCCTGCGCTTTCAGGGAGAGGCGGTGATCGGCGACGGCGCCGTCCTTGAAGTCCACCCGGGCGCGCTCCTGGAAATCGGCGCAGGAACGACCATCAACCCTGGTTCTCGGATCATCGCTCTGGAGGAGATCCGGATCGGAGCCGATTGCGCCATCTCCTGGGAAGTGCAGATCATGGACGGCGACTACCATCGCCTCTCGGGCCCTGAAGGGAATCCTGAGCCTGCCACCGCGTCCATCCACATTGCCGACCACGTCTGGATCGGCGCCCGGAGCCTGATTCTCAAGGGCACCCGGATCGAGGCCGGAGCCGTGGTGGGTGCCGGCTCGGTCATAGCCGGGAAGAAGGTGCCGGCCCGCACGGTGGTCGCGGGAAATCCGGCTCGCACCGTCCGCGAGAACGCGCATTGGGAGCGATAGGACAGGGGGGGGAAGGAGCGCTCATGAGGTCCGCGGCACGGCATTTCCTCTCCTCCTGGAAATGGGTCCTGCTCTATGCGGCGCTCCTGTTCTGCAGCCTGGTGTTCGTGCGCGCCTTCATGGACTGGTTGGAAGCAAGGAACCTCCAGGGGCTCCTGAGCTTCTCCCTCCTCGCGGCGCTCGCGGGCCTGCTGGCCTGGGGCTTCCTGCGCATCCGCAGCCTGCGGGGAGCGCCCTCCGGCCGGGCCGTCTTGCGATTCTCCCTGCTGTTCGGGCTCTTCGTATGCTGCATGGCGTGGTTGACGCGGATCACGGTGGAGCGGGTGCACTTCTTCGAGTACGGCCTGCTGGCGGCCCTCTGCTTCCAGGCCGCAGGACGGAGCCGGACCGGGCCGAGGCGCTACGCACAGGCCGCGATTGCCACGGTCTGGATCGGCTTCCTCGACGAGGCGGCGCAGGGGTTGCTGCCGACCCGCTACTACGACAACCGCGACCTGGTGCTGAACCTCGTGGCGGCGACGCTCGCGCTGGCCACGATTGCTCTCGTCCCCCTGTCCGCGGCCAGGGCGGCACCGAGCGACTGCAGGCGCGGGGAGTCGGATTCGCCGCCCGGGAGAAGAAGGCGGCTCCCCGGCGGACTCCTGCCTGCGGACGGGGCGGCCGTCCTCGCGCTGGCGGTCCTCGCCCTGGCGATCCGCTGGATCGGCACTCCGGCTTTCGACCGAGCTCCCCTTTTCGGCACCTGGCAGCGGGAAAACCGGTGCGGGACCGTCGAGTGGATGGACATCCGGTCCTCGGGCGAGGTCCTGTGGAGGGACGCCGAGGGCGGGCGCGCGCGCGGTCTCTATCGAATTCTCGGCAATCGGCTGGACGGTCCTCTCCTGCGAATCGAGGTCGTGGATGCCGGCGCGGGCGACGCCACAGGAGACGACTGTGCGTGGAGGCAGGGCGAAACCCGGGACCGGTACTACCGGTTGGACGCCGAGCGGCTGGTGTTCCGACTCGAGCCGCTCGTTCCCTTCCGGAGAGGGCCGGAGTCCTGAAAGACGGCGCAAGGAAGAAGGTCAAAGGCAAGAGGGCAGCGAGCCGCGGAGCCGGTCCAGGTCGGACAGGATCCGGCCGATCCGGATCTCCCACCCCTGCTTTTTCCCCACTTCGATGCGACCTCTCCAGAGCGCCTCGGCTTGTGCCCGGTCGGCCTCCGCCAGGGCCTCGCCGACCAGACGCGGAAAGTCGCTCGCAGCACCGATGTAGAGCCAGCGAGCGTACTCCTCCACGGGCGGCACGGGTGTGGTTACGACCGGCAGGCCGGTCGTCAGGTACTCGTAAAGCTTCAGGGGGTCCATGGAGAGGCTCAACGGGGACTCGCGGTGGGGAATCAAGAGCACGTCCGACTCCCGCAGCAGGTCCGGAACCCGCTCGTGGCGGACCAACCCTGTCCATTCCACGTTCGGCAGGCCCCGGAGGCGCCGTAATCTCAGCTCCAGGGTGCCGCCCACCGGACCCACGAGCCGGATCGTGCACCGCGGCCATTGCCGCGCGACCTCTCCCATGAGCTCCATGTCGAAGCGCTCGGACAGAACCCCCACGTACGTCAGAATCGGCTGTCGAAGCCTGCGTGCAGCGCGCCTCTTCAGGGGCGGTTCGGCCGGTGTGGAGAAGAGATCGAGGTCGACGCCGTTCGGCAGGTGATGGACCTCGGGAGTGCGGGCTCTCCGGCGGAACTTGGCCAGGAGAGGACGGGAGACCGTGTAAATCAGGTCGGCGTCCTGCAGGACCCGGCCATACCCGGCGCGTATGTTCTTTCCCTGCTTCCGGTACTCGGGCACCGCGTCCCAATCGTCGATGGCATCGAACACGCGCACCGCAGCCGGAACCTCACGCATCAGCCAGGCCTTGTGCACGTTGGCGATCCACAGGACCGGGCGCGCCTTCCAGGCCGCCATCTCCCGCGCCAGCATGCGGGCCGTCCAGGGTCTCTTCATCCGGTCCGGCCCGACCAGAAAGCGGGAGGGCTCCAGGAGGATCACTTTTTCCGACTCCCGCCGGCCGCCTCCCCGCAGCGGAAGTCTCTTGAACCGCTCCCACCTGGGCACCGCGAAGCCCGCCTGGCCGCCGCGCAGATAGACCGGCTCGTTCAGCACGAAGACCCGCGCCACCCGCTTCGAGCGAGCCAGAAAACGGAACAGCTGCGCGCTGCGGGTACGAAAGCCGTCCCAGTTCCAGAGGAGCCAGTCTCCGTAGCCGACGAACAGGATGTCCCAGGGGGCGCCCGGGCCGGGATCGAGCGGGTGGGGCAGGCGGGGTCCGCACGCGCCGGGGCGCTCCATGCGCTTGCCTCACGCGGCCCTGGCCGGCACCGCGTTCTCCTGCGCCGGCTGCCCGCCATCGAGGAACGGAAAGTGGAAGATCGCCATGCCCACGAACAGGTGGATGAAGATCGGGATGAGATGGCACTGCCAGACGTTCAGGGAAATGGCGAACAGCGCGCAGGCCAGATAGGCCGCGAACACTCCGTCCGCCAGGTCGCGCAGGAACGGATCCCGCAGCCTCAGGCCCAGCAGGAACAACTTGCGCAGCGTCTCGAGGGTGATCCCGACGTACAAGGCGAACCCGAGCACCCCCATCTGCGTGCCGACCTGCAAGTACCAGCATTCCGTGTTGAATCCGCCCTGGAGCACCGACCCGAACTGGATGCCCACGCGGCCGGTCATGCCGAGCCCCAGGCCCAGGGGGTTGTCCAGCATGGTCTGGAACTGCCAGCCGTACTTGGACAGGTGCCCCGTCAGACTGGCTTCGTCAGCCTGGAAAAAGGACCCGAGAAGGAATTGCTTGCCCCCCGGGAAGCTCAGCAGGAGCAGCAGGAAGACCGCGCCGAGCAGCAGGAAGACGCTCGAGGTGACGAGCAGCCTCTTCCCCCGCCAGCCGAGATAGAGAGTCCCTGCGGCGGTTCCGATCCATGCGGAGCGCGTGGTCGTGTAGAACAGGCCGAGGAGAAGGATGAAGTACAAGAAGCGCTTCGCCAGCCTCCAGTCTTTCCGTTCCGGCATGAAATAGAAGGGCTGCAGGATCAGGAGAAAGACCATGAGATAGGCGCCGAGGCTCAGCGCGTCCTGGAGAATGGAGATGGCGCGGATGAAGCTGATGCCTCCGGGGAAGGTCCTTTTGTAGCTGGGGTCGACGTAGGTCAAGCCCGTGCCGGGGATATCGATTCCGTAGCCGAGGGTCCTGAGGAAGCCGTCCCCCAGGAACTGGGCCTGGAGGGCACCGAAGGCGGCAATGGCCGCGGCGATCAGGGCCGAGATCGTGAGGAAGCGCTTCAAGTCCTCTTTGCCGAGAGGGATGAAGCGGACGAGGGCGTAGTAGGTGAAAAAGAGAAATTGGTCCTTGAGGCCCCACAGGCCCATGAAGGTGTTGCCCCCCCGGACCGCTTTCCCGAGATAGACAAGCCCGACCAGGACGTAAGCCAGAATCAGGAAATCCAGGAGCGGGGCAGAGTACAAGATTCTCCGGACCCCGCCCAACTTCCGGCCCAGGAGGGACAGCAGCATGAGGAACTCGGTCCACCGGGCAGCGATGAACATCACCGTGTAGCCGACGATCTCGTAACGGATGATCTGGATGCGCAGGAAGGGAAAGAACGGCAGGAACAGGAAGATCAGGTACAGGGTCGACTTCGCCTTCTTGAGAGCCATGTGCGTGACGACGCCGAGCGCGACGAATCCCACCGCCGCGGTCAGCGTCAGGGGGGGCCGTTTGTGGGTGGTGAGATAGAAAAAGACGTAGGCAAGACACAGGCTGAATGCCCAGAACCAGGCCTCGCGCGCCCATCTTTCACGCTCGACGTACATGCGGCCTCAGCGCTCAGGTGCGGAATCTTCCGCGCCGGCTCCGCCGGGATTCTCTGTCAGGAGACACCGGGACCCTCCAGGATGGTCCTGAAACACCCGCGGCTCTCGGCCACGGCTCACGATCGCGGGGATGTCGCTGGCCTTCCGCCCGCCCTGGGGAGGCGGATGTGACTGCGGGACGAATCTAGCACATCGAGGGACGCGTAGACAAAGCCGGCGCCGTTCGGCTGCATTCCCGAGGCGTTCATTGCGAATCCTCACCCCCTGTGCTAAAAAAGTCGGAGCCTCTCCACCCATCGGCCGTGCCGTTCCCTGGTGAAGCCGGACGCCGACTGCGAGCGCAGCCGTTTGGGTGGCGCCGTCAAGCGAGCGATCGAGGGAAGGCAGTGCACCGCAAATACGATCCTCAGGCTGTCGAAGCCAAGTGGCAGTCCGTCTGGAGCCGAAAGGACCTTTTTCGGGTCGCCGAAACTTTGGACAAGCCGAAGTACTATCTCCTGGAGATGTTCCCGTATCCGAGCGGCAACCTCCACATGGGCCACGTCCGAAACTACTCGATCGGCGACGTCCTTGCCAGGTTCCGGAGGATGAAGGGCTGGAACGTGCTCCACCCGATGGGGTGGGACGCCTTCGGCATGCCGGCGGAGAATGCCGCCATATCGAGCGGGGTGCATCCGGCCGAGTACACGGGCCAGAACATCCGCCGCATGAAGGAACAGCTCCTGCGCATGGGTTTCAGCTACGACTGGGCGCGGGAAGTCAACACCAGCAGCCCCGACTATTACCGCTGGGAACAGTCCCTGTTCCTTCAGATGTACAAGAAAGGGCTGGCGTACAAGAAGAAATCAGAGGTCAACTGGTGCAGCCGGTGCCAGACCGTGCTGGCCAACGAACAGGTGGAAGGGGGCCGGTGCTGGCGCTGCGACGAGACCGTGGAGCTGCGCGAGCTGGAGCAGTGGTTCTTCCGCATCACCGCGTACGCAGAGGAATTGCTGGAGTACTGCGACCGCCTGACCGGCTGGCCCGAACGGGTCCTGACCATGCAGCGGAACTGGATCGGGAAGAGCACCGGCGCCAGGGTCCGCTTTCCGCTGGCCGACCGGGAGGGGGCCATCGAGGTCTTCACGACCCGTCAGGACACGCTCTACGGGGCCACCTTCATGAGCCTGGCGCCCGAACACCCGCTGGCGCTCCAGCTCGCCCGGGGACCGGACCGGGAGCAGGAGGTCGCCGCGTTCATCCAGCGGGTCCGCCAGCAGGACAAGCAGAAGAGGACATCGGCCGAGTACGAAAAGGAAGGCGTCTTTACCGGCGCCTACTGCAAGAACCCTCTGCGCGGCTGGCGCATGCCGGTCTTCGTCGCCAATTTCGTCCTCATGGAATACGGCACCGGCGCGGTCATGGCCGTTCCGGCCCACGACCAGAGGGACTTCGACTTCGCCAAGCGCTACAGCCTTCCCATCCAGGTGGTCATTCAGCCCGGGTCCGGGGAGACCTTGCGCGGCACGAGCCTGAAGCAGGCTTTCGAGGAAGACGGCATCCTGGCCGACTCCGGTCCGTTCACCGGTCTCGAGAGCGCAACCGCCCGCGAGAAGATGAACGCGCACCTGGAGGAGCGCGGCCTGGGAGACGGCGCCGTCCAGTATCGCCTGCGGGATTGGTGCATCTCCCGCCAGCGTTACTGGGGGGCGCCCATACCGATCCTTTACTGCGACCGGTGCGGCACCCAGCCGGTGGACGAGAAGGACCTGCCGGTCGTCCTCCCTTACGACGTGGACTTCCAGGCGAAGGGGTCTCCCCTGGCGGCCCACAGGGAATTCGTCCGCGGGACCTGCCCGAAGTGCCAGGGGCCCGCGCGCCGGGAAACCGACACCATGGATACGTTCGTGGAGTCGTCCTGGTACTTTGAGCGATACACCTCCGCGCACTACGACAAGGGCCTGTTCGACCCCGAGAAGGTCCGCTACTGGATGCCCGTGGATCAGTACATCGGCGGCATCGAGCACGCTGTGCTCCATCTCCTGTATTCGCGCTTTTTCACCAAGGTGCTGCGCGACTTCGGGTACGTGCCGTTCGACGAGCCGTTCGAGAACCTCCTGACGCAGGGCATGGTGATCAAGGACGGGGCGAAGATGTCCAAGTCCAAGGGGAATATCGTGGACCCGGACGACATGGTGCGGCGCTACGGCGCCGATACCACCCGTCTGTTCAGCCTGTTCGCCGCGCCGCCGGAAAGAGACCTGGACTGGAGCGATCTGGGCGTGGAGGGCTCTGCGCGCTTTCTCCAGCGGATCTGGAGACTGGCCGAGGACTGGCGCGAAAGCCTTCTCACGCTGGAAGCCTACGAGGGGGCGCCTCCGTCCGAGGAGCCGGCCGCGTCGCTCTACCGCACGGTCCATGAAACGATCTTCCGGGTCACCCGGGACATTCAGGAGCGGCAGCATCTGAACACGGCCGTCAGCTCGATCATGGAGCTCGTCAACGCTCTCTATCAGACCGCTGCTCCGGACGCCGGCGCGCGCCCCCTGGAGTGCCGGGTCGTCAGAAAGGCCATGGAGACCGTCTTCATCCTCCTGTCTCCCTTCGCTCCGCACATTGCCGACGAGCTCTGGGAGTCCTTCGGCCACTCGACGCCTCTGCTGGCGGTCCCCTGGCCGGACTATCGCGAGGACGCACTCGAGCGCGAACGGGTCACGCTGGTGGTGCAGATCAACGGCAAGGTCCGCTCGAAGATCGAGGTCCCCGCCGCCGCGACCGAAGGGGAGATCGAGGGGGTCGCCCTGGAGGACGAAAAGGTCCAGCGGTTTCTGTCAGGGAAGACTCCCCGGCGGGTGATCCACGTCGCTCGCAGGCTCGTGAACATCGTGGTCTGAAGACCGTGCCTCAGCTCCATCGTCCATCTCGGCTCGGCGCTCTGCTCCTCTGGGCGGCCTTTTCCTCCGGGCTCCTGTCCTGCGGCTATCGGATGGGTGCGACCGGCAGCGGCGCCTGCGCCGAGCTTCGAACCGTCAGCGTGCCTCTGTTCGCCAACGAGTCCCTCGAGCCTCGGCTGGAGGACGTCCTGACGCAGGCTTTTCGGGACCGTTTCTCCGCCTCGGGCCTCAAGCTCGGCTCTGCGGATGCAGCCGAGGCGGTGCTCCGGGGTACGGTGCGGTCCGTCGTCGTGACGCCGGTCGCCGTGAATGAAGACTTCCTTGCCATGGAGTACATGGCACACGTCGCGGTCTCCTTCTCCTTGCAGAGAAAGAGCGACGGCAAGGTGCTCTGGCGTGCGGACCGGGTCGAAGAAGAGACGCGCTTCTACGCAAGCTCCGATGCCTTGCTTTTCCGGGACAATCGGGAAGAAGCGCTGCTCAGACTATCCAGGAAGATGTCGGATCGGGTGGTGGATCAAATTCTCTTCGGGTTCTGAAGCCCTTGCGAACCCGACGGCGCGAACCGAAAATGGCACGCGAGCGTGCAGCCAGCGACCCGCCGCGAGGCTCTGCGGAAGAAAAGCTGAAGAGCCTGGACGAAGACTCGCCCTTCTGGCTGTTGTACGGCCAGGAGAGATACTTCGTGCGCAAGGCCGTTCTTGCGCTCAAGCAGAAGATCGTGCCCCGGCCCGATCTGGAACCGGTCCTCTACCGCGCGCTCCGCGGTCCTGAAATCGACGCACCGAACCTGGTGGCCTTCGCCGAAACGATGCCTTTCTTCGAGCAGAGGCAGATGATCCTGGTGCGCCAGGCGCAAGAACTGAAAAACCCGGGACACGAGTCCCTGCTCCGCTACATCGACGACCCCCCGCCTTTCACCTGCCTGGTCCTGACTGCGGGGGAGAAGCTCCCGGAGGGCGTCTTCTTTCGGCATCTGCATGAAAGGTACCCCGGGCGCTGCCTGGGGTTCCCCGGTCTCAAACGGTCGCAGCTCCAGCCTTGGATCTCGCGGATTGCCCGGGAGAAGGGCATCGAAAGACATCTTACGGCACAGCTCGCGGACGATCTCCTGGCGTCGGTAGGGCCGGACCTGGAGAAGCTGGAAGGTCAGATGGAAAAACTGGCACTTTTCTTCCAGAGCGAGGAATCGGACCCCGCTCACCCCGCTTCGGCGCTGTTCTCTCCGATCGGAATCGAAGAGAGCTACCGACTTGCGGATGCTCTCCTCGAGGGCGGCTGGGGCGAGGCGCTGAAGCATCTCCAGCAGTCGCTCGCCCAGGGGACCCCCCCGTTGATTGCCCTCTCCCGGATCAGCCGGGAGATGCGCAGCATCTGGCGCATCAAGGAGTGCCTGGAGTTGCGCGAGAACCTCTCTGCCGTGTGCGCTGCCCTGAAGATCCCCTCATTCAAGCAGGATGCCTACGTTGCGGCGGCCAGGCGCTGCGCCTGGAATAGGATACGAGGCATTTTCTTCTCTCTGGAGGCGACGGACCAGGCGCTGAAGTCGAGCCGCATCCCCGCGCAGGTTCATCTGGAGGAGGTTTGCGCAGAGATCGCCCTCGCGCTCGGGCGACGGGGCGGCAGAGGCTGATGAAGCCCCGCCGGTCCAAGGTCTTTTCCGTCATGCCAGCGGACCCGGACCAGGGTCGTGAACATTCCCCGAATCGGAGTCTGGGGCAAGGGCAGGATTCCGGCCGCTGCACCAGTTCCCCTCCGTCACCCCGGCGAAGGCCGGGGTCCAGTCCCTGCTCCACGTGATCGCAGCCGCGCTTCGCGCACTCTGCTGGATCCCGGCTCACACGCGCTCCGCAGGTGGGCCGGGATGACGAAACAAGACACAGCCTTGGAGGCCTGAATCCAGTGAAGGGCGTTATTCCCGCGAATGCGGTACCCCGGGGATCGCGGCTCGCGGCCGCCTCGGCGACCTGTGGCCGGGATAACGAAGGAGAACACAGCGCCTACTTCGCAGGAGTCGGCACCCGCTGTTCTTCGCTTTGTGGATGAAGGGCAGCTTACGGGCCAAGCTACGCGGCGGGAGGTGACTTCTCCGGAGTGAAGAGCGAACGCACCTTGCGCGTGATTCGCGAGATCCGCCTCGAGGCGTTGTTCCGGTGGATCAGGCCCTTGGTGACCGCCTTGTCCAGCAGAGGGACCGCTTGCTTGAGAGAAGTCCCGGCCTGCTCGGCGTTTCCGTCCTCGATGGATTGCTCGACCTTCTTGATGGCCGTGCGCAGCGTGGAACGGTTCTGACGATTGCGCACTCTTCTCTTTTCGTTCTGCCGGATTCTCTTCTTCGCTGATTTGTGGTGTGCCAAAGCGCCTCCTGAGCCTTTGAGTTTGGTTTCTCAGTTTAGCGGATCGCAGGAATTAGTCAAGCCGGAACGGGCACCTGTGACGAGCCGGTGCGTTCGGCGCAGGCTCTGTGCCGGCTCCTCAGGCGTGCGGAGGGGATGCCGGAAAGCCGGCCGCCGGAGACCGGCTTTCGAGCTTCTGCAGCTCATAGAGCTTCGCGTACTTTACAAAGACGTAGAAGGACGAGAACGCGCTCACCACCAGCCCGTAGAATCCATCCGCAAAGCCCCGCCGGAGCAGGTAGGCTTTCAGGAAGAAAGCCAGGGGACGTCCCATCAGGCACTCCGGAAGACGCCAAGCGCCGAGTCGAAAGCCCTGCTCCCGGAGCTTCCGGGCATCGAGGCTGGTGTACAGGTTGAACTTCTCGAAATAGTGTGGGATGTCGCGGTAACTGTAGTGGTCTACGTGGTGCCGGAACCGTTTCACCGGGCCCGGGATGGCCGGAAATTCGTGTACGATACCCTCCCACCGGCCCTTTCTCCTGTCGAAGAGCCGGATCTGATGGCGCGGGTACCAGCCGCACCCCCGGATCCACTTGCCGTTGAAATAGATCCGGTCCACTGCGGAGTAGGCGTCGATTCCCTCGTCTCGGGCAAGGGCCTCGGAGATTTCCCGGTGCAGAGGCTCCGAGATCTCCTCGTCCACGTCGAGCTTCAGGATCCAGTCGTGCCTGGCCCTCTCGGTTCCGAAATTGCGCACCCAGGCAAACCCGTGGGCCATCTCCACTCGATATACGCTCGGCGTGTGTTTGCGGGCAAGCTCGGCCGTTCGGTCGGTAGAGCCGGTGTCCACGACGACGAGCTCATCCGCCCACGCATGCTTCTGCAGGAATCGCTCGATGTAGGGCTCCTCGTTGCGCGCAAGGATGAGCACCGATATCGGTTTCATGTTCCTCCGAGGGCGCGCCCTTCGTCGAGCGCGGATCCGGGCCCGGCGGCCGCTCGCCGGTCGGATGGAGACTTGACCGGATGCTACCGAACGGCCTGCCGGCGGTCAACGCGGGCGGTCGCCTTGACCGTGCTCCCACCCCGCTGTTATGTTGCTCGGCGGCCCCAAGAAAGCCCACCTCTGAGAGCGGAGGGGGTTTCCTCGCCGCTTCTCTCTCCTCTGTGACCAACAGTGAGCGCAACGCAGGAGATGAAGGCCAACCGGAAGCCCCCGCAGGAAGGCCACGAGGAACCGCAGATGCCCCAGAGCCCGACGCTCGCACGTTCGGCGGGCGTCGTGGCCTTCTTCACGCTGCTGAGCCGGATCCTGGGATTGGCGCGCGACATGGTGGTCGCGTACGCCTTCGGCTCCGGGCCGCAGGCCGACGCCTTTTTCGTCGCGTTCCGGATCCCGAATCTGCTCAGGCGGCTCGTGGCGGAGGGGGCCCTTACGGCATCCTTTCTGCCGGTCTACACCGATTGCCTCGAGAGGCGCACGCCGGCAGAGGCGGACCGGATCGTCCAGGTCACCTTCACGCTTCTGTCCCTCTTGCTTGCGCTCATCACCCTGGCAGGCGTGATGTTCTCACCCTGGATGATCCGGGTCTTCGCTCCCGGCTTTCTTCCGGACCCGGGCAGGTTCGATCTGGCCGTCTCCCTCAACCGGATCATGTTCCCCTATGTCTTCTTCATTTCCCTGGTCGCCCTCTGCATGGGAGTCCTGAACGCCAGGGGGCACTTTGCTGCTCCTGCCGCCGCACCGGTCCTGCTTAACGTCGCCATGATCGCCGGAGCCGGCCTCCTGAACGGCTGCTTTGCGACCCCCGTGCACGGGCTCGCGGTCGGCGTCCTGGCCGGGGGTGTTCTCCAGCTCGGCCTACAGATCCCGCCTCTCGTCCGCCGCAAGGTCCGCTTCAGACCGGTTCTCTCCCTCAGCGATCCGGCCGTCAACCGCATCGGCAGGCTCTTCCTGCCAGCCGCTTTCGGGGCCGCGGTCTACCAGCTGAACGTGGTGGTGAGCAATATTTTCGCCTCTTTTCTCCCCGCGGGCAGCATCTCGTACCTCTGGTACGCGGGAAGGCTTCTGGAGTTCCCGCTGGGGGTCTTCGGCATGGCCCTGGCCACGGCAGCCTTCCCTGCCCTGAGCCGGCAGAGCTCTCGGGGGGACTCGATGCGCTTCCGGCGCACCCTCGAGGAGAGCCTGAGGCTCGTGACCTTCATCACCCTGCCGGCCACGGTGGGCCTCATGATGCTGGGGATGCCGATCGTTCAGGTTCTCCTTCAACGAGGCGAATTCGACCCCGGGTCCGCTTCGAAGACGGCCTCGGCCCTCCTCTATTACTCCCTGGGGATGTGGTCCGTGGCGGTTTCCCGGATCCTGACGGCAGGCTTCTATTCGTTCCAGGACACGGCAACGCCGGTCAAGATCTCCTTCGCCTCCGTCCTGGCCAACGTGGCTATCAGCCTGGCGCTGATGGGCCCCATGCTGCACGCGGGCCTGGCCCTCGCGAGCTCGATCGCGTCGATGCTGAACGCCTTCCTGCTCTTTTTTTATCTTCGCCGCCGGATCGGCGTCTGGGGGCTCGACTGGGTCCGCGAGTCAGGTATCAAGATGCTCCTGGCGAGCCTGATCATGGCGGCCATCCTCTGGGGCGCGACCGCCCTCACCGGCGGGATCGAAGGCAAGCCCTTTCTCCGGCAATGCCTGCTTCTGGGCTCCTGGGTCACGGTCGGGGGGGCGAGCTATTTCGGGGCTTGCCACGCTCTCTCGGTGCAGGAACTGCGCACGGCCAAGGGCGCTCTCGGCCGGTGGCTGAGCCCGGGGGGAGCGCAATCGCCCGACTGACTCTCAAGATTCCCGCTTGAGCGCTTCCCACCACGCGTCCATTTCCTCGCCCGTGAGGCTCTTCAGGGGGCGGGATTCCCGGCGGCTCCTCTGTTCGAGGAGCCGAAACCGGGACAGAAACTTCCGATTGCTCTTCTGGAGGGATTCCTCGGGATTCTGCCTCAAGGAGCGTGCCAGCTGGGCAAGTGCAAACAAGGCATCTCCCAGCTCTTCCCGGATCTTGGAAGGATCACGGTCTTGCAGCGCCCCTTCGATCTCCCGGATTTCCTCCTTCACCTTTTCCAGGACCGCTGCGGGGCTCTCCCAGTCGAACCCGACCTGCGCGGCCCGCTGCCCCATCCGATAAGCTTTCTGCAACGCCGGCAGGGCGTGCGGGATACTGTCCAGCAGGCCCCCCCCGGCGCCGCCGCCCTCCTGCTGCTTGATGCGCAACCAGTTCCTCTTCACGGCGTCGACGTCCGCAGCAGCGCTCTCACCGAAGACGTGGGGATGGCGCCTCACCATCTTCTCGTGAATGCCTTCGAGCACCTCCTGGAAGCGGAATCGTCCGGCCTCCTCCGCCAGCTCGGCCACGAACACGATCTGGAACAGCAGATCGCCCAGCTCCTCCAGCAGCTCGTCGCTCCGAGGTTCATCCATGGCCTCCAGGAGCTCGTAGCACTCCTCCAGCAGATATTGTTTGAGATCCCCCATGCTCTGTGCCCGGTCCCAGGGACATCCCCCAGGCGCCCGGAGCCTCCGGACCAGATCTTGCAGGGGGCGTAACGATAGGGTGTCGCTCTTGCTTTCCATGGGAAGAGAACCTCCGATCCTGCAGCAGGGTAGCTTTTCCCAGTCTTCCTGGGACAAAGAAGAACATTAAGGGTTTCGCGCATCCATGGCAAGGGCAAAGGGAAAAACGCCGCAGCGCATGCCTTGCAAAAGTTCGCGGCCCCTGCTAACATCGACCCGCCTGCGGCACCTTTCGGCATCCCCATTTCGGATCGGAGCCCCTCGTCCGTTGCTGCCCCATGGCAAGGCGAAAAGGCTGAGGATTGTACTCCTGCCGCTCATTTTTGGGCCTGTGCTGGCTTTTTCCGATCCCATCGCGAACCCGCCCCCGCCCGTCCAGACCCTGGCGCCTGCTGCCGAAGCCGGCCCGCCGGACTCCCTTTGGACCCCCGACCCATCGGCTCCCGTACCGTTTGACGCCCGCACCGCAGAGGGGGCGTACGCTGCCGCGCCGGCACCCGAGGGGAGCGCATGGCTCTTCAAACCCGTCCTTTATCGGTACCCGCAGGACCTCCTTCAACCCAAGTGGGAAGAGGCCAGGGCGGTCGCGCGGTCCGGCTCCCCGGAGGGATTGCAGGATTCCCTGAACCGGCTGTACGAAGCCAAGCTCGACAGCGGCTTCCGGTGCGCGCCTCTTTACGCGCTTCTTTGTCTGCGCGAGGCATATCGTTGCCTCGAAGAGGGGGATCCGGCGACGGCCGGGCTCTTCGGGGAAACGGCCGGCAATCTGGCCCCCGGGCTCCCCCAGACCTCTCTTTTCCTGTCCTCCCTTGCCCGGCGGGACTCGCGGCAAGGCTTCGCGAGGTCGCTCTACTGGGCGGTGATTTCGTTCCGAGACCGCATGCTCGACTTCGACTGGCAGTTCCGCACTGCGGCCAAGCTGTTCGTGCTCGCGGTGGCAAGCCTCTATGCGCTGTTCCTGCTCCAGGGGCCCTACCTGCTGATGCGGCACGGAGCGGTCGGCGCCCACGCGCTGCGGGAGAGACTGCGGATGGAGAAGGTTGCCTTCCTGCCGGTCGGGGCCTTGATAGCAGCGTTGCTGGTTGCCGCCTTCTTCCTGCTGGGCCCCTTCTGGGCCGTGGTCCTGGTCGGGTTCGCCCTGGGAATCCACTCCCGTCTCTGGGAGCGCATGGTTTTCCTCGCCCTCCTTTCGGTATGGGCCTTCTCGCCCTGGATCGTGAACCTGACGACACGCTTTCTCCAGCCGCTGCCCGGCGCCGTGCAGGCTCTCGAGGCGAGCCTCGAGGGCGACTGGAATGCAGCGGCGCAGTCCGCCTTGGACGAAACCTTGCGGGAGGAGCCCGACAGCGCGGACCTTCTCTGGACGGCGGCGCTCGTGGCCAAGCGGCAGGGACGCTATGACGAGGCCGAGGCCTTCTTGCGCCGCGCCCTGGAGGTCCATCCGCGCCACGGGGCCTTGTGGAACAACCTCGGCAACCTGTTCGCCATCCGGGGCAGCCTGGAGGAAGCCAAGGACGCCTACGAGCAGGCCATCGCCAGCGCAGCCAACCTGGCTTCACCGCATTACAACCTGAGCCAGGCGCTGCGCCGGGAGTTCTCCTTCCTGAGAGGCGCCGCGGAGTTCCAGGCCGCCAGGAGGCTCGATCCCCGGGGGGTCGACTTCTTCGTCTACAATCAGTCGCTCCAGCCCAATCGAGTCTTCATGGACGAGGAGCCCGGGAGCCTCTCCCTGTGGCTGCAGCTGGCCCGTGGCCGGCCCACGGCGCGCGTGGCCGACGATCTCTGGCTTCTGGCCGGCGCGCGCGTTCCGGTCCGCGCCATGCCTCTTCTCGCGGCCGGGACGGGCTTCCTGTACGCCCTGCTCATCCTGTCCGGGAGGATGAAGAGCCGTGCCCACCGGTGCGTATCCTGCGGCCGCATCTCGTGCGCGCGGTGTCAGCCCGCCACGCTTTCGCGGGAGATCTGCCATCCCTGCTATCAGGTCCTCTACCAGCGCGAGCAGATTCCCAAGGAGCACCGGCAGAGACAAGTCCGGTACATGGCACAATACCAGCGCAAGAGGCTGCGTAGCACGCTGCTGTGGAACGCCGTCCTGCCCGGTTTCGGATGGGCGGTCGCCAGGGAGCGCGCGCGGGGGATGGTCGTCTTTTTCGCGCTTTCTGTCTGCGCGCTCGGCGTGCTTTGCTGGGAGCGGGTGCTGCCCGCCGGACCTTCGGGCTGGGCGCAAGGAGGCGGCGGTTTCCGGTGCGCTCTGCTCGTTCTCTTCGTCGCGTCCTACTTGGGCGTGCAGTACGCAGGTTTGCGGCGTTTTCGTCAAAGGAGATGAGGGATGCCCCTCCAGGGGGATTTCAGGGAGTTCGGCGCCCCGGAGCTGTTCCAGTTCCTCGAACAGCAAGCCAAGTCCGGATGCCTGCAGGTCGACGCGGGCGAGGCCACGCTGGAGGTATTCTTCCGGTCGGGCAAGATCGTCGGGGTGCTGCCCGCCGGATCCGATCAGGTACGGCAGGTCCTGGTGACCCTCTGCCGCCTGGGGACCCTCTCCGAGACGGACGCCGACAGGATCGGCCGGCGCCGCCAGATGGACCTGCGCAGCCTGCGGCAAATTCTGCAGCACGAAGGGATCGTGGAGTCGGCGGAGCTCGAGACCCTGTTCCGCAGGCTGATCGAGGAATCCGTTCACCCTCTGTTCCGGCTGAGGAGCGGACGCTTCTCCTTTGATCCGGATCGTCGGCTCTCTGCCGAGCTGGAGCTGGTCGATCCGATCGGTGTCGAACCCCTGGTCCTGGACGGGCTGCGCAGGGTCGATGAGTGGCCCATGCTGCGCAAGCGGGTCGGCTCCTTTCGCGGCGTCCCGGAGCGCAGATTCGCGCCGGGTGGTCTCGACGCGCCGTCCTTGAAATCGAAATGGGCCTTGTTTCACCGGGGCCGCAGGCGCAGACCCGCCTCGGCGGGCGAGGACGCGTTCGACCCGGAATCCGACGCTTCCCTCTCCACAGCCGAGAAGGTCCTCTATCGATGCATCGACGGCAAGCGGAGCATCGAGACACTGATCGGCCTTGCCGCTCTGGGAGAGTACGGCACCTGCAAGGCGCTCCTGTCGCTTGTGGACCGGGGACTGGTCCAGCTGGCCTCCCCGTTTCCGGCCGCGCCAATCCAGACCCGGGGCAGACTGGCTGCAAGGATCGGAGCCTGGTGCGTGAGCCTGTTCCTGTTCACGTTTCTCGCGGGGGCCCTGCTTTCCTCGCCTGCCCTGCGGGAGCACGCCGGAGAGACCGGGCTCAGAGGCGAGCTCCAGCAGGGGGGGAAATCTCTCTGTCGCCTGATCAACGATCAACGACGGCGCAAGATCCTCGAGACGCTCGAGATCTACCGCGCCGAGCAGGGGGAATATCCGGGGGGGCTGGCGGATTTGGTCCGCGCCAGGCTACTCTATCCCGAGGAGCTGGAAGCCATGGGCCCAAATCAGTTCTCCTACATCCTGGAGACGCCGCAGAGCTATCGGTTGCACGTCGCTCCGGCCTACTAGGGGCTGATCTCACGTGAAGGAGCTCCATGAAGGACAAGGCATTTGAGGTCGGTTTCGAAGATCCGGGAAGAGTCCAGAATCTGTTCGGGACCCAGGAGGAAAACCTCAGGCGGATCGAAAAAATACTCGGGGTCACCATCCTCTCGCGGGGGACCTCGGTCCGGATCCAGGGAGAGGAAACGGCGGTCGAGCTGGCCTACCGGATGCTGGAGGGGCTCTATCAGATCCTGCAGCGGGGGGTCCCCATCCACCCGGTGGACGTGGACTGCGCAGCCCGGATGCTCAAGCGGCATCCTTCCGTCAATCTCAACGACGTTTTTCTGGACGTCGTGTTCCTGTCACCGACCAAGCGCCGCATCACGCCCAAGAGCCTGGGTCAAAAAGAGTACATCGACGCCATCCGCAACTACGACATCGTCTTCGGGATCGGCCCGGCCGGCACCGGGAAGACTTTTCTGGCCATGGCCATGGCCGTCTCGGCCCTGATGCGGCGGGAGGTCATGCGGATCGTGCTCGCCCGGCCTGCGGTGGAGGCGGGCGAAAAGCTCGGGTTCCTGCCCGGGACTCTCTTCGAGAAGGTGAACCCCTACCTCCGCCCGCTCTACGACGCCCTGCACGACATGATGGACTACGATCGAGCGGCCAAGATGGTGGATACCGGCGAGATCGAGGTTGCCCCGCTGGCTTTCATGCGGGGCCGCACGCTCAACGACAGTTTCGTGATCCTGGACGAGGCGCAGAACAGCACCTCGGAGCAGATGAAGATGTTTCTCACCCGTCTGGGACTCCATTCCAAGGCCGTCATCACCGGAGACGTCACGCAGATCGACCTTCCGCCCGACAAGGTCTCCGGGCTCATCGAGGTCCAGCGCATCCTCAAGGGCGTCAAGGGGATTTCTTTTCAGTACTTCTCCGAGGAGGACGTCGTCCGACACCGGCTGGTTCAGGAGATCATTGCGGCCTATGACCGCGCCGACAAGTCCAAGACGAAGAAGTCGGAGTCCTGAGGCACCCGCGGGCGGGCAGGCCCGCGTGACCGTCCTCAACCGGCAGCGCCAGTTGGCGGTAGACTCTCGTCGGCTGCGCGAAGTCGCCGGAGCCGCCCTCGACCTCATGGGGCTCGGCTCCGCCGAGCTCACTGTGCTTCTGGTCGCCGACCAGCGCATGCGCGATCTCAACCGTGTCTACCGGGGCAAAGACCGCCCAACGGACGTGCTCGCCTTCCCGCAGATGGAGGGTGCCGCCCGCCGGCACACTACCAGGGACGCCGCGCTCCCGGATGTCCTGCTCGGAGACGTCGTGATCGGCGTCCAGACGGCGGAACGCCAGGCGCGGGAACGGGGCATCCCTTTGCCTCAGGAGCTCGACCTGCTCCTCGTGCACGGCCTCCTCCACCTCCTCGGCTTCGACCACACCGGGGCCCGTGCCGAGGCTCTGCGCATGCGCCGCAAGGAGCGGGGGATCCTGCGCGCACTCTTGAAGAGCAAAGACCTCTCCGGTACTCTCTAGACAACACTGAAGATTTTTGTTTCAGGGCCTGGCCCGAGAGGCCCGGTCCCCGAGGAGGAGAAAGGCCATGGACCTACGCATGCTGGAATCCGAGGTCAGCACCATATCCCAACGGCTACGGGGCCGTCTTTGACTTGGAGAAGAGGAAAGGGGAGCTGGCCCGCTTGGAGGAGAGAATCTGCCGCTCCGATTTCTGGGACAACCCGAAAGAGGCTCAAGCCACTCTCAAGGAGCGGACCGCTATCCAGCGGCCGGTGGACCTCTGGGGCGAGCTCCAGTCCGAGCTCGAGGAGGCCGCGGCCGGCAAGGAGCTGGGGGAAGAAGCCGGTGATCCGGAGATGCTCGAGGAGGCGGCCCAGCGCTACCAGAGGGTCCTCGCACGGTTGCAGGCCTTCGAATTCGAGCTCACCCTGAACCGTCCCGACGACATCAGCAACGCCTTCCTGGTCATCCACGCCGGCGCCGGCGGCACCGAAGCGATGGACTGGGCCGAGATGCTGCTGAGAATGTATACGAAGTGGGCCGAGAAAAGCGGCATGACCACCGAGCTGTACGACATCCTGCCGGGTGAGGAAGCCGGGATCAAGAGCGTCACGGTCCTCGTGAAGGGCTCCTATGCCTACGGCCATCTGCGATCGGAGATCGGCATCCACCGTCTGGTCCGGATCAGCCCGTTCGATGCCGGAGGGCGCCGGCATACCTCCTTTGCCGCCGTATTCGTTTACCCGGAGCCCGACGAGGAGGAGGAGATCGATATCAAGGACGACGACCTGAAGGTCGAGACGTTCCGCGCCGGAGGCGCCGGCGGCCAGCACGTCAACAAGACCGACTCGGCGGTCCGGCTCACCCACCTGCCGACCGGCATCGTCGTGCAGTGCCAGAACGAGCGCTCCCAGCACAAGAACCGTTCGCGCGCCCTGAAGATCCTGCGCGCCCGCCTGCTCGAGATCCGCAGGCAGGAGCAGGAGAAGAAGCAGGACGCGATCTACCGGGATCAGAAGGAGATCGCCTGGGGCAGCCAGATCCGCTCCTACGTGCTCCAGCCGTACCGCCTCGTCAAGGACCACCGGACGCAGTTTGAAATGGGCAACGTGGACGCGGTCCTGGACGGCGAGCTCAATCCGTTCATGGAGGCCTACCTGAGGTCCAAGTAGCTGGACGCTGCCATGTGCGGACGCCTTCGCAACCCTGATTCCGGGGGCCGCGAAGCGGACGGCAGGACAGCCGCGCTGCCCTCAGCTCCGTCACCCCGGCGAAAGCCGGGGTCCAGTCCCCGTTCCCCTGATTCGTAGAAGCGCTGCTTGCCGCCCCCGTCCTGTAGGGGCGACGCATGCGTCGCCCTTCTGGAGGGGTTCACCACGACCATCTGAAGGAGGCGGAGATTCGCGCTCGCGCGGCCGTGCCCGGTCATCCCGACCCATTTCCAGGCTTCGGTTTCCTTGACAGGGCCATGGGTTTGAGTTATCTACTGAGATCTTTCACTGGAAGGGTCTTGGCGAAGACCCGTGCAGCGCCAGCGTTTGTGAAGGGCCTCCAGGCGCCGGAATGCGCCAGGCTGGCCCGGGAGAGACATGAGCGGCGACCAGTCCCTGAGAGAAGTGCGACTCAAGAAGCTGAACGAGATGCGGCAGCAAGCCGCACCCGTTTTCCCCAATGACTTCCGGCGAGACAGCTTCGCCGGCGACCTTCTCGAGCGCTTCGGCGGATCCTCGGCGGAGGAGCTCGAACAGGTGCAGGAGCCGTTTTCCCTGGCCGGCCGGGTGATGACCGTCCGCGACTTCGGAAAGAGCTTGTTCCTGCATCTCCAGGACGAAACCGGACTCCTGCAACTGTACTTCCAGCGCCAGAAACTCGGCGACACCGCCTTCCGGCAGCTCAAGCGCTACCTGGATGCCGGGGACATCCTGGGAGCTCAGGGCCGCCTCTTCCGCACGCGCACGGGTGAGCTGACGTTGAACGTGGATCGATGCCAGCTGCTCACCAAGGCGCTCCGGCCCCTGCCCGAGAAGTTCCACGGGCTGCGCGACGTGGAGACCCGCTACCGGAAGCGCTACCTGGACCTGATCGTCAACCCTGCGGTGAAGGAGAGCTTCCGGCGGCGCGGGGAAATCATTCGCCGCATCCGCTCCTTCTTCGATGGCCGGGGCTTTCTGGAAGTCGAAACCCCCATGATGCACCCCATGGCCGGCGGAGCGGCGGCCCGGCCCTTTGAGACTCACCACAACGCGCTCGACCTGACGCTCTTCCTGCGCATCGCTCCCGAGCTGTACCTGAAGAGGCTCCTGGTCGGCGGCCTGGGAAAGGTGTACGAGCTCAACAAGCAGTTCCGCAATGAGGGCCTTTCCACGACCCACAACCCGGAATTCACCATGATCGAGTTCTACGAGACCTACGCCTCCTACCGGGATTTCATGACCCTGACCGAGGAGCTCTTCCAGGAGCTTCTGGGCGCACTCTGCGGGTCCGTGAAGATCCCGTACCAGGGGACCGAAATCGACTTCTCGCCTCCCTGGAGACGGATCCCGCTGGAACAGGCGTTGCGCGAGCAGTGCGGCCTGTCCGGCTCCGCCCTTACGGACCGTGAGGCGTTGCGGCGCTTCGCCCGGGAGCAGGGGATCGAGTTGGCCGAAGGGCTGACCGAAGCGGAGATGGCGGTGGAGCTGTTCGAGCAAAAGGTGGAAAGCAGATTGATCCAGCCGACGTTTGTCACCGATTACCCGGAGGAGGTCTCCCCTCTGGCGCGTTCCAGCGACGACCGGCCGGGCTTCGTGGACCGGTTCGAGCTTTACGTGGCCGGCCGCGAGCTGGCCAACGGGTTCTCCGAGCTCAATGATCCCCTGGAGCAGAGGAGCCGATTCGAGCGACAGACGGAGAAGCGGCGCCTGGGTGACGAGTCGGCCCACCAGCTCGACGAGGATTTCCTGGAGGCCCTCGAGTTCGGCATGCCCCCGGCCGCCGGTGAGGGCATCGGGATCGATCGGCTGGTCATGCTGCTGACCGACAGCGCCTCCATCCGTGACGTGATCCTCTTTCCTCAGATGCGGCCGGAAAGAGCGGCCCCCGGTCCGGAATGAGCGGGCCCGGCGGGCGCTCCGCGGCCGTTTCCACGCGAGGAGAGGGGTCAGGTTCCAGGTACCAGGTTTCAGCGTTCCCTCCCGAGCTCACCCAAGACGGGGCAGATGAGAGCAACGCCGGTTTGGGCAGGCGGAGGCCTGAGACCTAACACCTGATACCCGATACCTGAGGGATTCCTTTTAAGGATTCCTTTTGAGGTCTTCTTGCCATGCGGCTCGAACAGTTCGTGGCGCTGCGTTATCTCCGGTCCAGGCACCGCTACGGGTTCGTGTCGGCGATCACCCTGCTGTCCGGCATCGGGATCATGGTCGGGGTGATGGCGATGGTCGTGACGCTGGCCGTGATGGACGGCTTCGAGGAAGACCTGAAGACCAAGCTGCTCGGCAACATGGCCCCGATCACCCTCCAGGCCAAGGACCTCGACCTCGGTCGCATGCGGGAGATCGGCGAACGGCTGGCCGCGATCCAGGGGATCCGGGGGTTGAGCCCCTTTGTGAAGACCCAGGTCCTCCTGGTCTCTTCTACGCGCACGGCGGGCGCCACACTCGAAGGGGTCGACCCTGAGACCGTTTCCATTTTCAGCAAGCTGCCGTCTCAGCTTTACCAAGGGAGCCTGGAGAGCCTCGAGGGCGGAAGCCGCCCCGAGGATGCACCTGCAGACTGTCGGGACAAACCGGGGCTCCTGGTCGGCCGCGAGCTGGCCGGGCACCTCGGCCTGTTCTACGGAGACACCCTCAAGGTCGTCTCCCCCGTGGGCATCGAGACGCCTTTCGGATTGCTCCCGGCCCAGAAGACCTTTTGCGTCACCGGCATCTTCGAGAGCGGTCTATACGAGTACGACTCGTCTTTCGCCTATGCTTCCCTGCAGACGACCCAGGCTTTTCTCGGCCTGGGCAAAGGGATCACCGGTATCGACGTAGGTGTGGACGATCTGTACCGCGCCGGGCGCATCAGCGATCGCATCCGGTCCATCCTCGGGCCGCGCGTGCAGGTGGAGGACTGGATGGAGAAAAACCGGCGGCTTCTTTCCGCCTTGCGCCTGGAGAAGCTCACCGCCTTTGCCGTCCTGGCGCTCATCATCATGGTCGGGGTCCTCAGCATTCTCAGCTCCCTGGCCATGGCCGTGATGGAGAGAAAAGGGGAGATCGCCATTCTGAAGGCCTTGGGCGCCACGCCGAGGCGCATCCAGGCGATCTTCGTCCTGCAGGGCATGGCGATCGGGATCGCGGGCACCGTGGCGGGCGTTGTCCTGGGGCTCGGGGCCTGCAGGTTTCTCGGATCCTATCCCCTGGTCAAGCTGCCCCAGGACATCTTCTACGAGCTGGCTCTTCCGGTGCGGGTGGATCCCGCGGACGTCGTCTCGGTAGCCTGTGCCGGCCTGGTGTTGAGTCTGCTGGCGACCCTGTATCCGGCCCGGAAGGCCTCCCGGGTGCCTCCCGCCGAGACGTTACGTTACGAGTAGCCCATGGCGATGTACGAATGGCGGATGGGATTGCGCTATCTCGGCTCCAGGGAAAGGAAGGGATTCTTTTCCGTGCTGGCGTGGATCGCGCTGACCGGAGTGCTCGTCGGCGTCATGGCCCTGGTGGTCGCCCTGTCGTTCGCCTCCGGTTTCGAAAGCGCTTTGCGCGACAAGATCATCGGGATCAATGCGCACCTGTTGTTGCTGCGCCTGGACGGGATCATCACCGATCCGGAGGAGGTCCAGAGCAGGCTCCTCGAGATGCCGAGCGTGGCGGCCGTGATGCCGTTCACCTACCAGCAGGCGCTCCTTCGGTCCGGCGAGGGCGTCGCCGGCACGGTGGTCCGGGGAGTGCCGCCGGAATCCCTTTCCGACATCGCGGGCTGGAACCTGCTCTTCTCTTGCGGTAGTCTGAGGAGCCTTTTGCCGCCCCCTGAAGGCTCCGCGAGGGCCGGCGAGCCGGCTCCCATCCTGCTCGGAAGGACCCTGGCGAAGACGCTGGAGGTGGTTTGCGGCGACCGGGTCGACCTCGTTCTGGTCGCCGGCGACGCGGGTTCCGCCGCCTCGGCGGCCGCGCTCAAGCCGTTCCAGGTCGCCGGGATCTTCGAAGTGGGCATGTACGAATACGACGCTTCTCTGGCCTTTCTCCCGCTCAGGGACTCCCAGGAGCTGTTCCGGATGAACGCAGGAGTGACCGGATTCGAGATCCGGGCCCATCGCCTGGAACAGACCGATGGCCTCAAGGCGGAGGTCCAGCAGGCCTTCGGGTACCCGTTCTGGGCCAAGACCTGGAAGGAGATCAATCCGAGCTTTTTCTCGGCTCTCAAGTTGCAGAAGGTGGTCATGTTCCTGGTTCTGATCCTCATCATCCTGGTGGCCGGATTCAACATCATCAGCACCCTGATCATGACGGTCATGGAGAAGCGGAGGGAGATCGCCATCCTGAAGGCCATGGGAGCCAGCCGCCGGTCGCTCGGCAGGATCTTCTGGGTCCAGGGGCTGGTGA
Organism: bacterium; assembly: GCA_040756235.1. Taxonomy (GTDB): domain Bacteria; phylum Desulfobacterota; class DSWW01; order DSWW01; family DSWW01; genus JBFLZG01. The sequence goes on along the minus strand of JBFLZG010000126.1, from coordinate 100,716 downwards.
TGGGTCTCATCGGCACGGGACTGGGACTCGCCGGCGGCTGCGGGCTGTGCTGGATCGCCGGGAGATTCCCCCTCATCCGCCTGGACCCGGAGATCTACTATTTGTCCTATTTGCCGGTCGAGGTCCGTTGGACGGAAGTGGCGCTCGTCGGTCTGGCCGCTGTCGTGCTCTGTATGACCGCGACCCTGTATCCGGCGCGCCAAGCCTCTCGTCTCGATCCTGCCGAGGTTCTGCGCTATGAGTAGCCCGGCCAGAGAAGGCTCCACGCTCATTTCGACCGGAGAGGAGCTGTTCCGAGTCGATGACCTGCACAAGCGATTCCGCATGGGCGAGAAAGAAATCCATGTGCTCAAAGGAATCCGCCTCACCATTCGCAAGGGGGAGACGCTGGCGATTCTCGGTGCTTCGGGAGTGGGCAAGACAACGCTCCTTCACATCCTGGGTGCCCTGGACCGGCCGACGAGCGGACGCGTCCTGTACCGCGGAGAGAATCTGTTCGAGAAGACCGAACGGGGCCTCGCCTCCTTTCGCAGCCGGGAGGTTGGATTTGTTTTCCAATTCCATTATCTTCTTTCGGAGTTTTCGGCCCTGGAGAACGTGCTGCTGCCGGGGCTGATCGCCGGATGGTCCCGGGCGCGGGCCGAACAGCGTGCCCGATTCCTGCTGGGCGAGCTCGGCCTGGCCAACCGGCTGGGACACCGTCCGGGCAGACTGTCGGGGGGGGAACAACAGCGCGTGGCCGTGGCCAGAGCCCTGGTCATGGAACCCCAGGTCATCTTTGCGGACGAACCGACGGGCAACCTGGACACCGGGACGGCGGCATCGGTCGAGGACCTCCTCCTCGGTCTCCGGCAGAGCCACGGGATCTCGGTGGTGGTGGTCACCCACAATCCCCGGTTCGCCCGGCGGCTGGATCGGCAGGTCCACATGGTGGACGGCAGGGTCGCGGAAGGGGCAGGCTCGGATTCGCTTCTCTCGAACGAGGAATAAAGGACGAAACGGCTTTGAAAATCGACGTGCGTGACAGCCGTGCGCTGGGGCCTCTGATTCACTTCCGCCGTCTGGCTTGCCTCGTGGCCTGGTTGCTCCTCCTGCAGGGGGCTTTGATCGCCGCGCCGCTGCCCGAGGAGGCTCCCGTCGTCAGGGAGATCGGGGTCGCCGGAAACCAGAGGATCGAGCCCGACGTGGTCCTGCTCCGCATCAACACCAAGGTCGGACAACCCCTGAGCCCGAAGGTCGTGCGCCAGGACATCCACGCCCTCATGGACACCGGATACTTCCGCACGATCCACGTGGAGACCGAGGAAGTCGCGGGCGGCGTGAAAGTGATCTACCGGGTCGAGGAAAGGCCGATCATCCGCGAGGTGGTCTACGAGGGTAACAAGAAGCTCGATCTGAAAGACTTCGAGAAAGTCGTGACCCTCAAGCCCAACCATTTCCTCGACGTCGCGGCGCTCAAGGAGAACGTGGAAAAGATCCGCAAGCTCTACGCCAACGAAGGGTATTTCCGGGCTTCCATCGAATATGACATCCGCCCCCAGGACAACAACCAGGTCACGGTGGCCTTCAAGATCCAGGAGAACAAGGAGATCAAGATACGCAGGATCGTCTTTCTCGGAGACCAGGTCTTTCCCGACAAGAAGCTGCGCAAGACGATCGAATCGAAGAAGAAGAGCCTCTTGTCTTTCATCACGGGCGCCGGCACCTACAAAGAAGACGTCGTGCGCGACGACGTGACGCGTCTGACCCTGTTCTATCTGGATAACGGCTACCTTCAGTTCTCCGCCAAGCCGCCCATGACCTTGATCACCGAAGAGGGCATGTACATCTTCTTCATTCTGGACGAGGGGAAGCAGTACCGGATCCGGAACGTGCGGTGGGAGAACGCGACCGCAGAGGAAGAGGCCCTCTTCCGGGAAGCCCAGAAGCTTCTGCCCGGCGAGATCTTCAGCCGCGAGCAGCTCCAGCAGGACATCGTGGTGATGACCGACTACTACGCCGATCAGGGCTACGCGTTCGCCGACATCGTCCCTCTCTACACCCCGGACGAGAGCACCCTGTCGGTGGACATCACCTATCAGGTCAAGAAGGGGGAAAAGGTCACGATCGGCAACGTGCGCGTCAACGGCAATACCAAGACGCGCGACAAGGTCATCCGCAGAGAGATGGCCCTGGCCGAAGGAGATCTCTACAGCGGCACCAAGCTGCGCAAGTCCAAGGAAGAAATCAACCGACTCGGCTTCTTCGAGTCGATCAACCTCACGACCCAGCCCGGCGCCGAGCCGAACCAGCTCGACGTCGTGGTCGACGTGAAGGAAGGGCAGACCGGCACGTTGAGCGGCGGTGCCGGCTTCAGCTCCACGGATCAGTTCATCTTCATGGCCAACATCACGCAGAGCAACCTGTTCGGACGAGGGCAGGTGCTTTCGCTCAACGCCGAGGTCGGCGGCACGCGGCAGAACGTCGCCTTGAGCTTCACCGAGCCCTGGCTCTTCGACATCCCGCTGTCTCTGGGTTTTGACGTGTTCAACACGAAGTACGACTACGATGATTTCACGCGCAAGGGAATCGGCGGCGCTTTCCGCATCGGCTACGAATTCCTCGAGCACCTGCGCGGCAGCGCCATGTACAAGTACGAGGACGTGGACATCTCCGACGTGAGCTCCGACGCTCCGGTTACGCTCAAGGCCGAGGAAGGCCAGAGCACCACCAGTTCCGTGACTTTTTCCGTGGTCCGGGACACCCTGGACAACCCGCTCTATCCCCTGCGCGGCTCCCTGAACATTGGTTCCGTCGAGTTCGCCGGAACCGCCCTCGGCGGGGACAACGACTTCGTCAAGCTCCGGCTGGACACCGGCTGGTACATTCCGTTCTACCTGGACACGACCTTCCACCTCCGCGGCCGGGTGGGAGTGGGGTACGGGATCGGCGGAGACCGACTCCCGGTGTTCGAACGCTTCTTCGTGGGAGGCATCAGCACGGTGCGCGGGTTCGACGTGCGGTCCCTGGGTCCGGAGGTCCAGGGCACGGTCATCGGCGGCGACAAGGAGCTCATCCTGAACTTCGAATACATCTTTCCCCTCGTCCCTCAGGTGAAGCTGCGGGGGCTGGCGTTCTTCGACGCCGGGAACGCATTCAGCGAAGACGAGAGCATCCGGTTCCCCGGTTTGCGGCTGAGCGCGGGAGCCGGGATCCGCTGGTTCTCGCCCCTCGGGCCCCTGACGTTCGTGCTGGGCTTCCCTCTGGACAAGAGGGAAGGGGAGGATTCGAGCGCCGTGCAGTTCTCGATCGGTACGTCCTATTGATGGATCGATCCAGGAAGGGCAGGTCAAACAGGAAAGGAACCATGGGGTTCGCAAAGACCAGGAGGCGTGCAGCAATGAAAAGAACCGTGACTTCGATCTGGGCCGTCTGTCTCTCGCTCCTTCTTCTCCCCGCGCTCGCCAGGGCCGAGTTCAAGGTGGGCGTCGTGGACCTCCAAAAGGCCATGGAGATCTCCACGGAAGGGAAAAAAGCCAAGGGCGTTTTCCAGAAGAAGGTGGAGAAGATCCAGGGCGACCTCAAGAGCAAGCAGGACGAGCTGAACACACTGAAGGAGGAGTTCGAACGGCAGAGCGGGGTGCTCAGCGAAGTCGCACGACAAGACAAGGAGAAGTCGTATCAGTACAAGCTCAGGGACTATCAGCGCATGGTCAAGGACTCTCAGGAAGAGCTGCAGCGGGAGGACCGAGAGCTCAGCGAGAAGATCCTGAAGGACCTGCAGAGCATCATCGAGAACTACGGCAAGAAGGAAGGATTCGACCTGATCCTGGAGAAGACGCAGAGCGCGGTGCTCTACGGATCCAACAAGATCGACATCACGGACCCGATCATTAAACTTTACGACGATAACAAGAAGACGCCCTAGGAGGCTGTCCACAAATACCCATCTGCGGCGTTGCACTCATCCTTCGTCATTGCGGCGTACTGTCCGGTACGCCTCATTCCTCAGGATCTCGTGCGCCTTGCATCTGGGCATTTCTGAACCGCCTCCGGGAGGCGAGCTCTTGGAGAGTTCCGCAGGCAGCTCGGCACAGGCTGGTTGACAAGCCAAGATGCCCCGGAACATAAGAAGGTGAACGCCGAACGATCTCGTAGCATTTGAGCTTTCACTCTTAGCCTTTCACCTGTCTTGGGCCGAGCCTTGGGCGGGAGGGTGTGGGTGCCTTTCACACTGGAACAGCTGGCGCAACGGCTCGGCCTCCGGTTTCAAGGGGATGCCGGCACGGTCCTGTGCGGAATGGCGGGGATCGAAGAGGCCGGAGCCGGCGAGCTGACGTTCGTGGCCAACGCCCGGTATCGCAACAAGCTCCGTACCACTCGAGCGGCGGCCGCCATCGTCCCCCCGGACCTGGCGGATGCCCCGATCCCGGTGTTGATCTCGAGCAACCCTTACGGGACCTTTGCCCGGGCCCTGGCGATCTTCCATCCGGAGGTGCGCCCGGAGCCCGGCATATCTCCGGCAGCGTGGGTGGAGCCGTCGGCCGCCCTCGGCGCGGGCGTCACCGTCTTCCCGTTCGCCTACGTGGGCCAGCATGCCGCAATCGGCGCGGGTACGGTCCTGTACCCTTTCGCATGCGTGGGTGAAGGCGCCCGGGTGGGCCAGGACTGCCGCATCCACGCGCACGTCTCGGTCCGGGAACGCTGCATCGTGGGAGACCGCGTCATCCTCCATGACGGCGCGGTCGTGGGTGCGGACGGCTTCGGCTTCGCGCAGGAGGACGGCCGTCACCTCAAGATCCCCCAGGTCGGCATCGTGCGAATCGAAGATGACGTGGAGATCGGAGCCAACAGCTGCGTCGACCGGGCGACCCTGGGGGAGACGCGCATCGGCAGAGGCGCCAAGATCGACAACCTCGTGCAGGTGGCCCACAACGTGCGAATCGGCGAGGACGCGGTGCTCGTCTCACAGGTCGGCATCTCCGGCTCCACCGTCGTGGGCGACCGCGCCGTGCTGGCCGGCCAGGTCGGCGCGGTCGGCCACATCCGCATCGGCAACGACGTCAAGGTCGGCGCCAAGTCCGGCATTCACGCCTCCATTCGGGACGGCGAGGTCGTCTCCGGCATCCCCACGATGCCCTACGAACACTTCCTCAAGACGATTGCGGCCTTCAAGCGGCTTCCCCAGCTGCGTGAGCGGGTCTTCAAGCTGGAGAGCGAGATCCGGGCGCTGCGCTCGTGCCTGGAGGCCGCACCGTCCCCGGGGGAGGGGGCGGGAGCGGGAGGAGCGGCGCCGGCAGGCGGCGACGCGCGCGCGGCCCCGGCCGACGATCGGACGAAGGGGAGAGAGCCTTGAAGCCCATGCTCGAAGCCTGTGAGATCCAGAGACTGCTCCGCCACCGCTATCCCATTCTCCTGGTGGATCGCGTCGTCGAGCTCGAGACGGGCAAACGCATCCTGGGCCTCAAGAACTTCACAGTGAACGAACCTTTCTTCCAGGGCCACTTCCCCGGAGCCCCCATCGTTCCGGGAACGGTCCTGGTGGAGGCCATGGCCCAGGTGGGAGCGCTGTTCGTGCTGCGCACCCAAGCCGGGACCGACAACGGCATGCTCTACCTGGCCGGTTTGGACGAAGTGCGATTCCGCAGGCCGGTTCTGCCGGGGGATCAGGTCCTGTTCGAGCTGGAGTTTCTGAAAAGAAAACGGGACATCTGGAAGGTGAAGGGCACGGCCACGGTCGACGGCACGACGGTGATGGAAGCCGTCCTGCTGGCAGCCTTTCTGCCTCACAGCCTGGAGGAGCAGGAATGATACACCCCACGGCGATCGTGGAACCGGGGGCCGAAATCCATGCGTCCGCCGAGATCGGCCCCTATTGCACCATCGGCCCGCACGTCAGGATCGGCTCCGGGACCTGGGTCGGCCCCCACGTCGTGATCGGCGGCAGGACCGAGATCGGTGAGAACAACCGCATCTTTCAGTTCGCCTCGATCGGCGAGATCCCGCAGCACATGAAGTACCGCGGCGAGCCGACCGAGCTCAAGATCGGATCGGGCAACGTGTTCCGCGAGTTCGTGACGATCCACCTCGGCACCGTTCAGGACCGCGGCATCACCTCCATCGGCAACCGCAACGTCTTCATGGCTTACTGTCACGTGGCCCACGACTGCACCATCGAGGACTCGGTGATCATGTCCAACGGAGCCACCCTGGCGGGCCACGTCCTGGTCGAGCGGAGCGCCATCCTCGGCGGGCTGGTGGGCGTCCACCAGTTCGTGCGCATCGGCCGGTTCGCGATGGTGGCCGCCCTCTCGGGCGTGTCCCTGGACATTCCCCCGTACACCAGCGCAGCCGGCTTCCGCACCCGGCTCTACGGGCTGAATCTGGTGGGGCTGCGCCGCAACGGCTTCGCTCCCGAGCAGCTTCGCCGGCTGCGCAAAGCCTACCGAACTCTCTTCCAGTCGGGTCTGCTCCTGGAAGGCGCGATCGACCAGGTGACGGGCGACCTCGGGAACGACCCCGATGTCGCCCACCTGCTCGATTTCCTCAAGGGCAGCCGCAGAGGCATCTGCCGGTGACGCACCCCTCTGTTTCGGCCTCGCACCTGCAGACGGACCGGAGGGCTTCCCCGCACCGGATCCGCACGGCGGTCATCGGAGTGGGATACCTGGGCCGGTATCACGCGCAGAAATACGCAGCCATGGAAGGCGTGGAGTTGGCGGGCGTCGTGGACAAGGATGCCGAGCGTGCCGCGGCCGTGGCCGGCGCCCTGGGTACGCGGGCCTTCCGGAGCCCCGAGGAGGTGTATCCTCTGATCGACGCCGCGAGCGTGGCCGTCCCGACCACGGAGCACTACGCCGTCGCCCGAGGCTTGCTGGCCCATCGCATCGACGTGCTCATCGAGAAGCCCATGGCGTCGACTCTTCGAGAAGCCTCCGAGCTCGTCCGGTTGGCGCGCAGGAACGGGCGGATCCTTCAAGTGGGGCACCTCGAGCGCTTCAACGCGGCCTGGAAAGCCGCCCAAGGCGTGCTCGAATCCCCCCGCTTCATCGAGGCCCATCGGCTGGGTCCGTTTCAGGAAAGAGGGACCGACGTGGACGTGGTCCTCGACCTTATGATCCACGACATCGACATCGTGCTCAAATTCGTGAGGACGCCCCTCCTCAAGGTGGATTCGGTGGGGGTACCGGTTCTTTCCAACAACGTGGACATCGCGAACGCGCGGCTGTATTTTCGCGACGGGACGGTCGCCAACCTCACGGCGAGCCGCGTCAGTCTGAAGAGAACGCGCAAGATCCGGTTCTTTCAGCCCGATGCCTACCTCTCGGTCGACTACGACGCCCGCGAAGTCCAGATCTTCCGCAGGAAGGTGCGGCCCGAAGGAGGAGCGCCCGAGATCACCGGCGAGCAGCACAAGATCACGGATTCCGATGCGCTCCACGACGAGCTCGCCGCCTTCGTATCGAGCGTCCGCAGCCGTGAGCCTCCCGAGGTCGGGGGCGCAGAGGGCAGGAGGGCGCTGGAGGTGGCTTTGCGCATCCTGCGACGCATGCGCTCCTCGTGACCGTAAGGAGCCCGTCTCAAGAACCGCCTCACGCAGGCTGTTCAAAAATGCCCAGATGCCAGGCAGGAGAAGCTCTGAGGAACGAGGCGTACGGACTCGTACGCCGCAATGACGAACAACGAACCGAACGCAGCAGATGGGCGTTTTTCAACAGCCTGCCTTGTGCGGGTGATCTCGATGCCTGAGCCTGGTCTCATCCCGAGCCGTCCGCCCGTCGCCCCCTCGGGTCCGAGGGTCCTGGTCATTGCCGGCGAGGCTTCGGGCGACATGCACGGCGCCAGGCTCGCCAAGAGCCTCCTGCGGGCGCGGCCGGAAATCCGGCTTTACGGAATCGGGGGAGGGGCGATGGCCGAGGCGGGCGTCTCTCTGATGTTTCACGCCTCTGAGCTTGCCGTCGTGGGCATCACCGAGATCCTGGGCAGACTGCGGCACATCGGAAAGGCCCTGCGCGAAGTCAAGCTCCAGTTGAACCGGGAGCCGCCGGACCTGCTCGTCCTGATCGACTTCCCGGATTTCAACCTGCGCCTGGCACGAGTCGCGGCCAGGCGCGGCATCCCGGTCGTCTACTACATCAGCCCCCAGATCTGGGCTTGGCGGCGGGCGAGAATCCGGCAGATCGCACAGACCGTCTCGAGGATGATCGTGATCTTTCCGTTCGAAGAGGCTCTCTATCGAAAAAGCGGGGTCCCGGTGAGCTACGTCGGCCATCCCCTGCTGGACGCCCTCGAGGAGGTCTCCGAGCAAACGCGCAGCGAGGAGCACGACGGGCTCGGGCTCTCCCCGCTGTTCCCGGTGGTGGGGCTCTTTCCGGGAAGCCGCAGCGGTGAAGTATCCAGGCTGCTGCCGGCCATGCTGGCCGGAGCCGGGAGCCTCCGTTCCCGATTTCCCCGCACCCAGTTCCTGCTGGGCCAGGCGCCGGGGCTGCCTGACGAAGTGTACACACCGATCCTCGAGAGCGGCCGCCTTCCCGTCCGCAGAGTCCGCTCCGCAACGACCCGGGCCATGGCGCTCTGCGACCTGGCGATCGTGGCCTCGGGTACGGCCACGCTCGAGCTGGCCCTGCTTGGGGTGCCGATGATCGTGGTGTACAAGGTGTCTCCGGTCACTTTTCTGCTCGGCCGGCTGCTGGTGCGCGTGCCGTCGATCAGTCTGGTCAACCTGGTGTCCCGAAGAGCCGTGGTACCCGAGCTGCTCCAGGGCGACCTGAAACCCGAGGCGATCGGCGCGCTCTGCTGCCGCCTTCTGGAGAGCTCGATTTACTACTTCGACGTGAAGAAGGGTTTGGCTGAAGTCCGGGACCTTCTCGGCCGCCCCGGAGCTTCGGAGCGGGCCGCAGCCGTGATCCTTGAAATGCTTCCCGACCGCGCCCGGGTCGAGGCGCGCGGACCCCATGCCGCCCGCGCGGCTGGTCCTGTCTGCCGGCCCCGGTAGCGAGATGAAACAACGCGAGCTCAGAGAGCCCCGGCACCGCTGGATCCTCGGGATGATTTCCCCGATTCTGACGGCCGTGGCGCGCGTGCTCTACAGGACGCTGCGCTGGCGGATCCAGGTCTCGGAACAGGCGCAGCGCGCCATCCGTTCCGGCAAGCCTCTGCTCGTTGCCTTCTGGCACGGCCATGCACTCCTCATCCCCGGCGCCTTCCAAAAGGTGTTCCCAAGAGGATCCGAAATCTCGGTCTTCATCGGCCGCCGTCGGGACGGCAAGCTCATCGCGTGCACCGTGAAACCGTTCGGGATCCGCGTGATTCCGGGATCGACGCGCAGGGACGACGGCAGGTCGCTGCGCGACATGATTCGAGCTCTCGACCAGGGGCGCAGCCTGGCCCTGATGCCGGACGGCCCCGTCGGACCGCGCTGCAAGGCTCGACCCGACGCCACGGCGCTCGGCATGCTCGGTGGCGTTCCGATCCTGCCGGTCTCCTGGACCGCAAGCCGCGGCATCCGCCTGAGAACCTGGGACCGCCTGTGCATTCCCTTGCCCTTCGCCAGGGCCGCCGTCACGTTCGGGGATCCTCTGACCGTGAGGCCATCCGAGACCGACACAGGTCCCGCAGCGCAGGCCCTGCGGCTCGAGTCCGCGCTCAACGAGCTCGCCCGTCAGACCGGGGCCTACTTGCGGAAGACGGCCTTCGCGGAACGTCTTTGTCTGGTCTACAGCCTGGCCCTCTACCTGCTCACGCTTCCGGCGCTGCCCTTCTTCGCCTGGAAGCTTCTTTCCGTCCCCAAGTACCGTTCGGGCTTTCTCCAGCGGCTCGGCCTGTCCGTGCCCGGTTCGATGGGCAAGAGCCCTGAGGAGCAGCCGGTCTGGGTCCACGCGGTCTCGGTCGGCGAGGTGCTGGCGACCGTCCCGTTCATCCGGAGGTTGAAGCAGGCCTACCCCCAGAGACCGATCGTGGTCTCGACCATCACGCCCACGGGCCAGACGGTGGCGCGGGAGCACTTTGCAGCGGCCGGGCGCGTGATCTACTTCCCCTTCGATTATCCTTTTTCCACCCGGCTCGTGCTCAAGCACGTGCAGCCCAAGCTGTTCGTCCACACGGAGACGGAGATCTGGCCGAACTTCCTGTTCATGCTGGGAAGGCACGGGATTCCCTCGGTCATTGTGAACGGTCGGATCTCGGCGAGGTCTTGCCGCCAATACGGGTGGTTCCGGTTCTTCTTCCGCCAGGTCCTGGAATCTGTCTCCGCCTTCGGCATGCAGAGCAAGCAGGATTGCCTGCGCATCATCCGCATCGGAGCCGACCCGCGGCGCGTCTTCGTCACCGGCAACATGAAGTTCGACGTGTGCCTGCATCGAGGGGCCTGCACGCCCGCGCCGCCCGCCCCGCAGGATTTCGGTTTTCCGCCATCCGCCCCGGTCTGGGTGGCCGGCAGCACCCACCCAGGAGAGGAGGAGACCATCCTGAAGGTCTTCGACAAGCTGCGCGGCTCCTTTCCGACGCTCAAGCTGCTGCTCGCGCCCAGGCACCCGGAGCGGTGCGCCGACGTGGAACAGCTCGTCAGGAGGAGCGGGCTGCGCGTCCTCAGGAGGACGGGTGGAAAGACCGGGATCCGGGAGATCGACGTGCTCCTTCTGGACACGATGGGAGAGCTCGCGCAGGCTTATGCAATCGGCGACATCGTTTTCGTCGGCGGCAGCCTGACCCCGGTGGGCGGACACAACCTGCTCGAGCCGATCGTTCATCGGAGACCGGTCCTGTTCGGCCCCCACATGGAGAACACCCCGGATGTCGCCCGGGCCCTGCTGGAACGGGGCGGCGGGATCCAGGTGTCCGGCGAGGAGCCCCTGTACCTGGAAGCAGCCAGGCTGCTGAGGGACCCGGATCGGAGACGGACCATCGCGGACGCGGCTTACGGAATTCTGGAGGAGAACCGCGGGGCCACGGAACGAAACCTCTCACTCGTCGGGAGCTTCTTTGGCACCTGAAGCACATCTCGTCCGCTTCCTGCAGGAGCTCTGGACGCGGCCTCGCGGCGAGCGAGGGCTGGCCGAAAGGCTGGTCTCTGCACTTTTCAAACCGCTGTCGATCGCGTACGGCGCTCTCCAGACCCTCCGGCGCAGGCTCTTCCGGGCAGGGATTCTGCATTCCCGGCGGGCTCCCGCCAAAGTGGTGAGCATCGGAGGGCTGCGCGTGGGCGGCGTGGCCAAGACGCCCTTTGCCATCTGGCTGGCCAGGGGGCTCGAGACCAGAGGGCTGCGGGCAGCGGTGCTCACGCGTGGATACGGGCGGAGAACTCGCGGAGGAACGCACATCCTCTGTCCGGGGGATGCGGATCAATGGAATCCTCTCGATTGCGGAGACGAGCCCTACCTCATGGCGCGCTCCCTCCCGAGGACTCCGATCGTCGTGGACTCGGACCGGTTCCGGGGAGCCGAATCGGTGCGGAGACGGTTCCCTCTGGACCTGCTCCTGCTGGATGACGGCTTCCAACACCTCCGCCTTGCCAGGGACTGCGACCTGGTAATGCTCACCGGTGAAGAGCTCGTCCCCGGGGCTTGCTGCCTGCCGGCGGGCCCGCTGCGGGAGCCGGCCAGCGCCCTGGCCGCGGCCGATGCCCTCATCCTGCTGGAGGCGGCCGGCACGCAGGCACCCGCCGAGCTCACCGCAGGGGGCCGCCCGGAGCCGGCCACCAGGGCCCCGCTGTTTCGAGCCCGCCTCCGTCCGGCCGGTCTGTTCGCCGTGGCTGACCGGAGGCCCGTCGAGGCCGCTCGGCTCGCCGGTCAGCCGATCATCGCTTTCTGCGGCATTGCACGGCCGGCGTCCTTCTGGGGCATGCTGGAACAAGCGGGGCTCCGTCCGGCCGCGCGCAGAGCCTTCCCCGACCACCATCGCTACTCGCTGCGGGACTTAGAGGAGTTGCTCGATCTGGTCTCCCGCACCGGGTCTGCGGCAGCCGTCACCACCGAGAAGGATGCCGTCAAGATCGAGCGTTTTCCCTGGCCCGCCGGCCGCCTTCTGTTCCTGAGGGTGGAAGTGGCGCTCCCGGACGAAGAGCGGTTCTGGGCCCACCTCCTGGCTGGCGTCGGCCTTGCGGGCGAAGACCGGCAGGGGCGGCTCCGATGAGCTCCATGCGCCGCCGGCTCGATGCGCTCCTTTTCGCCGTCTCTTTGCCGTTCCTGTGGCTCCTGTCTGTCTGCCCCTCCCCCCGGCTCTGCCGCATCGGAAGGTGGATCGGAGCCGCGGCCTACCACCTCGACCGCAGGCACCGCCAGATCTGCCTGGAGAACCTTGCGATCGCCTTTCCGCAGTGGCCGCTCGAACAGAGGAGAGCGGTCGCGCGCCGCTGTTTCCAGAACGTGGCGACCACGTTCCTCGAGATCCCGGGCCTGGGCAGACTTCCTTTCGATCAGCTCGTTGCCCGGGTCGGCAGCGTGACCGGCCGGGAGCATTACGAGCGGGCGCTGACGCGAAACAAGGGCGTGCTGATCCTGACCGGCCATTTCGGCAACTGGGAGCTCATGGCTCTGTGCACCGGCATTGCCGGCTACCGGCTGGCGTTTGTGGCCAGGGCCCTGGACAACCCGTATTTCGATCAGTGGCTCAACCGCATCCGGCATCGTTCCGGCAACCGCATCATCCCGAAGAGGGGGGCCCTGCGGCAGATTCTCCGGTCTCTCCGGCAGGGCTACGGGGTGGGCCTCCTCATGGACCAGCGGGTGACCGGCAATGAAGGGGTATTCGTGGACTTCTTCGGCCATCAGGCCGGCTCGTCGGCCGCTCTTGCTCTGCTGGCGTGCCGATCCGGGGCACCGGTCCTGCCCGTGTACATGCTGCGCGATCCGTCGGGCGTGGGCCATCAGCTCCATATCGAGCCGGAGGTGCCGGTCGTGAGGACCGGCCGGAACGACCTGGACATTCTCGAGAACACGCAACGTTTGCAGAAGGTTCTCGAGCGGGTGGTGCGGGAGCACCCGGATCAGTGGTTCTGGATGCACAGGAGATGGAAGGGATCCCCCACGGTTTCCTACAGCGGGGCGGCGTCGAGGAAGAAGAAGAAAAAAAGCAAGCAACCGCAGCCGGGGCCGATCAGGCCCGGCCTCGGAGCACGACCGTGACGGCACTGGAGGCCGCGAGGCGGCCGAGGGCCGTATTCCTGGACCGCGACGGAACACTCATCCGGGAGAAAGGCTATCTCAAGGATCCGAAACAGGTCGAGCTGGAGCACGGCGCCGCTCGAGCCGCCTCCGCCCTGAAGCGGTCCGGCTTTCGGGTCGTCGTCGTGACCAATCAGAGCGGCGTAGCCAGGGGATTCTATACGGAACGGGACGTGCTGGCGGTCCATCAGGAGATCGCACGCCTGCTGGGGCTGGCAGGGGCGTCGGCGGATGGATTCTACTACTGTCCGCACCACCCCCGAGGGGAGCTCGAGCCCTATCGGATGGAGTGCTCCTGCAGGAAGCCCGGGACCGGGCTCCTGGAAACGGCCGTCCAGGAGCTTGGCCTCTCGATGGCCGGCTCCTACCTGGTGGGAGACAAGAGGACCGACATGGAGGCGGCCCGCAGGGCCGGCCTCACCGGGATCCTCGTCCTGACCGGTTTCGGCCGGGACGAATGGAGCGCCTGCCTGCGGGGAGCAGGCCCCGGGTCCCCGGACCGGGTCGCCCGGGACCTTTCCGAGGCTGCGGACTGGATCCTCTGGCACGAAGGCGAGATCCTCGGTCGGACGAGCGGCCTGTACGAGCAACGCGGCTGGTCGAGCAAATGGGTCTCCCTGCGTCTCCTGGCCGAACGCGCCTCGATCCATCGATCGAGGGGAGAAAACATCGTTGTTAAGTGTGCTTATACTGCAATATATGATAATTTACAAGAGGTCTCCACGAGGCTCACCAGGGAACCTGGCGAGGTCCTCGTGGCCGCGATCACGGACGATCGCCGGACGCCCGGATCACCGTGCGACCCCTCCCGTGCACGGCTCCCGATGGAGCAAAGGATCGAAGTCTTGAGCCGGCTTCCCTCTGTCGACTACGTCGTCACCGCGGAGCTGGAGGACGTCCAAACAGCGATCCGGTCCGACTCTCGAGTGCATGCGATCGAAGGAGCCGGCGTCTCATGAAACGGGCCCTGATCGTCCGCACGAGCGCCTTCGGCGACGTCCTGCACGGGTTGCCCGTGGCTGCGGCCATCAAGAAGCGATACCCGTGGGCTCGCCTGAGCTGGCTGGTCGATGAGAAGTACCGGCACCTGCTCGAAGCCAGCCCGTGCGTGGACGAAGTCATTGCAGCTCGTTTCCGACTCGGGCCGCGTTCGCATGCCGGCAGGAATCCGACAGCCTCCTGGGCCGGGATCCTCCGGCTCCTCCGAAGAGGAGCCTTCGACGTTGTAATCGATCTCCAGGGGCTCGTCCGAAGCGGCCTTCTCAGCTTCTGGACTCGGGCCCCGGTCCGCATTGGATTTCCGCTCGACCTTGTCCGGGAGGGACTGAACGTCGCCTTCTCCAACCTCCGGCCACGAGGCTTCGTTGCGCGCAGCCATGTCGTTGACAGGAATCTGTCGCTCCTCCATCCTTTAGGCATCCGGACTCGGGAGCGCGACTTCCCGCTCCGGATACCTGCCGACTGGCTGGATCCGATCCTTCCGCTCCTGGAGGAAGCCGGCGCCGCCAGGCACAGGCGCCTCCGGGCGGCCCTCCATCCGGCGGCCGGGTGGGCGACCAAACAGTGGAGCCTCGAACGCTACGCTGAAATCGCGGAGCGGCTGGAGCGCCACTGGGACGCGGACGTCTGGATTCTCTGGGGCCCGGGCGAGAGAGGGCTCGCGGAACAAGTGAAGGAGCTCGCGCGGGCGTCGGTGCGGATCTTGCCGGATCTGGATATCAAGGGTCTCGCGGCCTTTCTCGGAAGGTGCGACATGTTCCTGGGCGGCGACAGCGGCCCCCTGCATCTGGCCTCGGCTCTGGGCCTGCCGGTCCTGGGATTGTACGGCCCCTCGGATCCGGTGCGAAACGGTCCGCCCGGCAAGGGAGCGAGGGTGCTCGCAAGCCCGAGCCCATGCGCCCCTTGCTTCCGCAGGACCTGCCCGGACAGGGCCTGCATGCGGGCGATCACGGTCGCGCAGGTCTGGGAAGGGCTCGAGCAAGTGGCCCAGGAACATGGCCTCAGCCGCGGCCTCTATTCAAGGTTGGGCAAGGGACTCAAGACTTCAGCGGTGATGTCCGCGGAGAAAAGGAGCGTAGAAGACCATGGCACTTGACCCGGAACTTCTGGAGATCCTCGCTTGCCCCAAGTGCAAGGGCGACATTCGGCTCACCGACAACGGAGACGCCCTCATCTGTGACGCCTGCAAGCTCAAGTACGCCATCAAGGACGACATCCCGATCATGCTGATTGAAGAAGCGGAAAAACTACCTTAGGCCGAGGCCGCGTCTTTCTCGTAATCCCGGCCCACCTGCGGAGCGCGTGTGAGCCGGGATCCGGTAGGGGCGAATAACTATTCGCCCCTCAGGGGCGACCGCCGGTCGCCCCTACGAATCAGGGGCACGGGGACTGGATTCCAGCCTTTGCAGGGGTGACGGAACAGAGCCGGGACCTCGAGGCACAGAGGGATTCCCGCTTCCGCGGGAATGACGGTCCTATTGGATCCCCGCGCCTGTCCCGGACTTTGATCCGGGGTTTGCGGGAATGACGGACTGGTTATCACCTAGCCTCCTGCGCCTGAATGACGGAAAAGAGATCACCCCTCGCCGGCGAGCAGCAGGTCGCCGGCGATCTCCAGGCGGGGAGGGATCTTGGCCAGCAGCTCTTCGCGGTCCAGCGCGTACAAGGGGCTGATCTCGATCCGAACGGCCAGGGCGCCGTCCTCCGTTCGCGGCACCCGGATGCCGGCATCGTTCAGCCACAGGGCAAACAGCTCCATCAGGTCCTTTTGCGCCGTCCCCGGGGAGTCGACCCCCTGCGCATTCTTGACGGGCGAGAACTCCTCGCTCCTGTGCACCTCCAGGGCCACCGAGCGGTCCGCGTAACCCAAGGCATCGAAGATGAACGACTCGAACTTCACGGCATTCGGCGCGGCCGGTTCGACCCGGTTCCCGTCTGCGCCGATGCACGCCACCTTCTTGTCGGCCCGGTGAAACGGCAGCTCGACCTTGGCCGAGCCCAGGCGCCTCACGAAATCGGTTCGGATCAGGTGCACCGCGATGCTGCCCGCCCAGTAGAGCAGCTCTCCGTCAGGTCCCCTGGCCCGCATTTCCTCCGGGCTCAGGTCGCTATACTCGATCACGCCCGGCTTGCCGTCCCGCATTCCGAGCACCCCGACTTTCTCCTCCGGATACGCCTTGCGCACCACCTTGGAGCTCATCTCGGCCTCTGCCAAGGCATGAAAGCCGATGAAGACAGGGTCGAGGGGCTTGACCAGAACGTTGTCCACCTGAAAGTAGGAAATCTCCCGGATTCCCCGTCGCTCCATGTCTGCCAGGGCGCCGCTCTCGCGCAGCGCCCGGAAAGTCCCTCCGTGCCCGTCCGGGCTCAGGGCGATTTCCGCCTTGTCCGCCATGAGGACCCGGCCGTCTCGGTCCACGGCCGGCAGCGTGCCCTGCTCGAAGAAACACACGTCGTCCCGGGAGAGGCCGAAAAAATCGTGCTCCCGGAAGAAGCCGCGAGTTTCGGCGTCCGTGGCCGGGCTGGTCATGACGTACCAGGGAATCGCGCAACCGTAGCGCCGCCCGGCCGCAAGGATCCTCTCGCCGAAGAGCTCGAACAGCGTCTTTCCCGAAAGCGGTCCGATCGGAAACGATCCCTTGGGGCCCGGAAAGCCGAGCCGTGTGCCCTGGCCGCCGGCTGCCACGAGGGCGGCAACATGGCCCCGGCGAAGGCTTTCTTCGCCTCGGTCCCGGGCGCGCAGCCTTTCCTGCAAGCCCTTTTGGTCGGCCGGCAGCGGGATGATCGGCGCCGGCTCCAGAGCCCCGGTCCCGCCGGAGGCACGCTTCCTGACCAGATTCTCGGCAAGCCGGTCGATGAGACCGAAATCGATGCCGTCGATCTGCTCGAGGAGCCGTGCCCGCTCTCGGTCCGAGAGATCCTGCCACCAGGAGAAAAGGTGTGCCTGTCCCGCCCGTTCGGCTCGCCGCCTGAGCTCGAGCTCCCTCCCGAAGAGATCCTCCGCCATGACCCCATGCTCCAATAAGAACGGGTTGGCCAACGTTCGTGAGCCCGGGCTCACCTGCCGTGCTTGTGTTCCCTTCGGCATCGATCTATTTTAGGGAACGTGCCCCAGGGTTGCAAAACGGTGGCCATGCCGAAACCTGAGGAACGAGGGTCACTGGACTCCACCCGCCTCCATTGGCCATGAGCGCACGCCGCAGGTGGCCATTTGTCGACAGCCTCTCGCAAGGGGCATGGTGCAAAGAGCATGGTACACTCGCCTCCCTATGCGCCTCTGCTGGGCATCCTTCTCTGTTTTGCCGGCTACCCCCTGTTCCGCATCTCCGTGCTCGCCTTCGGTCTCGTCGTGGGCGGCGGGTCCGGTTATTTCCTGAGCCACTACCTGGCAGGCAGCGGCACGGCGGCCGTGGTCGGCGCCGCCGTAGGAGCCGTTCTGGGCGCTCTGCTCCTCTGGTTGTTCCTGCGGGCCGGCCTGTTCTTTCTCGGTGTCTGCCTCGGCGGAGGGGCCGCTCTGACGCTCGATCTCGAGAGGGGGCTGATTCTGGCGGCGGCTCTTGTCGGCGGTCTGTTCGCGCTGCTCATGTCCCGCTGGATCCTGATCTTCCTGACCTCGGCGGCAGGCGCTCTCCTCATCTCACAGGCGACCCTGGGAAGGGTCCCCTGGGCCGCCGAGAACCCTGTTCAGACGGCGCAGGCGGTGGCTGTTCTCAGCTGGATCGCCGGGGCGGCCGTGCAAGTCTGGCTCACCCGCAAGCGCTGACAGGCCGTTGAAAAAGGCCCATCTGCTGCGTTGCGCTCGTTGATCGTTGCCGGCCTTCGCCGGGACAGGCTCCCCGCCCTCCCGCCGTTACGGGAAGCCTCGTTCCTCAACCTTCGCGCGCCTTGCATCTGGACCTTTTTGAACGGCCTGCTCGGAGCGAGTGTTGCAACGGGCTGCCGAGCACGGCTGTTTCATCCCCTGACAGACATCCGATCGGTAACCTTGTTTTTTTTGTTTGAAGACTCCCCGGCAACTCGTGGTATAGTCAGCTCGTCCTCGGGTTGTGCGGTTCCGAATTCTCGAAATCTTCGCAAGGAGGTGCGGACATGCCCGAGCCCGGCCGCAAAGACAAGACCTTTCACATCATCCTCGAGCGCATGATCGCCACCGGACAGGCTCCCCACTACACGGAGATCGCGGCGGGGCTGGGAGTCTCGCCCGCGCAAGGTCGCGAAGCCCTCCACGAGCTCTTCTCGACCCGCGGCTTTCCGGGTTGGCTCTTCCCCAAGACCGACAACATCGTCTCGTTCGCCCCTTTCAACAATCTCCCGACGCACTACCGTATCACGGTCGACGGCGTGCAGAAGTGGTTCGGCCAGTGAGCGTTCGAATCGCTGGCGGTCTGCTGGCTCTTTCCGGGCAAGACGGTGCGAATCGATTCGGTGTGCCTCGATTGCGGCGAGCCCGTGCGGGTAGAGGTGAAGGACGGCAAGATCGAGGCCGAGGACCCGAAGGGCCTGATCGGCTGTGTGTCGGTCCCCATCGGGAGGTGGATGTTCAACGTGCCGTACTCGTGAAGCACCATGAACTTCTTCCGGTCGGAAGAACACCTTCGCAATTGGAAGGGCTTCCAGGAGAAGACGCGCGCCGGAATCATCCCGACCGCAGATCTGATGCGGCTTTTCTCGCGCCCCTACTTCACCAACCGAAGGCAGCCGGACTACTTCTCACATATGAGCGAATACCTCGCGGACATGATCTCGACCCTCGACAAACTCGACAACGCGGGAGCCTACTGGCGCATGGGTCGGCTGGAGAAATTCGCGTTCTCCATCGCCATGAAGCTGGGGCTGATGTAAGCTTGGCTCTGACCTCCTCGACCGACCTCGATGGCTCTGATCCGGCCGGGTCATCCGCCGGGACCGGCCCTGCCATGCCGGCCCGCCCGAAGCCGTTCGCTTACCGCTTTACCGTTCTCTTCCTCCTGTACCTGGCCCAGGGGCTGCCCTACGGTTTCTTCGTCACCGCCTTGCCGCTTTTCCTGCGCCAGGGAGGATGGAGCCGGACCTCGATCGGGTTTTACTCCCTGCTGGGTGCTCCCTGGTTTCTGAAGCCTCTTTGGGCCCCCCTGGTCGACCGCTTCGCCTGGCCCTCGCTGGGCAGGAGAAAGAGCTGGATCCTGCCCTGCATGGGCACCCTGGCGGCCATGACCGTTTTGCTCTCCTTCGTTGAACCGAAGCCCGGCGGATCGGTCCTCCTCCTGCTCCTGACCGTTCTGGCGGTCAACCTGATCACGGCTACTCAGGACATCGCCGTCGACGGCCTGGCCGTGGACGCGCTCTCGCCAGCCGAGCGGGGGCCCGGAAACGTGGCTCAAGTGGCCGGGTTCAAGGTGGGGATGCTCCTGACCGGAGGTCTGCTCCTGGGGCTTTCCGGGCGGATCGGCTGGAACGGCATCTGCATCGCCATGAGCCTGGTCTGTCTGCTCGTACTCCTGGTCCTCGCGGGCTACCCGGAGCCGCCTTCGCGCAGCCGCGCCGCTCGGGCTTTTCCGCGGACCCTGGAAATCGTCCGGTCCGTGGTGGAATTGGCACGGCGACCCGGATTTTCATGGGCGCTCGTGCTGATTCTCACGTACAAGACGGGCGAGGCGATGATCGACGCCATGTACAAGGTATTCCTGCTCGATTCGGGCATGCAGATCTCATCCATCGGCGTCCTCGCCGGGGGCTGGGGAATGGTCCTCAGTCTGGCCGGGACCGCGGCGGGAGGCTGGCTGGCAACCGGGTCCGGTCGCCTCGACGCCCTGTTCAAGGTAGGCCTGGTCCGGGCGCTCCCGCTGATCGCCATCGCCGTGCTGCCCTCTCTCGGCACGCCGCTCTCGCCCTGGGTGGTCTATCCGGTGACGCTGGCCGAGCATTTCGCCGGAGGCATGCTGACGCCGATCCTGTTCGCATTCATGATGGACTGGTGCGACCGGCGGGTCGGCGCAACCCACTTCACGGTGCTGGCCGCGGTCGAACTGCTCGGCAAGATGGGCGTCGGGGCGGCCTCGGGCTGGCTGGCCGATCGTTTCGGGGGGTACGGCATCGTCTTCGGCCTGGGGGCCGGGATCTCGCTCGCCTGGCCGTGGCTGGTGGCCTGCGCGAGGCCCCGGGTGGCCGCAGGCCTTGCGGACCCGCCGAGCATTACCTAGAGGCTGTCCCAAAACGCCCATCTGCGGCGTTGCGCTCATGTGGCGTGGAGGTCCTGGGGCAGCCTGCCCCGGCGAAAGCCGGGGTCACTGCGGCGTACTTCCATGTACGCCTCGTTCCTCAGGACCTCGTGCGCCTTGCATCTGGGCATTCTTGAACAGCCTCTGAAATCGAGCCTGTTGGGACAGGCTCTACCTAGCGACGAGGCCGGTCGGCCCCGCCTCGTCCGCCGTCGCGGCCGATGAGCCGTCGGACTCGAGGTCGAGCTTCGACCGCCGGCTCTTCACGGCCACCGGGTAGGAGCCGGAAAAGCAGGCGTGGCAGTAATCGTGCCGCGGCTGGAGCACGCACGCAAGCATGGAGTCGATCTGCAGGTAGGCGAGGCTCTCCACCCCGAGGTACTTGCGGATCTGTTCCGTGCTCTTCTTCGAGGCGATCAGCTCCCGGGAGCTCGGGAAGTCGATGCCGAAGTAGCAGGGATGCTTGCAGGGCGGGGAGGCGATGCGGAGATGGATCTCCCGAGCCCCCGCGTCGCGCAGGGCCTGGACCCGCGACCGGGAGGTCGTCCCGCGGATGATCGAATCGTCCACCACCACGAGCCTGCGGTTTCGGACCACGTCCTTGACCACGTTCAGCTTGAACCGGACGCCCTCCACGCGGCCCGACTGCTCGGGCTCGATGAACGTCCTGCCCACGTAGTGGTTGCGGATGAATCCCCTCTCGAAAGGGATGCCGGAGGCGTGGGCGTACCCGATGGCCGGCGAGATCCCGGAGTCCGGCACCGGGATCACGAAATCGGCCTCCACCGGCGCCTCCCGCGCGAGCATGCGGCCGAATTCCACCCGCACGCTGTGCACGCTCTGGTCGAACACGATGCTGTCCGGCCGCGCGAAGTAGATGAGCTCGAAGATACAGTGGGCCATGCGTTGCGGCCGCACCCCCTCGATCCGGTCCGACCGGAGCCCCCCCTTGGTGATGGTGAGGATCTCGCCCGGCTCGAGGGAACGGACGTAATCGGCCCGGATCAGATCGAAGGCGCAGGTCTCGGAGGCGAGAAAGAAGGCCTTGCCGCGCCTGCCCAGCACCAGGGGCCGGAAGCCGTGAGGATCCCGGATGCCGACGATCCGGTCTCGCTCCAGGAGCAGGAAGGAGAACGACCCCTGCAGATGGGCCAGGCAGTGGGCCAGCGGATCCTGCAGCTTCTGATGGGAGGGGCGCGCCAGCAGATGAGCGAGCACCTCCGAGTCGGTGCCGGTCTGATAGATGGAGCCGCTCTTCTCGTGGCTCCGCTTGAGCCTCCTCGCGTTCACGATGTTGCCGTTGTGCGAGATGGCCAGCAGACCTTTGGCGTAACGCACGACCAGGGGCTGGATATTCTGGATGCGGGAGGATCCGGTCGTCGAATATCGAACGTGCCCGATCGCGATCTCTCCCACCAAAGACTTGAAGACCTCCCGGCTGAAGACGTTGCCGACGAGCCCCATGCCCTTGTGCGAGCGGATGTTCTCCCCGTCCGACGAGACGATCCCCGCACTCTCCTGCCCCCGATGCTGAAGCGCGTAGAGACCGCAATAGACCTCGTAAGCGGCCTCAGGGGCGCCAAAGGCGCCGAAGATGCCGCAAGCCTCTTTGATCTCGTGCAAGGCCGGCTCCTTGGTCAACTCTCGAGGAGGATCTTGGGGACAGGAGGGACGGTGCCTTCCATTCGATCTAGGAGCCTGTCCGAGAATTCGGCTCCTGGAGGCTGTTCAGAAATGTCCAGATGCAAGGCAGGCGAAGTTCTGAGGCCTGTTCCGAGGATCTCGAGCGACGAGGAAACTCCGGGTGACCGCTGGCCGCAGCGGTACGGTGCCGGGGGGATTGCTTCGCTTCGCTCGCAACAGGCTCCGCAGATGGGCATTTACGGACAGCCTCCTAATGGATCCCCGTTGTGGGCACCAGCATGGCAGGGTCGATGCCCATGTTGCGGAGACTCAGGTCCCATACGCTTTCCGCGGGGGTCTCGAAGACGAGAGCGGAATCGGTCTCGGAAAGGATCCAGGCGCCCTCCTGGATCTCGCGGTCGAGCTGCCCCGGCCCCCAACCCGCGTAACCGACCATGAAGCGGAACGGGAGACGGCCCTTGGAGAGCGCATCCAGAGCGTCCAGAGAGGTGTTGAGATAGATTCCGTCGGTGACCCTGTAGGTGGCGCCCGTAGGGCAGCCCGGCCCATGCAGGATCCAGGCCTGCTCCGGCTGCACCGGACCGCCGCGCATGAGGAATGCCTTGTCATCGCCGAACCACGGACGTCCCATCTGATCGTAGAGGCTCTTGATCGATCGCTCCAGCGGATGGTTGATGGTCAGGCCCATGGCCCCCTCGTTCGTGTGCTCGATGAGCAGGACCACGGCATGATAGAAGTTGGGGTCCAGCAGCTGCGGCACGGCGATCAGAAAGCCGGGGGAATACTTGGTCTCTTTGGGCATCTCGGTCTCCGACCTGCGAGCGCCGGGCAATGGTCGGGCAATCCCGTCGGCCCGGCATCTCGGCCTATTATACGATCTCGACTTCGGCAACATCAATGGAGCGGGTCATCTTCTTGAGGCAGCGAGCCGGACGGCGGAAAGGGAATTTCGGATCACGCCTGCAAGAAACTGATCGACCCTTGCCTGCCAGGTATTGCGGCCTGCGTATTCGATGCGTCGCTTCACGCGGGCCGGATCCCTCTCCGCGACGGCCAGGCGAATCATCCGGACGAATTCGTCCTCGGTCCGCGCCATATAGATCCGGTCTCCGAGCTCCAGGAGCTGCGGCATGTGTGTCGAGACCACGGGCTTTCCCAGGGCGAGGTACTCGTACAGTTTCACCGGCTTCGTCACGTCCGCGATCGAGCCCGCTCGAAAGGGGTTCAGACAAACGTCGAGGCCGTCGACCACACCCGGGATCTGCTCGAAAGGCAGGAACCCCAGCGGATAAACGTTGCTCTGGCCAAGGAGCGTCTCCACTCCCCTGCGAGAGCTGATGTTTCCAACCAGGACGAAGGAATACTCCGGCAGAGCTCGAGCCGCGCGGCAGATGAGATCGGTGTCGATGAAATCGGCGATCTGCCCCACGTACCCGACTCGGGGTCTGGCAATCTCCGCCAGGCGCTCGGGGACCTTCAGGCGGTTTCGCTGGAAGAGCTCGAGGTCCACGCCGTTGGGGATCACGATGACTTCCTTCTGCCCGGCCATGGCTCGCAAGTGCTCGGCCAGCGGTTCGGTCGGGGTGATGAGGAAATCGCTGCGCTCGACCAGAGCCCGCTCCATTTGGCGAAAGACGTTCTCGCCATAGCCCCTGCGAAGCACGGAAAGCGCATCGACGCAGTCGTAACAGAAGTAATCGAACTCGATTCCACGAACCAGGGGTTCCCAGGCGGGCGTCGTCGCCAGGCACAAGATCTTCTTGGGCGAACCGTCCCGGACCCCTCGGAAGTACTCCCTGAGCCACTTGTTGACGAGCCACTCCGAGGCCCTGCGGCCGGGATAGAGGCGTACGCCGAAGGCCGAGGCCTTCTTCGGCACGGCAAGAACCCGAACTCCGGAAGGCAAGGTGACATACTGCTTCTCGACGCAGAGCCACGGTCGCGATCGGTTCAGGGTTATGGCTTTGCCCAGGATCGAATTCCGGCTGGACGGCTTCTCGACGTAGACGGCCTCGAAACCCCGCCTGCACAGCTCTTCCACGAACGCGTGCTTCCGGGCGTGGGTGTCGCGGTAGGTCAGCGCGGCGAGAACGTAGATCGACACGCTCTCTCTCAGAAAGCCGAACGCATCGGCTTCCCGCCGAACGGCCGGATCGATGCTCACGATGAGGGTCCCTCCTGTGCGAGAATATCGGCGATGATTTGAGAGGCTCTGCCGTTCCCGTACAGCGAATCGGACCAGGGGGGCGGCCGGAAGGAAACGCAGGCCTCCCGCATGGCCTCGCAGATCTTGCCCGCGCCCAGGAGCGGAGACACGCACCGATTCCAACCCGCCGCCACCAGCTCGACCCACTCCGTCTCGTCGCGCAGGGTGAGGCAGGGAACTCGATAGAAATAAGCCTCCTTCTGCACGCCTCCGGAGTCCGTGACGATCAGCCTGGCGTTCTTCTCCAGGACGAGCATGTCCAGGTACCCGGCCGGCTCGACCGCTCGGAGCCGCGCGTGGACCCGAGAAAGGAGTTGACCCCGCTCCAGCCTGTCTCGGGTCCGGGGGTGGAGCGGGAACACGATCGGAAACTCCCGCCCGAACGCGCATAGCGCCTCGATGATCGCCGCCAGTCGGAGGGCTTGGTCCGTGTTTTCGGCCCTGTGTATCGTCGTCAAGACGTACTCTCTCGGCCTCAGGCCCAGTGTGCCGAGCACGGAGCTCCCTTGTTCCGCCCGAGCGGCGAAATAGAGAGAGGCGTCATACATGACGTCGCCGGTGAGATGGATACGCTCACGAGGAAGGCCTTCTCGCGCGAGGTTCTCGGCCGCGGCTTGCGTCGGCGCGAACAGAGAGCTGGAGAGATGGTCGCAGACCACACGGTTTATCTCCTCGGGCATTCTCCTGTTGAAGGAACGCAGACCGGCCTCGACGTGCCCGATCGGAACGTTGAGCTTGGCCGCGGCCAGCGCCCCGGCCAGGGTCGAGTTGGTGTCTCCGTAGACGAGCAGGCTGTCCGGGCGGTCTTCGAGCAGGATCCTCTCCAGCCCCTCCAGCATCCTCGCGGTCTGCTGTCCGTGCGGGCCGGAGCCGACCCCCAGGTTGTGCGCCGGAGGCGGAATCTGCAGGTCCTCGAAGAAGACCCTGGACAGTGTATCGTCATAGTGCTGGCCGGTGTGGACCATGGTTTCGCGGAGCCTCCCTTGAGAGGCCATGGCCCGCGACACGATCGCCGCCTTGATGAACTGCGGCCGGGCTCCCACCACGGTAAGGATATGTTTCATGGCCGTGCCGTTTCCACGAAGAGAACGCCCCTTCCGCAAGAGAACCTGCATCCGAACCTCTTCCGGGAACATGTCTTTCTCCGGGCGGGCGCCACTATAGCATACATGACCGTGTCGCGCAGGAGTCTGTTTCGGGGTCCTGAGATCGTGCCCTCCGCTGCTCCTCTTCAAGCATCGTCGCCAGCCCGTCCATGATGTGAGCCTCGTGCCGGACGAAGGTACGCTCATCCTGCATCCGGTAGCGGAAGGCGCCATTCGGAAGCTGGAAATCTTCCAGCACATGGGCCAGAAGATCCAGACAGAACCTGTGAAAAGCAGAGCCGGCGCCTTGTTTGGCAAAGAGCCGGACGGCCGCCCCGTATGACCACAGTCGCGCCGGTGCCGACCGTATCTTCCCGCTCACGTGTTTCCGGTAGAGGAAGAGCGGGTTCGCCCGCTTGTGCCATGGGGGAAGAACCTCCATCCCTCTCCCGTTCCTGGTAAAGAGCCTGCGACGGTAGAAGCTCAAGCCCCTCTCCAGGCATCGTTGAATGCTCGGGTTCCCGGGCGAGAGGCGCAGATAATCTTGCAGCGCTTCCAGCACCAGGGCGGTGTGGAAGCTGTCCGGAAATCTGCGCTCTTCAGAGTAATGCCACGAGCCGTCGGGGTTCTGACTGCGCGCGGCGTATCCGAACCCCCGTTCCGAGAGGTCCCGCCAGTGCGGCTCACCGATGATGGCTGCCATCCTGGCCAGGAAGCAGGATGCGACCACACTCGGGTTCAGCACGGGGAACCGCAGAGGAGGATGGTTCGCGTAAAAAAAGAGCACACCGTCACCGCTCTCCGTATACCCGTTCTCATCCACGATCCACTTGGCGACGGACCGACAGCCATCCAGATAGACGGTTTCCCCGGTCGCCTCGAAGAGCTGGACCAGGAATTTCCCGACCAGGGCGGTCGTGATCAGGTAGGACAGATCCGCGGGGGCCTCCCATCGGTCCCATCTCCACGGCAGACCCCAGGACAGGTTCCTGTACCTGGGGCTGGGGTTCCTCACCAGCCAGCCCGCACTGGACTTCGCCCACCCGAGGTAGGCCGGATCGCCCGTCACGCGGTAGAGGTGCAGGTACGCTTGCCCGAAAACCGCGTAAGCCTCCGGATAGTGGTGCTTCACCTGCGGCGCATACTCATCATAGCCAAATCCGAGATCTTCGCCGTTGAGTTCTTCACGCCACCGGTGGAGGCGCAGGAGGCTCTCCTGCAACCTCTCTCTCAAAGTAACGGCGGCTGCGTTCCGCAAGTTGCCTGCCATACCGAATTCCCTTCCATCTCAGGATCCTCAACGGCACCATCCGGAAGAGCTTGCCTCTGGGTCTGACGAACCGGGTTCTCCAGTAGCCGCCCATCACTTCCTTGTGAAAGAGACTCGCCGCCTTGACCTCGACAAACCGCGCGAGCGGGAGCTCCTCCAGCGTAACGAGCCCCTTCCGTTCGGCAGCGATCAGGGTCTGCCTGCCTGTTTCGGTCCGCGTGATCACGCAGGACCACCCGGGCTGGAAGTCTCCGACACTCAGGTCGCTCGCTCGGTTGGTGAAATCCTGGCAGTAGATGCACCTCTTGTACGGATAGAAATAGGCGAGCCAATAGTATCGGGGGTAGGTGATCCGCCTCCCGTCCTTCAGCCTGATGTCCAGATAGTCCTGCTGGGGAGCCCTGTACTCCAAGAATTCAATTTCTTCTCGCCCGAAACCCAGCTTATGGAAAAGGTGATCGTATCCGACGGGCGACAGGTTCAGTCCGCAGAACAGCCCAATCCTGATCTTCGAGCAAAATCGAGCCCGCAGCTGACAGGGGAGACCGACGGCAGCGGACCTCCAAGTCAGGCCGCCGAGCTGCCCTCGATAGTCGACACGAGTGTACTTCGATCCTGCGGCCTTACGCACCTCCTCTTCCGTATCTACCAGGGCCGGCTCCGCCCAGGGTTCCTTGCGGGAAGCGGTAGTCACCAGAGCCTTGTCGATGGCTCCCTCACGCAGGAGGTGGAGGAGCGTCGAGGTCACGACACCACCACCGCCACGGCCCGTAAGGGCACTTTCGGTCGCCCTGGCGAGAAACAGGCCGTTATAGTCCCCGATCAAGCGCTCCCCCCAGCACTGCCAGCAGCCTGCAGCCGGTCTCGAAACAGGAAGCATTGTATCTCATGTACACGCTTCCGAGGTCCGGTCTGCGCCTCCGAAGCCACCCAAGTGTCCTCTTCTCACGCAGATAGTAGTAGTAGGAATCGCCTCCGGGCATGCCGAACATCCGCATCCCCCGATCAAGATGTGCCCATGCCTTCTCGTGGCGACCCCGGCTCAGGTAAGCCCTGGCCATCCAGACAGGGGTCTTGAAAAGAAGTTTGCTCCGTCTCCCCCGCTCATCATCCCGGGAGCGGTAAGACCGCAGCTCCAGATACCGATCCATGAAATGCACCGCTCGCTGGAGACTCTGTTCAAGCTCCTGCTCCCGCAGGACCTGATTGGCGTCCCCCAGCTCCCAGATCTCCAAAGCATGGTACGGCACGTAAACAAACTCCTGGTCTGAGAAGTACCTGTAGCCGCCGTCCGGCCGCTGCTGCCGTACACAATATGCGGCGCAAAGGCGCGCGGGAGCCGCGAGGTGGTCGAGATGCAGAACCTGGCAAGCCTCGGCAAAGGTCGCTGCAGCCATACTGCTGATGTTGGGAACTTCGATCTGATCGGTCGGAGAGTACCAGAAGCATCCGTCCGCCCTGTAGCCGATATGCGCAACCAGTCCCTGCAAGCCTCTTTCCACGGCGAGCCGCACCCGGTGGCCACCTGTCTCCCTCCCCATCCTGTCGTAGAAATGGATCAGCGGCCGCAGAGTCAGGAAATTCTCGCAGGCGTAAGGGTGAGACGGAGGGTTCCGCCGGAAGGGGAAGGGAGACAGCCACATCCCCTGCTCCGTCTGCTCGGCCATGAGGAGCTCCGCACACCGGATGGCCTCCTCTCGAAACTCGTCGTGCTTTTCGAGACCATACAGGAGAAGCCATCCTTCCATGGCGCTGGCGCAGGTGGTACTGAGCCTGGCCGGGGTGTCGGGCAAAGGGGCGTCCAGCCCCGTGTAATCACAGGCCTTGAGGAATCGGCCCAGCTTCAAGATCCGCGCCCGAAGCCGCAAGAGGTCCGGTTTCTCCCCCGACGGCCGCCATCCGTGAGCCAGCAACGGTGCGGCGACCCTTCTGCTAGCGGACCTTCCAGGGCCCATCGGCCTTCATCCTTCTGACCACCCGGGGTAGACGCGACCGGAGCCTGATTTCCTCAGGGCAGGTTGCGGATGCCCCTCCTCTTGAGCCCCCGCAGAAAGGTCATCCATCTCTGGACGTTTCTCCGGTAGAACGCCCTGAATCGTTGACCAACCTCCTCTCTGCCTTCTTTGTCCACGGCGTGCCGGAGCAGACAGCTCGCATAGAACCTCTCCACATCCGCCACCTGCCCGTCGAAGAGAAAGGTCCGGTCGATCGCACGGATCCGGCTCACCTCAGGGATTCGCCGAAAGAGGTCTTCCGTTCCGCCAAAGACGCAGCCGAAAGGATAGGTCTCGAAGAAAATCCTGTAGCTGACCAGATCGGGAGCGACCACCGGCAAACCGGCCGCGAGATATTCGAACAGCTTGTTTCCCAGGGAGGCATTGAGCACTTCCCTGGTCTGCTCCGTAACAGAGAATGGAATGAGCCCGAGGTCATACTGGGAGAGGATCTGAATCAGATCCTTTGGGGACACCGGTCGCTCGTAGTGAATGTTCTTGTGAGGCGAAAATACTTCCTCCACTTTTTCGCTGTACGTGGCCGGATAGACGTGCACGTGAAAACCGTGCTTCGAGAGCTCGATGAAAAGCTCCGAGGGGTCGCGGTAGCTGTGCCCGAGCTGCATGCCTCCCTCGTACACGATGTGGATACGGCCGTCTCTTTCCGATAGCTTGGGCAGCTTGCTCAACGGCTTTTCCAGCACCGCGAAGTTGTAGACAGTGAGCCCGTCGTGCCCCCCGTAGAGGCCTTTCACCTGACCCACGAGGTAGGGGCTGACCGAGACCCTGCCCGTGCAGAGCTTGTTGGCCAGGCACTCCAGGATGCGGTTGACGACGTGCCCCGTTTCAGGGCCCAGAGACATGAGATCATGCGTGTCGTGAATGGTGGGAACGGAAGATCCCGCGGCCAACACGGTGTACGTATCTGGTTCGTTGTGGGAATGGATCAGATCAAATCCCTCCGAGAGCTGCCAGAAATCCCGAAAATCCCGGATCGCAACGCTGCGCTCATACACGTCGTCACTCAGCGCGTATCGCTCCGAAAGGGGCCTCTCGATATAGGCGAGCGTCACCCTGTGCCCCCGCCTTTTCAATGCGTAGGCGTACTTGTAATTCCGGATGCAAGGGGACTGCTGCAGGAAAAGGATGCGGAGCGGGCGTTCGAGCCCGGGCCCCTCGGGGACCCCGGGCAGGCCGTCGCGCCGAAGGATTTCCGCCATGACCGGTTGGATCGACTCGAGGCGATTGGCGTTCACCCAGTATTTTCTTCGTCGGAAGAGGGATTTCAAATCTTCCCACGGGCCGGAGCTTCTGCCTTTCCACCACCGGATCAGCAGATCGAAATAGATCAGCAGATAAGCCCAGGAGGCTCCTGAGGGGGCATCCAGCATTTCCTTCGCGGCTGCCATCGCAACCGCGAGGTCTTTCCCCCAAGGTCCGCTTCCCTTCATATAATCTTCCAGAACCGCCCTCGGTCCCTCGCGCATCGATGCCCCCACGGGTTTCCGGCCAGGTGATCGCGGTCGCCTTCGGAACCTCACGGGGCCGCGGACAATCCCTCGTGGCCTTCGTGATACGACCGTCGACAGGAAGGACAGACCCAGTGGCGCTCCCGTTCTTCGGCTAGACGATTTCCGCAGGAGCAGACCCAGCCGGCCTGCCGGGCCGGCGCACCGACGACCAGCGCGTGGTCGGGCACGTCATGCGTGACGACTGCGCCGGCCCCCACCATCGCATAGCGGCCGATCGTGTGGCCGCACAGGATGGTCGAGTTCGCCCCCAGGGTGGCGCCCTGCTTGACCAGGGTGGGGCGGAACTCCTCTTTGCGCTCGATCTCGCTCCTCGGGTTGATCACGTTCGTGAAGACCATCGAGGGTCCGCAGAAGACGTGATCTTCCAGCGTGACCCCCTTGTAGACGGACACGTTGTTCTGGATCTTCACTCCATCTCCGATGGAAACGTCGGCGCCGACGAAGACGTTCTGCCCCAGGATGCAGCCTCCGCCGATCCGGGCGCCTTGCATGACATGGCAGAAGTGCCAGATCTGGGAGCCCGCACCGATCCGCGCGCCCACATCCACGACCGCGCTGGGATGGACGAAGCAGGATGCCTTCGGCTCCTCCCGGCTCGCCCCGGCCAGGGAGACGGCCGCGCCTTCATTCAGGGACCGCTGGCAGGCGTCCAGGATCTCCAGGACCGCCAGCCCCTCGCCGCTGTCCGGCAGAGGCTGCCTGCGGGTTTCCAGACATTCCAGGAAGTGCGCGCACTCGGCACGCAACGGCTCCGAGGCGTCCAGAGCGACCGGCTCCCCTTCCGCGCGCACGGGCACCGGCGCGCGGTCGATCCAATCGATCCGGTGCGGGTAGAGGATCAGCTTGTGCTCTGCCGTGTCGCTGAAAATCGCCATCCCCTTGGTGCCCACGACCACGAGCTTGTGCTCCTTGATGGGGTGCAGCCAGCTCACGAAGATGTGCCCCTGCACGCCGCTCGGAAATTCGAGGTAACTCACCGTCACGTCCGCGATCGAAGGGTGGAGGTAACCGTTTCCGCGCGCCGTGACCCGGACCGGCCGTTCTCCGAGCAGGTGCATCATCACCGAGATGTCGTGCGGAGCGAAGCTCCAGAGGATGTTTTCCTCTTTGCGGAAGCGCCCCAGGTTGAGGCGGTTCGAGTACACGTACTGAAGCTGTCCCAGCGCTCCGGCCCGGACCAGCTCCTTGAGCCTGATCACGGCCGGGTGGAAAAGGAGCACGTGGCCCACCATGAGAATGCGGCCGTCCTGGCGGGCCCGTTCGTGCAGACGCAAGCCTTCTTCATAACGGAGGGCCATGGGTTTTTCGACAAACACGTCCTTTCCAGCTTCGAGGGCCATCATCACCGTGCGGTAGTGCTCCGGCGCCGGCACGGCCAGCACCACGGCCCGGATCTCGTTCGCGGCCAGCACCTCCTCATAGCTGCGATGGAAGGGGATCTCCGGAAGCTGGCCCGCGTGCCTCCGGGCCACTTCTTCGCTCGAGTCGCAGACGGCGGCCAGGGCGCCCAGCTCATGGAAGTTTCTGACCAGATTGCGTCCCCAGTATCCGGCGCCGATCACGGCGACCGCGCTCTTCACGTGTGGCTGCTTCTGCCGGGAGGGAAGGGGCTCTACCATTGAAATCATCTCGGCTCCTCGCTTGCGAAGGCGTTTTCTTTTCCAGGTCGGGCAGGTATTATTGGCCAATTCCGTGCGGATTTCCAGCCACCCGCTACCAGCGATCACCCGCGAGACCCTCCAGGGGCGCACGGCCCCACGAAGCCGCAGGAAAAGAGCGCTCCGGCCATCCCTGCCGGGCCTCATGGTGCGATGGAGAGAAAGCCCTTGCTCAACATCTTTTACCTCATCTCATCCCGAGGCTGGGGCGGCATGGAGATGCACCCCTTCGTCCTGGCCCGGGGTCTGGCCGAGCGGGGCCACTCGGTGATCTTCGGACTGAGCGCCGGCTCGCGGATGAGCCGCTTCGCCCGGGAGCACGGCTTCTCCCATCTATCACTTCCGTTTCGCTGGTACCTGGATCGTGCCACCTATGCGGGGCTGAGGCGTCATCTGCGCAAACAGAAGGTAGACGTGCTCCATTTGCATTACTCCCGGGACGCCTGGCAGGCGCTCCTGTTGGCCGGGATCTTCCGCAGGAGGGTGCCCCTGGTCTTCACCCGTCACATGTGCTCGCCCGCGCACAGGCCCAAGACCGACCCGCTTCATCGGATCCTGGCGCGCCGGCTGGACGCGATGGTGGCCATCTCGGGGTATGTCCGGCGGAACAGTCTTCTCGTCTACCCCATCGCCGAAGAGAAAGTCCGGACCGTCTACTACGGGCTCGACCGCGACGTCGCGGGCAGCCCCCAAGGCGGAAGAGCCGTGCGCGAGAAGCTCGGAGTCGGCCCCGAGGAGATCCTGATCGGCATGGCCGCTCAGCTCTCGCCGAACAAGCGGCAGGACCTCTTCCTCGATGCAGCGGAGCTTCTGCTCGGGGATCATCCGCAAGCTCGATTCGTGCTCGCCGGCGCCGCGGCTAACCGCGACTACGCCGAGCAGATCCGCTCCAGGGCCCACCAGGACGGCCTGGCCGGCCGCGTGATCCTGACCGGCTTCTGGCAGGACGTCCCGTCCCTGGTGCAGGCTCTCGACATCGCGACCCTCACTTCCAGGGCCGAGGCGTTCGGGCTGGTCATGATCGAAGCGCTTGCCAACGGTCGCCCCTTCGTGGGGAGCCGCTCCGGGGCCGTTCCGGAAGTCATCGACCACGGCCGCAACGGGCTCCTGTTCGAGCCCGGAGACCCGGCGGACCTCGCCCGCGCCTGGGCCGAGCTGGTCCGGGATCCGCAGCGGAGGGCGCGCATCGGGGAAGAGGGAAAGAAGACCTTCGAAGAGAGATTCACGCTGGAGCGGGAGGTCGAGCAGACGGAAGCGCTCTACAGGTCTCTGATCGAACGGAGCTCGTGAAGCTCAGGGGTTTCGACGCGCCCCGGGGGCAGGGGAGCTGCTTGCAGCGCCCCTGCCGGGATCCGGGAAGTTGCATCGACGACCGGTGCAATTGCGGGGTACGGGGACTGGATTCCGGCCTGGGCCGGAATGACGGAAAAGTGCATGGACCGGATTCCGGCCTACGACGTTGGGGGTCACGTTTCATTCATCATCCCGGCCCAACTGCGGAGCGCGTGCGAGCCGGGATCCAGAAGGTTGCATCGAGGATGGCTGCATGACCCGGAAGGGACCGGGGCGCCCGATGGCGCCGGCTGCCCGGGCTCCTCGGAAGGACGGAAAAGCCGCTCATCGACAGGCTTCGGTGACGGAGAGGATGCAGTCCCGCCTCCACAGGCATGCGATCTCCTCGCATTGCCTTCCCTTGATCGAGCCGTAGCAGTCCACGTTGTCCTTCCTGCGTTGGATGGCACGGATCAGCTCCGCTTTCTTCATGTGAGACGTATCGATCCCCATGGTCTTGGCAATCCAGCGGACGTCGCTCGCTCTCATGTTCTTGTCTCCTACTACCGCAAGAGGGGGTTCCGCCCTTATCGAGCCAGGGATCGTTTCAGAACCTCGCCTCCGCGCACCGTCCGGTAACGAAGCGCCTCCGGCCATCCTGGCTCGAGCGTCTCGCCCCGGGGAATCACGACGACTCCCGAATCCGTAACCATGAAGCTCCTGCGATCCTGCTCGAGGTTGTAGCCGATGTGCGCTCCGGCCGGGATCTTCACCTCTTTGTCGATGATGGCCTTGCGGATCCTCGCGGACCGTCCCACCTCCACGCCGTCCATCAGCACCGAGCCCTCCACCACCGCACGGGCCTCGACTTGGACGCCCGGCGACAGAACGGAGCGGACCACCCGGCCGCCGCGCACGACGCAGCCGCCCGAAAGGATGGAATCCAGTACCTCGCCGGGCGTGCTGCCTTCGACGTCGTGTGCCATGACCGTACGGACCGGCGGAAGTTGGGGCTGGTAGGTCCGCACCGGCCAGCGCCGGTCGTACAGGTTGAAACGCGGCGACACCGATACCAGGTCCATGTTCGCCGCGTAGAAGGCATCGAGCGTGCCGATGTCTCTCCAGTACGGCTCCTCACCCCGATTCTCGTCCTCGAAGGGGTAGCAAAGGACCTTCCTGCGCTTGAGCAACCGGGGAAGGACGTGCTTTCCGAAGTCGTTCCGCCCGCGTTCCAGTGCCTCCGGCAGGAGCTCTCCATACAGTACGCCCGCGTTAAACAGGTAGATTCCCATCGAGGCGCGGATCTTGTCGGAGGCTCCCGGAATCGTCTTGGGACGCCGGGGCTTCTCTTCGAAGCCGAGGATCCGGCCGTCGGGGCCGGTCTCCAGCACGCCGAAGTGGATGCTCTGGTCGGCGGGCATGTCCACGACGCCCACGGTCACATCCGACCGGGTCTCGATATGGAACTGCAGCATCCTGGAATAATCCATCTTGTAGACGTGGTCGCCGGCCAGGATCAGCACGAAATCCGGGTCCTCGCGTCTCAGCGTGTAGAAGTTCTGATAGACCGCGTCGGCCGTTCCTCTGTACCACTGCTGCCCGAGGCGCTGCTGCGCAGGGATGACGTCGATGTACCCCCCCTGCTCGCTGTGAAAGATGTTCCACCCCATCTTGAGGTGGTGCGCCAGAGAGTCGAACTTGTACTGGGTCAGCACGTGAATGCGGCGGATCCCGGAATTGATGCAGTTCGAAAGCGTGAAGTCGATGATGCGATACGTCCCGCCGAAAGGCACGGACGGTTTCGCCCGATCGCGGGTCAACGGTTCCAGCCGGGCACCCCTTCCTCCGGCCATGATCAAGGTGGACAGCCGCTCGATGCGGGCGTTCATGAAGTCAATGACTTTCCGTCTTGTGCAGGTGGCGTAACCGATTCCCGGTCGCTGAGCCGCAGGAGAACAGCGCCAGGAGCCGACAGCCTCCTAGAAAAAATCGATCCAGGCCGGCGCAAGCTCCGGTGCGTGCTTGCCGTAGAAGACCAGACGATGGCAGATGTCCCCGAGGCTGAGCAGATCGTTCTGAAAGATGTCGACCGCGGCCGGATCGACCCAACAAAGCTCGTTGGCCTCGACCTTGGCCACTGCGACACCGTTGCCGTTTTGCTTGAGGGTGTCGATCAGGCGGCTTGCCGAGCTGCCGTCGAACTCGCCGCGCAGGCTGAGATTGAGCTCCTCGCCGATGCGACGGACGGCGATATCGAACCAGGACGCCATGGACCCGACCTCCTTTCTGATCGCTTCTCCATCCTCTGCAGAGGCCTCTTAGATGCGCTCGTTGCGGCTCTGGTCGCTCTCATCCCGGCGGGTCGACCCGGGACCATGTCGAGCGCGTCCTCTTGTTGCAGGGAGCGTGTTTCAAAGCTGCCCATGTGCGGCGCGGGTCGGGCCGGAAGGCGCCGCATGCACCACGGGTCGGGGGAGCTTCCGGAATGCCGCAATGAGTCATTTTGCGAAAAGGAAGGAGGGCGCGCAACCAGCCGGAAAGGCTATGCGCCGAGTGTGACCACCGGAATCGGTTGCGCAAGCGCCCCCTCCAGGATCCTCGTGCGCTCGCGGAGGGCGGCCCAGCCGTAATCCTCGATCACGCTCGCGGCGGCGGCGAGGACCTCCTCGACCGAGATGGATCGCATGCAGCGGTGGTCTTGCTCGCATTCACGTTTGAGGCAGGGACTGCAGCAGACCCCTTCCTTGCGCACGAGCCTGTGGCGCGAGGACCAGGGAGCGGTGGTCCTGGGGTCCGTGGGTCCGAAGATCGCGACCAGCGGGACGTCGAGCCCGGCCGCGATGTGCATGAGACCCGAATCGTTCGTGATGAAGAGCCCGCAGAGACCGATGAGCGCGATCGCTTCGTCCAGGGTGGTGGTGCCGGCGAGGTTGGCGGCCCCTGGAGCTTCCCGGGCGATCCGCTCGCCGAGCTCCCGTTCACCGGGGCCGCCGAAAACGAGGCCTCTTCCATGGTGCAAGGCGGCGAGGCGCTCGGCAACCGCAGCAAAGCGTTCCGGCAGCCAGCGCTTGGCCGGCCCGAAAGCCGCCCCCGGGCTGAGACCGTAGAGCCGCTCGTCAGGCCGGACCCCGATGGCGGCCAGCCTTTGCCGGGCCTTCTCGAGCTCGGGGCCGTTGGTCCTCAAGACCAGCCCCTTGGCCGCAGGAGCAATCCCCACGGCCTGGAGCATCGCCAGGTTATGCTTTGCCCGCGGGATCAGCAATTCCTCGCGGGATACGGCGATCGCGTGGGTCAGAAGGCACCCCCGGCCTTCCGTACGGAGGCCCACCCTCAAAGGCACCCGGGCGAGAAAGGCGATCCAGGCCGCCTCGAAGGCTCGCTGGAGCAGGATGGCGCAGTCCAAACGCTCTCCTCTCAAATCCGAGCCGAGCCGGTTGACGCCGCGCACCCCTTTGTGTCGGCCCCCGGCGTCGTAGAGCAGAATCCGGTCTGCATCCGGATTGTTCCGCAGGACCGGTATGACCCAGGGCTTGGCCAGGACGGAGATCTCGGCTTCTGGAAAGGCGCGGCGGAGAGCGTGCAGAGCCGGGGTGGACAGCACCGCGTCCCCGATCCAGTTGTTGGCCCTCACCAGGATCCGGCCGCAAGACTTCATCGGCAGGGGCAGTCTTCCGCGTAACCTCATGGGGCTTCAGGCTGGCCGTGCAAGGGGTTGCATGAGACTCCTCGCGTATCCTCTAAAAGATCCAGCACCGCATCCAAGACCCGCTCCGGGTGGATGGATCTCATACAGGGGGCGTCCGGGCAACGCCTGGAGCCGCAGGGGGAGCAGTCCAGGGGCGGCAGGAGCACGCGGCTGGCCGTGCCGTAAGGGCCGTAGATGACCGGGTCTTTCGGACCGAAGAGAGCCACCACCGGAACCTTCAGCGCCGCAGCCAGGTGCATGGGGCCGGTGTCGGCCGACACGAAAGCGGATGCCCGCTCGATCAAAGCCGCGAGCTCCTGAAGCGACGCCGTTTCGGGCATGAGGACCTGATGGCGGCTCTGTTCCGCCACCTGGCGCGCCAGCTCGATCTCTCCCGGGCCATGGGTCACCAGGACTTGTGCCGACACGCGCTCCACGAGGCCTTCGGCAAGCCTCGCGAAGTGCTCCGCAGGCCAGCGTTTGTGGGCTCCGAATGCGCTCGTACCCGGATGCAGGACGACGAGGGGGCGGTGCGGCTCCTGCAAACGGGCTCGCACATAATCCGCCGCAAAGTCCCGGGCAGCCTGCGGCACGTGCAGGCAGTACGAAGGGGCTCCCGGCCGGATGCCCAGGGGCCGGAGCAGCGCCAGGTGCTTTTCCACTCTGTGAATGCGCCGCTCGGCAAGCGACACGTGGAAGTCGCTGAACAGGAAGTTGCCTTCCCGGCTGTCCCGGCGGCCGAAGCCGATGCGCAGAGCGGCCTCCGCCAGGCTTCCCAGAACGCCGCTCCTCAGGTTGCCGTGGAAGTCGAGCAGCAGGTCGAACCGCCTGCGGCGCAACTGCCGCCGCAGCTTCAGGATCGGCTCCGGTGCCCGCACCCAGAGGGATATCCGCTTCAGTGCCCGACCGAGACGTCTCCTTTCGAACACAATGAGGTCGTCCAGCAGCGGATGCCCCTCGAGGATGCTTGCGGCCCCGTCTTCGACCAGCCACGCCAGGTGGGCGCGGGGCAGGCGCTGTCGCAGGGCCGCGAGGGCCGGCAGGGTGTTGATCACATCGCCGACGGCGCTCAGCCGCACCAGAAGGATCCGCGGGCTCTTTTCCTTCAAGGAAGTCCCCTGCCGCTCAGTCGATGTAGCCGAGGCTGCGAAGGGTTTCCACGTCGTCGGGGGAGAGGTCGACTTTCACCGCATGCGGAGAGCGGCCTTGCTGAAACCAGGAGAGGAGCTCGGCCGGCGAGAAAGAGGCCCCGCTCCGGGACCGCATGTTCCGGGTCTCTCCCGGATCCGACTTCAAGTCATAGATCTCCACCTCGCGGCCCGAAGAAGATCCGAGAATATACTTCATATTGTTCTCGTAATATCCCATGAACAAAGGATGATCCGGAGCATCTTTGGCAAAGATTGGGGTGAACCTCCGCAACGTTCCCTTGAAGGTCTCGAAGTAGAGGCGGCGGGAAGGAACGGTGGTGCCTTGCACCAGATGACCGGACAGGTCCATGCCCTCGAAGGCACAGAGGACCTCAGCCGGGTCGCCCAGCGGAGCCGACTTTCCCAGGAACCCCAGGGTGGTCGGAACGATGTCCAGAGTGGACACGACCTCCTTTACGACGGCTGTCCGGGCAGCCCAGCGGCGAGCAAGGAGCACCAAGGGCACGTGCATCATCTGCTCGTAGACCCTCCGGCCGTGGCCGGTGTACCCGTGCTCTCCGAGGCTCTCCCCATGATCTCCCACGATCCACACCAGGCCGCTCTCGAGCAGTCCCCTGCGCTCGAGAGTTTCGAGCAGGAGGCCAAGATGGTGATCCATGTACGCCAGCTCGTTGTCGTATTCCAGGACGGTCCGGGGAAGGTCGAGCCCGAGGTCCCCGGCCTGCTTTCCGAGCGCTTCCCACGGACCCGGATGGCGCCGGTAGGGAGCATGCGGATCGAAAAAGTGCACGAACAGGAACAAGGGACGCCAGTGCTCTCCGGAGTCGAGAAAGCCGGCCACGGCCCGGGCCACCTCATCGGCAGGCTGCTCCCGATTGATGAGACTGTAGCGCTGCGTGAAGTCCTCCCGGTACAGACGGAACCCGGAGTCAAGCCCGCAAAGGGTGCCCTTCAGGGTCCAGGAGCTCACGAAGGCCGCCGTGTCGTACCCCCGTTCCTTCAGGATCCGAGCCAGCGTGAGGACATCCTTTCTCAGCGGGATGCCGTTCCGGAAGCACCCGTGCTGGTGCGGATAAAGAGACGTGAACATCGACGCGTGGGAGGGACCCGTCAGGGGAACCACGGTCCTGGCTTGCTCGAAGACGATCCCGCCTTTTCCGATGCGCTCGAGATTGGGGGTCGTGGACAGGGGGTATCCGTGGAGCGAGAGGTGATCGGCTCTCGTCGTGTCCAGGGAAATGATGACGATGTCCGGAAGGGCGGATGCAGCCGCCGCATCCGGCCGCCGGACATCCGCAGAGGCCGCCTCGCACGGCCCTTCCGGCGCCCACAGAGCCAGCAGCCAGGTCGCGCACCCGACTCCGAGTATCCAGAGTATCTTATTCATGATGACTCGCGGATGTCCGGACCCTCAGTCCAGAGCTCTGAGGAGGCGATCCATGTCCTCCTCGTTGTTGTAGACGTGCGGGGAGACGCGCACGAAGCCGTCCCTCTCGACCACCACGATCCCGCGACCCGCCAACTCGGCCGCCTTGCGCCGCGCATCCAGCCCCTCCCGGCGGAAGGACAGAATGCCGGAGCGCTCCGCAGGCCGGGTCGAGCCCGCCACGGCGTATCCCTTCCTTTCGAGCCCCTGCTGCAGGATGGACGTGAGCTCCAGGATCCGGCCCCGGACCTTCTCGAACCCGATCTGGTTCAGCAATTCGAGCGCGGCCCGCAGGTGCACCCAGTCGTTCACGTTCGGCGTGGAGAACTGGAATCTCGACGCGTCCGGCTTGGGGGTGAAGCGGTAATCGAGATAGCTCTGCGGATGCACCACGGTGTCCGTACCCACGAAGCTGAGAGACAGCCGCTCCAGCAGGGGATCGGAACAATAGAAGACGCCCACTCCGAGCGGCCCCGTCAGTCCTTTCCAGGCAGAGCCTGCCAGGGCCGCCGCGTGCGTAGAGGCGGCATCTACGGGAACCGTACCCATGGCCTGCGCCACGTCCGCAACGAGCCAGATGCCTCTCTCGCGGCAGGCCTCTCCCAGCCTGGCGAGGTCATAGACGTGGCCGGTGCACCAGTCCACGGCCGAGACGGCGACGACCTTGACGGAAGGGTCGAGCGAGCTCTCGAGGAGGACGATGTCCTCGTTGGAGTGCGTGGGCCTGAGTCGCACGTGCCGCACCCCCTTGGCCTGGAGGTTCACCCAGGGGTACACATTGGCCGGATACTCCCGGTCCAGCCCCACGACGACGTCCCCCGGCCTCCACGACAGGCCCTGGGCCACGATGCTCATGCCTTCGGAAGTGTTGTGAACCAGTGCGATCGAGGACGGCTTGCACCCGAGAAGGCCGGCCAGAATTTCCTTGATCCGGACCTCGGTCCCCGCGATCTCGGCGCGCACCTTGCCCCATCCATGCAGAGCGTGATTGCGGTGATGGGCTTCGAGTGCCTCGAGGACCCGCAGGGAAGGCGGGCAGACGCCCGCGTTATTGAGGTAGACGCAGCGCTCGCAGATCGGAAACAGCTTTCGAATTTCAGCCCACACGATGCACCTCCAACCGATCCGAGTGCCCCGGCCCTGCCGCCCGGATTCCCCGCCCCGGGGCCGGCCGGCCCGCGGGAGCCCGGGCTGCCGCAGCGCCGATCGCAGACTGTCGAGGATAAGGGAAAACCAGGGGGATTTCAAAGGGGAAGGGGTGCCTTGAAGCGTTACGTGCGGCGGGTGCACCGCCCTCGGTCGTCTCGGGCTCAAAACGTATTTGCTCCGACATGAACTCAGTGCCGGTTGGGGAAAGGCTTCGGTCAGGCTAGAATGAGCAGGGACACGATTCCGGCTTAACCCCATTCCTCGACCGGGAGCAAGCTCGAGGAACAGGCATGATCGCAGCCTACGTCTATCCCGGCTGGCACCGCTGTCCGGAGCGGGACAGAGGTTTCCCTCCAAGGTGGAGCGAGTGGGATCTGGTGCTCCGGGCGCTGCCCCGGTTTCCGGGACACGAGCAGCCGCGCCTCCCTCTGCATGGGGCCTATGACGATTCCCTTCCGCACACCGCCGAGCAGCAAGTCTCGCTGGCCCGGTCCTTCGGGATCGATCTGTTCGTCTATGGGTTCTTCTGGTCCAGGGGGAAGCGGGTCTTCGAGCGCGCCCTGGACCACGGGTTCCTGGGCGCCGCCTGCAACTCCTTCCCGTTCGCGGTGATGTGGGCCAACCGCATGCCCAGGCGCGTGCTCCCGGTGAAGCGCACGAGGGGGGCCGAGATCGATTCCTCACGCCTGGTCTACACCGATCCGGAGGACTTCCTGGCCCTGCTCCGATTTCTTGCGGAACATTAC
This sequence comes from bacterium, assembly GCA_040756235.1. Lineage (GTDB taxonomy): Bacteria > Desulfobacterota > DSWW01 > DSWW01 > DSWW01 > JBFLZG01. The sequence continues at coordinate 59,563 of JBFLZG010000126.1, read as the reverse complement.
TTCGTGCGGCCGGGCTATTTCCGCCTGCAAGGACGCTTCCTGTTTTCCATTTTCGACTCCACGTTCTTCGTACGGCAGATGGGCGCGGCCACCGCCCGCGAGGCGATCCGTGCCGCCCGCGAGTACCTTTCCGGCCAGGGCCTGCCGGATCTGCATCTCATGGCGGTCAACCCCGCACCCTTTCTGGTACCGTCGCTGGCCGCCATCGGTTTCGACAGCGCGACCCACTACGTCCACCTGCCGCAGTGGAAGGGGCCGTACCTGCAGGACTACCGCACGCTGACGGCCCTCCGGAGATCGGAGTGGGAAGGATTCTTCCGCGCGGCGCGCCTCCCGTATTTTCCTTCCGTGTCTCCGGGCTGGGACGCCACGCCGCGCGGCGCCCTTCACGGCGGTCGCCGGATCATGCGTTACCCGTGGTGGCCGGTCGTGGTCGGCGGGAGGCCGGAGCTGTTCCGCGACTTCCTCGAGGCTGCGGTTCGCTTCAGCTCCGCTGCCCATGCGTCCAACCTGACGTTCGTCGCTTCATGGAACGAGTGGAGCGAGGGACACTATCTGGAGCCGGACCAGAGATTCGGGACCGGATGGCTCGAGGCGGTGCTCGATGCAAAATCAGCAGCTTCGTGACTGGAGTTTCGTCTCGGTCGACCTCGAGCTGACCAACCGCTGCGAGCATCGGTGCGCGCTCTGCCCCCGGGAGGCCCTCTCCCGACCGGTCGGCACGATGACCCGGGAGGTGTTCCACCGGCTCGCACCGGTGCTCGGCTCCAGGGGAAGCCTCGTCTCTCTTTCGGGCATGGGAGATCCGCTGCGGCACCCGGACGTTTTCCGGTTCTGCACCGCGCTGCGTGGCCACGGGGCCGACGTGCGCATGGTCGTGAACCCCGCCTCGCTGCGCGATGCGGGCACGCTCCGCGACCTCGTAGAGTGCCGGCCCAACTCGGTCCTCCTCTCGTTCCCCAGCTCGCGCAAGGCGGTGTTCGAGCAGATCTGCCCTGCGCTCTCCTTCGAGGACGCGCTGGAAGCGGCCCGCACCCTGATCGCGCTCGCCAGGGGCAAAGTCGGCGTCAGGGTCTCAGGCGTCCGCACCGCGCTCAACCGCGAAGAAGCAGGCGACTTCGTTCGATTCTGGGATTCCCTGGGTGCGCGGGCCGGGATGGCCGACTGCCATGGACGAGGAGGGAAGCTCCCGCCTTCCGCCCTGTACGTGCCGGCGGCGCGCGGATCAAGGCGGGAAGGCTGCGGTCTTTTCGCCTTCCACACGTTCGTCACCTGGGAGGGTGAAGTGCTCGCCTGCTGTCACGACTTGAGCGGCGAGACGGCGCTCGGGAGCCTCGTCGACCAGGGATTCGAGACCATGGCGGCCAGGAAGGCCTGCCTGCTCGAGGAGGGGAGAGGATTCGATCTCTGCAGATCGTGCGATGAGCCGCTCAGGAGCTGCACGCTGCCGAACGGGCCGGCTCCGCGTGACAGGCGCGCGCGCCGACGGTTCTTCAAGAAGCTGTCCGCTTCCAGCCGTCAGCTGTCAGTCTGCAGGGGTGAGCGGCCGCGTGGATAGCTGACGGCTGATGGCCATTCAACTCCGCGGATAGTACTTCTTCCAGGGATCCCGCGCGCGGGTCAGGTAATCGTCCAGGGCCTTTTTCAGGGCCTGGTGGGCGAACTCGGCACAATGAAGGCGTGCGGCCGGCAGGCCGCCCAGCGCTTCCGAGATCTGTCGGGGGCCGATGCGCAGCGCCTCGATCACCTTGCGCCCCTGGGCAAGCTCGGCCGCTACGCTGCCGCAGGCCAGCGTGGGCCCGCATCCGGTGGTGGTGAACCGCGCCTCCTGGATACGATTCTCCCGCACGCGCAGGCAGATCTCCATGGTGTCGCCGCAGTCCGCCTGCACGAACCCGTAGCCGTCCGGGTCCGGGATTTCCCCCAGGCCGATCGGGTTCATGGCCCGCTCGATGACCGGTATGGGAAGCTCTTCGCCGACTGCCGCGTGCGGGGCCCGGTCCTGGCCGCCGCCCTCGCCGCCGGCACGCCGTCTCTTTTCCGGACTCATGGACTCCACCTCCGAGAAGATTGCATCCCTTGTACGCATGCTCATCGATCCGGACCAGCACCATGCCCGGCCGTCTTGTCTTGCCCCGTCAGGCCAGCGGTGCCGGAGCTTGGCTCCGGCGCGCGCGCACGGAGCTGCACGAAGAAGATCTTCCGGTACGTTCTCCCCCAGTGGGCGTGTCGGAGCAGAGGCAGGAGCGCGAGCAGGCCGTCACGCATGAGGCGGGCCCCCCTCGGGCCTGCCCCGAAGTACCGCCGGAACAGCCACCTCCAGAGCGCGAGGTTGGTGTTGCCCTCGACCCGGATCGAGGCCTCCTTTCCCAGAGCCAGCGCCCGGCTGCGGATCGCGTGCAAGACGTCTTCCTCGTCCGGGAGCCCGTGCCGGAGGTGCTCTTCCAGCCAGGCGTGGGAGGGGCCGTGCCGGTCTCGATGCACCCGGTCGACCTCGGCCTCGGCTTCCCGCGAAGCCTGCCCGCAGGGAACGGCCAGCACGATCTGCCGACGCCCCACCCGCAGCATCTCGCCCACCAAGGACGGACGGTCCTCGGGCGCCAGATGCTCGAGAACGTCCGAGCTGACGACCGCGTCGAAGGCGCCGTCCCGGAAGGGCAGGGCGAGCCCCGAGCCCAGCACCCGGCGGCGGCTCGGACCGGCCTCTCCCGGGCCTTGCGGCATGCGCAGGTCCAGCTCGAACGCCGTGCCGTCCCAGTAGCGGGAAAGGCCCTCGCCTGCTGAGCCCACATCCAGGACCCGAGCGGCGGGCCCGGACCGGCCCAAGGCTTGCGCGACCGGAAGGTAGCGCAGGGCGGCATCCGGGTTCCATCCCGGGTAGCGGCGCTCGATGCGCCGGTGAATCGCCTCGAACAGGCTGTCCGTGAACGAACGCATCCGCCCCCTGGATCCTGGCGACGAGCGAGAACGTTCCGAGAAGAGCCGCTCGCAGGCGCGGCGCCGGGCCGCGCTCAACCGAACAGCCCGCGGGCGATCGCTGCCAGCAACAGGCCGACGACGAACCAGGCCCCCGCGTTCCGTGTCCACCAGACCGCCCACACCACGTACCAGAGAGGCCATAGAGGATAGGATTCGAGCGGAAGCCCCGGCTTGAAGCGCTTCTTCATGTCCTCGGGAATCACGTCCTCGGCCAGATCGAACGCCTCCTGGCTCGTCGTCGGGACCGGCCCCTGCAGAGCCACCAGCACGCGGCTGGCCTTGGGAAGGGACAGGAGCGCGAGCAAGGTGAGCCAGGGCAGAATGCCGCATGCCACGAGACCGACCAGGAACAGGTAGAACCCCCAGACCAGCAGCGCGGTCGCCTGCTGGGCCCGTCTGCGGCCCAGCAGCACCGGAAGGGTGCGCACTCCCTTTTGCTCGTCCTTGTCCGCCTTGTCCAGGTGCTTGCACATGAGGGCCGTCGTGACCGCAAGCCCGTAAGGGATCGAGGCCAGCCAGACTGCGGCGGACACGCTTCCGGCGAGCACGTAATAGGTTCCCGCGATCATGAGCGGACCCCAGATGAGGAAGATGGCGGGTTCCCCAAGACCGCGATGCTTGAGCTTGAGAGGCGGGGCCACGTAGAAGACGCTCGTCAGAAGACCGGCCACGGCGAAGGCCATGACCGCCCACCCGCGCTCCCAGGCCAGGTAGAGCGCAATGAGGAAGTCCAGCACGTTGCAGACCACGATCGCAGCGATGAGCTGGTTGCGCGTGACCAGGCGGTCGAGAATCGGGTGCGGCGCGTAGTTGGCCCTCGGGTAATCCGCCGTGTCGACCCCGCCCGCCTCGTCGAACAGATCGTTGACCATGTTGTTGGCGGCATGGGCCAGCACCAGCCCCGCCGTGACCAGCAGCCACAAGCCCAAGGAGAAAGAACCGTCGATCGCCGCCAGCATGCCGCCCACGAAAGCCGAGATCACGGTCATGGAGAACACGCAGGATCTGGTGATGATGAGCCACTTGCTCACCGGATCCAGGGCGCTCCCCTCGGGCAGATTGCACGTCCGCAGGACTTCGATCCAATTCCTGACCATGCACCTCTCCTCATGCTTGCTTGTTCGGTCTTCGATCCGTCTACCGCCCCGGCCGGCTTCGGCTCCAGGCTGCCGCAAAGAGCAGGCAAGCGAGATAGCTCGCAGCGGCGAGCAGGATGATCGTGGCCCCGGCGGGAAGATCCGGTCCGTAAGACAGGAAGAGCCCGCCCCAGGCAAACAGCACCCCCAAAACGGTTGCCGCGAGCATGATCCGCGCAAGGCGCCGTACGAAGATCCCGGCGATCGCTGCCGGCAGCGTGAGCAGCGCGATGACCAGGACGATGCCCGCGACGTGGACCAGGATCACGACCGTGGCGGCGATCAGGCAGAGGAGCCCCAGGTAGGCGCGTTCCACCGGGACGCCCTGAAGCCGCGCATTCTCTTCGTCGAAGCAGACCGCCAGCAGCGGGTTGTAGTACAGGAAGACCGCGCCCAGAATGACGGCGTCGAGGAGCCCGGTCCAGAGCAGGTCCGAACGGCTCACCAGGAGGATGTTGCCGAACAGATAGCTCATGAGATCGACGTTGTATCCCGGCGTCCGCGAAATGAAGACGATGCCGATCGCCATGCCCGTGGCCCACAGGGCGCCGATGGCCGTGTCCTCGCGCTGCCGGGCGCGCAGGCTCACGACCCCGATCAGAACCGCCGCGAGCAGGGCCGCAATCAGCGCGCCGGCCATGGGGCTGCGGCCGAAAAAGTAGGCCACTCCCATCCCTCCCAGCACCGCGTGGGCGATCCCGCCGCTGATGAAGGAAATCCGCTTCACCACCACATAGGCGCCCATCGGGCCGCAGGCGAGGCTCGACAGGACCCCCATGAGGAGCGCGTTCTGCAGAAACGGATATTGTCGGACCGCTTCGAAGAATTCCATGGGTCGCTCGGCCGCCCGGCTAGACGCCCTCTTCGTGCTCGTGGCGGACCATTTTGATGGGCGTGAGATACAAGGAACCGTACAGCGATTCCGGCACCTCGTCCGTGGGGTGGCAGACCAGACGCCGGGCCAGACAGGCGACGCGCTTGACGTACGCCGAAACGAAGTTCAGCTCATGCGTCACCAGGATAATGGTCATCTTCTGGTTGAGCTCCTTCAGCAGCTCGTAGACGGCTTTTTCGGTGTCGATGTCCACGCCGGTCGTGGGCTCGTCCAGGATGAGGAGCCGCGGCTTCGAGACCAGCGCTCGAGCAATGAAGACGCGCTGCAGCTCGCCGCCGGACAGCGTGCCGATGGCCCGCTTGCCCAGGGCCGCCACCCCCACCTGTTCCAGAACCTCCTCCGCTGCCGTCCGGTCGGCCCGGCCGTAGCGGCGCAGCCCGCGGTTGACTCCCAGGCGTCCCATGAGGACCACGTCCATGGCCGTCACCGGGAAGCTGCGATCGAAGCTCAGATGCTGCGGCACGTACCCGATCCAGCCCCGGGCTTCCTCCGGCCGATTGCCGTAGACGAGCACGCGCCCCTTCTGCGGCCTGCGGAGCCCGAGAATCAGCTTGAGCAGAGTGGATTTGCCCGAGCCGTTGGGCCCGATCAGGCCGAGAAACTCACGCTCGGCGATCTCCAGCGTGACCTCTTCCAGAATCCATCTTCCGTCATAACGGAAGGAGACGTTCTCCAGGGCCACCGGAGCCTGAGCGCCGCTCATCTCAGCCCCTCCCGGATGCGCGCGGCCATCGAGCGCAGGTTGTCCAGATAGTTCTTCGCCAGCGGGTCCAGCCGCACGATCCTCAAATTCGCGGCCCGGGCGAAGCTCTCCAAGGACCGGGTGCGGGTCTCTTCAGGGGCGAAGAGGATCCGGAAACCGGCTTCTCGGCATGCGCCGAGCAACTCGGTCAGCCGCTTCGCATTGGGCTCCTTGCCTTCTTCCTCGACCGCGACCTGCTCGAGCCCGTAGGCGTCCGCCAGATATCCCCAGGCCGGGTGCCAGACGATGAACCGCTTGCCCGGGGCATCGCGGAACAGCTCGCGCAGCTCGGCGTCCACCCGGTCCAGATCCTCGATGAAACGGGCGAGGTTGGTCCGATAGAGCGCCGCGCTCTCGGGGTCGGCCTCCTCCAGCGCCCGAGCCATGTTGCCGGCGAGGATCCGGACCCGCCCCGGGTCCAACCACACGTGCGGGTCCATGCCGTGCTCCTCGCCGGCATGAGCGTGGCCGGAAGAAAGCAGCGCCAGGCCGGCCCGGGTGTCCACGATGCGCAGGTCGGGATGGATCTGCCGGATCTTATCGAGCCAGGCCTCCTCGAATCCGATGCCGATGCGGAAGTAGAGCGCCGCTCGGCTGAGCCTGGCCAGCTGCTGCGGGCTCGGCTCGAAAGTCTCGGGGCTGCGCCCGGGCTCCACCATGGCGCTGACCTCCACGCGCTCCCCCCCGATCCGCTCGGCGAACTCCACCTGAGGGAGGATGGTGACGAAGACCGGCAGCCTGCCCCGGCTCTCCTCGGCAGCCTCAGAGGCCGTTCCCGAGGACAGGCCCACGAGCAGAGCACAGGCGAGGAACCGCCGCACCGTCCTGGTTCGCAGGTTCAGCAGGCTCCGAGACATGCCGAGCAGACCCCCCTCATGGTCCAGAACTGTTCCTCGATGCGATGGCCGAGCTTCTCCCGCGTCACCGGCGGCATGCGCACCTTCTTGAGACAGACGATCTTGCCGCAACTGCGGCAAACGAAATGCGGATGGACCGGGTGAGCGGTCTTTCGATCGCACAGGGCGAACCGGCCCACGCGGTCCTCGCCCAGGACACGGTGGGCGATCCCCTTTGCCACGAAGGCCTGAAGCGCCCGGTACACGCTGACCCGATCGAGCCCCCTGCGCCCCGCCTGCTCCACGACCTCGCGGTGGGCCAGGGGCTGTCGGGCATCCAGGAGCACGTGCAGCACCCGGATGCGCAGCTCCGTGGCCTTGAGCCCTGCCTCATGGAGGATCTGAGACTCCCTGCCCACGCTCGTTCTCCTCGCTGGTGGCGTCCGCACACACCAACGCAGTTTTGCACAAATGCAACTGAGTTGCAACGGAGGGGCGCGGCGCGGAGCCCGCCGAGCGCATGCATCCGACCGACGGCGCGGCGAAGAAAAGAGGCGAGGGGAAGGTCCCGGCCGGCCGGCGCGCTCACCGGGCGGTGCGGCGCCCGTGCTCCACGGCCTCGCGCAGCCGCACCAGGGAGCCCGAAAGGCCCCACCAGCCGCCGCGAAAGGCGGCATGGTCCGGCGCGCCCGCCATGGCCGACGTGTAGCGGATCCCGTTGGCGCACAGCAGCCACTGTTCCGTCCAGAGCCTCTCCAGCGCCTCGTCGAACAGGCTCTCCGGCGCGGCCCATCCTTCGGCCCAGGCGCGCTGCATGAGGGCCGTTCCCTGGCGGACAGCGGTGTCCACGTTCTCGAGCGTGGCTGCGAATTGCCCGAAGTGGAGCGTGGTCCACTGCGTCCCGTGGCAGCCTTCACACAGGGTCATCATGCTCCGGCGCCTGCGGCTCTGCTCCTCGGGCGGAATCAGGAAGGCGGCTGCCGGCTCTCCCTGCAGGGTCACGGGGAGGGGCTGGCCGGTCGCGTTGCGGATGCGCGTGGTGTCCGGCTCCAGGGGCTGGGGGTGGCTGTAGACCAGCCCGAAGAGGCGGACCCAAAGTCTGTCGCCGAATCCGTGAGTCCTCTTGAGCACCACGGCGCCTTCCGTGTCCACGATGAGGCTTGCGTGACAGACCGCACAGGTCGGCGCCCGAAAGTCCCTGCCCAGCTTCCAGGGCACGACGTCCATGGCCGAAGCTTCCCGCGACGCGGAGGACAGAACGCCATGCTTGCTGTTCTCGTACACGTTCCAGGCAGGCACGTCGGGCCCCTCGTGGCAGCGCGCGCAGGTCCGAGGCTCGCGCGCCGCGGCCATGGAGAAGCAGTGGCGCGGGTGACAGGCGGAACAGGCGCCCAGGGATCCGTCCGGGTTCACGCGGCCGGCCCCCGTGTTGGGCCAGCCGGAGAGGTCCGGCACCTCCACCGACTCGGTGCGCGCGTCGATCTTCCTGGTTCCAAGGACCGCGACCCGGGTTCCGTGGCAGGCGAAACAGCTTTCATACGGCGCAGCTTCGCGGCCCCCGGACGAGCGGAGGTCTCCGTTCCCGGCTCGCCTCACGCCCGCGACCGCCTCTGCCAGGTCCCGGTACACCGGGTTGGCGGCGAGGTTCCCGTGGGCCCGGGACATCTTGTTGGCGGCGAGGTACTGCTCCTGCTCCACCGGGTGGCAATGGGCGCAGTCCGGGGGCGAGACGACGACGTGAACCTCGTACCCGTTGTGGGAAAAGGTGTCCTCATGGAGCTTGGGATCGAGCAGGTGGCATTCGGCGCACCCGACCGCCACGTCCGGGTAGGCAACTCCGGCCTCTTCAGGCGCTTGCACCGAGACCCGGCGCTCCTTTTCAGGCCGGCTGAGCGCCTGCCGCACGCTGGACCGCGCGTGCCGGCTCTGCTCCCAATCCGCAACGATGCCCTGGGTGTAAATCGTGTGGCAGGAGAGGCAGGCCTGGGTCCGGTCGCTCAGCGGAGCCGCTCCGCCGGCTTGCGACGACGCGCACGGGGACGATCTCAAGAAGGCGAGGGCCGAGATCACAAAGAGAGCCGCAAGGGGCGTTCTCATCCGGCTTTCCTCCAGACGGTGGGGTGTGGCACGCCCGCCAATCTTGCACCGGGGCCAGGCGGGTTTCAACCGCTCGTTCAACCCGCCCCTTTTCCTCTTCTTTCCCGCATCGCCCCGACCCGCGGCGCCGGGGATTCCGGGCCGGATCTGCCGGGTCTTTCGACCTTTGACTCAGCGCTCCGATTCTGTTAGGTTTTTTAGCCTTGTCGCGGGCGTCACCGCAGTTTCCAGGAGAGCCAGATCCCGTGAAAACACAGCCAAACAGAGAACTTCTGTCCGGCAATGAGGCCATCGCCTACGGCGCTTACGATGCCGGGGTTCGGGTCGCCACGGCCTACCCGGGCACCCCGAGCACCGAGATCCTCGAGAGCCTCGCGCGATTCAAGGACGTGTACGCCGAATGGTCTCCCAACGAGAAGGTCGCCATGGAGGTCGCCATCGGCGCCTCTCTCGGCGGAGCCAGGTCCCTGGTCAGCATGAAGCACGTGGGCCTCAACGTGGCCGCCGATCCGTTCTTCACCGCTTCCTATATCGGAGTCCGAGGCGGCCTCCTGATCGTCTCGGCAGACGACCCGGGGTTGCACAGCTCCCAGAACGAGCAGGACAACCGCCACTTCGCCGTGGCTGCCAAGGTCCCGATGCTCGAGCCCTCCGACTCTCAGGAGGCCTATGACTTCGTGGCCGTCGCCTTGCAGATGAGCGAGCAATACGACACGCCCGTGCTCCTGCGCGTGACCACCCGGATCTGCCACTCCAAGACCGTGGTCGTGCGCAAGGCTGCGGTCAGAACGAGTCCGATCCCACCCGCTTTCCGCAAGGACCCGCCCAAGTACGTCATGGTGCCGATGTATGCCCGGCAGCGCCACGAGCTGGTCGAGCGCAGGATGGAGCAGCTCGCGGACCTCTCCGAATCAACCCCGTTGAACCGGGTCGAGCCCGGAGAAGGCACCCTCGGCATCGTCTCGAGCGGCGTAGCCTACCAGTACGCCAGGGAAGCCTTTCCCCGTGCGTCCTTCCTGAAGATCGGAATGAGCCACCCGCTGCCGGCCGCCAAGATCCGGGCCTTCGCCGAAGGCCTGAAAGAGATCGCCGTGGTCGAGGAGCTCGACCCTTTTCTGGAAGTACAGGTCCGCAGTCTCGGGGTCCCGGCCTTCGGCAAGGATCGCCTGCCCCTGTGCGGCGAGCTCACCCCCGAGATCGTCTCCCGGGGCCTGCGACGCGACACGACGCTCTCGCCCGGCGAGGAGCCCGCCGCAAGGAGGGCGCTGCCGCCCAGACCTCCCGCGCTCTGCCCCGGATGCCCTCACTCGGCCACCTTCTACACGATCAAGAAGCTCAAGCTCGACGTCATGGGCGACATCGGCTGTTACACGCTCAGCGTGGCGCCGCCCCTGGAGACCATGGACACCACCGTCTGCATGGGCGCCAGCATCGGCATGGCTCACGGGCTCGAAAAGGCGCTGGCAGGCAGGGAGGACGGCGGGCGCCCCCGCTGCGTGGCGGTCCTCGGCGACAGCACCTTCCTGCACTCCGGGATCGCGCCGCTGCTCAACGTGGCCTACAACAAGGGATGCTCTACGACCCTCATCCTGGACAACCGGACCACGGCCATGACCGGTTTCCAGGAACACGCTGGAACGGGTCGAACGGCTCAGGGAGAGGAAGCCCCCTCGGTCGACTTCGAGGCCCTCGGCAAGGCGCTGGGGATCGAGTCGGTCCGAACCGTGGACCCTTACGACCTGAAGGCAATGGAGAAGGCCCTGCGGGAGGAGGTCCGCGCTCCGCATTCCTCGCTCATCATCGCCAGAAGGTCGTGCCTGCTCCTCAGGAAAGGAGAGAAGCGCCGCCCCAAGAAAGTGGACCCGGAAGCATGCGCGGGCTGCCGCCTCTGCCTCCGCATCGGCTGCCCCGCGCTGAGCGAAACCGCGGAAGGGAAAGCGACCATCGACGCGGCGGTCTGCAACGGGTGCCCGATCTGCGAGCAGGTCTGCAAAGCCGAAGCGATCCAGGAGTGGACGCCGGAATAGGAGATCAAGAGAGTGGACGCCTGGAACATTCTGCTGGTGGGTGTAGGGGGGCAGGGCGTGCTCGTCGCCAGCGAGCTCATCGCCCTGGGGTTCCTCAAGGCGGGCTATGACGTGAAGAAGAGCGAAGTGCACGGCATGGCCCAGCGGGGCGGGACGGTTTCCAGCCACGTCCGCTGCGGCCGGAAGGTGTTCTCTCCCTTGATCCCGGCCGGGGAAGCGGATCTGCTCATCGCTTTCGAATCGCTCGAGGCACTGCGCTGGCTGGGCTTTCTCAGGAAGCAGGGACGCCTCCTGGTCGGCCGCCAGGAGATCATGCCCACGACGGTCACCTCGGGGCGCATGCACTACCCGGAAGACATCTGCGCGAGCCTCGAGCGACGGTCCGCACCGACCGAGGTCATCGACGCCCTCGGGCTTGCCCGCAAGGCCGGGGACGTCCGCTCGATCAACAGCGTGCTCGTGGGAGCCGCCTCGCGCTCCTTCCCGCTCCCCGTGGAGATCTGGAGAGAAGTGATCGAGGAGAGGCTACCCCGGAAAGTGGTCGACGTGAATCTCAAGGCCTTCGAGATGGGCAGAGAGAGGGTCCCAGGGAAAAGGGAAAAGGCGAAGGGGAAAAGGTGACCTTGCACCTTGGATCTTTTGCTTCTCGAGGAGGGTGAGGATTGTACTGGAACGAACAATGCGAGTGCATGGAGCGCATGGACCTGGAAAGGCTCCAGTTGCAGAGAGTCCGGACCCAGGTCCGCAGGGTCTACGAGCACGTCCCCTTCTATCGCACGCGAATGGAGCTGGCCGGCCTGGGGCCCGAGACGGTCCGCAACCTCGAGGATCTCCGCAGACTTCCTTTCACCATCAAGAGCGATCTCAGGGACCATTACCCCTTCGGCCTGTTTGCCGCACCCATGGAGGAGATCGTGCGGATCCATGCCTCGAGCGGCACGACGGGAAAGCCGACCGTCGTGGGCTACACCCGCAGGGACATCGAGATCTGGTCCGAGGTCATGGCCAGGACGCTCGCCTCGGCCGGGGTCGGCCGAGGGGACATCATCCAGAACGCCTTCGGCTATGGCCTGTTCACGGGCGGGCTCGGGGCCCACTACGGGGCGGAGCGGGTCGGCGCCGCCGTGGTGCCGATCTCCGTGGGCAACACCAAGCGCCAGATCATGCTCATGAAGGACTTCGGCATCACCGCACTCTGTTCCACCCCGTCCTACGCCCTCTATCTGGGCGAGGTGGCAGAGCAGATGGGGACACCCATTCGGGACATGCCCCTGAGGGTCGGTATCTTCGGCGCCGAGCCATGGACCGAGTCGATGCGCCAGCAGATCGAGCGGGATCTCGGGATCGACGCGATCGACATCTACGGCCTGAGCGAGATCATCGGTCCCGGAGTGGCCGCCGAATGCAAGGCCAAGGCAGGGCTCCACCTGATGGAGGACCACTTCCTGCCCGAGGTGATCGACCCTGCAACCGGTGAGGTGCTGGAGCCCGGCATGACCGGGGAGCTCGTCCTGACGACCCTCACCAAGGAAGGGATCCCTTTGATCCGCTACCGCACGCGGGACATCACCAGCCTCGAGCCGGAGCGGTGCTCCTGCGGCCGCACCACCTTGCGCATGCGCAAGATCTCGGGCCGCTCAGACGACATGCTCATCATCCGAGGCGTCAACGTGTTCCCCTCCCAGATCGAGAGCGTGCTCCTCGAAGTGCCGGAAGTCGCCCCGCACTACCTGATTTACGTGGACAGGGTCCACAGCCTGGACACCCTGGAAATCCACGTCGAGGTCTCGGAAAAGATGTTCTCCGACGAGATCAAATTGCTCGAAAACATCGAAAAACGCATCCAAGAAGAGGTGGAGAGCACCCTCCAAATCGCCGTGAAGGTAAAGCTCGTGGAACCGAACACGATCGCCCGCAGCGAGGGCAAGGCCACGCGGGTCATCGACCGCAGAAAACCGTAGGCGCGACCGGCGGTCGCCCTTCTGTCGGGCTCAGCGACCGGCCGGGTCGCCGCGTCCGGTTCCGTCCATGCCGGGGAGGCACGCCATGACTGCCAAACAGGTATCCATCTTTCTGGAAAACCGCGCCGGCCGCCTTGCGGAGGTGACCCGGCTGCTGGGTGATCGCGGCATCAACATCCGCGCCCTCTCTCTGGCGGATACCGCGGACTTCGGGATCCTGCGGATCCTGGTCAACGACGTCGAGACGGCCGTCGCTCTGCTCAAGCAGGAGGGATTGACCGTGCGCCAGACGGACGTGGTGGCGGCCGAGGTGCCGGATCGGCCCGGCGGCCTTGCCCATCTGCTCGAGATCCTGAGCGGGGAAGGCATCAACGTGGAGTACATGTACGCCTTCGTCCGGTCCCGGGCGGAAAGCGCGATCATGATCTTCCGTTTCGACGAAACGCAGAAGGCCGTGGAAGTCCTCTCGCGCCACGGCGTCCGGATTCTTCCCGAGGACGAGCTTTACCGTATGTGAACGCTCCCCGAGAGATCGGGAGGCAGAAAGCCCGTTTCACAACTCCTTCGCTGGTTCCTCGCCCGGAGGTATCCACCCCCCTTGCCGGACCCGGATCAGACAAGCAGAGTCTCTGCGCGCATCCAGAAACGCGCCGCCTTCACCGGGATCAAAGCAGACGCAAAAGCTCGGAATAACAGCGGGGTTGTCGCGCCCGCGTGGTGTTGCTCCCGGGCCGCTTCAGGTGGTACAAATCTCTTATTTTTCCAAAAGCGCCCTGGAGGAAGAGAGATGATCCGGATGCACGACCGGCGCCTGTGGGTTGTCTCGTCGCTGCTCCTGCTCGTCGGGCATCTGCCCGGCCGCTCCTGTTCGGCCGCAGCACTGGATCTCCACGAGGCGGTCGAAAAGGCCCTGCGCAAGTCGCCCGCGGTCTCGGCGGTGGAAGAGACGGTCCAGGCTGCCCGGGCCCGGGAGCAGGCGGCCTTCTCGGGCTTCCTGCCGCGGGTCGGTTTCCAGGAGCTCTACACGCGCACCGATCAACCGGTGGCCAGCTTCGGGAACCTCCTCAACCAGTCCCGCTTCACCCAGCAGGACTTCGCCCTCAACCGCCTCAACGATCCGGACTCCCTCGACAACTTTCAGACCCGACTGTCCGTCGAACAACCTCTCTTCACGGGCGGCCGGGCAGAGAACCGGTTGCGCATGGCCAGGCACGAGAGGGAATCGGCCCAGTGGGACCTGCAGGGCGCCGTGGCGGACGTCGGGTATCAGACGATCCGGGCCTACTGGGGTCTGTCCCTTGCGGAGGAAAGCGTGCGTGTCGCCGAGATGGCCGTGGCCACGGCTCAGGAAAGCCTTCGCCAGATCGAGCTCCTCCACGCCGAAGGCACGGTGGTGCGCTCGGACCTTCTGTCTGCAAGGGTTCGGCTGGCCGGCTTCCAGGACCGTCTCGTGCGGGCCAGAGGAGAGGCCAAGGTCGCGGAAACCGCGCTCAGGATCCTGATCGGCGACAGCCCCGAGGGCCGCTGGGAAGTCTCCCCGCTGGCAACCCCCGGGCAAGATGAGATCCCCGGGCTCGATCCCGGGCGTCTGCTCGAGTCCGCCAAAGAGAGAAGGCCGGATTACGTTTCTCTCGGGGCACAGGCAGAAGCGGCTTCCGCGGGCCTGCGGGCGGCAAGAGGAAGCTTTCTGCCCCAGCTCGGCGTCCAGGCCAGCTACGAGTGGAACTCCCCGCGCTTCACCGACGATCTCGAAGGTTCTTACCTCCTCGGCGTCGGCCTGGAGTGGAGCCTTTTCGAAGGGCTCAGGGATTATGCCGGTTTGAAAGAGGCGGCCGCCCATGAGCGGGCCGTGCGCTACCGGGTGCGGACCCTGGAAGACCGCATGCGGCTCGAGATCGAACAGGCGGTGACCGAGCTCCAGACGAACCGGGAGAGTCTGCAGGTCACACAGGAGCAGGTGTCCCAGGCAGAAGAGAACCTGAGGATCGTCCGGCACCGGTACAGCGAAGGGCTGACCACGGTCGTCGAGCTGGAACAGGCGCAGCTGAGCCTGTCCCACTCGCGCCTGCAGCGGCTCCAGGCCATCCACGCCTTGCGCATCTCCCTGGCCAGGCTCGACTTGGCCACCGGAGAGCTCGCGCGCTCCCTGGGGGCTTCCGGCTCGCGTCCTGTCAGGTCTGAAGGCCCGGAGACCACGATCACACCGTAGGTTCGAAAGGACGGCGCAGGAAGAGGATTCAGGGTTCTCGGCGCCCCGGCCGGAGCGCCGATCCGAGGCCGGTGAGCGTATCGCCCGGCCGGGCGGAGGGGGGCGGATACCGGATTTCCGACACCCGACACCCGCATGGAGGAACCAGATGGAAAAGACCCGTCGCGTGTCCAAGATCATCGGCGTCACCCTGTCCCTGGGCGGGCTCGTCCTCATCCTGCTGTGGATGCAGGGGATCCTGGGCGGAGACAAGATTCCGCCCGGCGAGGTGGCCTACGCTCCCGAGGGGCCGAAGGGGCCCTATCAGGTGGATCTCGTCAGACGCGCGACCTTCGTGAACACCGAAGAAGCCGTGGGCACGGTCCGGGCCACGAGAGAGGTTCTGATCGCGCCGCGCATCATGGGGACCCTTCTCGAGCTGCCCTTCCGGGAAGGCGACCGGGTGGAAAGCGGCAGGACGGTCGCGAGGCTCGACGACCGCGACATTCGGGCCCGGATGGAGCAGGCTCGTTCCGCCGTGTCCCAGGCGCAGAGCGAGCTCCAGCGATCTTCCTCCGATTACGAGCGGTTCATGCGCCTGCGCGAGCAGGGCGCGGTACCCCAGCAGCAGTTCGAGTCGGTGCTGGCCGCCTACCGGGCCGCGGAGGCGAAGCTCCGCGGCGCCCGGGAGGCTCTGCGCGAAGCGGAGGTCACCCTCGGCTACACCGCCATCGAGTCTCCGATCAGCGGGTTCGTGGTGGAGAAATCCATGAACGTCGGAGACATGGCTTCACCTGGAAGACCGATCCTCACGATCCAGGAGGCCGGGGCGCTGCGCTTGGAGGCCGCGGTCCGGGAAGGGCTGGCCGGAACGATCCAGCTTGGGGCGCCTCTGCGCGTGGGAATCGATGCGCTCAACGTCGAGCTCACGGGAGAGGTGGAGGAGAAGGTTCCGGCCGCCGACCCTCTGACCCGGAGCTTCCTCGTGAAAGTTGCACTTCCCCAGCACCCCGGACTGCGCAGCGGCATGTTCGGCCGCCTCGAGATCCCGACCGGATCGGTGACCCCGCTGACCTGCTCGCGCCGAGCGGTCCGGACGGTGAGCTCGATCGAGCTGGTGTGGGTCGTCGGCGGGCCTGACCAGGCGCCGGAGAGAAGATACATCCGGACCGGACGCATGTACGGCGACAGGGTCGAGGTGCTGTCGGGCCTGCGGGAAGGCGAATCGGTCATCCTCCTGCCGCCGCGCGTCCTCGAGCCGGACGGACCTGCGGATCCCGGGGCCGAGACAGCAGGGGGGCAGGGGTCATGAGCGAGGACAAGCTCGGGCTCGCCGCCAGAATCGTCAGGGTGTTCCTCACCTCCAAGCTCTCGATTCTGTTCATGATCGCCGCCCTCCTCAGCGGCGTTCTGGCGCTCCTGGTGACACCCAGGGAGGAGGAGCCGCAGATCGAGGTCCCGGTGGCGGACGTCCAGGTCAGCGCCCCCGGAGCCACGGCCGCAGAAGTCGAAAAACTCGTAGCCAAGCCGCTGGAGACGCTCCTGTGGGAGATCGAGGGCGTCGAGTACGTCTACAGCTTTTCCCGCTCCGGCACGGCTGTCGCAACGGTCCGCTTCCTGGTGGGCGAGAACCGGGAGGATGCGCTCATCAAGATCTACAACAAGATGATGAGCAACCTCGACCGGATCCCTCCCATCGTCGACCGCTGGATCGTCAAGCCGATCGGCATCGACGACGTGCCGATCGTCACGCTCACCTTCTACCCCGACCAGGGCGCCGAGCTGGACGACTACGACCTCCGGCGCATCGCCGAGGAGGTCCTTTCCCGCCTGCAGGAAATCGTGAACACGTCCCGGTCCTTCATCGTGGGCGGCAGGCCCAGGGAGGTGCGCGTCCTGCTCGATCCCGAGAGGCTGGCGGCCCACAATCTGTGCGCCCTGGAGGTGCGCCAGGCTCTCGTCGGCCAGAACGTGAATGTGCCCGCGGGCTCCATGCGGTACGACAACGAGGCGATCCTTGTGGACGTGGGCCCCTTCTTCCACCGGGCCCAGGAAGTGGAAGGGGCCGTCGTGGGGGTCTACCAGGGCAGGCCGGTCCACGTCCGGGACGTGGCCGAGGTCGTGGACGGCCCGGCCGAATACGCGTCCTACACGCGCATCGGCTTCGGGCCGGCGGCGGGCGCGGACCACGGCGCGGAGACGGCCCTCGTGCCGGGGCGCGTAAGCCAAGGCGAAGAGCGGCCGGCCGTGACCCTGGCCATCGCCAAACGCAAGGGCTCCAACGCGGTGCGCGTGGCCGACCAGGTCCTGGAGCGGGTGCGCGCCCTGCGGCAGGACCTGCTGCCCCGGGGCGTCGCCGTCCAGGTGACCCGGAACTACGGCAAGACTGCCAACGAGAAGGTCAACGAGCTGGTCGATCACCTCGGGATCGCGGTCGCCACGATCGTGGTGCTCATCGCCTTTGCCCTGGGCTGGAGAGAGGCGATCATCGTCGCCCTGGCCGTGCCGCTCACCCTGGCCGTCACACTCCTGGGAGATCTGGTCGTGGGGTACACGATCAACCGGGTGACTCTGTTCGCGCTCATCCTCTCCCTGGGACTGCTGGTCGACGACCCCATCGTGGACGTCGAGAACATCCACCGCCACTTCCGCTTGCGCAAACACCCCCCCCTCGACGCCACGCTCGTCGCCGTGGACGAAGTCCGGCCGCCCGTGATCCTGGCGACCTTCACGGTCATCGTCTCCTTCCTGCCGATGTTCTTCGTGACCGGCATGATGGGCCCCTACATGCGCCCCATGCCTTTCAACGTACCCATGGCGATGCTCATGAGCCTGGTCGTCGCCTTCACCGTCACGCCCTGGGCCTCTTACCATCTCCTCAAGAGGGAGTACGACAGGCCTGCGCACGACCCCTCCGGGGCAGGGGAGGAGGAGTCGCGCCGGCTGAAGCAGCTCTACCGCAGGGTCCTGCTGCCGATGCTCGACCGCCCCTCGCTCGGGTGGGGCTTTCTTCTGGCCGTGCTCGCCGCCTTCCTGTTGTCCGCGGGTCTGGTGGCTCTCGGGCTCGTGCCTTTGAAGATGCTCCCCTACGACAACAAGAGCGAGCTCCAGATCGTCGTCGACATGCCCGAGGGCACCACCCTCGAGCAGACCGACACGGTGGGCCGGGCGCTCGGCCGCTATCTGGCCACGGTCGCCGAAGTCACGGACTACGAGACGTACGTCGGGGCGGCAGGCCCCTTCGATTTCAACGGCATGGTCCGGCAGTATTACCTGCGCAAGGGAGACCACGTGGCCGACATCCGCGTGAACCTCGCAGACAAGCACCGGCGCAAGCACCAGAGCCACGAGATCGCCCTGCGCATCCGGCCCGCCGTGGAAGACATCGGTCGGCAGTACGGGGCGAACCTCAAGATCGTGGAAATGCCGCCGGGTCCTCCGGTGTTCGCCACGATCGTGGCCGAACTCTACGGCCCCGAGGACGCCGGCTATGCGGACCTGACGCGCGTCTCGAGAAGGGTCCGCAGCCTGTTCGCGCAGACCCGCGGCGTGGTCGACGTGGACGACTCGACCGAGGCCGACCAGCAGAAGGTCCACTTTCTCGTGGACCGCGACAAGGCGGCCCAGCACGGCGTCACGCCCGAGGGGATCGCCCGCTGCGTCCAACTCGCCCTGGAAGGGCAGCCCGGCGGCACCATCCACCTTCCCGGAGAGCGCAGCCCCCTGGCCATCGTGGCGCGGCTGCCCGAGGCCAAACGGTCTCATGCAGACGACATTCTGCGCCTGTACGTCAAAGGGGCCAAAGGCGAGATGGTCTCCCTGGCCGAGCTCGGCAGTCTGCGCAACACGACGGCGGAGAAGACGATCTATCACAAGAACCTGAAGCCGGTCGTCTATGTCATGGGAGAGACCGCCGGGGTCAGCCCGGCCGTGGCGATCCTCTCCATGCAGAAGCATCTGGAGCAGAATCCGCTGCCGCCGGGATTCAGCGTGAACTGGAGAGGAGAAGGCGAGTGGAAGATCACCCTCGACGTCTTCCGCGACCTGGGGATCGCCTTCGGCGTGGCCCTGGCCCTCATCTACGTTCTGCTCGTGGCCCAGACCGGATCGCTCATCATTCCCGTGATCATCATGGTGGCCATTCCGTTGACGGTCATCGGCATCATGCCGGGGTTCGCCATCCTCAACCTGATTCTCGACCGGCCGATCGGCCCGTACGGCACGCCGGTCTTCTTCACCGCCACCGGCATGATCGGCATGATCGCCCTGGCCGGGATCGTGGTGCGCAACTCGATCATCCTGATCGACTTCATCCACGTCCTCATGGCGCAGGGAGGGAGAAGCCTGAAAGAAGCCATCATCGAGGCGGGCGCGATCCGGACCCGGCCCATCCTGCTCACTGCGGGGGCCGCGCTGTTCGGCTCCTGGGTCATCACCCTGGACCCGATCTTCTCCGGCCTGGCCTGGTCGTTCATTTTCGGGATCTTCGCCTCCACCCTGTTCTCTCTGATCGTGGTGCCGGTCTTCTACTTTCTCGTCTATCGGAACAAGGAGATCCAGCCGGAGCGGCAAGGGGCAGGGGAGGGATCACCCGGCCAACCGGTGTAGGGACGCTGCTTGGCTGGTGCCCGCAGGACCGCGAGCGGGACGATACGCCGATTGGAGATGCCGTAACGGGTTACGTGCGGCGGGTGCAGCGCCCTCGATCGTCTCGGGCTCAGAACGCTCCGGCCCTTCTCCTCCCAACGGTCGGAGACTGCGGCCCTTCGGGCAGGGCCCGCTTTTCGTCCCTCGCTCCGGGCCGGGTGTTCATGGGGCACATCGCCTGGCCCGAAAATCGGGCCAGAGGGCGAGATAACGAGGAACAGCGCTGCGGTCCACCGGCCGGTCGGAGCTCGGGACGGCCTCCGCGACTCGCCCTCGACTCCTCGTGCGCACACCCGCCACACATCTGCGGAGAGCTCCGCATCTGAGAACAGATCCAAGCGGTCTGCTGTCCTCGCTACTGACAACTGAAGAGCAGCAGCTGTTCTTCTTCAACCCTTCGGCTCTTCGGCCGGCGTTACCTCGAGATCGAGCCGCTCGCGGCCGCGGACGACGTTCAGCGTCACGGCATCGCCCAACCTCCACTCCGCCAGGAACCGGTGCAGGTCGTCGACGCTGGCGACGACCTTGCCGTCGATGGCCACGATCAGGTCCCCGGCCTGCATGCCCGCCCGGGCGGCAGGGCCCTGCTGCTCGACCGAGATGACCTCGACCGCGAACTCCGCCGCCAGACCGTGGAACCGCACGATCCGCCGGTCCAGCGGCCGCTGGCGGCCGGCGATCCCCAGGAAACCGCGGCGCACCCTGCCATGGGTCAGGAGCTGCGACACGACCCAGCGGGCCGTGTTGGAGGGAATGGCAAAGCCGATCCCCTGGGCCGCCGCGATGATCGCCGTGTTGATCCCGGCGATGCGGCCCCTGGAATCGACCAGCGGCCCGCCGGAGTTGCCCGGGTTGAGAGGGGCGGTGTGCTGAATGATGCTCTCGATGAGCGGCCCCTGCAGGCTGCGCAGGGCCCGGCCCAGGGCGCTCACCACGCCGGTGGAGACCGTGGACTGGAATCCGAACGGATTTCCGATCGCGATGACGAGCTGCCCGACCCTGAGATGATCCGAGTCCCCCAAGACGGCAAAGGGCAGATTCGATCCGGTCGCTCGAATCACCGCCAGATCGGTGGCCGAGTCCGCGCCCACGAGCGCGGCCCCGAGCACTCTGCCGTCGGCCAGCGTTGCCGTCAGACGACCGGCGCGATGGACCACGTGCTCGTTCGTGAGGACGTACCCGTCCGGCGCGATGATCACACCCGAGCCGGCGCCGACCTGCTCCGGCTCCCGCCTGACCCGCACGCCTCCGATCGAGATGCTCACGACCGCCGGGCCGACCGTCTCCACGACCGACATGACCGCCCGCGAGTACGCGTCGAGCAACTCGGTGTCCGCGGCTCGCGGGCCCGTGACCTCGCGCGCCTGATTGCCTTCCTGCCCGAAGCCCTGGCCATGCATGAACCTCAGGGCTCGCTCGATCCCGTCCTTCATGGCATCCTCTCCCACGTTTCATCTGGATGGAGGCCGTGTTGAAATCGAGCCCTTGCGGGGCCGATCTCACTCAGGCCCTCGTCTGTTGGATGCATTCGGGCAGGATGCGGCAACTCGGCAGAGCACCGAGCTCTCGCAGGAGCGCCGCCTGCGTCGCCCAGTGAGGTCGCGAGGCTTTGGTGGAGCGGGGACCGGATCCCGGGAATGAGCTGCTCGTCAGGCGCCGCAGGCGGCGCCCCTGCGATGCGGCACGCCATGCGCCATCCTGCCCAAGGGCGCTCTGCGCGGCTGCAGGTCGGCAGGGGGGAGCCGGCCTCCTTCAGACGTAATCGTCCGTTGCCGGAAGCACGTCCGGGTGCATGAGGTTGGCCGGGTCGAAGGCGGCGCGCACCTTCTTCAGGAGGTCCTCGTACACGGCGAGCCTGGGGAGCAGCAGCTCCCCGAATCCGAACATGTTCCGGATCGGGATGACGCCGTGCCGGAACATCAGCTCGGTGGTCTTGCGAATCATCACACTCGCGCGCTTCACCGACTCCGGGTTCCCCTGGTCCCACCAGTAGTCGAACTCGATGGTGCCCATCCGCGCATAGGGCATGGGCCCCTGGATGTCGGTGCCGGTGAGGGAGGTCTCCTCGGTCATCCTCGAATCCGAGGTCTTCCAGTACTTCCGGATGAGCTTCTTGTACTCCTGGTTGATCTCCGGAACCCTGTCCACCTGGATGTAGCCGGCCTGCCACTGGAAGGCGCCCCGGTAGGCCCCGACGTTGGCGTTCTTCGGGCCGAGCGACATCTTCCAGGGGTCCGTGGAAAAGGTATCGGCGAACTCGGGCGGGAGCATGCTCACGTCGAGCTCGATGACCTCGTGCCGCGAAAAGATTTCCCGGACCAGGTCCGCGCGGATCCGGATCTCCTCCTCATCCATCCCGGTCACCATCATGAAGAGAGGATGCCGAGGAGTCATGGGGATGTAATCCTGGGGCTTCCCTCCCATGACGCCGGCGAGCATGACGCACATCACGCCCGGGTGGCTCTTGTAGATGAACTCGACGAGGTTGTCCTGGCAGACCTCGTACATGATGTCGCAAGCCTTGCGGCAGCCCACAGGGTCCTCGTCGAACACCGCGGTCTGGATGATCTGTTCCTCGGGCATGTCCGGGTAGAGCTGGGTCGTGATCTCGGTGCAGATCCCGAAGGCGCCGTCCGCGTTGAAGAACATCCCCGTAATGTCCGGCCCCGGTCCCCAGTTGAGCCCGAGCTTGCCCACCCCCGGGACGGAAGAGGGACCGGTGCGGAAGATCTCGCCGTTGGGCAGCACCCACGTCATGTTCACAGTGAGGTCCATCCCCATCCCGTACTTCACCATGCTGCCCGGCCCTCCCCGGGAGACGTAATTGCTCAGGAGCGAAATGCTCGCCAGGGTCAGGGGCAGGATCGGCTTAAGCTGGATGCCGCCGAAGGTCTCGGTCTTGTGGGCCTCGTACCAGAGGGATCGCATCCTGACGCCGGGCTCGAAGGTGGCGGTCATGGTCGCCTCGTCGATCTCCAGGAGGCGGTTCATGCGTTTCAGATCGACCAGGATCCCGCCCTTCCTCGGCACCGTCAGCCCCCCGTGGTTGAACCCGGTCGACAAAGGGACGACCGGGATCTTGTGCTCGTAGGCGATCCTGACCACGCCCTGAACCTCTTCCGTGCTCGTGGGCAGGACCACGATGTTCGGCCGCTCACCCGAATAGATGGTGAAGTCCCTCCCATAGGCAGCGAGATCCGCCGGGTTCGAGCTCACCCACTCGGCGCCGACGACATCCCGGAGCTTGCGCTCCGCCGCTTCGAGGTTCCCGGGCTCGATTCCCGTGTCCTCGGCGCACGCACAGGCGACCGGAAGCGCCTCATAGACCGGATCGCCGTGCCGTACGTAGCGGCCGGGGTTCAGGACCCCCAGAGGGTCCACCACCGCCTTGATGGTGGCCAGGTGCTTGTGCAGGTTCGGCACGCGGCCCAGCACGTCGGCAGCGAGAGCTCCCCGCGGCCTGTCGAAAAACGCCCCCAGACCGCAAAGCTCCTTCTCGATCGCTGCGACGAGCCGCGGATGGGAGCCGGGCTCCGCAAACAGGTCGTATTGGGCGTACAGGCAGCGGCCCCGGTTGATCGAGAGTAGGCACTGCCCCGCATCTTCGGGTGAGAGCCCGGCGCGCACGACGTGCCTGCGGACCACCGCGTCCAGCTCGACGGCGCGGTCGCACCCGCAGTAGTACCCTGTGTGGAGCTCGGAAGCCTGGTACCACACCTCGTCCAACAGCCTGGCGAACGTTTCCCCATGAGCCCCGAGAGGCCGGCCGCCCAGCTTCTCAACGATCTCTGCGACTTTCCCCTTCTGGTACTCCACCAGCCTTCTGCAATGATCGAATCCCACGACCACCGTCCAGGCCGGCAGGGCAGGGCTCCTCTCGCCGAGCAGATGGCCGGCAAAGCGGCGGTTCACGGCCAGCCACTCCCAGCCCAGCTCGGTCCGCGGCACGTTGCGCAACACCCGCACCGCATCCTCCGGCCGATCGAACCCGAACAGCAGCGCATCCCGGCACTCGGCCTTGGGATAGAGGCACACCGTGGCCCGGGTCACCACGCCGAAGATGTCTTCGCTCGCCAGGTGCCAGCGGCTCAGGCTCGGGCCTCCGTCGTCACGGCAATCCTCGAGCTCGTTCAAGGCGTGGCTGCCGGTCCTGAACAGCCGCCCGTCCGCCAGGACCACCTGGAGATTGAACACGTGCGGCTGGGGATAGAGCGTGGCCTTCTTGAGAGGCGCGCGGTTGACGAAGTTGCAGAGGACCGACTCGGACGCGGCGGCCAGAGGCGCGGCCGCCTTCAGCCCTTCGGCATCGAGGGCCTCCCGCAAAGCCCGGAACGTCACCCCCCGCTCCACGTGGACGAGCAGGTTCCGCTGGTCGAGCTTAACGATCGCCTGCATCCTGCGCATGTCCAAAACGACCCCGCCCCGGCCCAGATCCAGGGACGCATCCAGGGTGCGATCGGAGAGCGTAAAGACAGGAACGCCCAGACGGCCGGCCAGGACCAACACCTGCTGCACTTCTTCGGTCGACGCCGGCTCCACGGCCGCCAGGCCGGCCGCCTGTACCGTCGCCGTTGGAAGATAGGCTGAGATCCGCCCCGGATCGACCGTTACCCGGTCCGCGCCCACGATCTGCGCAAGGCTCCGGGCAAGAGATGCGGCTCCCCGAGCTCCTGCCGCCGCAGCCGTCAGACCTGGAGCTTCCATGATTGCACCTCGCCTGCCTGGGTTGTGGGGTCTTCCGGGGCGCCTCTTGTGCTTTACCGAGCCGACTATAAAATGCAAAGTGTTCCTTTGCAATAAAAATCAACCAAGCGGGCAAGCGCCCTCTGCCTTCGTTTCTGCGCCTCCCGAAGCCCTCCGTCTCATGCGTCGAGGTCCGCTGCCATGCGCACGGCGCAGGTTCATCAACGAGCAGGAGCCCATCATTCCTCGATGATGCCGCCCCCGATGAGCACCTCTCCCTGGTACCAGACCGCACTCTGACCGGGGGCGACCGCCTGCGTGTGGCGATCGAGGCGGACTTCGACGCGACCGCCGGCAAGGACCCGAATCTCGGCCGGCACCGGTCTCGCCCGGTAGCGCAGCTCGACCTCGGTCTCAAGAGAACTTCCGTCGGGAGGCGCTTCGCTCGAGACCCAGCTCACGCCGCTCACCAAAAAGCACCGGCGGCAGAGGGCCTCCCTGGGGCCGACGACCAGGCGGTTGGCAGCCGCATCTTTGGCGAGCACGTAGAGAGGCTTACCCCCGGCAACGCCGAGGCCCTTGCGCTGGCCGACCGTATAGAGGGCAAGGCCGCGGTGGGTGCCCAGGAGCCGTCCCTCGGAGTCCTCGATGGGGCCCGGCGCCAGGGCAACGCGCGCCGCCAGGAAGTCCTCGTGCCCCCGCTTCGGAATGAAGCAGACATCCTGGCTCTCGGCCGTATCCCAGACCGGCAGGCGGAGGTCGGTGGCAGCCTTCCGCACCTCGGATTTCCTCCGGGCACCCAAAGGGAAAAGGGTCCGTCCCAAGGCGGTCTGATCGAGACCGTAAAGGGCGTAGGACTGGTCCTTGGAGCGGTCCAGCCCCCTGAGAATCTGTACCCGTCCTCCGGTCCGCGCCAGGCGGGCGTAATGGCCGGTCGCCACGAAGTCACAGCCTCTCCTGCCGGCCTCCTCCAGCAGAGCCGCCCACTTCACCCGCGGGTTGCAGAGCACGCAGGGGTTGGGCGTTCTGCCTCCGGCGTACTCGGTACAGAACGGGTCGACCACTCGCTCCCAGAAAGCGTCGGCTTGCTCCACGATCGCATGCCGGACTCCGAGGAGGCGGCAGACCCGGCGCGCCCGTTCGACCGACTCCAGACAGCGTAGGGCCCACACCGGGTGCTCGACCGCAAGCGGCTCGGGGCAGAGACTTAGCGTGAGGCCCTCGACCCGCATTCCTTCCTCGCGCAGGAGCCACGCCGCGACAGAGGAGTCCACCCCGCCGCTCATGGCCACGAGCACCGAAGCTCCCGGCCGGGCCGCTTCATTCCGGTTCGGATCCAATACCTGCAATCTTTGCGTCTCCCCTGTGTGCCGGCCCGTTTCAAGCCGAACGTCACGCCTTTCATCCCTTCTCCCCTCGCCGAGGGGAGAAGGTCAGGATGAGGGGTGGAGGTGGTCCTGTCTACGGGTCTTCCCCCTCACCCTGTCCCTCTCCCCCGTGCCACGGGGGAGAGGGAATTCCCAACGGAGTTGCAGGATATTCTAGCTTTTGTTAGGATCTTCCTTCAATCGCAAGGAGATTTTGACGATCCCGGCATCGCACCGACGCGCGTGGACGGCCGCCGACCATGACTCTTCCTAAACGGCTGATACTGCTGACCAACGATGACGGCATCTGCTCGGAAGGGCTGCGCGCCAACGAGGAAGCCCTCGCGGACCTGGGCGAGATCTGGGTGGTTGCTCCGGACCGGGAACGGAACGCGAACAGCCACACGATCACTTTGAACGCACCCGTCACGGTCCTGCCCGAGGGAGAGCGCCGGTTCTCGACGAGCGGGTCGCCGAGCGACTGCGTGAACATCGCCATCCACAGGCTTCTCCCCCGCAAGCCCGATTTGGTGGTCTCGGGAATCAACAAGGGCGCCAACCTGGCCGAGGACGTGACATATTCGGGGACGGTGGGCGCGGCCACGGAGGCGACTCTGCTCCGGATCCCCTCCATGGCGGTGTCGGTGGCCGCCTCCGGCGGCTTCCTGTTCCTTCCGGCTGCCCAGGCCGCCCGCGAGATCGCCGGCTGGATCCTGCAGCACGGCCTTCCGCCCGGCACCCTGCTCAACGTGAATGTGCCGAACGTCCTGGACGGGTCCCCGCTCCAGGTTCGTTGGACCCGGCTTGGCCGCAAGCTCTACGCCGACTTTCTGGAAGAGCGCAGCGATGCGCAGGGAAACCGCTGCTTTACCTACGGAAGGGACACGCTCCAGTATCTGGACGCGGGGGATGCTTCCGAGACCGACTGGAAGGCGGTGAAAGACGGACATGTCTCCGTCACTCCTCTGCGCATCGACCTGACAGACCACGACTTCCTCGAATCCACCATGCGGATGGGTCCCAAGCGTGCCGCCATTGGACAGACCAGAGCTGACGCGGCTCCGGAAAAGGATGGTTGAGGATTACGTCCGTGCCAGAGGCATCGTGGAGCCCCGGCTCCTCGCCGCCATGGAAAGGGTGCCTCGACATCTGTTCGTGGACGAGGCCCTGCGCGAGAGAGCTTACGGTGACTATGCTCTTCCGATCGGCGAGAAGCAGACCATCAGCCAGCCTTACATCGTCGCCCTGACCACGGCGGCCCTCGAGCTGTCCCGCGGCGAAAGGGTGCTGGAGATCGGAACGGGGTCCGGATACCAGACCGCCATCCTGGCTGAGCTGGCCGAGCACGTCTACTCCATGGAGCGGCTTCCCCTGTTGGCTCGCAAGGCGCGCCAGATCCTCGATCTCCTGGGCTACCATAACATCGCGGTCCGCATCCTGGACGGATCGTTCGGCTGGAGCGACGAAAGCCCTTTTGACGCCATCGTGGTGAGCGCCGCCGCCTCCAGGGTGCCGGAAGCTTTGCTCGACCAGCTCCAACCGGGCGGCAGGCTCGTCCTTCCGGTGGAGAACGGACAGGGTCAACAGCAGCTCGTGCGCTTCGTCAAGCAGGCGTCCGGATACAATCAACAGGTCATCGGGCCGTGCCGGTTCGTTCCCCTGACCGGGGGCAAGGCGAGGGGGTGAAGCGCCGGCGGTCGCCGGAGCCCGTCGGAAAGCGCCGCTGCTTCGAGGTTCGGTGTCCCTGCATCGGGTCCCGCCCGGGATGGGGGTTGGAAATCGCTGCAGCGCATAGACCCGACCGGGCTTTGGGCACGGCCCTCCAAGAGATCCGGGAGCGAGGTGCCGTTTCTTTGAAGCGGAGGGCTCTGGCCGCCCTTCGGGTTCTCCTGGTGCTGTCGGGTGCCGCTGCATTCGCCTTCCAGGGGTGCGCGTCCGTCAAGGGCAGGACCCGAGCCGGCGTGCATCACACGGTCAGGCCCGGGGAGACCCTCTGGCGGATCTGCTACGCTTACAAAGTGAACATGGAGACGGTCTGCCGCCTGAACGGGATCGAAAACCCCGAGTCCATCCGGGCCGGACAGGAGCTGTTCATCCCGGGCGCCGAAAAAGTCATGAACGGAGTGATGCACACGGTGCATCCGGGGGAAACCCTGTGGCGGATCTGTCACGTGTACCAGGCGGACGAGCAGGCGGTCTGCCAGATCAACAACATCGACAATCCCGCCGAGGTCCGTGCAGGGCAGGCCCTCTTCATTCCCGGCGCCAGCAGGGTCCTGGAGGTTCCGCTCCCGGAGGAAAGGACGCCGGCTCCCGGCGCAGGAAGGGCTGCGGAACCCCAGAGGCCGGTGCAGCTCGGCTCCCGGACCGGCAGCGGCCACGAGACAGCCGGCGCGCCGATCAAGCCGCGGGGGCTCGATTTCGCCTGGCCCCTCAAAGGGCCTGTGACGACCTGGTACGGGGTCCGTGACGGGAGGAAACACGACGGGATCGACATCGCCGTGCCCAAAGGGACTCCGATCAGGGCCGCGGAAGGGGGCAAGGTCATTTACAGCGACAACGGCATTTCCGGCTACGGGAACCTGATCATCGTGCAGCACCCCGACGGCTTCACGACGGTCTATGCCCACAACCGGCGAAACCTGGTCAAAGTGGACGAGCCGGTCAAGAAGGGCCAGGTGATCGCCGAAGTGGGCGCGACCGGCCGCGCGGACGGAAACCACCTGCACTTCGAGGTCCGGCGCAACGTCAAGACGGTGGATCCCATGCTGTATCTGCCGTGAAGAAGCAACATGAATGGAGGCATCCATGGAAGAGCTTCGCAAGGCCATCCGAGAAGTGCCCGACTTTCCCAAGCCGGGGATCCTTTTCTATGACATCACCACGCTGCTCAGGGACCGCAGGGCTTTCGCCAAGACCATCGACCTTTTTGCCGAGCGGTACATCGGAGAACGCGTGGACGCCGTCGTCTGCATCGAAGCGAGGGGTTTCATTCTGGGCGCCGCCCTGGCTTACCGCCTGGGAGCCGGGTTCATTCCCATCCGTAAGCCGGGCAAGCTGCCCGCGCGCACCATCCAGGAGAACTACGCTCTCGAGTACGGGACCGATTCGATCGAGATGCATGACGATCCGATCGAAAAAGGGCAGCAGGTGATCCTGGTCGATGATCTTCTGGCGACCGGAGGAACGGCGGCGGCGGCTTGCCGATTGGTGGAACGGACGGGCGGGCAGATCCTGGAATGCTGCTTTCTGGTCGAGCTGGTCGGGCTCAGGGGCCGCGCCAGGCTGGGCGGGCGCCCGGCTTTCAGCCTGATCCAGTACGAATCCTAGCAGGGGCGACCGGCCGGTCGCCCCCTACGAAACAGACGTGATCTTTCGCCACAGATCGACGACCTGCCTCTGCGTTTCCACGGTGGTGCCGGAATTGTCGATCACGTACTCGGCGCGCTTCTTCTTTTCCTCCAGAGGGAGCTGGGAGCGGATCCGCGCGAGCGCCTCCTCCCGGTTCACCCCGTCCCGCCGCATGAGTCGCTCGAGCTGGCGCTCAGGATCCGTGTACACCACGATCACCGGCTGGATGAAAAATCGCAGGGGGGTCTCATACAGCAGGGCCGCGTCCACCATGACCAGAGGCGCTCGTCTGCGCCAGCGGCGCGCGACGTCCTTGAGAATCTCAAGGTAGATCGGGGGATGCGTGATCCAGTTGAGGTAGCGCCTCTCCGATGGGGATTCGAAGATCCTCTGCCCGAGCCGCTTCCGGTCGATCTGGCCGTCCGCCTGGACCACCTCCGGACCGAACCGCGCGACGATTCGCTTCCAGGCCCAGCGGCCCGGCCGGACCACTTCACGGGCCGTGAGGTCGGCGTCCACGATCTCGGCGCCGAGCCTTCGGAACATCTCCGAGACCGTGCTCTTGCCGCTTGCGATGCCGCCTGTCAGGCCGACGATTCTCATCGATCGGTTGTCAGCTCACCGTCGTCGGGGGGCAGCAGGGGATGGAAGGGACAGAAAAGGGAGCCGGCGATCACTTCACCAGCTCGTCCATGACATAGGGGTTGAAGCCCAGAATGATCTTGCCGTTGACGTCCACCACCGGCACTCCGCGATAGCCGCCCACTTTCTCCACCATTTCTTTGAGGTAATCCGAATTCTTCTCCACGTCCTTGACCGTATAGGCGATGTTCTTTTCTTTGAGGTAGTCCGTGGTCATTTTACAGGCCGGGCACCAGGAGGTAATGTAAACGGTTACGAGATTCGTTTTGCTGACAGATGCCTGGACTTCCTGGCTGTCCTTCGGCTTTTCGTCGGCCAGGGCGGCATCCGGAGGGAGGAATGGCGCGAGCAAGGGAAGGCTCGAAATCACCAACGCGCCCAGGAGGGCCAGCAGGAGGTGGAGGCTTCGTCTCGGACAACCTGGCGTCCTCTTCATGGGCGCTATCTCCTTCTGTCGTTCTGTGCGGGATGTCGATGGCTAGCTGTGAAAGGTTGGGTCAGTGTAACACAGCGGGGGGGCCCCGACAATCCTCCCGGAGATCCCGTCTGTCCCCCCCGGTCCCGTGCCCGGTGCACGGAGCACGAGAGCGGTTGGCCGCCCAACGTCTTGCCGAGCGTGAAAGAGGAATCGAAAGGAGATCCACCCGTGAAAGCAATCGTCGACTTTCTGTTCGAGGCGGGCTTCCTCAAGAAGCTCGCCCGCAGCGGATATGCCTATCTGGGATCGGGAAGCGAGTCGGTGGCCGATCACACCTGCCGCGTGCTTTTCATCGCCTATGTCCTGGGCAACCTCGCGGAGGGCGCGGACATGGCCCGGCTCCTCAAGATGTGCCTGTTCCATGATCTGCCCGAAGCCAGGATCGGAGACTTGAACTACGTGAACAAAAAATACGTCGCGGCGGACGGAGAGAAGGTCCTGGAGGGGTTCGTGCTCCGGCTTCCCTTCGGCGAGGAAATCGCCTCCCTCGTGCGGGAATTCGAGGAAAAGAAAACCCTCGAGGCGAGGCTCGCCCATGACGCGGACCAGCTCGAGCTGCTCCTGCACGTCAAGGAGCAGGCCGACATCGGAAATCTGCGCGCCGGCCCCTGGCTCGAGTTCGCTTACCAGAGACTGCTCACCGACTCCGCCAAGCAGCTCGCCCGCCTGGCGATGGAAACCGATTCCACCGACTGGTGGTTCGTGGAGCGGGAGATCGCGAAAAGAGTATAAGACAGGTTTCAGGTGTCAGGTGTTAGGTGTCAGGGAAACGAGAAAGGGTCGGCTTGCGGATTTCCTAAAACCCGATACCTGATACCTGGAACCTTCTCGGGCCTGACACCCGATGCCTGGGTGTGGTAGCTTTGCATCGGCCACTGACAGCAATTGACCACAAGGAGGACGAAGATGAGGCCCCGCACACGGGCACCTTACGCGCTCCGAAGCTGGCTGGCGGTCTTTCTCGCGTGTTCGCTTCTGGTCGGTCTGGCCGTTCCGGCCGCCTGCGCAGAGCAGGGGGATTCGTCCCAGGGCTCGGAGGTACGGACGGTCCCTTCCCAGGGTCCCTCCCTGGCCGAGACGGAACGGGAGGAGGCCGGCTGGTCCTACAACACCGACTACGTGTTCGCGGTCTCGCGAGCGGTACGGGATTCCACGATCGCGCCCGCAGGCAAGGTGCCCCTGTTCATTCTGAGCATTCCCGTGGACGTGGCCCTGCTGCCCTTCTCTTTGCTGGCCGGTCTGTTCGGCGCATAGCAGCCCCTGCTGGTAGCCCCAGCAGGAGCTTGGCGAACCAGTCCGCTCTTGGAGGCTGTTCAGAAATGCCCAGATGCAAAGCGCGCGAAGTCCCGACGAATGGCAGCCCCACGCAAGCAAGGGCGTTGGGTGGGGAGCCTGTCCCGGCGAAGGCCGGGAACGAGGGATGCGCGCAACGCCGCAGATGGGCGTTTCTGGACAGCCTCACCAGCCCAGGAGGGGGCGGGTGGCCACCTTGCGAATCTCTTTCTGTTCCGCCCACGGGATGAGAGCCGTCTGGAGGTCCACGAGATTCAAGGTGACGAGAAAATAGAGGTCCGTCTGCCGTCCGGCTTTCTTGCGAATCGAAGTGATTTCGCCCATCAGCAGATATTCGGCGCCCACCATCTTGCCGATCCTGCGACGCGTGGTCTCGTCCACATACCCGCTGCCCCTCTGGTACTCGAGCTCCCGGATGACCTCCTCCCGCACTTCGCCTGCCACGAACCGGACACGGCCCGACTGGAACAGGGCCGTGCGGATCTTGTCCGTGATCGCAACCGCGTCGATGTGCTCGTCGGTCTTGTTGCGGAACCGGCTGACCTGGACGACCGGCGGACTGCCCTCCTGCACCACAGGAGAGGCGAGCAACGACTCGACCATCTTTTGGGCGATCATCTGCAGATCCGTGGAACCGAAGTCCGCGGTGAGCGTCTCCTGAGCGGCGGGGTCTCCGTATTCCACCCTCCTGGCGCACCCGGCGGCCAGCAAGGCGACGAGAAACGCTGCGCGCGCCAGGGGTGCCCGTGGACTCCCTCTCATTGAAAATCTCACCTCCGCTAGCGGCAAATGCGTGCGGTGGGTGCCCCGCCGCACGCTCCTCGTTGCCCGGGGCCGCGCCGGCGGATTCACGAATCGTTCCCGCAAGATCCTTCAAGCTCTGCAACGCAAGCCGCCGGGCGGCCTCACGGCTCACTCCTGGCGCTTGCGGATCTCCTTCTCGTCGGCCCAGGAGATCAGGCCCGTCTCCAGGTTCACGAGGTTCAGAGTCATCTTGTAGTAGACGTCCCGGGTGTCATCCTTGGATTTCCGGATCGAGGCGATGTCGCCGGTCAGCAGGTAGGCGGCGCCCACCTGCTTGCCGACCTGCCTGCGCGTCTCGGGGTCCACGTATCCGGAGCTCCTCTGATATTCCAGCTCGTCGATCACCTCCTGACGCACTTCGCTCGCGCTGAACTGGACCTTCCCCGATTTGAGCAGGGTGGTGCGGATCTTGTCGGTGAGCGCTTTGGTATCGATGTGCTCCCCGGTCTGGTTCACGACCGAGGCCACCTGAAGGACCGGCCGGTTCCCGTCCGAGATGGCCGGCGAGGCCAGCATGGACTGGACCATCCGCTCCGCGATCATCTGCAGATCCGTGGAGCCGTAATCGACCGTCACCGTCTCGACCGCCTTGGGGTCTCCGTATTCCACGGTGGTCCCGCATCCGCTCGCCAGGGCGAGCAGGCACGCCGCGGCGGCCATCGAAGACACGCTTGACCTTCTCATCGAATCTCCTCCTCACTCCTCGACAGGGTTCGGCTTGCGCACCAGGACCTTGAAACCCTTGGCATGGGGCAGGGGGCAGACGGCCAAGACGGTCTTCGTCTCTTTGCCGTAGAGAAGGTCCGGCTTCCACAGCGTCACCAGGGACTCCATCGGGAATCCCTCGGCATCGAACCACTCGAACTTGTACTCGAAGGCCACCGTGGACTTCTTCTGATTGGCCAGGATCGCCTGTCCCTCCAGGAATTCTCCCCGGAACCTGGCCCTGATGTCCGTGACCTGGATCTCCTTGCCGAAGCTCTTGTCCTTGACCACGTATTCCTTCTGGAGCACCTCCCCCTGATCGGTCTGGACGATCTGTCCCACCCCCACGTTGGAGGTGGTCGAGCTCGCGCAGGCCGAGGCCAGCACAAGCGCGGCGCCCGGCAGCAGAACGCAACAAAGCAGGCGAAGTCTTTCGCGGCAGCTCTTCATCTTGGTCCCTCCCTCGCGCAGGGCCGCTCCCGATCGGGCTCGGGGACCGGCGCAGCATGCAGCTCCTGCAGAAGTGTTCTCATTCTATCCCCTCTCGGTTTCGGAAACCACAAACCCCCCTCAGTAAACATGAAAGGAGATCACACCCGCCGTCCCGGACCGGGCGTGCACGAAGATCTTTGCTCCCGGCCTGGCCTCCACGCTGAACGGCTGGTCCTGAAGCCGCTGTCCCCCGGCGTCCCGGAAAGCCAACACCAGATCGTGCCGTCCTGCGGGCAGGCTCATCCGGGCCGCCTGCAGCGTACGCGGCAGGGTCGTCCAGCACCGCAGGTCCGCCTGCTCGCTCACCCAGTTGTACACGTTGGCCGCCAGGGCTCCGAGAGCCCCGCCCTGGTCCTGGGCGGTCGCGGCCACGGCCCCCTTGGCGCTGGCGCGCAGCACCTGCTTGATGAGGAGAGCCGGCATCCGATCATCCAGGTTCCTGACGGCGACGGCTTCCAGATCGGTGAGGACGGACGTCTCGCCCAGGAGCGAACCGTCCGGACCGTACAGGGCCGCCTGGGCGATGCGGCTCGGAACGTGCGCGTACTTGGGAAGCGCCAGGGAGAGGATCCCGACGTTCGGGATCGGCAGGGGCACCCTGATCTCCTGCTTGCGCGGCGCCATGCCGGTCTCGAAAAAGACGAACACCTCGGCTTGGTCCTTGCCCGGCACCCGGGCGGTCCTCTTCAGCGCCTCCGACCAGGTCCGGTAGGCATCGGACAGGCCCGCCTGGCTCGCCATCCGCAGCAGGTCGTCCTCGACGCACGGGACCCCGGGCCGGATCTCCTGGATGCGTTCGAGATCGATGTAAGCGTCGTTGTACTCGCCGTTGAGCTCGTAGATGAGGGCGGAGAGGTAGTAGGCAAAAGGGTCTTCGTACGGGTTCTTCACGCGCCGCAGGATCTCCTGCTGATCGCGGTAGTAAGGTTCGGTCCCGCGGATGTAAGCGTCCGGCTCCACCCGCTCGCGCCTGGCCCTCGCTTCGAGCCGCCGCATCTCCTCTTCGTGGCGCCTGCGATTCTCCTGCTGCCGCGCAAAGCTCCTGCGGATCTCCACCCGGGCCTCTTCATAGCGGCGCAGGAAGAGGTCGTTCATGGCCTTGTAAGTGTTCACCAGGACCTTCTCGAAAGGCTCGCCCTCGTAGGGGATCGTCTTCTCGTTCAACACCAGACTGGCGCCCTGCGAGGCCGTGTCCGTTACGCTGACGACCGCCTTCTGCTCATAGTGCTCGATCAGCTCTTCAGAGCGCGCGAGGACTTCGTTGCTCTGCTCGAGCCGTCCGTCCGTGTGGAGCACCATGGCACCCTCCAGGAGCCAGACGAGCTTGTCCAGCCGCTTGTCCCAGCGACCCTCGACCTCCTTAAAAGACCCCTCGAGCTTCCCGGACTGGAAACTCTCCAGGGGCCCCTGAATGCGCTCCGGGTAAGAGGTGAAGGTCGAGCAGCCCTGGGCGGAGAGGCTCAGGAAGCATGCAAGCAGGAAGCAACACCTTCGGTTCATGGAGGTCTCGTCCGAAAACTTGCTCGCAGGGAGGGTGCGCAGCGGAGAGGGAATAGCCGGCTCCGGCTACCTTTATGAGATTCGACTGCCCGTGTCAATAGGATGAGCCCACCGGCTCGTCATTCCCGCGCAAGCGGGAATCCCGCTGCCACCAGGGATCCCGGCTCACACGCGCTCCGCAGGTGGCCCGAGATGACGAAACCTGACACAGCTTCGCGACACGTTCTCTCTTGCTTGCTGGCAACCGACAACTGACAGCTCTCTTCGGATCTTCCGAGAATTGATTGAGCAAAAATCGATATGCTAGAGTAACCGAAAGACCGTTGCTCCTAGACGGATCGTCACACTGGCTCGTCTTTCGGCTTGGGGTGCCCATGGTCCAGATATCCACCTTCGCCTCCTTCACGGCGGGGTTGCTCTCCTTTCTTTCTCCCTGCATCTTGCCGCTGATCCCCGCCTACCTGAGCTTCATCTCCGGCGTCTCGTTGTCCGAGATGCGAGAGGACGGCCGCGGCACCCGAAGCACGGGCCGCGTTCTCCTCAACGCGCTTTTTTTCGTGCTCGGCTTCTCCCTGGTCTTCGTCAGTCTCGGCGCCTCGGCGACCGTCCTGGGCAAGGTCCTGGTCAGCCAGATGGGCCTCCTCAGAAAGGCCGCGGGCCTGCTCGTCATCGTCTTCGGCCTCCACACCCTCGGAGTCTTCCGCATCCGCTTCCTCGACCGTGAAAAGCGCTACCACCAACAGCGGAAACCCGTCGGAATCTTGGGGTCGTTCACCGTGGGCCTCGCTTTCGCCTTCGGCTGGACCCCGTGCATCGGCCCGATCCTGGCGGCGATCCTCTTCTACGCCGGCACCCGGGAGACCATCGGACAGGGGATCTGGCTGCTTTCGATCTACTCCGCCGGACTGGGGATCCCGTTCCTGCTGTCGGCCGTGGGCGTCGAACGCTTCCTCAGCGTGTCGCGGGTCTTCAAGAGCCACTTCCGGGCCATCGAGATCGTAAGCGCGGTGCTCCTCATCGCGGTGGGCGTCCTGATCCTGACCGACGACCTCACCCGCATCACCGCCTATCTGCTCCGAGTCACCGGCGGCCTTCCGTCACCAAACTGAACGAACGACCGAGCGGCGGGGATGAACGGACTCGATGCGTAAGAGGTCTTTCGGCTCCTATCTGTCCTTCCTTCTCCTGACCCTTGCGATTGCGGCGCTCGTCGTCGTCCCGGGCCTCTTCTACCTGTCCCATCTGGATGCGACCCTGGTCCGGATGATGGAGGACGCGATCCAGAAGAAGGTCGTTCTCGGAAGCATCCGGTTCTCGCTGAAGCAAGGCATCGGGTTTCGACTCGATCAACTCTCGATCCATGAGCGGGACGAGACGGAAACCACGATTCTCAGCGCGGAGTCCGTATCCGTGGGTCTGGACCCCGGCGCCCTTCTCCGGGGTCAACTGCGGGTGCGCAGCGTACAGGGGTTCCGTCCCCGCGTGTACCTGGTCCGGGATGCCTCGGGAGAATTCAACCTCGCACGCCTGTTCTCCGGCCGCTACCTGAAGGAGAACGTCCCCGGAACCCTGCAATCCCATCCGCTGGTTTCGTCCCTCGGCCCGCTCCTCTGGAAGAGCCGCATCAGCCTGCAGGAAGGGGAGGTCCATTTCCGGGATGAGCCATCCAAGGACCCCGAGACCCTGTCGATTCAGGACCTGGACCTGAGAACGAACAGCCGCCTTTTTCTCGACCGGCTCCACGTCGAGCTCTCCGGCCGCTTCGAGAAGCCCTGCGGCGCCGGTTCCTTCGCTCTGACCGGCAACATCGAGCACTGGAAGCACGCGCGCTCCTTGCAGGACCTGGGGGCCGGCCTCGATCTCTCTGTCAGGGATGTCTCCCTCGAAGCGATCGCGCCCTATCTGCCGGACAAGGCACGGGGGCGCAAGCTCGCCGGGACCCTGAAGGGGAGCGTGAGCTACGACGGGGCCCTGCTCCTGCCGGGCAGCGCTCACCTGGTAATCGATGTCGAGTCCCCCGCATGGGACAACCCGCGCGTGCACACCAAGGCGCTGACACCGACCCACGTCGTCCTGCGGGCAACGGGCGAGCTGAGTCGGGAGCAGGTGACCTCCGTTCGGGGCGAGCTCGACCTGGAAGGGCTGCGGCTCGGGTTCAGCGGCGGACTGATGGCCAGGGGAAAGCCTTTCTCGTATCTGGACCTCCACATCTCCGGCCAGGGTCTGCCGCTGGTCCAGGCAAAGGAGTACCTTCCCCTCGGACTGCTCGACGGCGCCGTGTGGCCGTTTCTGGTCCGCATGACGCAGGCCGGGACCGTGGACGCGCAGGCCGACCTGGTCGGCGACCTGTCGGACTTCTCCCGCATGGACACGCCACAGGGGGAGGACGCGCTCGGGCTGCGGCTCGTCTTTCGCGACACCACGGTCCTGTTGCCGATTCCCGAGCCGTACCTGCCTTTTCGCGCCGTGAACGGCACCCTGGAGCTTGCCCGGGGAGAGCTTCTGTTCCGGGATTTCTCCGCACGCTACGGCAAGGCACACCTGGGGCGAGCCGCAGGACACATCCGGGGCATACACAAGAGCAGCAGCCGCCTGGACATCTCCGGCACCGTGGACCTGGACCTGTCCGAGGCGGTGCGGGAGCTCGACCATGGGATCATTCCGGACGCGGTCCGGGAGGTGTCGCGCAAGGTCCGCGACGCTTCGGGAAAGGGCACGCTGGGCCTGCGGGTCGTTTACTCCTTCGGCCGCGAGGCCGAGGAGCGGCTCGAAGTCACCGGCAAGACCTTCCTGAAGGGCGCGGCCGCCGAGATCGATGCATGTCCGCTGGAGCTGACGAGGATCGCCGGGACCATCGGCTTCACCGATTCCTCCCTGCAGGATCTGGATGTGAAGCTGTTGCTCGGGAGCAGCCCCCTGCGGTTGAAGGGACAGTTCCGCTTCGGGGAACAGAGCGAGCAACCCCAGGGGGAAATCCGCTGGTCCAGCGAGAGGCTGGACGCCTCCGACGTCTCGCTGCTGCTCGGAAAGGCGAAGACGGCCCGGGGAAGCCTTCCGGCCCAGGGGACCATCCGCTGGCTCCAGGACGGTCCGGTGTGGGATTCGGTCCTCGGGCCGGGGAACGTCACCCTCTCCAGAGAAGGGCGCGCCTACCCTCTGACCGGACTGCAGGCCGACCTGGCCGGCGCCGGCGGATCGCTGGACCTCCGGAAGGTCGGCTTCGAGCTCCGGGGGAATCGCATCGCCGCCAAGGGGCGGCTGCGCTCATGGAAGCCGCTCACGGGAGATCTCGAGATTTCCTCGCCGGCCCTGGGTCTGGATTCGCTGCTGCAAAAAGACCAAGCCGCCGGCCCGCCCAAACAGCTGCCGGGAAAGGGAGCGAGCCCCTCCCCGTGGGCCGATGCGGACCTCAAGGTGCGGCTCGACCTGGGCCGCTTCATCTACCGGGCCATCGCTCTGGAACGGCTCAAGGCGCACGGAGGGATCGTCAGGGGAAAGCTCCTCCTCGAGGATCTCCAGGCGCGGCACGGCGCGGGCGAGATCTCTCTGTCGGGCGAAGCCGGCCCGAAAGCCGCCGGGGTCCCCTTCTCGGTCCGCCTGTCACTTACCGACATCGCGTCGCGGGACGTGTTTGCCTGGCTCTCCGCGCCGTCGGTGGTCGACGCCCCCGTTCTCATCACAGGGGACCTCCGCGGCACTTACGACTCCCAGGGTCGCTGGACCCGCACGCTCGCAGGGGATCTGTCGCTGGAGAGCGGGGAGGGCGTGATTCTGCGCTACGACCTGCTCGCCAAGATCCTGACGCTCGTGAACGTCACCCAGTGGTCCAAGGTGCGACTGTCCGACTTGAAAGCGCAGGGGATTCCGCTGCGAAGCCTCCGGGGAAAGGTCCACCTGGACAACGGGACCCTCAGCACCCAAAGCCTCGACGTCGACTCGAGCATCGCCTTGGCCAACTTGAGCGGCTCCTATGACTCGGTGCGCGATCAGCTCCGGGTTCTGCTCTCCCTGAGGCCGATGGAACAGCTCGACCAGGTGCTCGACCTGATCCCGGTCGTGGGCAAAGTGGTCCAGGGTCCGGACGGAGCCATCGTGATCTTCTACTACCGCCTGGAGGGCCCATTGAAGGACCCGGCCGTGACGCTCATCCCGTTTAAGAATCTCACCGAGCGACCCTGGAACATGCCGCTCCAGGAGCTGAACTGGTGGCTCAAGAGCGTGGAGGAGGCTCTTATCGGAAAGTGGAAAGACTGAGAAGAGGAGGTGTTGGGTACCAGGTATCAGGTTGAGCAAGGACGACGAAAAGGTACCGAGCAGCGGAACCCGAACCGTGGTCCCAGGCTTGGCTGACACCTGATCCTGGCACCTTGACAGAGGAACCCAGCACATCTACGTTGACGGCTTCCTCTGCGGAGGGCGAGCGAAGGCAGGCTCGCGGCTGCGCATCGCGCACACAACGTTGGACAGAAAGGGACGGGTTTGAAAGGCATTCGGGTGGTGGCTACCGGGATGGGTCTGCTCACTCCTCTCGGGTTGAGCGTCGAGCAGAACTGGAAAGCCCTCTGCGAGGGCCGCAGCGGCATCCGGAGGATCACCGGGTTCGAGGTTTCCGATCTCCCCTGCCGGGTGGCCGGGCTGCTCCGGGATTTCAATCCCGCCGAGTTCATGGACCGCAAGGAGCTGCGGCACATGGATCCTTTCATCCAGTACGGCATGGCCGCCAGCATCCTCGCGGTGCGGGATTCCGGGCTCGTCATCGATGAGAGCAACGCCGACCGTGTGGGTGTGGTGATCGGCTCCGGCATGGGAGGGCTCCAGACCATGGAATCCGCCCTGGACCTGGTCCGCGCCAGGGGACCGGACCGTCTCTCCCCCTTCCACGTTTCCATGGTCATCGCCAACCTGGCACCGGGCCAGGTGGCCATCCACCTGGGTGCCCGGGGACCCAACCTCTGCATTTCCACGGCCTGCAGCGCGGGCACGCACTGCATCGGCCACGCTTACCGGCTGATCCGGCACGGCCACTCCGATGCGGTGATCGCCGGCGGCACCGAGGCGTGCGTGACCCGCATCGGCATCGCCGGCTTCAGCGCGATGAGGGCTCTCTCCAGAAGGAACGAGCCGCCCGAGGCGGCGTCGCGGCCGTTCGAAAAGAACCGCGACGGATTCGTGATGGGGGAGGGTGCGGGCGTTCTCGTGCTGGAGGCGCGGGATCACGCCATCCGCCGGGGAGCGCGGATCTACGGGGAAGTGATCGGCTATGGCGAGAACGGCGACGCCTTCCACATCGCCGCTCCTTCGCCCGAAGGCAGGGGCGCCGCCGTCTGCATGAAGCTCGCCCTGGAAGATGCCGACATCGAGCCGAGCCGGGTGGATTACGTCAACGCCCACGGGACCTCGACGCCTTACAACGACCTGGCGGAAACCCAGGGGATCAAGAGCGCCTTCGGGCCCCACGCCGAGCGGCTGGCGGTGAGCTCGACCAAGTCCATGACCGGCCACATGCTGGGCGCGGCCGGGGCCGTGGAGGCCGCTTACTGCCTTCTCGCGTTGCAGAACGGGGTTCTTCCACCTACGATCAACTACGACACTCCGGATCCGCAGTGTGACCTCGACTACGTTCCGAACCGGGCCAGGAAGCAGGACATCGAGATCGCCATCTCGAACTCGTTCGCCTTCGGCGGGACCAACGGCGTCCTGGTCTTCCGCCGCCACGACCGGGAAGATTGAAGCGCGCCGCCGCAGATGGCCGTTTATCGACAGCCTCTCGAGCCCTTGCGGGCGGCGGGCATAAGGCCTCCGACATGAAATATCTGATCGCGGTCGCAGACGGCATGGCGGACGAACCGCAGCCCGCCCTGGCCGGCAAGACCCCCCTGCAGGCGGCCCGGACTCCGCGCATGGATTACCTCGCTCGGAACGGGACCGTCGGGCTCCTGCGAACGGTGCCTGCCGGGATGCCCCCGGGCAGCGACGTGGCCAATCTGTCTCTGTTCGGATACTCGCCCCTCGAATGTTATACGGGCCGAGCCCCCCTGGAGGCGGCCAGCCTCGGAATTGCCATGGGCGCGGACGATCTCGCTTTCCGGTGCAATCTGGTCCGCATCGAACAGAGGGACGGGCAGGAGATCATGGCCGACTATAGCGGCGGCGGGATCGCCACGAAGCTAGCCAGGCCATGCATACAGGCGCTGAACGACCACCTGCCGGACCCTCGTTTTTCCTTCCACCCCGGCGTCTCCTATCGCCACGTGCTGCTCTGGAAGGACGGGCGCAAGCTCTTTGAAGGCCTGCGCACGACGCCACCTCACGACATCAGCGGCCGGCAGATCGACCCTTTTCTTCCCCGGGGTCCGGGCAGCGCGGAAGTCAGGGACCTCATGGCACGCGGATCCCGGATCCTCGAGACCGGCCTCTCGGCGGCTCTGGCCGCCGAGCTTCAGGGAAAGGCCAACGCCCTGTGGCTCTGGGGAGAAGGTCCTCGCCCCAGAATGTCCGGCTTGACGGAACGCTTCGGCATACGCGGAGTCACGGTCTGCGCCGTCGACCTCATTAAGGGGCTGGGCCGCTACGCCGGCCTCCAGCCGGTCGAAGTGGAGGGTGCAACCGGCGACCTCGACACCAACTACAGGGGGAAAGCCTCCGCCGTGCTCGAAGCGCTGCGCGACGTGGATCTCGCGTTCCTTCACGTGGAAGCCCCGGACGAGGCCAGTCACCGGGGGGACCTCAACGGGAAGATCGAGGCGATCGAGCGCTTCGACGAGGAGGTCGTGGCCGTCGTGCACGAAGGGCTGATGCGGACCGGCCTTCCTTTCCGCATCCTGCTCTGTCCCGACCATCCGACCCCGCTGAAGATCCGCACGCACAGCTCCGAGCCGGTGCCTTTTCTGCTGTTCACCCATCCTGCCTCCGCCGCCCCGACGGGGCTTGCCCGGCGGCAAGGCTCCGGCGCTGCGGCCTCCTTCGACGAAAGTGCGGCCCTGAGCACGGGGGTCCTGATCGAGGAGGGGCATCGGATCGTGGATCTCCTCCTCCAGGGGGCCAGGTCCTCCTGATTGCCACCGCAACGCATCCTTGCGGCGGGAATTTTTTCTCACTAAAGAGAAATCAATTTCCCACCAGGGTGCGCCTTCCCGTCCGCAGCCACCGAGCATCGGCTGCCGGTCCTCAAGGGGAAAGCCTTCCTTCTACTTTGTTTTATTTGGCAAAAGGTCCCTGCACATTCGCCCCTCTCGAGGCTCCCCGCCTGGTATCGAATTTGCTTAAGAGCGGTCCACAGGCAGTCGTTCGCTCCCGGGCCTGCCCGGCACCCCTCCCGGAAGGAACACCGTGATCACCATATGCGCACACTGCAAGCGGATCATCAGCGAAACACCCTCGCAGGACAACAAAATCAGCCACGGCATCTGCGGCCAATGTCTGGCCAAGCTGGAGCGGGACATCCAGGAGAGCCCGAGGACTTCTTCGAATCCCTTGTCCAGAACCGAGAAGCTCCAGGAAAAGCCGTGAATTGACGTCCGCATCCCTCCCTGCGGGCGGCTCGGCCTGCTTTGCCCGATCTCCTTCCCTTTCGTTTTGTTAGCACCCCACCCCGCCAGCCGTTGACAAACCGACTCGGTGGTTTCATGTTGACTGGGTGGGGTCTGGTTCGAAAGGAGTGCGCAAGGAGATGAAGGAAGCTCTTTTTTCAGAGCAAGTGGACAAGAACGCCGTCCGGTGCGGTCTGTGCCCTCATGGCTGCCGCATCGAACCGGGCGGCCGAGGCATCTGCGGCGTCCGGGAGAACGCGGAGGGCCGTCTCGTCACGCTGGTCCATGGAAGGCCGGTGGCCATCAACGTGGACCCGATCGAGAAGAAGCCGCTGTTTCACTTCTATCCGGGTTCGCTTTCCCTCTCGATAGCCACCGTGGGGTGCAATCTGCAGTGCCTGCACTGCCAGAACGCCGAGATCTCCCAGATGCCCGCCGATCAGGGCCGCATCGACGGGGCCGACGTGGCGCCGGAGAAGGTCGTGGAGATGGCCTTGCAGCGAGGCTGCGGATCGATCTCCTACACGTACACCGAGCCCACGGTCTATTTCGAATACGCCCTGGACACGGCCCGCATCGCCGCGGGCGAGGGTCTCAAGAACGTCTTCGTCACCAACGGCTACACGACCCTCCAGGCCCTCGAGACCATCCAGCCGGTCCTGCACGCGGCCAACGTGGACCTCAAGTCCTTCCGCGACAGCTTCTACCGGAAGATCTGCAAGGCCAGGCTGGATCCTGTGCTCGATACGATCCGCGAGATGGTGCGGCGCGGCATCTGGGTGGAGGTGACGACCCTCGTCATACCGGGGCTGAACGACTCGGAGGAGGAGCTTCGGGACATCGCGCGGTTCCTGCGCGGGCTCCGGATCGATCTGCCCTGGCACGTGAGCGCCTTTCATCCGACCTACCGGTTGACCGACCGGCCCAGGACCCCGGAGGCGACGCTCCGGAGGGCCCGGCGGATCGGCAGGGAGGAGGGCCTGCTCTACGTGTATACCGGGAACATTCCCGGGGACGAAGGAGAGAACACGGATTGCCCGGGCTGCGGAAAGACGGTCATCCGACGCCATGGCTTCCGGGTGCTCTCGATGGAGATCGAGGAGGGAAGGTGCAGGTTCTGCCGGAGGGAGATCCCCGTGCAGATGGGGTGACCGCCCGGGGCCCGATGTGGGGTCGTCTGTCGCGAAGAGTCGCTCGGCAGGTCGGATCCCCGAATCCGTTGTCGGAAAGGAGCCGCATGGCCGCCATCAGACGGATCGAAGATCTCCCGCGGGAGGAGCTCGTCAAGAGGCTTCGGCTCGCCGCCGAGCTGGCTTCGGCCATGGACGGCCTCTGGTTCGTGGCCGCCGAGCAGGCGCACGGGTTCGACAGGGCGCTCGAGTTGGATGTCCAGGTGTGGGAGCGCTACGGTGCCGTCTCGGTCAAGCGCATCCGGAAATATTTTCCGATCGACGGCAAAGGACTGGCAGGCGTAAAGGAGGTCTTGAGCCTGGACCCGTTCATGGCGATCGTGGATTTCGAGGTCCTCTCCGAAACCCCGGACAGCATCACCTTCCAGGCGAAGACCTGCCCTTTCCTCGAGGCCATGGAGAGGTACGGGCGCAAGGTCTTTACCTGCGAGCAGGCGGAGACGGCCTACTTCAGGGGGCTCGCCCGGGCCGTGGACCCGAGGATTCGAGTCGCCCCGCTGAAACTGCCGCCGAGGCAGGGCCCGGACGAGATCTGCTGCCGCTGGCTGTTCTCGATCGGGGAGTGACCGCCGCTCCTTGGCGGCGGTCTCGTAATTGGCCGTCATTCCGACGCAGGCCGGAACCCAGCCTCTGCACTCCGTGAATCTAGGCCGTTGCTGCAACAGACTTCTGGATCCAGCTCTCATGCGCTGACGAAATATGACACTCCGCTGACGAGGGTGTCGAAAGACACCCTCTCGAGAGGCTGTTGAGAAATGGCCAGATGCAAGGCGCGCGAAATCCTGAGGAATGAGGCGTACCTGAAAACATGGCGGACGGGTGGGGAGCCTGTCCCGGCGAA
Organism: bacterium; assembly: GCA_040756235.1. Lineage (GTDB taxonomy): Bacteria > Desulfobacterota > DSWW01 > DSWW01 > DSWW01 > JBFLZG01. The sequence continues at coordinate 15,180 of JBFLZG010000126.1, read as the reverse complement.
GGCCGGGAACGAAGGATGAGGGCAACGCCGCAGATGGCCGTTTATCGACAGCCTCTCACTGGCGGAGCTGCCCGCTGCCGTACACGATGAACTTGGTCGTGGTCAGCTCCTCCAGCCCCATGGGTCCATAGGCGTGGAGCTTGGTCGTGCTGATCCCGATCTCGGCGCCCAGCCCGAGCTCGAAGCCGTCGCTGAAACGGGTGGAGGCGTTGACCAGGACCGTCGAAGAGTTCACCTCCCTGAGGAAACGCTGCGCTCTCTCGTAGTCCCTCGTGACGATCGACTCGGTGTGCAGAGAGCCGTAGCGCCGAATGTGCTCGATCGCTTCCTCCAGACCCGGGACGACCCGGACCGACAGAATGAGGTCCAGGTACTCGGCCCCCCAGTCCTCCTCAGCGGCCGGCACCGCGTCCGGGATGCGGCGCAGGGTCTCGGGGCAGCCGCGGATCTCCACGCCTTCGGCGCGCAGCGCCTGGACGATCTCCGGAAGCAGCCGGTCGGCTTCGGCTTCGTGGATGAGCAGCGTCTCCATGGCGTTGCAGACCCCGGGCCTCTGCGCCTTCGCGTTCACGCAGATGCGCGCGGCCATCTCCGGGTCCGCCCCCTCGTCCACGTAAACGTGGCAGACTCCCTTGTAGTGCTTGATCACCGGGATGCGGGAGTTTTCCGCCACGAAGCGGATGAGGCTCTCACCGCCCCGCGGAATGATGAGGTCGATCGTCTCGTCCTGACGGAGCATTTCCAGCACGGCGGCCCGCTCCGTCGTCCCCACGAGCTGGGCCGCCGCAGCCGGGAGCTCTGCCTCCTCCAGGGATCGGACGAGGAGCCCCACAAGGGCCTGGTTCGACCGGATCGCCTCCGAGCCCCCCCTGAGAAGGACCGCATTGCCCGACTTCAGACACAGGGCGGCCGCATCGACCGTGACGTTGGGCCGGGCCTCGTAGATGATGCCGACCACGCCCAGCGGAATCCGCATCCTGCCGACGACGAGCCCGTTCGGCCGCTTCCACATGCGGACCACCTCGCCCACCGGATCGGGCAAGGCGGCGACCTCCTCCAGGCCCCTGCACATCTGTGCGAGGACCTTGTCCGAGAGCGTCAGCCGGTCCAGGAGCGCCGGCGCCAGACCGCTCCGCCTGCCCGCGTCGAGATCGATCGCGTTCGCTTCCCGGAGGGAGGCGCGCTCCTGCTCGATCATGCGGGCCGCCTCGAGCAGGGCGCGGTTCTTGCGCTCCGTCCCGGCGCCGGCCAGGCGCTCCGAGGCCGCGCGCGCGGCCCGGGCCATCCGTTGGATCTCGCTTGCGATCTTCGTGCTCATCCGACCCTCGCCTTCCCGGCCGCATCCGCCATGAGGACGAGCTCGTCCCGGTGGATGATTTCGTCCTGGATCCGGTAGCCCAGGACCGCTTCGATCTGGCTGCTCCGCTTCCCCAGGATCCTGCGGATCTCCTGGGCAGAGTAGTGGGTGATGCCCCTGGCGATCTCTCTGCCGGAGGGATCGAGGCAGCCGACCATCTCGCCGTTGTCGAAATTCCCTTGCACGCTCGCCACGCCGGAGGGCAGAAGGCTCTTTCCCCTCCCCACGATCGCCTCGACCGCGCCCTCGTCGAGCACGAGATCTCCCTTCTTCCGCAACGTGTAAGCGATCCAGTGCTTCTTGTGGGTGAGCCGGTCCCGGGTCGGGGCGAAGAAGGTGCCGATCGGCTTGCCGGCGAGGATCTCCCGCATCACGTCTTCGCAGCGGCCGTTGGCGATGACGGCCGGGATGCCGGCCTGCGTGGCGATGCGCACGGCGCGCAGCTTGGTGACCATCCCTCCGGTTCCCAACTCATCGAGCGGCCCCGAGGCCATCTTCTGGATCTCGGGAGTGACCCTTTCCACAAACGGGATGGGCAGCGCCCCTTCTTCGATCCCGTTCAGGTCGGAGTACAGTCCCGGCGCGCTGGTGAGCAGAACGAGCAGATCGGCTTCGACGAGAATAGCGACCAGCGCCGAAAGATTGTCGTTGTCCCCGAACTTGATCTCCTCGACCATCACGGTGTCGTTCTCGTTCACCACCGGGATCACGCCGAGCCTGAGGAGCGTGAACAGGGTGTTGCGCGCGTGCAGATAGCGGGCGCGGTGCGTGAGGTCGTCCCGGGTGAGCAGCACCTGGGCCGACTGTCTGCCGTAGAAATCGAGAGCCTGCTGGTACAGCCCCATGAGGTGCGTCTGACCGACGGCGGCCAGAGCCTGCTTTTCCGGAATGCTGCCCGTGCCTGGCTGGAAGCTCAGGATCGAACGGCCCCCTGCGATCGCTCCCGACGAGACCAGGACGACCTCCTTCTGCTCTCCGATGAGGTCCACGGCTTGGCGCACCAGAGAGAAGAAGACCGGAGGCCACAGCCTGCCCCGGCCGTCGGTGAGCACCTTGCTGCCCACCTTGATGACGATCCTGCGAATCTTCTTCAGATAGGTCTTTCTGGGCAAGAGAGCGACTCTCGATGTCGGAACGTGAATGTGAACCGAAAGGCGACCGCGCTGCGGGCAAGGCTGTATCTTACGGAACCGGAGGTTGCGCGGTCAAGAAGAACTGGCGCGGCCGCGCGCCCGCGGTTGCCAGCCCCGAAACAACTGTGTTAAACAGGAGCTTCCCCGGGTATTGGGTTTCAGGTGTCAGGTTTCAGCGCTCAACCCCGACTCCCGTCAAGGACCACGCCGATGGGAGAGCCCTCCGGTTGGGGCGGAGAGGGGCCTTACCCTACTACCTGACACCCTACACCTGAGAGGACTGTTCTTTCGGCGAGAGAGAAGGAGCCTTCATGTCCGTGGATGGACCGAACCGGGAGATACCCGTTCTCACGGCTCGGGGCCGGAACCTGCCCGAGGCCTGGGAGAGGAGCATCGTGGAGGTATGGGAGCACGGCGTGCCTCTGCCGACGGAATACGACCGCGAGGGGGATCCTCCTAGCCGGGATGCGACGATGGTTCTCGTGGTCGATCGCCCCTTCGACGAGCCGCGCATTCATCGCGCCTTTCCGGGCGGCATCGCGGATCTCGAGAAGTACCGGCTCGAGGTGGTCGAGGGCGTGCACGATCACTGGATCCGGCCGGAGGAAGGCAAGTGGACCTACACCTATCACAAGCGTCTGTTCGACTACGTCGTCCGGGAAGATCCTCGGCTGCCCGAGGGCGAAGCCCCCTTTGCGGGCGTCGACCAGATCGCGGCGCTCGTCGAAAAGCTCGCCAAGGTTCCTCACTCCCGCCGCGCGCAGGCGATCACGTGGATGCCGACGCTCGATCCGCGCACGGACGATCCTCCCTGTCTGCAGCGGATTTGGTGCCGCCTCACCCCGGAAGCGGAAGGCTGGAAGCTCAATATGAACACCCACTGGAGGAGCCGCGACGCTTACAAGGCGGCCTTCATGAACATCTACGCCCTGACCGATCTGCAGCGTGTCCTGGCCGGGGAGATCGCCGCTCGGGTGGGCGCCCCGGTAGCGGTCGGCCGCTACGCGGACCTGACGGACTCCTACCATCTGTACGGCTCCTATCTGGCCGAGATCGAGGAACGCTTCCTGCGCAGCCTGCGGGAGCGGTCGTTCGCGGACCGCACGTGGCGATCGGACGACCCCCGTATCCAGGCCGGGCTGCAGTGGGGGAGGGAGCAGATCGAGCAGGAGAAGGCAGGCCGTTGAAAAGGCCGATCTGCGGAGCCTGTCGCGAGCGCAAGCGAAGCCGGAGATTGCGAGCTCTGCGAAGCAACCTCCCTCGCATCCCTGCGGCGGCCACCGGTAGCCGGGGGTTTCCTCGTCGGTCAGCAGGCCGCCGGTAGGGGCGAAAAATTTTTCGCCCCTAGCGCGCCTCGCATCTGGACCTTTTTGAACGGCCTGCTCATTTTGGAATTTTTCCACGGGCTGATAGATAGAGCTTGTCCCACAAGCCCCAGTTCGAGAGCCTGTTCGAGAATGCCCAGATGCAAGGCGCGCGAAATCCCGAGGAATGAGGCGTACATTTCAGTACGCCGCAGTGACGAGGGACGAGCGCAACGCCGCAGATGGGCGTTTTGGGACAGGCTCTAGATAGAGGGTCGCGCGCTTGAGAATCATGGTCCTCCCCAAGGAGATCGTCGACCGGATCGCGGCCGGCGAGGTCGTCGAGAGGCCCGCCTCGGCTTTGAAGGAGCTGGTCGAGAACGCGCTGGACGCCGAGGCAACAGCCGTCACCGTGACGGTGGATACCGACCCGGTGGATCTTATCGAGGTCGCCGACAACGGCATCGGGATGACGCGGGAAGAGCTCTCCCTCGCCCTCGAGCGGCACGCCACGAGCAAGATCCGCTCCGAGGACGACCTCGACAGCATCCGCACCCTGGGATTCCGCGGAGAAGCGCTTCCCAGCATCGCCGCCATTGCGGACCTGGAGGTGGAGACGCGGCCGAGGGAGGCGCCCCTGGGCATCCGCGCCTGCTATCGCGGCGGCGTGGAGCAGTCCGTGCAGGAAGCCGGCATGGCGGCCGGAACCAGGATGGCGGTCAAGGCCCTGTTCCGGTACACTCCGGCGCGTCGCAAGTTCCTCCGCTCCAGGCAGACGGAGATGGCCCACGTCGTGGACCTGTTCGTACGGCTGGCGCTCTCCCGTGCGGACGTCTCCTTTCAATTGCGCAAGCGCCGGGGCGAGCTGTGGCTCAGCGCCCCGGCCACAAATGACTGCAGGCAGCGCGCGGCCCAGCTCCTCGGCTGGGAGCTTGCCGAGAGGCTCTACCCGGTCGAAGACGAGCAGGGCCCCTATCGCATCCGCGGTCTTGCAGGGCCGCCGGACCTCCACAAGGGCACGCCGCAGGGGCTGTTCCTCTTCGTCAACCACCGGCCCATCCGCGACCTCGCCATTCAGCGCGCCATCCGGGAAGCCTACCAGGGCAGCATGCCGCGGGAGCGACTTCCCGTGGCCATCCTGTTCTTGAGCGTTCCGCACCCCGAGGTGGACGTGAACATGCATCCGACCAAGCAGGAGGTGCGCTTTGCTCAGCCCCTGCGCGTGCGGGAGTGCGTGCAGAAGACGCTGGCGAGGCTGCTCGCCCGGGCGCCTTGGCAAGGCAGCAGGCAGCCTCTCGGTTTTCCATCGATCCCGGCCTTTCACCGCGACGACGCGCCCGCGCGGCCATCCTTCCCAAGCGAGGGCCGCGCAGGACCACAGGCGGCGCGGGCGATCCCGAGCGCACCGAGCCCGGCGCCGCGGGACCCGGCTCCGATCTATCCGACGCCGACGCAAGGCGCGGCAGAGCCTCTCCCGCTCATCCGGGAGAGCGCGGGCGCCGAACCGCGACTTTCCTGTTGCGAGCCGCTGGACGGCGCGGCTGTCGGCCGCCGGCCCTCGCTCCGCCTGATCGGCCAGTACCGAGAGGCCTACCTGGTCTGCGAATCGGCGGAAGGCGTGGTTCTCGTGGATCAGCACGCGGCCCACGAGCGGCTCGCTTACGAGCGGCTGGAGGAAGCGTTCGGCGCCGGCGGCATCCCGCAGCAGCCCCTTCTGACCCCTGTCCTGGTGGAGCTGGCGCCCCAGCAGGCCGAGTCGCTCCGCGACCACCTTGGGAGGCTCGCCCAGTGGGGCATGGAGATCGAATGCTACGGCGGGGCGACCTTCGCGGTGAAGGCGCTGCCGAGCCTGATCGCGGGGGCCGACCCGGCGAGCCTGCTGCGCGACGTGAGCGACGAGATCCTGGCTGCGGAGAAGTCCCGGAGGCTCGAGGACCTGCGCCGGGAGCTGTTTGCTCGCATGGCCTGCCACGCGGTCGTCCGCGCCGGTCAGGGACTGGAACGCCGGGAAATGGAAGCCCTGCTCGAGCAACTGTCGTCACGGCCCGAGCTTTCCGTGTGCCCGCACGGCAGGCCCGTTCGGATCCTGTTCTCCCTGCGCGAGATCGAGAAGCGCTTTCAACGGACCTGAGCACCCCGACCCCATGTCTTCCGCAGAGATCATCGTCCTCGTCGGCCCCACGGCTTCCGGCAAATCCTCCCTGGCCATGCGCCTGGCTCCCGCGTTTGGGGCAGCGATCGTCAGCGCCGATTCCATGCAGATCTACCGGGGCATGGATATCGGTACGGCCAAACCGACGATCGAGGAAAGGGCGCGCGTCCCTCACCATCTGATCGACGTCGCCGACCCGGACGAGCATTTCCACGCCGGCCGCTACCAGAAAGAAGCCGACCGCGCGATCGCGGCGCTCCGGGCCTCGGGGAAGGTCCCGTTCGTGGTAGGCGGAACAGGCCTCTGGGTCAAGGCGCTGCTGCACGGGCTGTTCGCCGACACCACGCTTCCGCAGGCCGGGAAATGGCGCGACCCGGCACGCCGCCGGCCGCTGACCAAGGACGATCCGCACGCGACGCTCCGGCGCCTGGACCCGGAGGCCGGCCGCCGGATCCATCCGAGCGACACGGTGCGGACCTTGAGAGCCCTCGACGTGCTCCTGCGCACCGGCCGGAGCATCACCGAGCTGCAGGAACACCACGGATTCCGGGAAAACCGCTACCAGGCCCTCCTCATCGGCCTGAGCCCGCCCAGAGACGAGCTGCGTCGGCGCATCGAGACGCGCGTCGACCGGATGATGGAGCAGGGGCTGCTGGAGGAAGTCCGAGCCCTCCTGCTGCGCGGGTACGAGCCGACCCTGCCGTCCATGCGTGCCCTGGGTTACCGGCACATGGCAAAGGTCCTCCGAGGCTCGGAGGATCTCGCCGCAGCAGCGGAAGAGATGAAGCGCGACACCAAACGCTACGCCAAGCGACAGCTCACCTGGTTCCGCCATCAGGAACACGTGATCTGGTTCGAAGCCGGCGACGATGCGCGAATTCCCGAACGGATTCAGAGGGCTTTGGAGGAGGTCTGAAAGCGCAGGCTGCGGAAGCGATCCGTTTCGAGAATTTCCTTGAAGGTCGCGCCGGCGCCCTGAGAATCGCCTTGATTTTGTGGGCCCTATCCCTATAATTCGTCTTGCGATTCCGAGGCGAGCCGCCACGCCGGCTGCGCCGCCACCCGGAGAACCGACATGAGCAAGACCCGCCCCGTCCCGAGGGCTGCCAAAGACGCGCCCGATCGCCTCAGACGGTCGAAGCAGGCGGCCGGACACGACCGAGAGCTGTCCGATCTGCGCCAGCAGATCGACCGGATCGATCGCCGCATGCTCGACCTGCTCAACCGGCGGGCAAAGGTCGCGATCGAGATCGGGAAAGCCAAGGCGGCCCGCAACCTCGAGTTCCACTCCCCATCGAGAGAGCGAGAGATCTACGAGCGGCTCTGCGCGGAGAACAGGGGGCCTTTTCCGAACGAAGCCCTGCGCGCGGTTTTCCGCGAGGTCTTCTCGGCCTCCCTATCCCTGGAGAAGCCGTTGACGGTCTCGTTTCTGGGGCCCTGCGGTACCTTCACGCACCTGGCGTGCATGGAGCATTTCGGCCGCTCGGGCCGGTTCCTTCCGGAGAGAAACCTGCGGGAGGTGTTCGACGCGCTCGACCGGGGGCGCGTCCACTACGGCGTGATCCCGATCGAGAATTCCGCCGAAGGGCTCATTGCTCACACGCTGGACCTGTTCATGGACTTCGATGTGAAGATCTGCGCCGAAATTTTTCTCGAGGTCACGCTGGACCTGCTGTCCCGGTCGGCCGCCGTGGAGAACGTGCGGCGCGTGTACAGCCACCCGCACGCCGTCGCTCAGTGCCGGTCGTGGCTGGACGCCCATCTGCCGCAGGTCGAGATCACGGACGTGGAGAGCACGGTCAGGGCCGCGGAAATGGCCTCGATGGAACCGCACAGTGCGGCCGTCGCGACCGGCTTCGCGGGCAAGCTGTTCGATCTCAACGTGCTCGAACCGGGCATTCAGGACGGCCCTTTCAACTATACGAGGTTTCTGGTCGTCGGCCGCAAGGACGCGGAGAAGACCGGCAGAGACAAGACCTCCCTCATGTTCTATACGCGGGACCGCATCGGCGCGCTCTACGAAGCGCTGAAGCCCTTTGCCCAGAACCGGGTGAGCGTGACCCGGATCGAATCCCGGCCGCACCGCACGAGGGCATGGGAGTCGGTGTTCTTCCTGGATATCCAGGGCCACCGCTCGGACGCCCGCATCCGCAAGGCCCTGGAGGAATTCGGCAAGGTGATCCGGGAGGTGAAGCTGTTGGGCTCTTACCCGCAGGGCGAGCCGAGGCATTACGGAGCGTGCGGCTGATCGCGGCCGCCCGGTCGAGACGGAGACCATGGAAAACCCGGACTCCCAGGAGCTCAGCCCCGCAGCCGGGACGCCGCTCTTCCAGCGGGTCGCCATCGTAGGGGTCGGCCTGATCGGCGGCTCCCTGGCCCGTGCCGCCAAGCAGAAGGGCCTGATCGGAACGGTGGTCGGCCTGGGGCGCGGCAAGGAGAACCTGCTGAAGGCCCTGGAGCTCGGGGTCATCGACGTCCTGGAGCTCGACTGGGCGCGCGGGCTCCGGGATGCGGACCTGATCGTTCTGGCCACTCCGGTCTGTAGTCTTCCGGAGCTTCTCGCCAAGACCGCTTCCTGCCGCGATCCGCAAAGCACGGTGACCGACGTGGGGAGTGTGAAGTTGCCGATCGTCCAACAGGCCGAAGCGGTGTTTTCGGTCCCGAGCCCTTTCGTGGGCGGCCACCCGATCGCGGGAACCGAGCACTCCGGGGTGGAAGCCTCGTTCGCAACCCTGTTCGAGCGGCGCAGCTGTATTCTCACCCCGTCGGAACGGACCGATCCCGCCGCGCTCCGCTCCGTGAGACGGCTCTGGGAAGCGGTGGGTTCCGAGGTCGTGATCATGGACCCGGAACGCCATGACCGCATCATGGGGTTCGTGAGCCATCTGCCCCACATGGTCGCTTACGCGCTGGTGGACGCGGTGCGGACCGCGGACGAGCAGGGCGGAGACATCTCGGCTTACTCCGCGGGCGGCTTCCGGGACTTCACCCGGATCGCGTCCAGCCACCCGGAGATGTGGCGGGACATCTGTCTCATGAACGGCGACGCCATTCTGGAGGCGATGGACGCCTTCGACAAGAGTATCGGTCAGATCCGGCGTCTCGTGAAGCGGCGGGACGGCGAGGGCCTGCGCCGGCTGTTTCTGCGCTCCAGACGGACCCGGGCGAAGTTCCTCGAAAACAACTCCTGCGATCGGGCGCCGCGGAAAGGCCAGTCGTGACGAGATCCACCCCTTCCGACGAGCGGATCCGGGATCCGGCCGACGACCTGCTGCTCGAGCCGGTCCGGGGCCTGCGGGGGTCGGTCTCGGTCCCGGGCGACAAGTCCATCTCTCACCGCGCGCTCATCTTCGGCGCCCTGACCGAAGGAACCACGCGCATCGAGAACCTCTCGCCGGGGGACGACGTGCAGAGCACGGCGCGCTGCCTGACGGCCCTGGGCGTGCCCGTTCGTAGGGAGGAGGACAGGACGCTCGTCGAGGGCGCCGGCGCCCGCTCTCTGTCCGAGCCGGGGAACGTGCTGGACGCAGGAAACTCCGGAACGACGATCCGCCTCCTCGCGGGCGTGCTCAGCGGGCAGCCGTTCTTCTCGGTCCTGACCGGAGACGAATCCCTGCGCAAGAGGCCGATGAGCCGAGTCGTCACCCCCTTGTTGGCGATGGGGGCCTCCATCTGGGCAAGAGGCGGAGGGCGGTACGCTCCGCTCGCCATCCGGGGAGCCTCCCTGAGCCCGATCCGCTACGCGGCACCGGTTCCCAGCGCACAAGTCAAGACGGCGATCCTGCTCGCGGCCCTGCCCCTGAAGGGGGAGGTCTCGGTGACGGAACCGACGAGGTCCAGAGATCACACGGAGCGCATGCTCCGCTACCTGGGCGCCGACCTCGCCGTGGAAGGGACCACGGTCCGGCTGCGGGGCACCGGAGGGCAGCCCCTGGCAGCTCGGGCCTTTCCCGTTCCCGGAGACCCCTCCTCGGCCGCGTTCCTGGTGGTCGCGGCGCTGGTCACGCCCGATTCGGATCTGCACATCCGCGGGGTGTGCGCGAACCCCACGCGCACCGGGTACCTGGGCATCCTGCAGAGGATGGGCGCCCGCCTCGAGTGGGAACACGTTCGAGAAGAGGCGGGGGAGCCGGTGGGCGACCTGCGCGTTCACACGAGCCGCCTGCAAGCGACGGAGATCCGGCCCGAAGAAATTCCCGCGGCCATCGACGAGGTCCCGGTGCTGTGCATCGCCGCGGCCCTCGCTGACGGCGTCACCCGCATCACGGGGGCCGCCGAGCTGAGGGTCAAGGAGTCCGACCGGATCGCGGCCATGGCGGAGAACCTGGAGGCTATGGGAGTTCCGGTGCAGCAACAACCCGACGGGCTGGAGATCCGGGGACGGGCGCGCATCCCCGTCTTCCATGGCAGCAGTTGGGGAGATCACCGCGTCGCGCTCTCCCTCATGGTGGCGGCGATGGCGGCCGAGGGCCCGTGCCGCGTCTCCGGAGCGTCCTGCGTGAGCGTTTCCTTTCCGGATTTCCTGGCTCGCCTTACGCCCCTGATCGAGGCGCGATGAGATCACCGGCACGCACCGCCCGCCGGGCGGCGTTTCTCTTCTCTCATCCAGAGGAGCTCGACAGGTGACCGCAGGCCGAAGAGGACTCGTGATCGCCATCGACGGGCCTTCCGGTGTGGGCAAGAGCACGATTGCCCGGCTTCTGGCTGACCGGCTCGGCTATCGATACATCGACACGGGCGCCATGTATCGGGCCCTGGCCTGGCTCGCCCGCAGGAACGGTGTATCTCTCAATGACCCTCGGCCCCTGGCAAGCCTTGGAATGGGCATGGACATTCAGTATACTGGCGGCGCCGGGGGCGCTCGGATCCGCGTGTCCGGTCGGGATGTGACGGAGGAGATCCGCAAGCCGGGTGTGGGAGATGACGCCTCCCGGGTCTCCCAGTTTCCTGAAGTGCGCGAAGCTCTGGTCCGGAAGCAGCGCGAGCTGGGGGCCGGCGGATCGGTCGTGATGGAAGGGCGCGACATCGGGTCGGTCGTCTTCCCGGATGCGGACTTGAAGGTCTTCCTCGAAGCGGATCTGGACGAGCGGGCGCGCAGGCGCGACCTGCAATGGAGGGGCAAGGGCATCGAGGTGCCGCGAGAGAAGATCCTGGACGAGATCCGGGGCCGGGACCAAAGGGACTCGGGCAGAAAGGTGGCGCCTCTGCGGGTTCCGGAAGGAGCCGTGCGGATCGATACGACGCGGATGAGCCAAGAGGAGGTCCTCGAAGCGATCCTTTCCCGGCTTGCGGGCAGGAGCCCGGCGGGCCCCTCGAAGTGAGGTGCTGCGGCGCGGTCGCGGCGACGAGGAGAGCGCGGCAGCGAACGGTCCGGATGGTTGCGGTTTTCAAAAAGGCTCAGTATAATTCGAAAGTTATTCCATCCAGGCAATTTTTCTGGTATTTCTGGACGGACATCGGCACGACATCATCCGCACAACCTTCAACCCAGGAGACGAAGGAAGATCGGCATGGATTCCACAACCAGCAACAAGACCAACCAGGAGGAGATCGCCCCCTCCGCAGCGGCCACCCCTCCGGTACAGGCTCCCCGGGAAGCCGAAGAAGACTTCGGCACCCTGTTGCAGCAATCGATAGAGAAGAAGAAGGTCGAAGTCGGAGAAGTGGTCACCGGGACGGTGATCTCCGTGGGACCTTCCTCCGTCACCGTGGATATCGGGTATAAGTCCGAAGGAGAAGTTCCCCTTGAGGAGTTCCGTCAGTCCGACGGGACCTTCCAGGTCAAGGCAGGGGATTCGATCAAGGTCTTCTTCGAGGGCGCCGAGGACGAGGAAGGACTGGTCCTGCTGTCCAAGGAGAAGGCCGACCAGCTCAAGATCTGGGACGATCTGCAGGAAGCCTACAATCAGGAGTCGGTGGTCGAGGGCCGGATCGTGCAGCGGGTCAAAGGAGGGCTCTCGGTAGACATCGGCGTTCCCGCCTTCCTGCCCGGATCCCAGGTGGATCTCAGGCCCGTAAAGAACCTGGACGACCTCATCGGCCAGCGCTTCAAGTTCAAGATCCTCAAGTTCAACAAGAAAAGAGGCAACATCGTCCTTTCCAGGAGGGTCCTGCTGGAGAAAGAAAGAGAGCGCATGCGTCAGGAGACCCTCAAGCACCTGGAGGAGGGCACGGTCCTGCCCGGCGTCGTGAAGAACATCACCGACTACGGCGCCTTCATCGACCTGGGCGGCGTGGACGGGCTGCTCCACATAACGGACATGTCCTGGGGCCGGGTCGGACACCCGACGGAAGTCCTCTCCATCGGAGACAAGGTGAACGTGAAGGTTCTCCGCTACGACCGCGAGCGGGAGCGCGTCTCCCTGGGGCTCAAGCAGACGAAGCCGGATCCCTGGACGACCGTGGCCGGCAAGTACCCGATCGGGACCCGCATCAAGGGCCGTGTCGTCAGCCTGACCGATTACGGCGCCTTCGTCGAGCTGGAGGAAGGGATCGAAGGCCTGATCCACATCAGCGAGATGTCCTGGGTCAAGAAAGTCCGGCACCCTTCCCAGATCCTGTCCGTGGGTGACACCGTCGATGCGGTGGTGCTGAACATGGACGTCGAAAATCAACGCATCTCCCTGGGGCTGAAGCAGACGGAGCCCAATCCCTGGAGGCTCCTGAAGGAGAAGTACCAGAAAGGCTCCCGGATCCGGGGCGTGGTCCGCAACATCACCGACTTCGGCATCTTCGTGGGCATTGAAGAGGGGATCGACGGCCTGGTGCACATCTCCGATCTCTCCTGGACCCAGAAGGTCAAACATCCTTCCGAGTTGTACAACAAAGGCGACGAGATCGAGGCGGTGGTGCTCAACATCGATGAGGAGAGCAACAAGTTCTCCCTCGGCATCAAGCAGCTCGACAACGACCCCTGGGACGAGATCCCGCGCCGCTACAGAATCGGAGACACCGTCAAGGGGCGGGTCACCAACATCACCGATTTCGGTGTATTTCTGGAAATCGAGCAGGGCATCGAAGGTCTGATCCACATCTCGGAGCTGAGCGAAGACAAGGTCAAGGACATCCGCAGCTTCGCGGCCATCGACGACACCCTGGAGGCCGAGATCATCCATCTCGACTCTCGGGAGAGAAAGATCGGTCTGTCCATCCGGGCGCTCAAGCGGGCTCAGGACAAGGCCGCCATGGACGCCTACTTGTCCCAGAAGGAAGAGGAGCGCCCCAAGGCTGCTGAAGAAGACTGGAAGCAGGACCTGCGCGATCTCTCCAGGACCCTCGAGCTGAGGAACATGGACAAGAGAGATTCCGCCTCGGACGGCACGGAACCGAAGAAGAAGGAATAGGGAAGGCTTCCTGATCGGCGGATCGGCGGTCCCCTGAACAGAGTCCGACAAATGCGAACCAGCATGCGCGGTCAGAGACGAGGCAGAGGGATCGCTGCTTCCCTCGCCCTCGTCCTGGTTCTGGTGTTCGCCTTGAGCTACGCGGCGGGCCGCCTGGGCCTTTTTCGAGGGGGCGGCCTGCCTCTGTCCCAACCCAAGATCGGCGTGATCCTCATCCAAGGCGTGCTCGCCGACTCGCGCCCCGTGATCGAGGAGCTCGAGCGCTACAAGGAACGCGAAGACGTTAAGGCCTTGGTCTTCCGCATCGACTCGCCGGGCGGAACCGTGGTGGCGGCCCAGGAGGTCTATGCCGAGATCCGCAAGCTCCGGGGACAGAAGATCACGCTCTCCTCTCTGGGCAACGTGGCGGCCTCCGGCGGCTATTACGTCGCCAGCGCCACGGAGGAGATTCTGGCCAATCCGGGCACGGTCACCGGCAGCATCGGGGTGATCTCGGAGTACGCCAACGTCGAGGAGCTGCTAAGGAAGATCGGGCTCAGGAGCACGGTGCTGAAGGCTGGCCGGTTCAAAGACGCCGGAAGCCCCTTCCGAGAAATGACGCCCGAAGAGGAAGCGTACATGCAGTCGCTGCTGGACAGCATCCACAAGCAGTTCATTCGCGACGTGGCTCAGGGCCGCCGCAAGACCCCGGACGAGATCGAGCCTTACTCGGACGGGCGCGTCTTCACGGGCGAGCAGGCTCATGAGATCGGCCTCGTGGATCGCCTGGGAGACTTCCAGGACGCTCTGGACAGAGCCGCCGAGCTGGCCGGAATCGAGGGCAAGCCGGTGATCCTCTATCCGGAGGAGGAGAAGCTGCGATTCTTGGATTACCTCATCGGGAGCTTCGAAGGATATCTCCGGGATATGCTGCTCCGCGTGTTGCAGCCCTCGAGTCCGGGCTGTGTCGTCCAATAGAGGGTCTCTCGTTACTTGGAGGGGATGACATGACCAAGTCCGAACTGATCAACCGGATTTCCGAACGGCTCCCTTATCTCACCCGCAAGGATGCGGAGATCATCGTCAACACGATCTTCGACAGCATGGTGGAGGCCCTGGTCTCCGGCAGCCGGATCGAAATACGCGGATTCGGCAGCTTCAAGGTCAAGCATCGGGGCGATCGGGAAGGAAGGAATCCGAAGACCGGAGAGACGGTGCGCATTCCCGCCAAACGGATGCCCTTCTTCAAGATCGGCAAGGAGCTGTTCGAGAGGATCAATGACGAGGCGGCGCCCGACTGAGCCTCCGTTCTCGATCAAGCTGCCGGAGATTTCAGTTGAAGCAACTCTGGGCGCCGTGGAGAAGAGACTACATCTTGGGGCCGAAAGTCCAGGGATGCATCTTCTGTAAGGCCCTCGAAGAGGATCCGAGGGAGGCTCTGGTCCTCTCCAGCGGTGCGTTTGCCTTCGTCATGCTCAACAGGTACCCCTACATCAATGGTCATCTCCTGATCAGCCCGCGGCGCCACGTCGCCCACATCGAGGAGCTGGAAGAGCCGGAGAGCGCTCAGTTGATGGCGCGCATACGGCAGTGCGTTCGCATCTTCAAGGAGGTCTACCGGCCGGACGGCTTCAATCTGGGCATGAATCTCGGCAAGGTGGCCGGAGCCGGGGTCGAGGAACATCTCCACTTCCACCTGCTGCCGCGCTGGAACGGCGATACCAACTTCATGTCCGTAGTAGGTGAGACCCGGGTCATCTCGGAGCTCCTCTCTACCACGTGGGACACTCTCGTCCCTTTTTTTGCGGAGAAGTAAGGGCGACCGGCCGGTCGCCCCTACGAGAAGTGAGCTCCCGGCCGTTTCGCTCTTTCACAAAGAGGGTGTCGAAAAACACCCTCTAGAGAGGCTGGT
>JBFLZG010000125.1:0-3579 GCA_040756235.1 bacterium | reverse complement strand
GGATGTGGGGAGACCCTGCTCCGGTTTCCCCCTCACCCTGTCCCTCTCCCCCGTGCACGGGGGAGAGGGAATTCGTTCTTCGACAGCCTCTACGATTACGAGAGGGGGCGAGGATTTCGCACCGGTGCTTGCATGCCTTTCCCTTTCTGTCGACAGCTCCCTCGGAAGGGAGAGGAAAGAGGCGACCTCGCAGCCGCGAGCTCCGGCGGGCGGCGCGCCTCGGGCCTTCAGCGCCTGGGCGGCCGCTTGCTCCGGTCGATTCGAGGAGTAAAGGGGCTGCTGGTCGGAGGCGTGGCCGCCTTCTCGTCGAGGCTCTGCTCGCCCACCACGACCGGAGTGCCCTCCTCGAGCCCGTCGCCCCGGATTTCCGTCATGGTCCCGTCGGTCAGCCCCACGGAGACCGGGATGGGTTGCAGGTATTGGCCGTAAGGGGTCCAGAGAAAGCCCTGGTCATGGGATGCTTTTCCGGTGTCCGGGGAATTCCCGTCCGCCGCAGGGGGTCCTCCGAGCTTGTCCGCCTCCGCCGTTTCGCGCTCGGCCGGCGCGACGTGCTCCAGGGCCGGGGTGTAGCGCAGGGCCGCGTTGGGCACGAGCAGAACGCCGTGGAGCTCCTTGACCAGAAACTTCGCGTTGGCCGTCAGGTAGGGCAACAGCCTCCCGTTCGAATTGTCCGTGGTGACCTCCACCGTGTACGTCACCACGTTCTGAGTCATCGAGGCGTTGAGCCGGATCTTGCCCACCGCTCCCTGGAAGGTCTCGCCGGGGTAGGCGTCTACCGTGAACGTGACCGGCTGACCGGGGTGCACGTTGCCGATGTCGGCCTCGTTCACCGCAACCCACACCTGCATGCGCTTCAGGTCCTTGGCAATGAGGAAAAGGCTGGGGGCGTTGAGGCTCGCGACGACCGTCTGGCCGATGTTGACCCGGCGGTCGATGATCACGCCCGCGACCGGGGACCGGATGGTGCAGTAGTCCAGGTTCCGCTGGGCCCGTGCGAGGGCCGCCTCGGCCTGGGACACGGCCTCCCTGGCCTGCGCGATGGCCGCCCGCCCCACGGCCACGTTCGCCTGAGCGACCTCGTAGTCGGAACGGGCCGCGTCGAAGTCGCTCTTGGAAAGCGCTTCCGAAGGACCGAGCTCCCGGGCACGCTCCCAGTCGCGCGAAGACTGTACGAGCCTGGCCTGCATCTGGCCCAGGTCGGCCTGGGCGCGGAGCACCCCGGCCCTGGCCTGTTCCAGCGCTGCCTTCGCCTGGACCACGTCGGCGCGGTAGACGGAATCGTCGATCTGGGCCAGGACCATTCCTTGCTCCACCGCCGAGCCGTAATCGACCGTCTTGCCGGACCGGTCTTTGCCGAAGGCGACGATCTGCCCCGCGACCTGCGCCCCGACGTCGACCAGCTCTTCCGGCTCGACGGTGCCGGTCGCGCTGATGGCCGCCACGAGGTCGCCGCGCTCGACCGGAACGGTGCGAAACTCCACTGAACGGTCGCCCCTCCCGCGCGTCAGAAACCATGCAGCCCCCAGGGCGGCGAGCGCGAACAGCACGAGCGGCAGGAGGAAACGCTTGCGAACGCGGTTCAAGCTCACTCCCATGAAAAACTCCTCTGCAAACGAAAGCGGGGCGGATCTCGGCCGGCTGCGGATGGGGGGACTCGGTCAAAGACCCATTTTCCGCTCCGACGGTTCCGATTTCAATGGGCCGGAGCCGCCGGCTTTCGATTTTCCCCGGAGCCCGGCGCCCATGAGCTTGGGTACACGAGAGCCCGGTGCTATGATGGCTTGCACCGGTCCGCTGCGTTGCGCTCTCCCGTGAATTGCCGGTTGTCCGTCGCCCGTTGTCAGCCGCAGAGAGAGGACATTGTGTCACACCGATGCCCTGGCAGGCCGTTGAGAAAGACGGCATCTGGCCATCTTTCGACCCTCGGAACCCCAAAAAGTTCTCTTCCTGCCAGGCGAGGCCCTGCATCCGCGCCGGGTGCGCGCGTGTCACCGGAAAGGTCCCCAAGGGAAGCTGGAAGGAAGCTGGAAATGGAGATCGACTGCCGCGGCATCTTCTGCAACCGGACCCTGAACCTGCGCGCCATCCGGGCCATCGGCTACGACATGGACTACACCCTGATTCACTACCGGGTGGAGGAATGGGAGCAGCGCAGCTATGAGTACCTGAAGGAGTGCTTCGCCTCGGCCGGCTGGCCGGTCGGCCCCCTGGCGTTCGATCCCCGCCTCGTCTGCCGGGGACTGATCGTGGACGCGGAGAAGGGCAATCTCGTCAAGTCCAACCGCTTCGGCTTCGTGAAGCACGCGATCCACGGGACCCGGCCGCTGGCATTCGAGTCCCAGAGAGAGACCTATTCCCGGACCCTCATCGACCTTGCAGAGCCGCGTTGGGACTTTCTCAACACTCTCTTCTCTCTCTCCGAGGGCTGCCTGTACGCCCAGCTCGTGGATCTGCTCGACCGGCGGGAGTTGCCGGTCGTCCTCGGGTATCCGGACCTGTATCGGGCGGTGCGCGACGCCGCGAACGCGGCGCACATGGAAGGCCGGCTGAAATCGGAGATCATCGCCGACCCGGAGCGCTTCGTCATGCTGGACCCGGAAATGCCCCTTGCCCTGCTCGATCAGAAACGCTCCGGGAAGAAGCTCCTCCTCATCACCAACTCGGAGTGGAGCTATACGGTTCCCATGATGAGCTACACCTTCGACCGCTTCCTGCCGGCGGGCATGTCGTGGAAGGATCTTTTCGACGTGGTCATCGTCGGCGCCCGGAAGCCGGAGTTTTTCATGAGGCGAAACCCCCACTTCGAAGTCATCGAGGAGAGCGGTCACCTCCTGCCCTTCTCTGCCGGGTTCCGGCCGGGAAGGTACTACCTCGGCGGGAGCGCCTTCCAGGTGGAGGAGTACCTGGGTCTGTCGGGCGACGAGATCCTGTACGTGGGCGATCACGTTTTCGGAGACGTGCGGGTCACGAAGGACATCCTGCGATGGAGGACCGCACTGATCCTGAGAGAGCTGGAGGAGGAGATCGAGGCCGCGGAGGGGTTCCGCTCGTCCGAAATACGGCTGGCCGAGCTGATGGACCGGAAGGAGCGGCTGGAGTCCAGATCGTGCCGGCTTCGCCTGGAGCTGCAGCGCAAGCGGGGACCGTACGGGCCCGGCTCGCCCCGCGGTGAAAGGTCTCTGCTCGCTTCACTCAACAGCTTGCGGCAGCAGCTGGAGAAGCTCGATCAGGAGATCGCCCCCCTGGCGAAGGCCTCCACCGAGCTGAATAATGCGACCTGGGGGTTGCTCATGCGCGCCGGCAACGACAAGAGTCACCTGGCTTTCCAGGTCGAGCGGTACGCGGACGTGTACACCTCGCGGGTCTCCAATTTTCTGCGCGCGACCCCGTTCGTCTACTTGAGATCTTCCCGGGGCAGCCTTCCCCACGATCCGGCACTGCCCGGCGGCCGGCCCCTCACGCCCTCGTGAGGCCGGGTCGCGAGCGAGCCTTGCATGCGATCGGTTTGGGGCAGGTTCGAGACCTGCCCCTGTTGCTCCTGTAGGGGCGACGCATGCGTCGCCCTCAAGCGGAGCGATC
>JBFLZG010000124.1:0-4388 GCA_040756235.1 bacterium | reverse complement strand
CTCATTCCTCGGGATTTCGCGCGCCTTGCATCTGGGCATTTTTGAACAGGCTCTCGAACTGGGGCTTGTGGGACAAGCTCTAGCTAGAGCCTGTCCCCAAACGCCCATCTGCTGAGTTCGGTTCATCCTCCGTACGCCTGCAGGAACCGGCGGATCGAGCGATCGTAGGTCCTCTCCACGGATTCCGGAAAGTAGCACGCGGGCAACTCCCGCTTTGAACGATGGTATTCGACGCACGCGCAACACATCCCTTTGCGCGAGCAAGGCTCGTAGCTGCAGGCACAGCGTTCCACGTGAGACTGCCGATTCGGACAATCTTGCGCTTGCGGCTTCACGATGCCTCCTGGTCTCGCCCTCCGCCGGCCGGAGCGCACGCGGCGCTTCGAGGCACGGCTCAGGGGCCTGTCTGCTTCCAGAACGTTGAATAATATGCAAGTCCCATCGAGACCCGCCGGCATCCGTTGCTCGCGGGCCCGGCTTGTGGCATTCTCGTTTGCCGGATGCACCCGGCACCCGTCTCGAACCCTCTGTCTGGCTCGGCTGCAAGGCAACGACTCATGTGCACCGTTGCGATCTTCTACAAGATGCTGGAAACGTTTCCCGTGCTCCTGGCGGGCAACCGGGACGAGTTCCTCACCCGAAGCTCCCTGGCCCCTCACCGCTGGGAATGGCGCGAGGATGGACGGAACGTGCCGGTTTTTGCGGGCGTGGACCTGCAGTTCGGGGGAACCTGGATGGGCGTGAATTCTTCGGGCGTGATCGCTGGCGTCACCAATGTCTCAGCCGGCCCGCGCGATCCCGGGAAGGCTTCCCGGGGACATCTGGTGCTGCGCTGCCTCGCTCATCGCTCCGTCCGGGAGATTCGCGAATTCCTGACCGGCGGCGAACATGCCTCTCAGTACAATCCGTTCAACCTTTTCTGCCTTTCCAGGGATTCGGCCTTCTTCCTTTCCAACGCCACGTCTCCACCCTGTCTGCGCGATCTCGAGCCCGGCATACACGTCCTCACCAACCGGCCCGCAGGGGATCCCGATGATCCGAAGAGAATATGGATTGAGGCCGAGCTCTCCAGGATCGAGAGGGGCGATCCCCAATCAGGGCTCGTCCGCATCCTCTCGCATCATGCCGAGCCCGCCGGGTCGCCTCCCGTCTGCATCCATCTGCCCGGCTATGGAACGGTCGCCTCTCACTTCCTCTTCCTCGGGCGGGAGCTCAGAACCAGTCGTTTTCTGTACTGCAGCGGGCCACCTTGCCAGAGCGGCTTCGCAGATCTCTCGGGCGAGCTGCGGGAGCTCTTTTCGGTCGGTGCGCCTGCAGCCGCGTGAGGGGGAGGGTCGCGCCAGCTTGCATCCGCCCTGCCGAGCGGGTCGGCGAAAATCGAGGGCGAAAGATCCGATCGCGACGGCTCCTAGGCGCCCTCCATCTCTTCGAGAAAACGGCCCGCGTCCATCGCCGCCATGCATCCGCTCCCGGCGGCCGTGATCGCCTGACGATACCGCGGATCCTGTACGTCCCCTGCTGCAAACACGCCGGGAACGCTCGTTTCGGTGCCCTTGACCACCCGGATGTACCCCTTTTCGTCCATCTCCACCTGGCCCTTGAAAACCTCCGTGTTCGGCTGGTGCCCGATGGCAACGAACACGCCGTCGGTCGCCATCTCCGAGGTCGATCCGGCCTTCGTGTCTCTCAGGCGCACCCCGGTCACGCCCTTTCGGGCGTCCCCCAGGACCTCCTCGACCACGGCGTTCCAGCGCACGCGGATCTTCGGGTTCCGCAACACCCGGTCCTGCATGATCTTGGAGGCTCGAAGCTGGTCTCTGCGATGCACCAGGACGACCTGGCTGGCGAACTTGGTCAAGAACAGGGCTTCCTCCATGGCCGTGTCTCCGCCGCCCACGACCGTCACGACCTGGTCCCGGAAGAAAAACCCGTCGCAGGTGGCGCACGCCGAGACGCCCTTTCCCATGAACCGCCGCTCAGAGGCCAGCCCGAGCATCTTGGCGGAAGCCCCGCTGGCGATGATGATCGAATTCGCCCGGTAGGACTCCTTGTCCGAACGGACCCGGAACGGCCGGCCCTTCAGATCGACCTCCAGGGCTTCCTCGGCCAGCAGACGCGTGCCGAACCGCTCGCACTGCTTCCGCATCTTCTCCATGAGCTCGGGCCCCTGGATCCCTTCAGGGAACCCGGGGAAGTTCTCGACTTCCGTGGTGATGGTAAGCTGTCCCCCGGGCTGACGGCCTTCCAGCATCAGGGGAAGGAGCCTCGCCCGTGCCGCGTACAAGGCGGCCGTCAGCCCGGCCGGTCCGCTGCCGATGATCACGAGGCTCTCAGCCACCCCGGTCCGTTCCATGATGATTCCTCTCGGTCCGCCGATCGTTGTCACAACCAAGGTCGCGCCGGTCGCTCCCAGTGCGATGCCGGCCGCTATCCGCCACGGTCCGGTTCGACCTCCGGCGCGAACAGACCGAGGATCTCCCCCGATCCGCACATTCCGGGGTCTTGTGAGACGAAGCCGGGGACGTAGCCGGTGGTCCGGAACGTTCCGAGCCTGCCGTCCTCGGCTCCGATCACACGCTCGTAAGCGAAGATGGAGCGCGCGTCGGCTCTCGAGTCTCGTTCATCCGCCACCAGCTCGCAAACCTGCGTGATCCGATGCAGACCGCCCGGAAAGCGCGTGCAAAAGATCAGCACGTCCCACGCCCGGGCGATCAGTCTGCGGACCACGTCCGGGCGCGAGGCTCCCAGGTCCAGGGCCGCCATCGTTTCCAGCCGGGTGAGCGCCTCGCCGACGGAAGTCGCCGTGATCGTGACCAGGATCCCGGCGAACCCCGAGATCGCCGCCTCGATCAGCCTCGCCACTTCGGCTCCACGGCAATCGCCCAGCACCAGCCGATGCGGCCACATGCGCAGCCCTTTTTGAACCAGGCTCGAAAGATCCTCCCGCCCGCTGCCCGCGCCCCGTGCCTCCATTCTGGCCGCGTGATGCTCGTCCAGATTGAGCTCAGCCACGTCTTCGATTGCGACGATGCGCTCGTCCTGCGGCACCCGCCGGCACAGCAGGTCCAGCAAGGCGGTCTTGCCGGAGCCCCTCTCGCCGGCGATCACGACGTTCCGCCGCTGCGTCGCGAGGAGCCGGAGAAAGGACTCCACCTTCGTCGAAAACGGCCCTTCGCCTGCCCACGCCGAAAGAGCGGGCGTGGACGGAGGCGGCTTCCGGATGGCAATCAGAGGGCCGTCGAGCGCCACCGGCGGAAGCACCACCTCCACCCACGACCCGCCCCCCAGCTTTCCCTCGACCAGGCACCCGTCGTTGCCGGGCTTTCTGACGAGCATGGAGACCACTCTCTCGGCCAGCTTCTTCGCCTCGAGCGGGGTGGGGGAGAGATGCTCCAAGCGCCGCATCCGTCCGTCGCGCTCACAGAACACTTCGACTCCGTTCACCAGGATCGTCCTGACCGCCGGGTCGCTCATCGGCTCTTCCAGAACCCCCAGTCCGCACATGTCGCTGACGATGCTCTCGATCAGCTCCCTCCGGGAGATCCAGTCCGGCAGGCTTCTCAGGTTCTCCTTGACGACCTGATCCAGGACGTTCCGCACGCGACTCCGGGCTTCCTCTCCGCCGACGCAAGGCCCCGCACCATGGGCGGCGCAGCGTTCTTCGACTTCAGCCTGGAACATCTTCTTGAAATCCGCAAACCGCTCGGTTCCCCTCTCCTGCTGGGAAGGACCCGGGGATGGCTCGTCCCTCTTCTGGCTTCCCTTGCGCTGCCACAACAGCGTATGCACTCTTTGTATGTGGTCCTGGATCGGAGAGATGTCCTTGCCCTGCTTTCTCAGCTCCGCGTAGAGATCCTCCCATTCCCGGAGCGCGCCCTCCAGCTGCCTGTCCTCCTCCAAGTGAAGGGCGCGCTGGATCTGCGCCCGATGCCGCTGCCCGATGCGCTCGGACAGCTCCTCGAGGAGCTTGCTCCTGGACGGCATGCGACTTTCCCTCCTCCCGAGGCCGTCGATAAACGGCCATCTGCGGCATTGCGCTCATCCTGGTGAGTTGCCAGTTGTCAGTGATCAGCAAGAACGGGAGGACGGCCTGTGCCCCACCGATGCCCGGAGTCGGATCTCCGGGTCAGGGCGAGCCTGAAAACCGAGAACCGATCACTGACAACTCTCTTCAGCGCGCCTTGCATCTGGCCATTTCTCACCAGCCTCTCATGAGGGTGTTTTCGGACACCCTCCCCCTGAGCGGCAGCGCGTGTCACCCATGCCGGACGGGGGTTGGCTCTTTTCCCGTACGCCCTGTATTATCTAGAGCCTGTCCCAAAACGCCCATCTGCGGCGTTGCGCTCGTGGCGCCGCCGGTCGGGCGGGGGAGATGGTTCGCGCAAAAC
>JBFLZG010000123.1:0-76657 GCA_040756235.1 bacterium | reverse complement strand
CGAGCGTGGCGATCCCCCGAAACAGGGGGGTTGCCACGTCGCAAAGCCTCCTCGCAAAATCGGGCATTGGCAGCATCATCGCCAGCTCGCTCCCGCACACAAATACGTTAGCGTATTTACGCAGACAGGTACTTAGTCGTACACGTCGGCGCGAATATTACGAAACGGATTCACAAGCACGGAATCGTATTCAGCTGCAGGGGGCGTATGGCCATACGCCCCTGCCAGCTGCCCAGTTTTCGAAAACGGCACTCAGCGCCTGCCATCGAGCGGTAGCGCCCGGCGCTCCGCAAGCAGCGGTGCCGGGCCGATCTTCCCTTGTTCCCCGCCCGCGGGACCGGATCCGCCAGTACCCCTCGAGCCACGCCGCGCGAGGTGCCTGCTGCGCCGCGCCTTCGACGGAAGGCGGTGCCACCCCCGTCTGCAGAGAATTTTTTCTCTGTTCTCCATGCCGGTTTTCAGATATTGTAAACATCTGTTTGGTTTGGCTGAAAGCCCGCCGGGCTGCCTTTGTGGCTGCGAGGACCGGCCGATGACAGATCTCTGCAAGTCGCCAGGGCGCTCTTCCGAAGAGACCGACAAGTCTTCCGCGAGCCTGGGCCGCGCGCGCAAGAGCCGCCGAGCGGTCGAGGTGATGACCCTGGAGAGCATCCTCGACAACCTCCCGGTCATGGTCATGGTCTCCGATCGGGAGCTGAAGCGGTTTCTCGTCAACAAGCATTTCGAGCGGGTGCTCGGCTGGTCCAACGAGGACGCGAGCCGGAGCGGTTTTCTGGAGGAGTGCTACCCGGACCCGGTCTGCCGGGAAAAGGCCTGGCGGCACATGCAGTCCCAGGAGCGGGCCTGGCGCGACAGCAGAGTGATCGCAAAGGACGGCAGCGTGGTCGATACCGCCTGGGCCAGCATCCGGCTCTCCGACGACACCCGGATCAGCATCGGGATCGACATCCGGGAGCGCAAGCGCGCGGAAGAGGCCCTGCGCGACAGCAACGAGCGCCTGCGGATGGCCATGCAGGTGGGGCGCAGCATTGCCTTCGAGTGGATTCCCGAGACCGACCGGATCACGCGTACCGACGAATCGGCCTGCATTCTCGGGCTCCCGGAGAGCCTCACGCACGACACCGGCAGCAACTTCCTGCAGCGGATCCATCCCGAGGACCGGGCCGGCTTCCTGGCAGCTCTCCGGGGCCTTACCCCGGAGGCCGACAGCTACCGCATTCTGTACCGGGTGGTCAGGCCCGACGGTTCCGTGGTCGCAGTAGAGGATACGGGTCGCGGGTATTTCGGGGATCATGGGAAACTGGTTCGCGTGCTCGGAATGGCCTCTGACGTGAGCGAGCGGGAGAAGATCCTGAAGGAGCTGAACCGGCGGGAGCTGGAGTTGAGGACTCTGACCGACCACGCTCCCGACGTCATCGTCCGGCTCGACAGAGACCTGCGCTACGTGTTCGTCAATTCTGCGGTCACCCGCTTCTCGAGCCGCAAACCCGAGGAATTCCTGGGCAGGACGAGCGAAGAGCTGGGTCTGCCGCCGCACCTGGTCCGGCTCTGGAGCGACTGCGGCCGTGAGGTCCTCGAGACCGGCCTGCCCCGGAGCCTCGAGTATGTATATCCGGCCGCTGACGGGCCCGTGCATTTCAGTCTCCAGGTGGTGCCGGAATTCGCCCGGGACGGGACGATCGAGACCATTCTGTGCGTCGCGCGGGACGTCACGGTCCAGAAGCAGGCCGAGGAGGCCCTGCGGGAGAGCGAGGAGCGGCTCCGGCTGATCACGGACAGCGTGCCGGCCGGCATCACCTACGTCGACAAGGACTGCCGGGTGCGCTTCGTCAACGCCACGGTGCGTAAGTGGCTGGGGCTCCGCCCCGAGCAGACGATCGGGAGAGCCCTCCCGGAGCTCATCGGGAACAGGGCGTACACCAAGGCGCTTCCGTTCATCGATTTTCTGCTGTCGTCGGGCGAAGCCGTGGCTTTCGACAACTCCTTTCGCCGGCCCGACGGCTCTTCCATGACTCTGGGCATCCGCTGCATGCCCGACCGGCGGAACGGCGAAGTGGTGGGCTTCTACGCGCTTCTGACCGACATCACCGAGCACAAGGCGATCGAGACCTCCCTGGAGCAATCCCTGGACGAGCTGGAGACCCGTATTCAGCAGAAGACCACGGAGCTGCTGGAATCGGAGCAGAAGCTGAAGCGCCTGTCTTCCCAGCTGCTGACGGTGCAGGAGGACGAAAGGAGGAGGATCGCCATCGACGTCCATGACAGCCTGGGTTCAGGGCTGACCGCTTTGAAGTGCAAGGTGGAGGACCTGGCGATCAAGCTCGGCAGGAGCAAGAAGGGCGCGGATATCATCGAGGACGTGATCTCTTACCTGCAGCGGTGCATCGACGAGAGCCGCAGGATCCAATCGGAGCTGCGCCCGCCGATGCTGGACGATCTCGGAGTCGTGGCCACCATGAGCTGGTTCTGCCGGGAGTATCTGAAAACCTACCCCACGGTCCGTATCGACAAGCATGTCGAAGTGGACGAGAAGGACATCCCGGCTGCGTTGAAGGTGCCGATCTACAGGATCCTGCAGGAGGCGCTGCACAACATCCGCAAGCACAGCCGGGCGGATGCCGTCGAGGTGTCCCTCAGGAAGACCGGAGACGCAATCGTCCTTTCCATACGGGACAACGGGTGCGGCTTCGACCCGGGGGAGATCTCCTCGAGGGAGGCGGATGGCCGCGGTCTGGGCCTTTCGAGCATGAGAGAGCGAGCGACCTTGACGGGCGGCTCCTTTCTCATCGAATCCGCTGCCGGGGAAGGGACCAGGGTGGTGGTGCTGTGGGCTCTGGCGTGACGCCTCTCTCGACCCGGGGAGAGATGTCGCGCCGCAGGGCCCATGCCAGAGAGGGGAGGGCATCATGAGCGCTAGCGGCAAGTCGGACTGGAAGGAGCAGCCGCTCTTCAGCGGGCTCGGAAAGGACGTCATCGAGGCGATCGGCCGGTTTGCGGAAAGACGGAAGTACCTCAAGGGGGACAAGATCTATCTGCACAACCAGAAAGCGGAGAAGATCTACCTCCTCCTGGAGGGCTCGGTGCACCTGCGTACGCACGGCCGGGACTACGAGGCGAAGATCGTCGTCTCGAGGGTCGGCGGAGGCGATCTCTTCGGCGTAGGCCCCTTGCTCGGATCCGGGTTCTACACCCTCGAGGCTTACTGTGCCGAGGATTCGGAGGTGCTGGGGATCGATGCGGGAAAGCTCGGGGGCCTCCTCGAGGCGAACAGCAAGGCCGGCTCCCTGGTCATGGGCGAGGTGGCCAAGGTCTATTTCGAGCGCTACATCGGAATCCTCAATCGCCTGCAGAAGATCATCTCCCAGATTCCTCTGGTGCACTGATCCGAGTGTTTCGCGCTGCTTCCCCCGCACGAGGGAGCATTTCCTCAGAAGCACCCTCAGAGAGGCTGGTGAGAAACGGCCAGATGCAAGGCGCGCGAAATCCTGAGGAATGAGGCGTACACGGTAGTACGCCGCAGTGACGAAGGATGAGCGCAACGCCGCAGATGGCCGTTTATCGCCAGCCTCTCACTCGAAGCCCAGCCACGTCGCCAGGTTCCGTGCGGGCTCCCTCTCCGTCTGTACCGCATTCGCCGGGAAATCCCGGTCCGGGTATCCGATGGCCACGGCCATGAGGATCCGTTTGGAGCCCGGGATGCCCGCGACCTCGCGCAGGACTCCCGGGAACATGACTCCCTGGTCCTCGATGCAGGTCCCGAGCCCGTGCTCCAGGGCGGCCAGGCAGATGTTCTGGATGACCGCCCCCACGTCGATCAGAGGCCCGGATTCGGTCAGACACCTGTCGGAAGCCACGATGATGCAGGCGGGCGCTCCGAAGTAACGGAAGCCCCGCTCCATCCATTCCGCCCGCTTCCCGGCGTCCTCTCTGCGGATTCCCATGAGCCGGAAGAGCTGCTTGGCCAGCTCGACCTGGCGCTGCCGGTAGACGCTGTCCTGGGGCCATCCGACCACTCTGTGCTCGGGTTCCGGCGGCCTGCCGGAGCGTATGCACTCGATGTTCTTGTGCCGCACCTCGTCCAGGACCTTCCCCGAAAGGACGAAGAATTCCCATGGCTGGGTGTTCATCGCGGAAGGAGCCCGGCACGCGGCCTCCAGAATCTCGTGCAGGATCTCTTTGCTGACCGGGTCGGGCTTGAATCCGCGGATGCTCTTTCTGGCCCTGATGGCTTCCAGCACTTCCATGCGTCTCCTCCTTGATGCCGGCTGTTGCAGCGCCCGTGTGCCGGGTCCGGCTCGCTGCCTTCGACCTTCTTTACGAGGCCGCGTATTTCAGCGTGATCCCGCCGTCGACCGAGATGATCTGCCCCGTGACGTTCACTGCATCGTCGCTCGCCAGAAACAGGGTGAGCTTGCCGATGTCCTCGGGGGTCTGCTCACGGCCGAGCGGCGTGCCGCGCCGGACCACTTCGAGGAAGATGTCGCGCGGCTCCATATCCGCGAACTGGGAGACCGAAAACTTCAGGCCGGTCGCCATCGTCTCCCAGGCGCGCGTCCAGAGGAAGCCGGGGCAGATGGCATTGACGCGGATGTTGCGCGGGGCCAGCTCGAGCGCCAGGGTCCGGGTCAGCGAGATCACGCCCGCCTTGGCAGCGCCGTAGGCCGGGATCAGCACGGAAGGGATGAGGCCGGCGATCGAGGCGATGTTGACGATCGAGCCGGCGCCCGCCTTCTCGAGGTGGGGGATCCCGGCCTTGGTCATGGCAAAAGTCGTCCGCAGGTTGGCGGCCAGCGCGTCCTCCCACCCGGTCTGATCGACGTTCGTGAAGGGGTTGCCCACGGAAGTCATGAAATTCGGTCCGCCGCCGCCTGCGTTGTTGACGAGAATGTCCAGGCGGCCGAGCTCGCGGACGATTTCCTCGGTAGCGGCTTTGGCCTCGCCCTCCTGAGACACGTCCGCTGCGAGGCCCACCGCCTCCACGCCGAGGCGGGCCGCGGTCGCCTGTGCCTCGGGTCCGTCCAGATCGATGATGCCGATGCGCGAGCCCTCGGCCGCAAGGCATCGTGCGATGCCCGCCCCGATGCCTCTGGCGCCCCCGGTGACGATGGCTGCCTTCCCCTGCAGTCGCATGTGTTCCTCCCGTGCCGGATCCATGGATTCACGCGCGGCGCGGGACTGCGAGCCGGCGGTCCCGGTGCCGTGCGTAACATACACAATCCGGCAAAAGTTACCAAGGATCGGTCAGACGTGGCCTGCGCGACCCGCCCCGCAAATCGCCGGAATACCCATCCCATGGAGAATGTGTGCAGGGACGAGCAATCCTTGCGCCCGGGGGCTGCATCCCACAGTCGAGAGAGCTGTCAGGTTGCGGGTCAGGTTTCCGTGCTCAACCCCACCAAGAGAGGTGCCAGGTTCCAGGTGTCAGGTTTCAGTCCTCCACCCCGGCTTCCCAAAGGCATCCTGACAAGAGTATAGGTTGGGGTGAGGGGCCCGATACCTGAAACCTGAAAGATGACGGATGACACCTCCTTCATCCACGGGAGCGGAAATGAGCAAGCCATACGTGATCGCCAGAGTCGGAGACCTTCGGGACGGCGAAATGAAGGAGGTGGAGGTTGCGGAAGGCCGCAAGGTCCTCCTCGTCGTGATCGACGGGGAATACAGGGTCCTCGGTGCGACTTGTCCTCACTACGGGGCGCCGCTCGCACAAGGCCTCCTCTACGAAGGGCGGATCCGGTGCCCGTGGCACCACTCGGTGTTCGATGCCGGAAGCGGAGGGCTCAGGGAGCCGCCTGCGCTCGACGGACTGCCCCGGTTCGAGGTCCGGATCGACGGCGACCGGATCGTCGCGGTCCTGCCGGACGAGATGCCGGCTTCGTGTCACGCGCCGATGGCAGCGCCCGATCCCGCGGCGGACCCCAGGACGTTCGTCATCGTGGGCAGCGGGGCCGCCGGTCTGGCGGCGGCCGAGACGCTGAGGCAGGACGGGTACCGGGGCAGGGTCGTGATGCTGACCGGCGAGGATCACCTTCCCTACGATCGCACCGATCTGAGCAAGCCGTACCTGCGCAATGCGGACGCGCGCAAGCCGTATCTGCGCTGCGCGGAGTTCTACGGAAAATACGGGATCGAGGTGCTCACCGGCCATCATGTGGAGGCGGTGGACCCGGCCGGTAAGACGGTCCTCTGCAGGGGCGGTGCGAGGATCGCGTGGGACCGTCTGCTCCTGGCGACCGGGGCCGCTCCGAGGAGGCTGGGCGCGCCCGGCGAGGACCTGGAGAACGTTCTGTACCTTCGCAGCCTGGACGACTGCGAGCGCATCCGGGGACTGGCGTCGGCCGGGTCGGGTCGGGCCGTGCTGGTCGGCGCGAGCTTCATCGCCATGGAGGTGGCCGCCGCTCTGGTGGTGCGGGGGTTTTCGGTCACCATCGCGGCGCCCGAGCCCGTGCCGTTCGAAGCCACGCTCGGCAAGGAGATCGGCGGAATGTACCGGTCCGCCCACGAACAGAAGGGAGTCTCGTTCCGGTTGGGCGCGCGAGTGGATCGCTTCGAGGGGGCGGGGGGCAGGGTCGCGGAGGTCGTCCTGGCGGACGGGGAACGACTCGCGGCCGGCCTGGTCGTCATCGGCATCGGGGTGCGGCCGGTCACAGGCTACCTGAAGGGTTTCGACAAGCACGAAGACGGCAGTCTCCTGGTGGACAGGCAGTTCCGTGTTTCCGGGGACGTGTTCGCGGCCGGCGACATCGCGCGGTTCCCCGACTGGCGCACCGGCGAGCCGATCCGGATCGAGCATTGGCGGGTGGCCGAGCAGCACGGCCGCGCTGCCGCGCACAACATGGCCGGCAGGAATGCCGGATACTCCGATGTGCCTTTCTTCTGGACGAACCAGCACTACGTGATCACCTCCTATGTGGGCTACGCCCGCGGATGGGACGAGATCGTCCTGGACGGAGACCTCGAGGAGCGGCGTTTCCTCGCGTTCTACCTCAAGGGCGGCCGGGTCCTGGCAGCGGCCGGATGCGAAGAGGCGCGCAAGATGTGTCTCATGGCGGAGATCCTGAAAGATCCGGACCCTCCGCCGCTGGACCTCGTGCGCAGGAAGCTCGCGGACTTGCGCTGAAGATTCTCACGGCGCCCTTCTGTAAGCCACGTATCCCTCGCAGCGGGCAGGCTCCCTGCGCACTGCTGTATTACAGGGCGGATTCACACGCCATCCCCGCGGAACAGGGCCCCCAAGGAAGCTCTCTGCTGCGCTCTCCCACTGCGGCATCAGCCAACCTCCGCACGGCATCTCAAATAATGCGTTCCGGCGCATGGAGTGAAGCGGAGCGAGCGTCAGGGCCTGGCCTGGGGGGCACATGGAGAAGAAGAAACGTCCCTTTCACGTCGGCACGTCGGGGTGGCAGTACGGCCACTGGAAAGGGCCCTTCTATCCGTCCGACCTCCCGCAAAAGGCCTTCCTCGCATTCTACTCACAGAGATTTTCGACCGTGGAGATCAACGGGTCGTTCTACCGTCTGCCGGACGCGAGCGCCCTGGAGCGGTGGCGGGAGACGACGCCGCCGGAGTTCCTTTTCACCATGAAGGCGAGCCGTTTCATCACCCACATGAAGAAGCTCAAGGACCCCGAGGAGCCGGTGGCCAGGCTCACGGAGCGCGCGGCCGTGCTAGAGAAGAAGCTGGGTCCGATCCTGTTCCAGCTCCCGCCGCGCTGGCGCTGCGACCTCGAAAGGCTGCGGTCTTTTCTCGAGGTCCTCCCGGAGGGGCTGCGGTACGCCTTCGAGTTCCGCGACCCGAGCTGGTTCGACCCGCGGGTGTATGACCTCTTGCGGAAGCGGAACGGAGCGTTCTGCATCTACGAGCTCGCCGGGAAAAGGTCTCCGGAGGTGATCACGAGCGACTTCGTATACCTCCGCCTCCACGGTCCGGACGGAGCTTACCAGGGCCGATACGGCACCCAGGGGTTGAGCGGTCTGGCCAAGACGGTTGCCGCATGGGCCGCGGAGGGCAAGGAGATCTATTGCTACTTCGACAACGACCAGGCGGGGTACGCCGTTCAGGACGCCCTTTGCCTGCGGGAGATGTTGGGATAGGACCGTTCGCTAGACCGGCGGCCGAGCGCATGCGGTGCGCAAGGACAGAAAGGTTGGGGCATGCAGGAGAAGAAGGAAAGTCCGAGGGATCCTCCCTTCCCGATCGCCCGTCAGGGAGAGGTGAGCCTTCCGTCGGGACAGCACGATCTATACGCCCACTGGCTGCGCATCCTGAACGACACCGGAATCCCTTACGCGGTGGCGGGCGCGTTCGGCCTCCACGCCTACACCGGCATCTGGCGCGAGACCAAAGACCTGGACGTCTTCATCCAGCCGGAGCACCTGGAACAGGCCATGCAGGCCCTCGCCGCGAAAGGATTCGAGACCCTGGTGTGGGACCGCCACTGGCTGGCCAAGATCCGCTGCGAGCCGTACTTCATGGATCTGCTCTTCGGTCTGGGCAGCGGCATGATCGAGGTGGACGCCGACTGGATGGCCTACACCCGGCCCGCCGTGATCCTGGGAGTGCCGATCCCGCTGATCGCGATCGAAGAGCTCATCGCTTCGAAGACGATGATCGCCAAGCGCGACCGCTTCGACGGTGCCGACGTGGTGCATCTCATTCACGCCGCACGGGGGAAGCTGGACTGGGGCAGACTGCAGAAGCGCCTCCACCGCATGCCCGGTCTGCTGCTCTGGCACTGCGTGTTCTTCGATCTGATCTACCCGGGGCATCCGGATTATCTGCCACAGGAACGGATCGTGTCTCTGTTCGAAACGATGCGCAAGGGATGGTCCCAGGACCGGGGGCCCCGGGCCTTTCGCGGCACGCTCATCGATCCCTATTCGTTCGCCGTCGATTGCGAGGACTGGGGCTATGAGGACGCGCGCGACATCGAGCCCCTGGTCGACGAAAGAGGGAGACACAGGTAGAGCGTAAGCAGGTACAAAGGAAGACACACTTGAAGATCGCTGCACTTGCCGACCTCCACTACGGCGTGAGCTCGGCCGGGCTCGTGAGGCAATGGCTGGATGGTGTGGAGCGGGAGGTGGACGTTCTCGTCCTGCCAGGAGACCTGACGAACACCGGGCTGCCAAGCGAGATGGAAATCCTGCTCAGGGAGCTCGGGCCGCTGGCGCTGCCCAAGGTCGCCATCCTGGGCAACCACGACCACGAGAGCGGCCACGCGGAAGATCTCGTCCAGATGTTGCGCTCCGAGGACATCTGCGTGCTCGACGGGTCCACGTGTGAGATCGAGGGCGTCGGATTCGCTGGGATCAAGGGTTTCTGCGGGGGGTTCGGCAGACTCGCGGTCGATCCGTTCGGCGAAGAGTCCCTGAAGGAGTTCGTGCGGGCGAGCATCGAGGATGCGCACCGGCTCGAACGGGCCCTGTCGCAGCTCAAGAGCCCCCGCAAGATCGTCGCTCTTCATTATGCGCCGGTCAAGGAAACTCTCGAAGGAGAGGAGCCCGAGCTCTATCCGTTTCTCGGGTGCTCCCGTCTCGCGGACGCCATCGATCACTACGAGGTGGACGCAGCCGTGCACGGCCACGCCCACAACGGTTCGCCCTTCGGGCGCACACCGCGGCAGGTCCCCGTGTACAACGTCTCCCGCTCGGTGCTCGCCAGGAAAGGGCCGCACAAGTGCTATCGGCTCATCGAGGTGTGATCCGCCCCCCGTTGCATTGCGTCATCGGGCCGCCCTGCGATGCGTTTCGAAACGCGCGGGCCGGAGCCCGGCCGACCGGCGCAACGTTGCGCCCCCGCTCGTTACGCGATTGAATTACAATCCCTTCCCGCTTTGCGCTCCGCACTTCTGTCTTAGCCGTCATCGATTTCATTCAAATCTTGTTATTCCACCTGCTTCTGAGAGGGAAGCCCGACCATCAGCCTTGGGCATTCGCTGGCATCGTTCTTGCTGGTCTCCGAGATATCTCTGCAGAGTGAATAAAACATGAGGGGAGATGATAAAAAGACAAATGGCACGGGCATGGAGGATGGTAGGACGATCCTTGCACAGCATGATGGAGGAGACGGAGATGAGAAAGATGAAGCTGTTGGTGCCGTTGCTGTTTGCCGCATTTCTGTTGAGCTCCGGGAGCACCATGGCGGGTGTGGGCAACAACGGTTTGTCCGGAGCCCACTGGCAGTTCAACATCATCGGGCACCCCAAGGGTGTCGACGCCATCAGCGGCGACGAGAGCAACGGCCGCGCGATCATGGTGCCTTTGAAAAACGCGGTCGGTCCGAATGAGATCGTCTGCGAGGCCGAAGAGTTCGTCATCACCCCGGACAACGAGCCTACCTTCACGGATCAGGAACCGGTGGGTGCGAAGATCCACTTCCGGGCCGGGCAGACCTTCAACATTCTCGACAGGGACGCCACGGACGGGAACGGGGCGACCATCGTGGTCCCGACGGTGCTCGAAGACGGCGAGCCGGTGCTGGCCGTCAACATCTACGTCCGCGTCCTGGGAAAGCCGAACACCTGCATGGACATTGACGGCTATGCGTATGACCAGGACCAGGCCCTGTGGTTCTGGTCGGGCAGCGTGGATCTGAACAGGAAGACCGGGCGATCGAGCTGGGTCGACGTGCGCGAGCTGTTTGACGTCTGGTTCTGCCAGGTGGACGAGCTGACCGGGGCGTGCACGGCCGGTACCGAGGAAGAGCTTTCGGTGTTCAACAACGTCTTCGAGGACTACTTCTGGAACATCCTCAACAACGGCACCCGCATCGTGCAGGTGAGACTCTATCCGATCACGAACTGACACCGCGCCGGCGTGGCGAGGGTGCCGAAAAACGTCTCGAGAGGCTGGTGAAAATGGCCGGATGGCAGGCGCGCGAGATCCCAAGGCTATTCCGAGGAGCGCTAGCGACGCATAAGCTCCCGGTTACGGCCGGCGCCGCAGATGGCCGTTTTCACCGGCCTCTCGAAAGGACGTCCGACCGGCCCCTCGGCCACGTCCGCGGATTTGCGGCCGCGATGCACCGCTCCGGAACGCTCAGCACACGATGTCTCCTCCTCTTTTTCTCTCCGCGGAACCTTGCCCTCAGACCCAGCATCCGAAGAAGAGGAATCCCCCCGAGCGAGCAATCGGCCATGCCACGTTATCCCCTTTCTCAAGAGCCGCCGACCCGGTTTCAGACGGTGCGGAATGGCTGGAGCTATGAACCGCACTTCCGTCCTGCAAACGGGCACTGGATCCAACCGCGCCACTTGCGATCCTGATTCGGAAGAGACGATCGAGTCAGAGGGCGCACCGACCTTTGCCCGGCTTCAGGATGCGGTGGTCCGGCTGGCCTCGGAGCTGGACAAGATGCTGGCGGTGGTCTTCGTACCGCCGCGCGGACCGATCCCCCCTGCACCATCACGCTCGAAGTAGAATCGCGTGCCCGGGGGCAGCGTGCTCGATCGGCTCGACGGGCTACTCCGGCAGGGCGCGATCGATGAGCTCGACCAGGTCGACGACTCTCAAGGGGCTCTCGATCCTGCGGCTGCCCTCGCTCAGGTTGTGGTGGCAGAAAGGGCAGATGGTGGCCATGAGGTCAGCGCCGGTTCTCATTCCTTCTCGGACGCGTTCCGAGGCGTTCCTGGCGGCCCAGTCGGCGTAGCCGGTCATGACGCCGCCGCCGCCGCCGCAGCAGTAGGAGTTGGCCCGGACCCGTTCCATCTCGACGAGCTCGAGGCCCGGGATCGCCTGCAGGAGCTCGCGCGGCTGCTCGTAGAGGCACTCCCCTTCGTTCGACTCCACGTACGCCCCTTTCCAGAGCCGGGTTCCTTCCTCATCCACCGTGAACCGCGTCAGGTGTCTCCCCGTGTGGCACGGATCGTGGTACGTCACCTTGGATGCAACGCCGCCCGGAAACGACAGTCTGCCCGCGCGCGACAGCCCGTGGAGAAAGTCCACGGTGTGGAGGACGGCGATGTCGCCGAGCGCCTCTTGGTATCCGCTCGCAAGCGCATAGTCCCTGCGGATGGCCCGGTAGCAGCCCGCGCAGGAAGTCACGATCGTGTGGACACCCTTCTCCCGGCGCAACCTCCCGAAGGTCTCCAGATTGGATTCGGCCACGCGCCGGAACTCCCGGTCCTCGCCGATCCTCATGGCGGTAGAGCCGCAGCAGAGCTCCTTCTCCCCGAGGATCCCGAAATCGACCCCCAGCTTCAGCAGGATGGAGGCCGTGGCCGCCGGGATGGGGCGCGCGGCGGCGTTGTAGGCGCCGGTGCAGCCCACGAACAGCAGCACGCCGGCAGGCTCGCGGTTGAGGTCCTTGATCCGCTTTCCGGCCTTGCGGAACGGCCGGGTCCAGTCCGTGCGCGACCGCCTGGGCCCCTGGTAGGGGTTGTCGTAGCTCCGCATGGACTGAACAAGCCGCCTGTGGGCCGGCATGGGGCCGACGCCGTCCCGCACCGCCTTGCGGCGCATCGCCTCGATGATCTCCGGGATGAAGGGCTTGTGGTCGAGCTGACACTGGTTCTGGCACCCGGCGCAGACCGTGCACCGGTAGATCGCATCGAGGAGTGGCTCGTCCCATGGAAGCTCGCCGCTCAGCAGCCCTCTGGCGAAGGCGATCTTGCCCTTGGAGGACATGTAGCCCTCGAAGCCGAGCTCGACCCCGGCCGGGCAGATGTCGGCGCAGGTGGTGGGCGGGCCGAAGCTGTAGGCGACCTTGCAGGTGCCGCAGGCCGTGCAGCGCCAGATCTTGTCTTCCAGCTCTTTCAGGTCCGGTATGTTCCAGTTCATGGGGATCGTCCTTCGGCTTCTTCGGTGCAGACAGGTGTACTTCGCCTGCGGCACACCCGCCGTTCTTCCCTTGGCGTCCCGATAGAGTGGACTGAGCGGAAGCCTGCCCCGGCCCGGGGGCGTGTCCACCGAGCAGCCCCCCGTCCGCTGGGCGGCGGGTGCACCGCCCTCGATCGGCTCGGGCTCAGAACGCTCCGGCCCTTCTCCTCCCAAGAGTCCGAGACTTCAGCCCTTCGGGCAACCTGCCGTTTCGTCCCTGGTCCCGGGCCGGGTGTACAGGGCGCACCCCCTAGCCCGAAACCGGGCTAGAGGGCGAGATATCGGGAAGCGGCTCTGCGTTCCCCGGCCTGTCGGGACCGAGGACGGCCTTCGCGATTCGCCCTCGCCTCGCTCGTGCGGCACACCCGCCGTTCTTCCCTTGGCGTCCCGATAGAGTGGACTGAGCGGAAGCCTGCCCCGGCCCGGGGGCGTGTCCACCGAGCAGCCCCCCGTCCGCTGGGCGGCGGGTGCACCGCGCGCCGCCGTTTCCCCTCAAATGCCCAGCTTGCCCGGGTTCATGATGTCGTTGGGATCCAGGAACTCCTTCACCCGCTTGAGCAGCATCAGGTAGCCGGGGTGGGCGCGTTTGTTGATCTCGAGCGCAAAGTCGACCGGGGGCTTGTAGGGGATCCCGCCCATGTCGAGATCGACTTTCAGGCACTCGAGAATCGCCCTGCGGGCGTTCTCGGTCTCCTCGGCGCTCTGCTTGTTGAACGGGATCATGGCGCGCAGCATGCCATAGTGCACGCCCCGGTACATGCTCATGCGCACCGACGGCGACAGCTTGTGGCCGATGAGCAGCTCCTTCCATCTCCTGTACACGGGGGCCCATTTCTTGGCCGGCGTGAAGGTGCCCGGCCACGAGATGCCGGCCCCGGCCATCTTGCAGTAGTTCTTGGTCGACCCTACGATCTGGCTGGGAAGCTCGGTCCTCGCCTTGAGCGCCTCCTCGGGGTAGAAGGTCTGGCGGATGCTCGTTCCCTTGGCCTGCTCGTCGCGCAGCACCATGCCCCAGATCTCTTCTTTGGCTTCCCTCTCTTTCTCGGTAAAGGAGTAAGTGGTCGCATAGCTGAACCACTCGGGGTCGGAGTCGGGCTTGGGCTCGTAAGGGTAGGGGATCGGCACCTGGGCGAGCCACCAGGAGACCGCGGTGAGGTCGTCGCAGATCTCGTAGTTGCTCAGGTTGAGCATGTAAGAGTACATGTCCTCCACGCTGTCGCAGGAGACGGTGAAGATCTTCAGGAGCGGGGGCTTGTGGTGGACGTTGACGCCGAGCTTGGTGACGACCCCGGTGGTGCCGAGCCAGCCCTTGAACAGGCCGTCGAGCTGGGGCAGGGGCAGCAGGCTGTGCCATGCCTCCGGGTTGATCGCGCAGGACCCCAAGCGGACCAGCTCCCCCGTGGGGAGCACGACCTCCATGCTGGTGATCTCCTGGCTCTGCAGGCCGTAGCGGGCGTTCAGGCAGCCGATGCCGTGGCACAGGGCGCAGGAAGCCACCGAGGCCGAAGGCGGCCCCACCGGCCAGCCGAAGCGCAGATCATGACGGGCGAGCGCCGCGGCGAGCTGGGCGTGGGACACGCCCGGCTCGATGATCGCCAGCAGCGCCTCCGGGTCGATCTCGATGATCCGGTTCATGCGCTTGAGGTCCAGGATCAGGCCTCCGCGCTCGGGGAGCGTGAGGCCGCCGATGTTCGTGCCGGACGTGTACGGCACGACCGGCACCTTTTCCCGGTTGGCCATGCGCAGGATTTCCTGCACCTCCTCGACCGTGGCCGGCATGGCGATCAGGTCCGGCATCTTCGCTGCGACGAAGCTCAGGTCATAGGAGTAGGCGTAGCGGATGTGTCGGTCCGCGGTCGCGTTCTTTTCGCCCACGATCGCCCGCAGCTCTTTGAGGATCCTTTCCAGGTCGGCTTCCTGCATGGTGCTCACTCCTCGAGAGGCTGTCGATAAACGGCCATCTGCGGCGTTGCGCTCATCCTTCGTCACTGCGGCGTACTGCCCTGTACGCCTCGTTCCTCAGGATTTCGCGCGCCTTGCATCTGGCCATTTCTCACCAGCCTCTCAAGAGGGCGTTTTCGACACCCTCGATGGGATGTTGGAAGGTCATAGGGTAAAGCTGAAAGGTCAAAGGGCAAGACGCGCTCGGCTTTCACCTTTTTCCTTTCACCCTTGACCTCGTCTCACTTCAGCAAGGCCAGGCGTTCCAGGCGGCCCTGCCGCTTCTTCGCGATCATCCGGAAGGTCCTCGGCAGATCGGCCAGCAGAGCCCCGGCCTGCTCGGTCGCGGCGCCGTAGAGTCCGAGGAGCTGCCGCTCCAGGGACAGGGCCGCGGCCGCAGCCTCGGCTTCGGCCGCGCCCGGCGGCAGCTCGGCATTCACCACGAACCGGTCAGTGTCCAGGTCAAAGGCAAAGCACCCTTCCAGGGCGTCGGTGATCGCCGACTGGTAGGTCCTCTGCACCTCCCGGACGAACCTCCTGTTCTCCTTGGCCCAGCCGAGGAATGGGTCCGCCTGGGCCGGGAGCCGGCGGGCCAGCTCTTCATAGAAGGCGGCGGCGGTCTCTTCCAGCTCGGCGATGAACCGGAGGGCCTCCGAAGCCGTACGCAGTTTCATGTCTTGGCCCTTTCTCCAGTGAACACCGGCGCTCCCACGGACATCCCCTCCACTCAGAATGGGGGCCATGGTTGATTCCCTTCTCCCCTCGCCGAGGGGAGAAGGTCAGGATGAGGGGCGCGTTCGTTGCCGGTTTAGCCGTTGTCCCCCCTCACCCTGGGCCTCTCCCCCGCGCGTCGGGGGAGAGGGTATCCGACGCCTCAGCCGAGACGCCCGAGGGGAATCGGCCTCAGGGCCAGCGGTGGATGCAGACCTTGCTCTCCGTGAAGAAGCGCACCGCCTCCTTGCCCTGGGTGTGCAGGATGCCCATGAAGGAGCCGGTCATGCCGCTGAAGGGGAAGAAGGCCATGGGAGCCACGATCCCGATGTTCACGCCCACGTTCCCGCTGATCACCTCGTACTGGAAGCAGCGCGCGTGCTTTCCGCTGGAGGTGAAGATGGCGTGCCCGTTGTGGTAAGGGCTCTCGTTGCAGACTTCGATGGCGTCCTCGAGGGTCTTCACCCTGAGGATGCCCATCGTGGGCCCGAAGATCTCTTCGCGGACGATCCGCATGTCCCGCTGGAGGTCCTCCAGGATCGTGGGCCCGAGGAAGCAGGTGTCCGGGTAGCCGCCCGCGATCTCCTTCGGCTTGCGCCCGTCCAGCCGGAGCGTGGCGCCTTCCCGGAGCCCGGCCTCGATGTAACCGAGGATGCGTTCCTTCTTCTTCGCGTCCTTGACCGGGCCCATCTGCACGGACTCGTCGAGGCCGTACCCGATGATGATGCCCCTGGCCCGCTCCGTGACCTTGGCCACGAAGTCGCTGTAGAACCGGTTGTCGTCGCCCACCATGACGAGGGTCTGCCCGGCGAGACAGCGCTGGCCGGCATTGCCGAAAAAGGAGGTGAGCAGGGCCGGGATCGCGGCCTGGACGTTGCAGTCCGGCATGACGACCATGATGTTTGCGGCGCCGCCCTGGGCGATGCAGCGCTTGCCGGTGTTCCCGCAGCCGGGGTAGATCACCTCGCGCATGACCGGGGAGCTCCCGACAAAGGTGATCCCTTTGATGTCGGGGTGGTCCAGCATCCCCCGGACGACCGTCTTCTCTCCGTGGACCAAGTTCCAGACGCCGGGGGGGAAGCCGGCCTCCTCCACCAGCTGGGCCAGGCGCGTCTGGCTGAACGGCACGTCCGGGGAGGGCTTCACGACGACGCAGTTGCCCGTGGCCACGGCATACGGTGCCGACCACAGGGGGATCATGAACGGGAAGTTGAACGGCCCGATGATCCCGAACACGCCGAGCGGGACCCGGATGAGGTATTCGTCGATGCCCGAGGCGATGTCCTCGGAGGAGTCTCCCATCATGAGGGTCGGGATCCCGCTCGCCACCTCGATGTTCTCGATCCCCCGCCGCGTCTCTCCCCTCGACTCGTCGACCGTCTTCCCGTGCTCCTGGGTCTGGATGCGGCTCAGCTCCTCGAAGTGCTCCTCCACGAGATGGAGCAGTCGGTGCAGGTACCGGCAGCGCGTGACCGCGGGAGTCCTCCTCCAGTCCGGAAAGGCGTTCCGGGCCGCCTGGACCGCGGCGTCGATCTCCTCCTTGGTGGAGATGCCCACATGCCCCATGACCTCGCAGGTGGCGGGGTTGACCACTTCGATCACCTCGCCCCTGGACTCCACCCACTCGCCGTCGATGTAGTTCCTGATGTTACGAACGCCGCGGATCGGTTCTTCCAGAATGGCCATCCCTCTTCCCTCCTTCTCCTCCTCCTCCCTGATGATGAATCCCCGCCCGCCCGAGGGGCTGTCGATAAACGCCCATCTGCGGCGTTGCACTCAGGGGAATGGCGGCTGGGGGAGCCTGCCCCGGCGAAGGCCGGGGTCCAAAGTGCCTCCGGTTACGCCTCACTCCTCGGGATGTCGCGCGCCTTGCATCCGGGCATTTCTCACCAGCCTCTCCGGGGGTGTTCCTCACCCCCGCCCGACTTGGGGTGTGCGATCGACGTGTCTAAAACGTTCTGGCCTTGTCCCTGAGCAGGTGCTTCTGCACCTTGCCGGTGGCCGTCTTGGGCAGCTCTTCGAAGACGATGGTCCGGGGGATCTTGTAGTGGGCCAGGTTGTCCCGGCAGAAGCGGATGATCTCCTCGGCCGAGGCGCTCTTCCCCTGCTTGAGGCAGACGAAGGCGCAGGGCGTCTCGCCCCACTTCTCGTCCGGCCGCGCCACGACCGCGGCCTCGAGCACGCACGGATGCTTGTAGAGGACCTCCTCCAGCTCCACGCTGGAGATGTTCTCGCCCCCGGAGATGATGATGTCCTTGGAACGGTCCTTGATCTCGACGTACCCGTCCGGGTGCAGGACCCCGAGATCGCCGGTGCGGAACCACCCCTTGCCGAGCGCCTCTTCCGAGGCTCCGGGGTTCTTCAGGTACCCTCTCATGATCGTGTGGCCCCGAAGCAGGATCTCTCCGATCGTCTCGCCGTCTGCCGGCACCGGCTCGAGCGTGTCCGGGTTCGCGACCCGGACGTCGGTCAGAGACGGTGAGTGAACCCCCTGGCGGGCGGATTTCTGGGCCCTCCCTTCGAGGTCCAGGCCGTCCCATTCCGTCTGCCACGCGCAAACGGTCGCCGGCCCGAATGTCTCGGTCAGGCCGTAGAGGTGGATGACCCGGAAGTTCATCGGCTCCATGGCCGCGATCACCCGGCTGGGCGGCGCCGCCCCTCCGGTCGCGAGGCGCACCGGGTGGTCGAAGCGGACCGAGGATGCCTCGGGAGCGTTTGCCAGGGAGTTCAGGATGATCGGAGCGCCGCACAGGTGCGTGACCCGGTGGCGCCGGATCAGATCGAACACGGCGGCCGGCTCGAACCTGCGCAGGCAGACGTGGGTGCCCCCGACCGCGGTCACGCCCCAGGTGAAGCACCAGCCGTTGCAGTGGAACATCGGCAGCGTCCACAGGTAGACCGTCTCCGGGGTCATCTCCATCATCATGGGATTGCAGAGCCCGGAGAGGTACGCGCCCCGGTGGTGGTATACGACCCCCTTCGGGTTGCCCGTGGTGCCGGAGGTGTAGTTCAGAGCGATCGGCTGCCACTCGTCCCGCGGCTCGGTCATGGGGAATTCAGGGTCGCCCTGCTGCAGGAAGGCCTCGTACTCGGTCGTGCCGAGGCGTTCCCCGGGGACCCCCCCGATGGGGTCGTCGATGTCGATCACCAGGGGTTTCACGGAAGCCAGGGCGAGCGCCTCGGATGCCGCGGCCGAGAACTCCAGGTCGGTGATGAAGACCTTGGCCTCGCTGTGGTCCAGGATGTGGGCGATGGTCCTGGCGTCCAGGCGCACGTTGATCGTGTTCAGGACCGCCCCGGCCATCGGCACGCCGAAATGGGCCTCCAGCATGGGCGGGGTGTTCGGGGCCAGCACCGAGACCGTGTCCCCGGGCCGGACGCCGCAGCTCGAGAGCGCCGATGCGAGCCGGCGGCAGCGGGCATAGAGCTCAGGATAGAGCATGCGCCGCTCTCCGTGGATCACGGCCGGCTTGGTCCGGTAGATCCAGGCGCAACGCTCCAGGAACGACAGGGGGGTCAACGGTCGATGGTTGGCGGGACAGCGTGCAAGGCCCTCTTCGAATTGGCTCATGTCTTCCTCTCAAGTTGCGGTGCGGCAGAGCTCTTCGCTCTTCTGCCAGAGTCTCTCGGCAAGCGCCGAGTCCCGGGCCTCCCGGGAAGTTGCGACGGGCCTGCTCTTCTCGAAGTAAAGGCCGGTCGTGCCCGCGACTTCCGGAGACGTGGCCAGGTACACCGACGTCCTGGCCCCTGCGCGCGGCGCCTGCAGGAGCAAACGCACCACGGCGCGGACCGGAAGGGGCGCGTCCCGGTAGATGCCGGTCGCGATCGAACCCGGATGCAGGGCATTGGCCGTCACGCCCGTCCCTCGGAGCCTGCCCGCCAGCTCGGTCGTGAACAGGACATTGGCGAGCTTCGACTGCCGGTACGCGGCGACCGGCCGGTAGGGCCTCCGTCCCCGGAAGGTGTCGAAATCGATGCGGCCTCCCTTGTGCATGGCCGAGCTGACGACGACCACGCGGGAGGGTGCGCTCCGCTTCAGCAGGTCGAGGAGCTCGAGGGTCAGCAGAAAGTGCCCCAGATGGTTCACACCGAACTGGGCCTCGAACCCGTCCTCGGTCAGGTGCTGGCGCATCGTGAAGATCCCGGCGTTGTTGACCAGGACGTCCAGCCGTTCGAAGGAGCCGGCAAAGGCGGCGGCCGCCCGGCGCACCGACCCCAGGGAAGCCAGATCCACCGGCAAGACCGAAACCCGTTGGCTGCCTGCCTCAGCGGCGATCTCCCGGCGGGCCGCTTCGCCCCTTTGCGGGTCGCGACAGCCCAGGGCGACCGTGAACCCCTGCCGCGCCAGCTCGGAGGCGGTCTGCTTTCCGATCCCGCTCGTGGCGCCGGTGACGAGAGCGACTCGGCTCTCCATGGTCGCCTCCTTCAAGCACGCCCCGATCGCTTGATTTCTTCGATCCGCCGAAGCCCCTTCTTGTGCATGCTGTCGGCCAGGAGCAGAGAGAGATAAGGGACGGAACAGGCCAGCTTGGAAAGCAGGCCCCGTGACCTCGGGATCGTGATCTCGATGGGCTTCTTCTCGATGGCTTCGAGCAGCGCCCCTGCCAGGTTCTCGACCGTCAGCACCTTCTTCGGCCCGGAGAAGGTGATGGCGGACTCTTCCGGAAGGGTGAGCTGGTTGTCGTACATGGCGGTCTTGACCAGGTCCGGGCAGATCACGGTGACGTAGACGTTCTTGGGCCTGAGCTCGATGGCGGCGGTGAGGGAGAAGCCGCGGACCGCGTACTTGGAGGCGGTGTAGAAGCTCAGACCGGCTACCGGCGCAATGCCGGCGAGAGAGGCGATGTTGACGATGTGACCGGACCGCTGCCGCTCCATGATCTTGGCCGCCAGCACGGTCCCGTACATGACCCCCTTGGCGTTCACGTCCATGTGCCGGTCGATGAAGGACGCGTCCGCGTCACGGATGAAGCGCGGAAGGGAAACGCCTGCGATGTTGAACAGGTAGTCGAGCCTGCCGAACTTCCGGGTCGTGGCGTCGAGGACCCGGTTCCAGTCCTCTTCCCGGGAGACGTCCATCTCCATCGGCAGCAGGTTCTCCGTTTCCTCCCCGAAGTCGGCCTTTAATCGGTCGTAGCGGATGTCGGCAACGGTCAGGCGGAATCTGTCCTTCACGGTATGGGCGAAATTCCTGCCGATGCCGCTCGCCGTCCCGGTGATGATGGCTGTCGGGATCGTCACGGATTCCTCCTTGGAGAGCTCACCCAGAGAGCCTGTCTGTTGGCGTGACCCGATGTGCGTCCAAGCTGTCGTCCGGCCGGCGGAGGTGCGATGCCGAAGCAGACGGAAGCGGATCCTCCCCTCCTTTCGGCCCCGTTACTCTACCAGCAGGGCCGGGATTCAGGCAAGCCGTAAGGGCAGCTCTGCGGGGGTGCCGCTTGCTGAGCTCGAGACGATCGAGGCGGGCACCCGCCGCACTCCGTCATCCTTCCCCCACCGGAACTGCCCGTGCTATGATCCGCTCGTTCGGGGCAGCGCTCGAATCGGCAATTTCGCATGAAGGAGGACGCTCCCATGCCGAACGGGTCGTTCTTGTGCCAGGTCGCTCTCGTTGCGCTCGACGGCACCCGCCTGCGCCGCTGGTATCAGGAAGTGTTCGGCTTCCTGCCCTCGGGCGGGACCGTCTTCGCGGGCCCTTTGACGACGCGGGTCCAGGGCATTCCGCGCGTGGCCAGCGTGTGCCGCTGGCTCCTGGACAGCAAAGACCTCTTCCAGATGGAGTTCTTCCAGTACTGGAGCCCGAAATCCAAACCGAGAAGGCCCGACTGGAAGCCGAGCGACATCGGCTACAGCATGTTCGGGCTCCATACGGCGGACTTCAGCCGGACCCTGGAAAATCTTGCGCGCCTGGGAGCTCGTCCGCTCTCGGAGCCCGTGGGAGGGCAGGGCGACCGCCGGGTCTGCGTCCGCGACCCCGAGGGCAACCTGGTGGAGATCCTGGAGAAGGACCCGCTCGCGGGTCTCGCGCCGCCGGGCCTGCGGCCGGAGGTGCCGGTGACGGTGCGAACGGTGACCGTCTCGGTGCCCGACCTGGAGGCCGCTCGCCGCGTCTGGCAGGAGACCTTCGGCTTGGCCGAAGCCGTGGGGATTCGGCTTCACGGCCCGGAGCACGAAGCCATGCGGGGTCTGGGCGGGGCGGAGCGCAAGAGTCTCCTGCTGAGCGCAGGAGGCATGCTGGTGGAGCTGGTCGAGTACACGCGTCCTGCGGGAAGACCCTGGCCGGAAGGGTACCGCAT
Source organism: bacterium (assembly GCA_040756235.1). Taxonomy (GTDB): domain Bacteria; phylum Desulfobacterota; class DSWW01; order DSWW01; family DSWW01; genus JBFLZG01. Next base: position 54,891 of record JBFLZG010000123.1, on the reverse strand, counting down.
CTGCGACCAGGGGATCATGAACGTCGCCTTCGGCTTCCGCAGCAGGGCCGCCTTTGAGGCGCAGTTCTGGCGCGCCGTCCAGGACGGCTGCCGTCCGAACGGCATTCCCGTGGACATCGGGGTGTTCAAGGTGATGTACGTGAACGATCCCGCGAAGCTCAGCATCGAGCTGCTCTACCCGCGGCCCTGGGCCTTGCGCCTGACCGGCTTCGAGCCGCCGCTCTCGCTCAAGCGGCCGGTCAGGCCGGGTTGACGCCGCGCATGTGGAAGAGAAGTGTGTTCCTGAACTCCATCACGGACTCGTCCTTCTGGTTCTTCACGGTGTATTGCCAGGTCTGTACGCCCCTGTCGGGACGCTTCGTGGGCTTCTTTTCGAGCAGCTCGACCATCACTCGGATGGTGTCGCCGATCCTGACCGGGGTCATCATCCTCATGTGGTCGACCCCCAGCCACGCAACGGCCGCGTCGCCCCCGAAACCCGCCATGCCGGCCAGACCGATCGCCATGCCGAAGATCAGAGGACCGTGAGCCAGGCGTTCTCCGAACTGGGTCTTGGCCGCATATTCCTTGTCCACGTGCAACGGATAGAAATCCATGGTCAGGCAGGCCCAGTTCACCACGTGGGCCTCGGTCACGGTGATGGACTGGGTCGCGTACACGTCCCCGACCTGGAAATCATCCCCCCACTTCTGCCGCTCCATGGCCTCGCCTCTCTCCTCTCGGCCCTTGCCGAGTGCGCTCCGTGCGTTTCCCTAGGAGGCTGTCCATAAATGCCCATCTGCTGCGTTGCACTGGCGCGGCATAGAGGCGGGGGAGCCTGCCCCGGCGAAGGCCGGGGTCATTGCGGCGTACTGCCATGTACGCCTCATTCCTCAGGATTTCGTGCGCCTTGCATCTGGACATTTCTGAACAGCCTCCAGGAGCCGAATACTTGGACAGCCTCCTAGGTCCTCCGCATCGCCGCTCGCCGGCCGGCCGTCTCCTGCACGCTGCCGTCCGGTTCCCCTCGATATCGACGCTCAACCTGGGAGGGGGCGGAACTTGGGAAGCTTGAATTCTTCCGTCAGCGTTTCGAAGACCACTTCCACCGGCATGTCGCACGCGAGCTGGTCCGGGTCGCAGCCGACGATGTTGCTCAGCATCTGCACCCCCTCGGCCAAGCGGATTACCGCGACCACGTACGGCATGTCCTCCAGGAATGCAGACGGGGCGTTGCTCCGCACGACCGTGTAGGAGTAGATCGTCCCTCTCCCGGAGGCCTCCGTCCACGCGAGCCGTTGCGAGCCGCAATGCGGACAGAGCAGCCGCGGATAGAAGATATGTCCGTGACAGTCCGAACATTTCTGGATGACCAGTTTCCCCTCGCGCGCGGCCTGCCAGAACGGCATGCCCCAAGGCGTTACCACCGGGACGGGCTTCTTCGTCCTTTCCATGCTGCGCCTCCATCTGCTCCTTATGGAATCTCGGTGCCCAGGATCGTGACCTGTGCGTCCATGTAGGTTCCCCCCGTGGCGGTATCCACGGCGAAGCGGGCGTTCGCGACCTGCCGTTCACCGGCCTTGCCCATGAGCTGCCTGGCTGCCTCGACCAGCAGCGACACCCCCCCTCCGGCGCCGATATGCCCCTTGGACAGCATGCCGCCGTCGGTCGTGCACGGAATCCTTCCGCCCGGCCAGGTCTCGCCCCTCAGAAAGATCTCCCCTGCTTCCCCCCTGGCGCACAGCCCGATCTCTTCGAAGGCGATGAGCTGGTAGACGGGGTAAGAGTCGTAGATCTCCGCCAGGTCGATGTCGCCTGCAGTGATGCCGGCCTGCGCAAAAGCCTGCTCGGCTGCCCGAGCCCAACCGAAGCGGGTCAGATCCGGTTCCTGGCAGTACACGTGATGGGTCACGATCCCGCCTTCACCCAGGATGTACACCGGTTGGTTCGGAAGGTCCCGGGCCCGTTCGGCGGAGGTGAGGACAAAGGCGGACCCCCCGTCAAAGAGCATGTTGGACATCTTCGAGCGGAGCGGCGTCGACAGCATCTTGGACGAGAGGACCTCCTCGATGGTGAGCGGCTTGCGGAAGAACGCATGGGGGTTCCGTTCGGCCCACTTGCGGTTCGAGACGCAGACGGCGGCGAGATGTTCGTCGGTGCAGCCGGTCTCGTACTGGTAGCGCGTGGTCGCCAGGGCGGCGACCGAGGAGTAGTGCTGTCCGAACGGAACCTCCCACTCCGGAGAGATCCCGGAAGTGGCAAACAGATCGATCCCCTCCTGGCTGGTGATGGCGCTGCCCAGCTGCTCGGAATGAGAGAACAGAACCGACCGGGCGCAGCCGCTGGCGATCATGCTGCAGGCCATCTGCAGCCCCGCGCTGCTGCTCGACCCTCCGGAAAAGACCAGGCAGTTCTTCTTGCAGTTCTTGAGCCCGAGCTCCTCCACCAGGCGGGCCGTGGTCAGCTCGCCGATGTAACTGAAGCTGAAAGCGGCCCCGGCCGGCATGACGAAATCGATCTCGTCCCTGCTCAGCCCTGAATCGCGGATGGCCTGCCTGGCCGATTCGATGGCGTGACCGATGGCCGGCGTTTCCGGAAACCTTCCCGTGGGCACTTCTCCGATTCCGACGATCGCAACCTTTCCCTTCAGATGAGTCATGATGGCCCCCTCCGGTGAACGACCCGTATTCCGCGAGGGCAGCCGGCCGCGCTGAGGAGGCGTGGCACCCGCGGCTCAAAGAACGCCGAAGATCGCAAGCGCAAGCGTGGCGACCTCCATGTAACCGGGAGGTTGCCACGGACCTTCGGTCCTCGCAATGTCCGATGGTACTTGCGCGTCGCCGCTTCCCTGCCGAGCGGCCGGTCCTCAAAGAACAGCCGAGCGTGCTTACGCCGACATTGCCTGGGCTGCCGTGATGGCCCTGCTTGCAGAGCTCCCGGAAGCCCGCGACGCTGTAGTCGTTTAGGTCTTCTCTGGCACCAGCGACAGCGTCTGCTGCGGCAGGAGCCCCGCTGCAGCTAGCAAACGTCTGTTAGCCACCCCCCTTCGCGAAACCTTCTCCTTCCTCATCCCTCCTCGGTATGGGATCATCCTCGGCCCGCGTTCGGGCCCGGGGGTGGTCAGGCTTTCGACCTGCGCGCCTTCTGGACAGGTCGAGGGCCGTTCCTCACAGGCTTGGATCGGAACGATTCGAGCGCAGACAGGAACAGCTCGACCGTCACGTCGATCACCAATTGGCGGTCGAACTTCTTCATGATCCAGTAGCGGTTGGACATCAGGCCCAGCATGTAAACGAACAGGTTGGCGAGGATATCGACCCGTTCCGCGTCCGCCTCGCCGACCCCGCCCACCTCCTTCATTCTGGCGGCCACATCATCGACGAATTCGGATTCGGACCCCATGACCGCGGTCAGGACGTCCCTTTCCAGCAGGAACGACTCGCGATAGAGGACGCGAACCAGCGGCGCATATCTTTCCCATGTCTCGGAGACGGCGTAGGAGAGATAGGTCCGAAGAGCCTCCCGTCTCATGCGCGTCTGCTCGGCGCCGCCTGCAGGACCCGGTGCGGATGCGATCTTGCCGCGGACGCGCTCACGCCACTGAGTCATCATCTGCCCGTACATGAGCGTGAGGATGCCCTGCTTGCTGCCCACGTAGTCGTACAGGCTGGCCAGGTTGATTCCGGTTGCATGACTGATTTCGCGCATGGTGGTCGCGGAAAAACCTTTCTTGAGAAACAGCCCGAGCGCCGCGTTCACGATGTGCTCGCGCTTTTCCGCCACGAGGTCGAGGTTCTTGATCTTGGTGTCGACGGCTTTCATGCCTGGTTCCCTTGTTCTACATGTTCGAGGTGGCCGAAGCGTTCGGCCGGCCTCCGCTCCCGGTTGCGGTGCGATGCGCGGCGTTCTCCGGGCGCCTGCGCCGCGGTGCCGCGGGGCGGAAGCGAGCCGGCGCTGCACCCGGGGCCGGCCGGCAGGCTAGCCGATCACCTTCCCGACCAGGCTGACCTCGTGCCCGGGAAACACCAGGGCCCGGCTCGAGGCTGCGGCGACCAGCTTCCACATGCTGTCGAACCATTCCGTCAGATCGACATGGGCCGGCTGCGGGCGGAAGGGCAGGTCGGGACGGGCCGGAAATTGAAACCGCTTCCCCTTCATGTCCTCGAACTCGGTCAACGTGGAGTCCAGGTTGAGGTTCGAGTAGCAGGCGTCTCCGGCCAGGACGACCGTCCCCTTGGCCGTGGAGATCGCCAGCCCCTGGTTCCCCTGCGTGTGCCCGGGTGCGAGCAGCGCCCGCACGCCGTCTGCAACGTCGCAATCTCCGTCGATCAGGGCCAGGTCCATGCGCTCGAGGGGCAGGAAATAGGAGCTGTCGTAGATCGCGCGCATCGTCGGGATCGGATTGAACGCGGTCTGCCATTCGCGTTTCTGCACCAGGATGCGCGCGTTCTTGAACAGCCTGACCTCGGAACAGTGGTCGATGTGAAGATGGCTCAGCACGAGAATGTCGATCTCCTCCGGCGCGGACCCGACCGAGGCCAGAGCCGAGCACACCCCTTCTTCTCCTCCGCCCGAAACCGGGAACCCGTGCACCAGCCCCTTGGCGTCCGGCCTGGCCACGCCGGCATCCATCAGGATCTTCTTGTCTCCCCCCTCGATGTACCAGATGAAGACCGGGCCGGTCACCATCGAATTGAGATCGCCTGCCAGGCTGAGCATGGTCAAGGGCACGGTCAATTCTCCCACCTTGAGAACGTGGATCCGGTAGCTTGCCATCTGTTGCCCCTCCTCTTGCGGGTAAATCGTTGCCGAAGAAAGCCTGTACGACGGGTCCGAGGACGGGTGCTCCCTCAAGCGGGCGTCCCGTCTGCGGGATTCCCGGTCAGGAAGCCGGCGTCCGGGCGGCGGCCTGCAGCGCCCCCAGGTCCAGCTTCCCGATGGAGGTCACCGGCCACGGACCGTGCCACTCGAAAACCTCTTTCGGGATCTCGTACTGCGCCATTCTCCCCTTGCATGCGGCCTTGATCTGCTCGAGCGGCCGGAGCGGCTTGCCTGCCTTCATGCGCACGAAGGAAACGATGCGGGTTCCCCAATAGGGATCGGGCACCCCCACCGTCTGGACGTCCTCGAATTCGTCGGGTAAGAGCTTCAGGAGCAGGGCAGAGACGTACGTGGTCGACACGTTCTCCCCGCCCGATTTCACCACGCCTCCCAGGCGTCCGAGGAAATGGACGTAGCCGTTTTCGAACGTTCCGTAATCGCCGCTGTGAAAGTAGCCTTCGGCGTCGAAGGAGCGCTTCGTCTCCTCCTCCTGTTTGTAGTAGCCCTTGAACAGGCAGGGGCCGCGATAGCAGATTTCACCCGGCTTGTGGGGCGGGAGCTTCGCGCCGCCTTCGATGTCCTTGATGACGACTTCGACGCCGGCCATGGGCCTGCCGTTGCTGTACTTCCTGAGCTCGTAGACGAGGCAATCCGGCTCGACCATGGAGACGCCGGGCCCGTTCTCCGTTTGCGCGTAGATCTGGGCGACCGCGGCATCCTTGCCCTTGCACATCTCGTTATGGATCATCTCGAACGTCTGCGGCTGCACCGCGCAGATGGCCTTGTTGATGGCAAAGCGGTGACGGCCGGAGTCGAGCACGCGCCTCATGGCCTGCCAGTGGGCGTCGAACCCGAAGGTGGTGGTGATCTGCTCCCGATCGATCCATTCGACCGCCCTGATCGGATCGAACGTCTCGAGCAGGTACAGCGTCGTGCCGGCCAGAGCCAGATTCAGGTTCAAGGCGAAGATTCCGGTGTTGTGGTAGAAGGGGCCCAGGTTGATGTAGGTGTCTTCCTCCCTGAAGTTCACCGCCTTGGCGGCGAAGTGAACCGCGGCCAGCACGGAGCGATGCTGCAGGAGGACGCTCTTGGACAGGCCGGTGGACCCGGAGGTCTGCATGATCGAGTGAAGATCCGTACCCGTGGCCCTTCCCGCATGCTCGGCGATCTCGGCGGCGCGGAATCCCTTGCCGCTGCCGAGGAGGTCGTCATAGTCCACGCACCCCGCGTAGCGGTGCCCTTGTCGGCTCAAGGTGACCAGATGGGTCAGGGTGGGGATCCTCGCCGAGGAAGCGCCCTGGCCGCGGGCCTCCAAGTCCGGGATCGAATCGCGCAGCAGTCGGACGTAGTCTCTGCCTGCGTGGCGATCGATCGTCACGATGATCCTGGGATCGTTGCGCTCGAGGATCCCGGCGTACTCGATCGTACCCCACAGGAGGTTCAAGGGATTCACTACGGCGCCGATCTGCAACGCCCCGAAATACAGACAGCTGAATTCCGGGCTGGGCGTGGGAATCACGGCCACGTGATCGCCCGCCCGGACCCCCAGGTTCAGGAGGGCCCAGGAACACCGGTCGACGTTCCACTGAAGCTCCGCAAAGGAAATCCGCCGGTCTTCGAACACGATGGCCGTCTTGTCCGGACGATCCCGGCAGGTCTCGCGGAAGAGCTGCTGCACCGTGGACGCGTACCATCGGTTTTCCGCCAGCCTCTTCTCCAGCATCGTTCCCTCCCGTGCGCGGTGCCCGCATCTATGAACGAACGTCTGTTTGCCAAACGGACGTCAGTTATTTACCACGATCGGCGCGCATGGGTCAAGGAAGAAATCGTTCCGGGCTGAGAAACGCAGGACGGCTCTTCTCATGCGGCCTCGTCGGCCACCCTGCCGCATCTCGGCCGCCGACGCTATGCGGCTGCAGCCGGGTGAGGCCGCGCTCCGATCACGCTCCGGCAAGTCGAACCAGCTTTTGCAGGATCTCGTACGGCTGAGCGCCCACGACGGCACGGCCCGCGGCCAGGAACGTGGGGACGGCCGTGACGCCGAGCCTGCGCGCGTAGTCCCAGTCGCGGTCGACGGCCGGCGCGCAGGAACCCTGGAGCAGCACCCGCTCCGCCTCGGCCGGGTGCAGACCGAGACCGGAGCAGATCGCCGTGAGGACCTGTACGTCGGCGATGTTCAGACCTTCCGCGAAATAAGCTCGAAAGACGGCGTCGTGATAGGCCTCGCCCACCCCTCGTTCTTCGGCCCATTTCGACAGCTCCGTCGCCTTTCTGCTGTTGTACACGCGCCCGCGTTCGCGGATGGGAAGGCCCGCGTCGGCCGCAGCCTGCTTCAGTCGGGCCATCATGGAGGGGATGTCCACGGGTCGGCCCCGGAACAGCTCCTCCAGCGACTGGCCCTCCTCGGGCGTCTCGGGGTGCAGCGGAAAGGCGACCCACTTCACGGTGACGGCCTCTTCCTGTCTCAGCTTTTCAATACGCCCGGTACTGAAGTAGCACCAGGGTCAGACATAGTCGGAGAAGACTTCCAGCACGAGTGGCTGTGCCATGGTCACCTCCATGGTTCGTGACGTATTCCGCGGGGTCCTTCGCACAGTAGCGGCGTGGCGAATGACAGCAAGCTCGGAGATTGCGAGGAGCGAAGCTCCGTGGCAACCTCCGATTGCCAGGGGATCGCCAGACCCACGATCTGCAACCGTGGTCGGTGGACACGCCTTCGGCTTTGTCCACCCTACCGACTACCGACTGCTCACGGGCGGTCACGTACTATGCTGCCATCGATCGCTGTAAAGCTCCAGCACACCTCCTGAAGACCCTTTCCTTGTCGGGCTGAGATCCTTGACCCGGCCCCGCCTGGCCTGTAGGTTGCTTGCGGGAAAGAACGGGGCGGGCGCGAATACGGGCGATCGACGTTTTCGTAACCGGGAAGAGGCGCGTGCGAAACTGCCGCCCGCCTGCTTTGCCAGGGAGGTCCCATGACGGTGGCTGGCAGAAAGGGCCTTGCGCGTCTCCCGATCATCCTGTTGATTCTGCTGCTCTGCGCGGGCCTCGCCGTCCATCTTGCGCTCTCCAGAGTCCTCACCCGTCTCGTGAACGAGAGCCTTCCGGAGATCACGGGAACCGACGCGGGTGCGGGGCGGATCAGGGTCGGATTGCTCCGGGGGTCGATCGTGGTCACCGAGGCACGCGTGGCGAATCCCGACGGGTTCGGCGGGGGTGAGGCACTCGTGATTCCGGAGATGCGCGCCAGGCTGGATCTCCTCTCGTTACGAAGGCCCGTCAAGATCGTCCGTGAGATCTCGATCCGGCAGGCTCGGATCCGGATCGTGAGGAACGCTGCCGGCAAGGTGAATCTGGAGGCTCTCCTGGAGCGAGCCGCGACGGGCGCGGACCAGGGGAACGGCCCCGGCCGGCAGGAGCCGCCGGCCGGCGGTCCCGGCCGGGCCGCATCCGGTTCTCCGGGGGCGCGGCCGTCCCGGCAAGCCCGTCCCGGAGCGGTGCCGGGGCCGGTTGCGGCAGAGTCGGCCGGATTGCAGCTCGAGGTGAAGAGGCTCTCGATCGAGGAGCTGACGCTCTCGTATGTGGACCCTGTGCTGAAGCTCGAGAAGGTGCTGAAGGACGTGGACGTGCTCGCGACCGGCCTCTCCTATGCGCCCGGTCGGGCAAAGGAGGCCAGTCTGCCGGCAAAGGCGACTCTGACGGCCCGCATGGGCCAGGAGCCGTGGCAGGATGCGTTGGTCGGTCTGTACGTCCGAATGGGGGTGATCGGAAACGAGGTGCCGGCCCTGAACGGTTCCCTTCAGCTGGCGGGGCTGGAGCTCGGCGCCCTCGGCCCGGCCGTGCCCAGGGGAGCGCCGCAGCTCCTCGGAGGCAACGCCTTGGACCTGTCCGCGGAGGGGTCCGTTGCGCCCGACCGGCTGCGTCTGCTCGTCCGTGTGCAGACGAACGGGGGAACGTCCTTTGCCCTTCCCGTAGGCGGTACTCCAAGCAGCCCGGTCGTCGACTCTTCCAACGTGGTGGCAAAGCTCCTGCAGAACGGACTTGCGAGCGTGGCGGGCAGGGTCTCCGATCCGAACGTGCTGGCCGGGACTGCCGTGAAGACCGGGAGGACCCTCGGCCAGGGCCTGGCAGGCATGTTGGGCACTGCGGCCTCAGGGCTCCTCAAGACCACCCAGGGGATCGCCACGGCCGATCTGGGTGCCGCCGCCTCAGGGCTTGGAGAAACAGCGGCCGGCACTCTGCGGGAAGGTGCTGCCACGGCAACGGGCGCCGCGGCCGGTATCGCGAGCGGCATCGGACCGGAAGGCGGCCCCTCGGCGGGCAGGGCGCAAGCCTGGAGAGAGGCGACGCCCAAGCGCTGGGAAGCCGCCTGCGAGAAGGCGCGCCAGCGGGTGGACCCGATGCCCTATCCCGGCAGGTGACGAACATGCACCAGCAAGAGCTCGGCATCCGACTGCGCGCTCATGTCGACCTCTCGTTCTTCAGTCACCATGGCAGCGCCGAGTGCGTCCACCCTCTGTGCGTTCACGTGGACCGGGCCGCCCTCGAGCAGGTACAAGTAGACGCCCCAGCGGTCGCGCGGCGAGAAGCGGGTTCCGCGACCCGCGCGGAGATAGCAGGCATAGACCTGCGCTTCCGAGCGGATCGGCAAGGCCTCGTCGCCGCTGTTTGAAACCAGCAGAAGCGGCCGGTCCGTGCGTTCTTCGCGCTCGACGCGTTTCTGCTGGACCGCGGGCGCGAGGCCGCGCTGCTCGGGAAGGAACCACATCTGAATGAATCGCATCGGCTGGTCCGGACGGTTGTTGATCTCGGAGTGGAACATCCCTTTGCCCACGGTCGTGTGCTGCACCCAGCCTTGCTGCAGCACGCCGCCCGCGCCGTGCTCGTCCGCGTGGCGGAATTCTCCCCGGGCACAATACGTCACGACCTCGATCTCGCGGTGCGGGTGAAGCGGCCAGACCGCGCCCGGAGAGAGGGTGTCGTCGTTGAAGACGCGCAGGGTGCCGAACTGAACAAATGCGGGATCCTGATACGTGTCGAACGAGAAGTGCCAGCGCCCGTGAAAGGTTCCGTTCTCGATCCGGCCCTGTGCCTGGTAGATCTCGTCCGGGCTCCGCAAGACGATCATGTTCTTCCTCCTCGCTTGGGCGACGACAGCTTGCCCGTGGAGCCTGTCAGGAATCCGGCTCCTCAATCGGCCGGCTTCACGTCCTCCATCAGAGCAAACAAACCCTCGGCCAGAGTCGGGTGGATGTACACAGCTCCTTTGAGAAAAGAGTAGGGAAGACCGGCCGCCATGATGAAGCCGAGGATCTGGACCAGCTCGCCTCCCTCGGAGGAGAGAATGGAGGCCCCCAGGATGCGGTCGTCCGCCTGATTCACGATGATCTTCATGAGTCCCGCAGTCTCGTCCCGTTCCAGAGCCCGCGCCACGCGGCTCATCGGAACCTCCCCGATCTTCAGCCGGTACCCGTTCGCCCGGGCCTCTTTCTCGGTCATGCCGATGCCGCCCAATTGCGGATCGGTGAAGACACAGTAGGGGACGATCCTGCCGTCGATCGAGCGGTTTGCGCCTTCCACCAGGTTGCCGTAGACGATCTGGTAGTCGTTGTAGGAGATATGGGTGAAAGCAGGTCCTCCCTTCACGTCGCCCAGGGCCCATATCCCGGGCGCAGTCGTCTCCAAGCGAGCGTTCACCTTGATGAAGCCATGCGAGTCGGTCTCGACCCCGGCCTTCTCCAGGTGCAGATCATCGGTATTGGGGCGACGCCCCACGGCCACGAGAAGGTGGGAGCCGGCGACGGTTCCGGAATCGCCGCTCCGTTCCAGGGTCAGCGCGATGCCGCCGTCGGTCCTTTCCGCACGGCTGACGCGGACGCCCAGACGGAAATCGATTCCTTCCGCTTCGAGTGCCTTTTGCAGCTCCGCAGCGACTTCCCGGTCCTCTCTCGACAGGATCTGGCTGCTGCCTTCGATCACCGTCACACGGCTGCCGAAGCGGAGAAACATCTGCGCGAATTCAAGGCCGACGTAACCGGCCCCGAGGACGAGCAGGTGGCGGGGTACCTCGGTTTCCTGCATCAGGCTCTCGTTGGTCAAACAGGGTACGGCATCCAGGCCCGGAATGTCCGGGATGCGCGGTCGCGTCCCCGTGTCGACGAAGATCCTCTCGCTCTCGAGCACGTGAGGGCCTGCCTCGATGCGCTGCGGGCCGACGAATCGCGCCGGCTCCCGGTAGAGATGCAGGTTGGGGCGCCGCTCCACGAGTTGCTGTTGGCCGCTGCGGAACCTCCGGACGAGCGCCTCTTTTTGGGAAACGATCTGCGCCAGATCCACCTGAACGCCGACTGCCCGGACGCCCCATCGGCCGGCGTGGCGCGCGTAATGGGCCACCTGCGCGCGGTGGATCATGGCCTTTGTAGGCGTGCACCCGGTGTTGACGCAGGTGCCCCCCAGATCCTTCCGCTCGATCAGGGCCACGGTCCAGCCGCGGTCGGCCAGCCCGTGGGAGAGCGGATTCCCGGCCTGTCCGGAGCCGATGATGATCGCATCGTATTTCACGTGAGAGCCTCCTGCGCCGGGCCGGGGGAGCTTCCGCCACCCTGACGGGTCCCGATTCCCGCTGCAGGATGTGAATCAAGACCCCCGATCCGGATCTCGTCTTTCTTGGATTCCCGGTGAAACGATTCGGATTTCGGCGCAGACGTCGCTGCGAGCAAGCCCTGCCTGCTGAGTTGGTCATTGCACAATATACGCTGTGTTCAGCGACACTTATGATGAATCAATGACTATTTACTTTAGGTCTTATGACGTGCTTTCGGCCGGGACGGGTGCAGCGGGCAGCGCGCCCCTGCAAAGCCCCCAGGGTAGGGGCAGGTTGCAGGCCTGCCCCTACAGGTCCCGGAGGCGCGTGCACGCTCTCCCTGTGAATCGATTTCGGGCGCGTATATAGTGGAGCCTGCACGACCGAGTCCGCACGGCCCTGCCTGCCTGACCGGCGTCACGGTATGAAAGGACCGCCCCATGGAGCGACGAACAACGGGCACTGCCGGGGCAAGACGCTGGCTCTGGATCGACATCCCTTTGATGGAGTACGACCGCGCCTGGGACCTCCAGCACCGGCTCGTCGAGGCGCACAGGACGGGGCGGATGGACGCCCAGGTCGTGCTGTTCCTGGAGCACCCGGCCGTCTTCACGCTCGGCCGGCGCGGGGGGCGCGAGAACCTGAGGGTGTCGGAGGAAGCGCTGGAGACGCATGGGATCCCGGTCATCCACATCGAGCGAGGCGGGAACATCACCTTCCACGGGCCGGGACAGCTCGTGGCCTATCCGGTCATCCATCTGGCTTCGGCCGGCCTTGGCGTGCTCGAGTACGTGGAGAAGCTCGAGGAAGTGATGATGCGGACCGCAGCCGGCTTCGGGGTAACGGCGTCCCGCAGTGAGGTGAACCGGGGCGTCTGGGTCGGCCCGAGGAAGCTCGGGAGCGTCGGCATCGCCGTCCGCTACGGCATCGCCTTCCATGGCCTGGCACTGAACGTGAAGAGCACGCTCCTCGAGCCGTTTTCGTGGATTCATCCCTGCGGGCTGCGGAACGTGGGGATGACGGCCCTCGAAGACGAGGCCCGCCAGGAGATCCCGATGGCCGATGCCCGGTCCCGCGCCAGGACCTGTTTCGAGGAGGTTTTCGGGATAGCGCTCGAGAAAGCCGCACTGGAGGCAATCGGTACTCTGCTGTCCGAGCAGGGTTCCGAACAGGAGCGCGACGGCTCGAAAAAGGGCCCGGCATGCTGGTAAGATTCGGGCATGCGGCGCAAGGCGCGGGGGGCGTGCGCGATGTCGCTACGCTGCCGGGCTGCGCCGTCTGAATGCAACTGGGGAAGAACGACACCGACCGAAGGGGGATGCCATGTCCATCATCACGATATCCAGAGGCTCGTACAGCTGGGGCAAGGAGGTCGCGGAGAAGGTCGCCAAGCGGCTGGGATACGAATGCATCGCGCGCGACGACGTGCTCAGCGAGGCGTCCGAGGAATACGACATTCCCGAGATCAAGCTCCTCAGGGCCATTCAGACCGCGCCCTCCTTCCTGGACCGCTTCACACCCGAGAAGGAAAAGTACATCGCCCACATCCAGGCCGCGATCCTCAGGCACCTGTGCAAGGACAACGTGGTCTACCACGGCCTGGCCGGTCACTTTTTCGTCAAGGGCGTCTCGCACGTGCTCAAGGTCCGCATCATCGCGGACCAGGAGGACCGCGTGAAGCTCGTCATGGAGCGGGATCGGGTCTCGAGGAAAGAGGCACTGCGCTATCTCGCCAAGATCGACAATCAGAGGAGGAAGTGGAGCCAGCACCTGTACGGGATCGACACCACGGACCCGAGCCTCTACGACATGGTCCTGCACATCCGCAAGATCACAGTGGGCGACGCGGCCGATATCATCGCCCACACCGTCTCCTTCCCGCATTTCGCTGCCACCCCGGAATCCCGTCGAGCCCTGGAGGACCTTGCCCTTGCCGCCGAGGTCAAGTGCTCGCTCATCCACCTGACGCCCGAGATCCGGGTGACGGCCCGCGACGGGATGGTGCTGCTGGAGACGAAGATCACCGCGTCCGCGGAGATGGAAATGGTCAAGGAGCTGGAGAAAGCGGCCTATGACGTCCCGGGCGTCCGAGGCGTGAAGGTGGAAGTGCTTCCCGGCATCCTGTACACGGATTGAAAGCTCTCCCGGATCCAGGCTCCCATCCTCCTTCCCGCGCACGAGGCTGTGTCACAATACGGCGTCATTCCCGCGAACCCCGTATCAAGGTCCGGGGCAGGCGCGGGAATCCCCCCTGTGCCTCGGGAGGCCCCTCGCTGCGCTCGGGACGACGGCTCGCGGCCGCCCCGGCGGCTTGAAGGTAATTGGAGATTGCGAGCGTAGCGAAGCAACCTCCCTGGCTCAGCGGGTTGCTTCGGTCGCCTTGGGCTCCCTCGCAATGTCCGCCAATATTGCCACCGCTCCGGCGGCCTTGGCCGCGCCCGCGCCATCCATCTCCCCACCCGGCCTCGGCATCTCAATAAGTAGAGCCTGTCCCAAGAAAGCGATCTCAGGCCCGCCCGCCGTCCGGGGGCGTGCCCGGCCGGCCGGTCCTGCGATGATCGCGCTGCCGGGCCGCTGAGGTGCGAGATCCACACGACGAGATCGACGAGGAAGACCATGATTTCAAGACTTGACCTGCAATCGCTCGTGGAAAAACATGCCGCCGCCGGTGGGCCCGTTCTCAGTCTGCACCTCGACGTGGACCAGTCGAGCATGCAGAACCTGAACCGGGGCTTCGAAACAAGGGCCCGCCGCATGCTCCGCTCCTTCGAGGAGGGGCTTCCGCAGGAGAGGGAGCGGAAATCGTTCGGGCTGGACGCCGGCAGGGCGCTCGAGTTCCTTGCGGAGTACGCCCCGGACGCCTCGAGCCTCGTGATCTTCTGCAGCGCTTTCCAGGAATATTTCTGGTCCCGGGGATTCAGGGTGAAGCTGCCCGAGGGCGTTCGCTGGGAGCAAACCCCTTACGTGCGACCTCTGGTCGAAGCGATCGACGAATACGAAAGGTACGCAGTGGTCCTGGCCGATCAGTCCAGGGCGCGGCTCTTCACCGTCTTCCTGGGCGAGATCGAGGAGCACGAGCAGGCTTTCGGATCGGGAAAGGTTCGCCGCATCCGGGCGCCCGGGAGCGATCACCTCCTTTCGCAGACGCAGATCCAGCGCAAGGCGCGCGAGCACGCCCGGTGGCATCTGAAGGAGACGGCCGAGCAGTTGAGCCGCATGGCGGGGCAGAACGCCTTCGACCGGATCGTGCTGGCGGGGCCCCTGACGGCCGCGAAGGAGCTGCAGCACCTGCTGGACAAGGGACTCGGCCCCCGGGTGGCGGCCTCGGTCCCCATGTCGGTCGAGGCCAGGGATGCGGAAGTCCTGGATGCCGTGCTCCGGATCGAGAAGCACGTGGAACGGGCCGAGGAGATGAAGGTCGTGGAAGGGCTCCTCCCGGCGGCCGCCAAGAACGGCAACGCCGTGACGGGTCTCACCGGCACCCTGGCGTGCCTCGAGCAAGGCCGGGTCTGGCGGCTCGTCTATGCCGAAGGCTTCGCCGCCTCGGGTTGGCAGTGCGCAAACTGCGCCGCCCTGTTCGACCGTGCGTCGAAGTCGTGCAGCTACTGCGGCGAGGCCTTGGGCAAGGTGCAAGACCTCCTGGAGCGCATGGTAGAGCGCGTGCTCGAGACCGGAGGCAGGATCGAGCAGGTGCGGGGCGAGGCGGGCGCCTTGCTGCGCGGCGCCGGCGGGATCGGCGCGGTCTTGCGGTTTCAGCGCAAGGCGGCAGAACCGCAGCGCTGAACGCGGGCGCCCGGTCCTGCGGGAGCGGGCTAGCGCTGCCCCTTGCCCACAATCTTCCCCTCTCCCCCGTGCACGGGGGAGAGGGACAGGGTGAGGGGGAAACAGGCGCAACTGCACCCCTCATCCTGACCTTCTCCCCTCAGCGAGGGGAGAAGGCAGAAGACCGATACCCTCCCGCCTTCACGAAGCGCCAGGGCACGCTCTTCCAAGGCTCCGGCACGTTGTTCATGCCCACGCGGGCGCTCCTCAGGACCTCCGCGTCAGGCACGGGAATCCCTGCTTCGACGAACAGGGCGGCGTCCGGGGCGCACAGGTCGGCTCCGTTGAATCGGCCGTCGATCGCAAAGGAACGGCACACCTTGCCGGGCCCGTTGGTCCATTGCCGCTCGGGCAGAGCCTTGCGCCGGGCCGCGATGAGGTGCCGCCCCGTGACCGGCTCGACCGCACGGATGAGCACGGCGGCCGGAGAGCCCTCCGCTTCCGTTACGAAGTTGAGAAGCCAGTGCATGCCGTAAGTGAAGTAGACGTAGGCGTGCCCCGGCTGCGCGTACAGGACCCGGGTACGCTGTGTGCGGCCGGCCTTGGCATGACAGGCCAGATCCTGTTCGCCGATGTACGCTTCGACTTCGACGATGGTCCCGGAGACGCGATCGTTTCCTTCGACCCGGACGAGCAGGGCGCCCAGACAGTCCCGGGCCACTTCGAGAGTGGGCCGGGCAAAGAAGTCGCGGGTCAATCGCCTGCCGCCCGTCACGTTCGTCCCGGTACCGCCCTGCCGAGCTCTACATCGGGAGATGCTCCCGGCACTCCTGGGAAACTTCGGACCTGTGCTGCTCCAGACACTCGAGGATGCGGCCTTGGCCCTCCGCAACGTCCTTGCAGAACTGCTCGGCATCTTTGCCGCAGGTCTCCTTCCACGCCTCGATTCTCGCCTCGGCCTGGGAAGTGAGAAATGCGCCGCATTCCTGGGAGAGCTCGCTCTTGTGCTCCCGCAGGCATTCGAGCACGCGCCCTCCGCCCTGGGGAACGTCCTGGCAGAGCCGATCCACGTCCTTGCCGCAAGCCTCCTTCATGGCCCCCACTTTTTCGTGCACTTTCGCGAGCAGGGCGGTGATGCGTTCCCTGCAGGCCGGAGACAGCTCGGACTGGTGCTGGCCGAGACAGTTCAGGATGCGGCCTTGACCGGGCTCGACGCCCTGGCAGAACTTCTCCGCATCGGCCGTGCAGGGGTCCTGCTCCTTGGCCTGCGCGGCGCAGAGCCCGGGCAGGACGAGCAGGACCGACAGCCAGACGGTGGCAGGAGCAAAGATCCGGAAGATGCTTTTCCTCATGACTTCTCCTTTCCTGATGGAGGTGGCCCAAGAAACGAATGCACGCTCTTTCCAGTTGAGCTCCACGTCCTCCCGGGACCAACTGGAGATCAGATCATGATCGTGGAGCCCGGTCAAGGCAAGGACCGGAGCTGTCGAAGACTGACACCCTCTTACAGGGGATGATCTTGGGGGATCGCAGGTTGGACGATACGATGTCCCGGATCGACGCACGGTGTTTCCAATGTCTTCAGCGATATGTCTGCTTTGAGCAGATGGGGTCGCGACCCGCATGGCCGAGCGGTGCGCACTCCGGACGCGGACATACCGTTGCGCCGTCTCCCATCCTCATAGATTGCATGAAACAGCCTTGGTCGGGGCGAGGTGCGTCTCCGGCTCCTTTCCCAATCGACCGGGAGAGGCATCCGGTTCGGCGAGGCGCTCGCTCCTCCTGAGGACCGGCAGGAGCATACGCATCGATGCACCCGTAGAACAAATCGAGACTCTTCGTCGAAGTCTCCCCGGATCGAAAGGCGAGAAACGTGGCTAGGCCCTTGCGGAAGAGTCCATTCAGAGGAGCCTCCCGAGCGCTGCGGAACGCCGGCTGGCGCGAACGCCCAACACCCAGGGCCACGGCCGCACCTAGTACGGCTGTTCACGACTGGGGTGCGGACCGTTCCCGCGTCTCCGGTCGGCCGGTGGCGGCGTTGATGCTACTGCTTCCTCGCAATCGCACGGGCGAGCTCATGCTTGGACATCTTCGAGCGTCCTTGGATGCCGAGAGTCTTGGCCCGTTCGTAGAGCTCGCGTTTCGTGTTCCCCTCGACATCGACACCTCCGAAGGTCTCCCCCTCGCCGCGGCGTTTCTGTGCCGTGCTCTTCTTCGAGCGCGGGTCGCTCGGGCCCGGCTTGTCCTTCCGCTCCCAATGATCACCCACCTTTTCAAAGGTGCGCTTCAGCGCTGCGTAAGCGGTCCGGTGCGCACGCTCGCCTTCCCCATATCTCTCGGCGGCGCTGTCGTGGGCCTTCGCAAAAGTGCGCTGGGCCTGCTTCGGCGAGCGCCGCAGCGTCGACGGCAGCTCAGGTTCTTTCGCCTTGCCGCCGGAAGTCGTTTTCGGCATTTTGCGAATACCTCCCGGTCTTGCATCGGCCAAGTTGTTTCGGCTTTGCAGTCGGAACACCCGGCCACTCTCGATGGGTACTACTACCGCCTCCCTTCCGGGTTGGATGGTGAACGGTCTTGAATGGTTCCTGCTGAGGGTACGGGCAAGGAAGCGGTCGTCGCGCACGGCGATGCTCGCCTGGCTCGCCGTGATCGCGATCCGTCAACATGACGGTTTCCTTGCACTACTACGTAGCGATCGCCGCTCAGATGTACTTCAAAGGGCCGGCGCGCTGCTCCTCCATCGCGGGGTCGGCTACGCCCTGGCCCTCATCCTCAGCCTTGCCGGGACCCTCCTGCTCGGGCTCGCCCCGAATGTCCCACTCGAGCTCACCGGCCTCATGCCTCGATGGCCTGCTGAGGCCGAGCCCTTGTCCCGAGCCTTTGCCAACCTTCAACGGATCCTGTAAGGTTCGGCGGGGGATCGACCTTGCGCCGAAACAGACAAGCTGACGGAGCAAAGCTTCGGGGTCCGCGTTGAACGTAGGCGTCGACATCCGTACCCTGCAGATCCACTCGCGCTTCCAGGGGATCGGACAATACTCCAGGCAGCTCCTCCTGCACCTGCTGCGACAGGCTGCGGCCCATGAGAGGTTCCGCCTTTTCAAGATCAAAGGAATGCCATGGGGGGAGGAGGAGTTCAGGGGTCCCTACGAGTGCGTGGATCTCGTGCGGCCCCGCGCTTACGTCCGCCTGAGCGAGTTGCTGGACTGGGGGCTCGCCTTCATCGACTACCGGCGCAGGCCGCTCGATGTCCTCCACATCCTTTCCATCCACCACCTCTCGTTCGGTTATCCCTGCCCGCTGGTGCTCACGATCGAGGACCTGATTCCGCTCGTGTATCCGGATCACTATCTCAAGACCGGGATCAAGCACAGAATGCTTTACCGGCTGGCGCGGCGCGCCGATCACATCATCGCGATCTCGCGGCACACGCGCCAGGACATCCTTCGTCTCCTGGATGTGCCGGAGGACCGGGTGTCGGTCATCTACCTGGCGCCGGACCCGTCCTGCGCTCCGCTGCAGGATCCCGGACGCCTGCAGGAGATCCGCTCCCGCTACCGCCTGCCGGAGGAGTTCATCCTGTACGTGGGCGGCCTGGCGCTCCATGACCCGAGGAAGCGGGTCGATCTGCTCCTCGAGTCTCTTGCCGAGCTTGCGCGCATCCGGCGGGGGCCGCTCCAGCTCGTGCTCGCCGGAAAAATCGGACAGGCCGGAGAGGAGCTGAAGGGGCTCATCGAGAAGCTCGGCATAGGGGGCCGGGTCCGCCTGACCGATTACGTCCCGCCGCAGGACCTGGCCTGGCTCTACAGGGCCGCCAGGGTCTTTGTCTTCCCCTCCTCCTACGAGGGCTTCGGGCTGCCTCTGGTGGAAGCCATGGCGTGCGGTACCCCCACCATCGCCTTCAGGAATTCTTCCATTCCGGAAGTGGTCGGGGAGGGCGGTCTGCTGCTCGACGAGCAGGGGCCGCACAACGCGGCGGCTCTGGCCGGGGCGATCGCCGCGGTCCTCTCGGACCAGGGATATGCAGACGAGCTTTCCCGCCGGGCGCTCCGGCAGGCGGCCGCGTTCTCCTGGGAAAAGACGGCCGCAGAGACCCTGGAGGTCTATCGCCGCGTGGCAGGGCACGGGCGCTAGGGACTCGGTGACTTCTCATTCCAGGCCAAGGACCCTGGCGGCGTTGCCTCCGAGAATCATGCGCCGTTCGCTGTCGGTGAAGTCCTGCAAGCCCATCATCTGCAGGGGCGGCGGCATGGCCAGCGAGCGGATGGTCTCGACCCACTCACCGAGCGAGAGAACGGGGGTGAACAGGGGCCAGTCGCTGCCGAACAACACCTTGTGGAGGCCCCCGCAAGCCATCCGGATCTTGGCGAGCGTCTGGCAGAGTACAAAGGGCGCAACCTTGGCGCTGGGTTCCCATGCCGACAGATCGACGTACACGTTGGGATTCTTGAGCAGCACGGCAATCGCTTCATCGACCCACGGATCGCCGATGTGGGCCATGAGGATCGGGACTTCGGGGAAATCGACCGCGACCTTGTCGACGTAGATGGGCCGGTTGAATTTCATGTAGGTGCCGGGCGGTCCCATGCCGGTGTGGATCAACATCGGGATCTTCAGCTCGGAGGCTTTTTCATATAGGGGGTAATAACACTCATCGTCCGGATAGAAGCCGGTGAGCGTCCAGAGCTTGAGCCCTCTCAGCCCCATCTCGAAGCACCGCTCGAGCTCGACGATCGCCTCCTGCCGCCGTCGCGGATCGATTCCGGCAAAACCGATGATGCGCCTCGGGTGCTCGCGCACGATCGCGGCCAGGTAGTCATTGTAGTCCCGTGCGGTCAAATGCGAGCGGAAGGCGATGCCGGCGTCGAGGGCCAGCAGCACGGTCTTTTCGATGCCCGCCTCGTCCATCTCGCGCAACAGCCGCTCGATGCCTCCGTCTCTGACCTGCGCCGGGCGGTCGGGCCCGAAGCGCTCGGTGACGAAGTCGAGGATCCTGCGGAGGTCGGCCGAAATTAGCTTCTCTTCCCAGATGTGTGCGTGGGCGTCGATGATCATGAGGCGCCTCCCTGCGGATCTTTCTTGCCTTCCCTGCCTGTGCCGAGAATCCTGCCGGCCAGCTCGCGGAACTCGGCCGTGCCCGCCATTTCGATGAGGAGCCGCTTCTCGGTCTCCAGGTGCTCGATCAGGCCGTCGCCCACGGCAGCGATCATCATGCGCTTGATCGCCGCCGCGAGCCGCGGCGGGCACGCCGCCACTCGCTCCGCGAGCGCCTGGGTGTCCTCGAGGAAGGAATCTTCTTTGAAGAACTTCGTGATGAGCCCGAGCTTGGCCGCTTCCTCTTCGAAGATCACTTCGCCGGTGAGGGCCACTTCGAGGGCCCTGGAAGGACCCAGCATCCTCGGCAGGAGGTAGTTGATCCCGCCGTCTCCGGTGAGCCCGATCAGCGAGTAAGCATAGTAGAGGCGCACCTTCTCGGTGGCGGCCCTGAGGTCGCACGCCAGGGCGAGCGCCATGCCGTAGCCGGCGGCCTGGTGATTGATCGCGGCGATCACGGGCTTTTCAGCTTTGCGGATGGCGGCCACCGCGTCGTGGGCGATGGTGGCCAGGACCCGGATCCGTTCCGGAGGGGCCGGGTCCTCGGCCACCTCCGTCACGTCGGCTCCAACCGAGAAGGCCCGGCCTTTGCCGGTG
Organism: bacterium; assembly: GCA_040756235.1. GTDB lineage: Bacteria > Desulfobacterota > DSWW01 > DSWW01 > DSWW01 > JBFLZG01. The sequence continues at coordinate 34,058 of JBFLZG010000123.1, read as the reverse complement.
ATGACGACGACCCGCGTCTGGCGGTCATCGATGGCCTGACGCAAAGCGTCCGACGCCTCGACCGCAAGCTGCGTGTTGAAGGCGTTGAGCCTTTCGGGCCGGTTCAGGACCACCCAGGAGACCGGCCCTCTGGTCTTGAACAGCACGTGTTCGTAGTCCATGGAGGGTCTCGTTCCTTCCGGTTTTCTGCGGGGGCTCCTGCAGGAATGCCGTCCGGAGCCTGTCCCAAAAGCTTCGATCCATGACAGCAGAACGGGCCCTCAAGAGCAAGCGGCCTTTCTCTCATCGGGGGCTGATTCCGATCCGGCAGCCCCGGGGCGGCCGCGGAACCGTGCGGCCTTACTCTCCGTCAGCAAGGAGACGAACGCGGGCAGCAGGGTCAGAATGGAGGCCGTGACCAGAAAGATGGCCATTGCGTTCACGAGCCCGAAATTCCTCAGCACCGATGTCTTGGACAGCAGCAGCACGAGGAACCCGCAGAACGTGGTCGCGTTGGCGGTGACAATGCCCTTGCCGATGTGCCGCATGGTGTCGCGCAAAGCCGACTCTGCCGGAATGCCACCGGAGCACAGGCGGTGATAGTGGTGGAGGAAGTGGATGCAACCGTCCACCCCGAGGCCGATGATGAGGGCGCCGGCCAGCGAGGTGCCGAAATCCAGGGGGATGCCGGCCCACCCCATCAGGCCGAGGATGGATCCGATGGGCACCAGGACGGTCACCAGGGAAACCAGCCCTCGCCTCAGGGAGAGCTGGCTCAAGGAGATCAGGACCAGCACGCCCAGGGAAGCCAGGAACAGGCTCTGGATGAGGTTGACGTGCAGCAGCTCATAGAGACGGCGCACGAGGTCCGGAAATCCGGCCTGCTGGATCTTGAGCGGCCGCGTGGCAATGCGCGCGCCCTCGATCCCCGGAACCGAAACGACCTGAGAGGCGAAGAAGACCGGGTGCTCGGCCCAGAGCCTCCACAGGACCCCTGCGGCGCGCTTGCGGAGCTCCTCTTTCTGCTCGAACCCGCTTGGGAGGAGGGGCGCCAATGAGTCCAGGAGGCCGGACGCTCGCTCGATCCGGAGCGTGGCCTCGGCCCTGTTCAAGAGCCCCGAGGCGGTCGCACGAGCGTCCTCGGCGGTCAGGGTGCGGCTGGAGAGCAGGAGGGTTTCGATCCTGTCTCGGAAGGCCGGATCCCGGCGGTCCTGCCAGCCGCTCTTCAGGAGGTCCACGACCCGGTCCACGAGAGCCGCGGGGAGCGCTTCCAGGGCCTCCTGCTCCAGATAGCTCCGGCCCGCCTGCCAGACCGGTTCCAGGCCGATCCTCCGGTCGAGCTGCGGGTAGGACCGGGTCAAGGCTGCGTGGAACCGGTTCGGATCGTACTTCCGAGGCTTGTCATACCCGGCGGACAGCCAGGCGAGCTGCCGGGCTGCGTCGGCCAGTCGGACCTGCTCGAGCGCATTGCGGCCGTCCGGAGCGAGCAGGGCCGGATCGACCTCGACCACTTCATCGGCGAGGTCGGAATCGATGAAGCGCCACAGGGATACGGCGATCTGCTGCATGACCCCCGTGCGGGGCTCCTTGACCAGAGCCGTGACCAGGCTCTGGCGCCGATCCGGGGCGACGAAGGTCTTGAGAATCTCTCTCCCCTCCATCAGGAGCCACAGGTTGGCGATTTGCTCTCTCGTTTCCGGCACGGCGAAGACGCCGTTGAGGAGCCAGTTTTCCTCTGCGATCCAGTCGTTGACGGAGCGAAAGGCGCCGACCATTTCGTAGGAGCGAAAGTAGTTCTCGACGTAGCTCATCATCTGCATCACGGCCGGCTCTTCCATGTCGCCCTGGAAGTAGACCGAAACCGGATAGAATCCGCTGAAATGGTCGCGCAGCAGGTCTCCGCCTACCCGCGGGGGAGAGTCCTCGGGCATCAACTCGACATAATCCACGTTCGTGGTCATGCGCTGGAAACCCGCTCCCGTGGCCGCCAGCAGGACCAGGACGATGGCCAGGGTCGTCTTGGGGCGCCGGTGGACGGCGAGCCCCAGCCGGCCCAGCCACCTCGACAACACGTGCTCCGGTGCCCCGGCTCCGTGAACGATCGGCGCCGGACGGATCCGCAGCAGGTAGACGCAGACCGGCAGGAGGAGGAGCGAGAGCAGACAGGCGGCCCCCAGTCCGATGGCCAGGTCGATGCCGAAAGAACTGAACAGACTGATCCGTGTCGTCAGGAACGTCAGGAGCCCCGCAATGGTGGTCAGGGCGCTCATCACGACCGGGAAGGTCATCTCCTGGATGCAGAGCTCGATGTCGCCCTGCCTCAGGTAGTGGTTGTAGATGTGGACCGCGTAATCCGAGCCCAGGGCGATCAGGAGCACCACGACCGCCGGGGTCAGGATGTTGGCGGTGAGCCCGGCGAGCGCCTGCAGGCCGAGCGTCCAGAGGATGCAGAGGAAGACGATGCCCAAAGGTAGGACCACGCCCCAGAACCCGGCAAAGCTGAAGAAGAGAATCGCAACCATCACGAGCAGGGTGACCGGGATCAGGACCCGGAGGTCCTGTGCCATGTAGATGTCCGCATACATCTGCAGGGCCGGGTCCCCGCCGAAATAGTAAGGATGATCCCCGGCGATCGCCTGTACGGTCCTCAGGACCTTGGCCGCGGTGACCGCCTCGATCGAGCCGCCCTCGACGTTGGCAACCACCACGGTATACGCGGCGTTCTCGGAAACCAGGGTGTTGACGTACATCTCCCTGGACAGGACGTAACGCTCGAGCGCGTCGAGATCGGAGGGGGATGCGGGGATCTCGGGGATCAGGTCGCCCACTGCGAGGCCGGCGTCCGTCCTGCGAAAGTCCGGAACGTTCGTGAGGCTCGTGACGTTGAACAGTTCCTCCACCCCTTGGAGGGCCTCGGTCAGGCGCTTGACCAGGGCCAGCGAGCCCGGGTGGAAGACCCCGTCCTTGGTGCAGTCGAGGATCACGAACACGATGGCCGTGGACGAGAACTGCCGGTCCACCTGGCGGTAGAGCCGGGATACCTTGTCGTTCTCGGGAAGCCAGTTGTCGTAGTCGTTGTTGACGGCGAGGTTCCGGATCGCGTAGATCAGTCCGGCGCTGATCAGGGCGCCGGCCCCCAGGAGCAGCCACCGGTACCGGATCACCCACTTGCTGAACGACCGCGCCACGTTTCCAGGAAGATCCATCGCCTGTTCTCAGGTCAACGGGAAAAGAGAAAAGGTCAAAGTCAGGGAGTCGGTTGGCTGCCGGCCGGCTGCCGGTCCCCTGGCCCTTCGGCCTCCCGCTGCAGGGTTCCGCACCTCTTAGCACCTCGTGGGGAGGAGGTCAATTCGAGATCGAGACAGCAACGAGACCAGAAAACATGTGCAAAACGCGGGCCGAAAACGCGGAGTGCAGGTCCGCATCAGGGTTCGTCCGGCCCCGGTCGGGCCCGTACCACGGCGGGCATCGGCTTCTCGTTGACCTGGAGGCGGAACACGTCGGGCCGGGCGTAGTGGCCTGCCACGTCGAAATCGTACTTGCCCCGGGTGATTTCGTTCGGATCGAGGTCTGCCGTGAGGATGCAGGGCGCCTCGAACACGGGGCCTGCCAGCACCTGGCCGAAGGGACTGACGATCGTGCTCCCTCCGCGCATGAGAACGGTCGAGGGGTCGTTTCCCTGGATGGCCGCGTAATCCTCAGGGCAGTCCCCGCGCAGGAGGAACTGGCAGCAGCTCAGGACGAAGCAGCGTCCCTCCAGGGCGATGGTCTGCATGGTGGGCAGCCAGGTGTCGCGGTCGTCGGCGGTCGGTGCGCAGTAGAGCTGGACGCCTTTGGCGTACATCGCCATGCGCATCATGGGCATGTAGTTTTCCCAGCAGATCACCGCGCCGAGCCGGCCCAGCGGCGTCTCGAACACCGGCATGGTCGAGCCGTCGCCAAAGCCCCAGACGAGCCGTTCCATGGCGGTCGGCATGAGCTTGCGGTGTTTGCCCATGAGCGTGCCTTCGGGTGAGAAAAAGAGGACCGTGCAGTAGAGCGTGCCGCCGTCCCGCTCGATGACCCCGATGACGAGGTAGATCCCTTCCTCCCTTGCGGCCGTCGCGAGCGCCTGGGTCGCGGGGCCCGGCACGTCCACGGCGCTCTCGAAGTAGCGGCGGAAGTCCTCGCGGCCGTAGGGCATCCTCAATCCGACCCGGGCGCCGAAGTCGAGCCCCTTGGGGTAGGCCGGAATGAAGGCCTCGGGAAACAGCACCAGCCTGGCCCCCGCGCGCGCTGCTCGCCTCGCCAGATCGACCGTCTTCTGCAGGGTCGCCTCGCGGTCGAAGACCACCGGAGCGTCCTGCACGACCGCCACGCGAATCGCATCTGCCATCTTGCCTGCCTCCGTCGGATTTCAGGTGTCAGGTATCAGGTGCATGGCTCCAGGAACCTGATACCCGGCACCCGATACCCCTTCCTGGGGCGGCCCTGGAGCCTAGAACCCGACACCTGACACCTCTCTTGCCAGGGCCTCGCGATACTGCCTGTACACCGCCCAGGGGATCTCCTCCCTGACCCTGCCGCTCGCCAGCGGAACATAGCGGCCGCCCCGCAGCAGGGGCCGGACGATCTCCTGAACCCGCTCGCGGATCGTCCCCGGCGCTCCCGAGCGGAGCAGACTCAGCGGGATGCCGCCCACGAGCCCCAGGCCGGCTCCGTACTGCCGCCGCAGGTTGTGGTAGTCGAGCTCGGGGACCTCGGCCGCCTCCGAGATCCACAGGCTCGTGACGCCGGCCCGGATCATGGCCGGAAAGAGCAGGGCCGTGTTCCCGTAGGTGTTGACCAGGACCTCCCGGCACCCGTGAGCCCTGGCGGCAGCGACGATCCGCTCGTAGGCGGGGATCACGAGCTCTTCGAACATCGAGGGCGAGATGAGCGGCCCGTTGTTGTCGGAAATGGGCTCGCTCAGATAGACGAACTCGGGATCCACTCGGGCGAGGGCCGTCTCGAGCATGCGGGCGCAGAAGTCCCCGTAGATCTCCATCCTCGCCCGGATCTTTTGCGGCTCTTCGATCAGGCACTCGAGGACCTGCTCGAGCGTCCTCCAGTTGGCCACGCCCAGGGCCTGAAAGAAGCCCCGGGACGCCCAGACGCAGGCGACGTGATCGCGCTTCTCGAGCCGCTTGACGGTCCGGGTCCAGTCAGCGGGGAAGCGTCCCGGGGTGGCGTCGAAGGCGCGGCGGTACTCCCGCTCGGACAGAAGCATCACCCGTCCGGCGGAGGGGGACCGGAAGGTGAGGTCGGGCCCCACGTTCTCGTGAGGAGTGAGGCCGAAGATCTCCAGATGGGTGCGCCCTTTGGGCATGCCCTGGAGGCGCCAGAGCTCGGCCACCTCTTCCCGGACGCCGTCGTCGAAAAGCGGGGGCCTGTCCACGGGTTCGTCGCGGAACAGGCGCCGGAAACGTTCTCGCTCGTTCATCGGTCTTCGGCTTTCCGGCTCCCGCGCCCGTGTCCGCGAGGGATGTTGGCGGCGCAGGAGGAGCACACGCCAGAAAGGACTTGGGCCCGAAGGAAGCGGGGACCTGGGAGGCGGCCACCAGGATCCTGTCCAGGAATTGCGCCTGCGGAGGCTGTTCAGAAGCCTCCAGATGCAAAGCGCACGAGGTCCCGGTCGCTCACGTCCCGTTTCACGTCGGTCGCCCCTGGGCGCTGCGCTTCTGCAGGGTGGCCATGAGGACGATCGGCTGGAACAGCTCCGAGGTGGCGAATGCCCTGCGCCTGGTCCAGCCTTCCAGGAAGCGCCAGATCTTCCGTTCCATGCCGCGGGCCTCATGCCCGTCGAGCGTTTCCACGTGTCGATGCAGGGCGATGAGGACTTCCAGGAGCTCTGCGTTGAGCCTGTCGAGCGCCGTGGGGCTGTAGTCGGTCTCGCTCGTCCGTGCGCCCTCTCGCAGCCGGTCCCGGAGAGCGGGATCGCGGACCACCGCGAGGGCTTCCGAGAACAGCTCCCTCAGCTCCCGGTTCTCCTCCATCCGCTGCGACGTGCCGCGCTCGAATTCCTCGCAGGCGACCCCCATGAGGAGCGCCATCATGCCGAGGTCCGCCTTGGCCTTGTCGCGCGTCACTTCCTGCATGAGCTGCGTGACCAGGGTGTTGGCCAGGGTCTTCAGGATCTGCTCACCCGTGGGTCTCATGCGCCCTCCTCATCTGCTCCATCAGGATCCGCCGCTGCAGGTCGAGAGCCCAGATGCCGCCGTAGCCCACGATCGGATCCGTATTGGCCCCTGTGGCGTACTTCTTGTTCATGGAGAGCCAGATGGCCATGGACTTCACGCTCGTGAAGACCTCCCACCAGAAAAGAGCCTGGAGGTCGACCTTCTGTCCGCTCGCCTCTTCCCAGACGCGGATCCCCTCCTCCCGGGGAATCATGATGCCGATGCGGTCCGGCTCGGTCCAGCTCCACAGCCTGTTCAGGGACCAGGAGAGGTCCTCGAGGGGATCCCCCAGATGCATCATTTCCCAGTCCAGGACGGCCCGAATGACTCCGTCCTCGTTGAACAGGAAGTTGCCGGCGCGCATGTCGCCGTGGACGATCGCGATCTTCCGCGCGGGCGGAGGAGGACGCCTCCACAGCCAGCGGATCGCCGCCCGGAGGACCGGCTGAGGCTCGAGCTCGCTCTCCTCCGCCTTCTTCATCCAGTAAGTCAGCTCGCGCTTCCAGCAATCCTCGGGAGCGACCGGCTCCAGGCCGTCTCGAAGCCCCACGGCTGCCGGGTCGGTCCGGGCGATCGTTCCCATGATCGTGCAGAACGATCGGCCCACCTGTTCACGGACCGAGCGGAACGGCGGAGCGGAGAACAGTACGTGCAGGGCTTCGCAGTCCAGGATCTCCTCCATCACGTAGAAAGGCGTGCCGAGCCACCGCGGGTCGTGCTCACTCCAGAACACTCTGGGGACAGGCACCTGCGAGCTCCGGAACGCCTGGTAGGCCTTGTACTCGGTCGCGATGCTGGTGTCGATGATCCCGGACTCGAATTCACGGCGCAGGATGACCCTCTGGGATACGGGCTCGAGGAGGGTGCGATAGCTCAGCTCCATGCTGAAGGTCTCGCGGGACGCGCCTCCGAAGATCGGGTTGACGAGAGGAACGCGGATGTCTCGGGCATCGGGCAGCCGGTGCGCGAGGTAGGCACAGAACCGTTGAGCCAGCTCTTGCGCGGTCATGGTGTCCTCCGGGGCCTTCTTTCATTTAACTAGCAGAAGGGCGGCGGAGATGCCAGAAGAATTTGACCTTGCGGCCTTCCGACGGGTAATTTTTGTTCAACTGCGTCGAACCTCGGAGAAACCTGTACGGAGGTGAAGGATGGAACCGAAGCCCTGGCACCGCCACTACGACTACAACGTTCCCACGACCATTCGAACCCCGCGGGTGCCCGTGCAGGAGCTGCTCCAGATCCCCGCGAACGCCTTTCCGGACAAGACGGCGCTCAACTTCTTCGGCACGGAGATGACGTTCTGGGACTTGCGCCTGCAGGTCCTGCGGATGACGAATGCGCTCGCCAGGATCGGGGTGGGGAAGGGCGACCGGGTGGGAATCCACCTGCCGAACTGCCCGCAGTACGTCATCTCCTATTATGCCGCCCTCTCCGTGGGCGCGATCGTGGTCAACATGAACCCCATGTACACGGCCGACGAGCTCAAGCTCATCGTGGAGGCGACGGAGCCGGCGGCCCTGTTCACTTTCGACATGGTGCTCCCCGCCATTCGCACCCTGTGCCAGCAGGTGTCCATACCGGCCGTGATCGTCACCAAGATCACCGACTTCATCCACGGGCTCGGCGTGAGCACGACCGCGAGCCTGGAGCTGGAGAAGGGGTGGCGCCACTTTTCGCAGATGCTGGAGGGCTCCACGGACACGAAGCGGGTCAAGGTCCAGATCGCGCCCGAGGACGCCGCGCTCATCCAGTTCACCGGCGGCACCACGGGCGTGCCGAAGGGTGCGGTGCTGACTCATGCCAACCTGGTGGCGGCGACCTTCCAGTGCGCCCTGTGGGGCAACCCGACCATCCCGCTCACACCGCCCGAGAAGCGCAACGTGCTCGCCGTGCTCCCCTTCTTCCACGTGTACGGGAACATCGTGGTCATGAACTGGGCCATGTTCAACTGCGCCACCATGATCCTGGTGCCCCGCTTCGTGATCGACGAGATGATGGGCCTCATGGCCGGGTTCAAGGAGATCCACTTTTTCCCTGCCGTGCCCACCATCATCAATGCCGTGATCAATCATCCGAAGGCGGGTGAGCTCGACCTGGCCCGAAAGCTGGGGCTGCTGAACTCGGGGGCCGCGCCCATGCCCGTGGAGCTGATCGAACAGGTCAAGGACATGGGCATCTTCTTCAGCGAGGGGTACGGGCTCAGCGAATCGACCTCCCTCGGGATCTCCAACCCGATCCTGGGGCTCAAGAAGATCGGCAGCATCGGGGTCCCGTTTCCCGACAACGACGTCAGGCTCGTGGACATCGAGACCGGAGAGCACGACGTGCCCGAGGGGCAGCCGGGCGAGATCATCATGCAGGGCCCCCTGATCATGCAGGGCTACTGGAAGAACCCGAAGGAGACGGCGGGGCAGCTCCGCGACGGCTGGCTCTACACGGGCGACATCGCGGTGCGGGACGAGGACGGCTACATCTTCATCGTGGACCGCAAGAAGGACATGATCATTGCCGGCGGCTTCAACATCTACCCGCGCGAAATCGACGAAGTCCTGTTCCAGCACCCCAAGGTACAGGAGGCCGTCTCCGTGGGCATTGCCGATCCCTACCGGGGGGAAACCGTCAAGGCCTATCTCGTGCTCAAGGCCGGGCAGACGGCGACCGAGGCCGAGATCATCGCCTTCTGCAAGGAGAAGCTGGCCGCCTACAAGGTCCCGAAGATCGTGGAATTCCGGGACGCCCTTCCCAAGTCGGCGATCGGCAAGGTGCTGCGCAAGGTGCTCCGGGCCGAGGAGGAAGGCAAGACGAAGAAGGGTTGATCTCCGTATTCGACCGAAACTCGCGAGCGATCGGTAGGGGCGAAAGATCTTTCGCCCCTACCCGGAAGGGTCGCCAAGCCGCAGGCGTGTCCGCCAACATTGGCTGCGGAGTGGCGCGCGCGGCGACTCCGTGCAGCCGGGGCTTGCCGATTTCTTCATCTCCTGCCGCACGGCTTCTTGTTTACTCGTAGATCTTTTCCTCTTCCGCCTCGGCCTCGGCCGCATCGGCCTCGAAATCGCGCTGCGGCACCTCGGCCTTGGTCTTCGGCTCGAGGCACTCCCGATACCACTCGTGGGCCGTGATCATGGACATGACCTCGCTCGTACCGGTCCAGATGGAGGCCAGCCGCACGTCGCGGAAGATGCGCTCGATCGGGAAGATGTTGGTGTAGCCGATCCCTCCCATGACCTGCATGGCGTTGTGCGCCACTTTCTGGCAGGCCTCGGTGATGAACTTCTTGGATTCGGAGACCATCCGCCGGATGCGGTGCATGTCCACGCCCGCGTCCACTGCCCGGGCCGTGGCGTATCCCATGGCGCGGGCGGCGTCCAGCAGCATGACCGCTTCGGCCACCTGGAAGCTCACCCCTTCGAAGGTGGCGATCACCTGGCCGAAGGCCTTGCGGCGCGAGGTGTAGCGGGTGGCGATCTCGACCGCCGGCCGCACCGCACCGATGGTCATGAGCGCGGTCCCGAGCCGCTCCGGGACCATCATGGTGTTGAACACCGCGTACGCGCCGTTGACGCGGCCGAGCACGTTTTCTTTGGGAACCTTGACGTCCCGGAAGACGAGCCGGGCCGTTCCCCCGCCCCGGCATCCCATGAGGCCGTATAGGTACTTCGTCTCCACCCCCGGACCGCGGTCCACGATGAAGGCGGTCAGCGCCTTGTGCGGATGAGCCTCGGGCCGGAAATCGGTGCGCGCGTACAGCAGGAAATAGTCTGCGCCCTCGCCTCCCACGATGAAGCGCTTCTGGCCGTTGATGAGAAAGTGGTCGCCGCAATCTTCGGCTCTCGTGGTGGCGCCGAAGAAATCCGAGCCGCCCCGCGGCTCGGTCAGGCACTCGGCTGCAAACAGCTCTCCTCGGAGCAGGGGCCTGACGTACTTCTCCTTCTGCTCGTCCGTGCCGTGCCGCACGATCGCATCGCAGACCAGCTCCGCCCCGACGCCGAAGACGCACGCCATCTCATACCCGAGGGTCCCCACCTCTTCCATGACCACGCTGGTCGAGACCCAGTCCATGCCCCGGCCGCCCCACTGCCTGGGGTAGCGGCACCCCAGGAGGTTGCGGCGCCCGGCCTCCTGCAGAAACTCCTTGGGAAACCGGATCCGATCGGCATCCATGTCCAGGATCATCTGGCGCGGCACCCAGCGGACGAGCTCCCGCGTCTCGTCCCGCAGCTCCAGCTGTTCCCTGGAAAGAAGAAAGTCGAACATGTTCTCCTCCTGTCATTCGCCCGCCAGCATGGCGAGCGCCAGGCCCTGGATGTCGATCCCGTTGATGCAGCGGCACTTGCGGCACTTCAGGCACTCGGCAATCCCGAGGTCCTGCGCCTGCCTGCGGCGGTCGATCCGGTTTCGAGGATCGAGATGAAGCTGGGCGAGCTTGACGAACGCGTAGGGGCCTGCGAAAGGGGACGCCGGGCCGCTGCCGTCCGAGGCCGGGCAGGTGGCCTGACAGCCCAGGCATTCCACGCACAGGAGCAGCTTGGCCCGGCTCTCCGGCTCCCGGACCTTGGCGGGCGCCGATCGCTCCTCGGGCTCCGGCACGAACAGCTCGAGCTTGCGCAGCCCCTCGAAGAAGAGGGCTCGATCCACGGCCAGGTCCCGAAGGACCGGCAGGCGGCTCAGGGGGCCGATCTTCATGCCGTCCCGGACTTGGGTGGAGCACCCCATCCTGGGCCTGCCGTTCACTTCCACGGCGCAGAGCCCGCACTTGCCGAACCGGCAGCCGAACCGGAAGGCGAGTGTGGGGTCCAGGTTTTCGTAGACGTGCATCAGGGCCTGGAGCACGGTCATGCGCTCGACCGTCGGCACTTCGTAGTCGACCCACTTCGGCCTGCTGTCGGTGTCGGGATCGAACCGGCTGACGGAGATCCGGATGTTCATCGGCCTGCCTCCTTGCGCCCGACCTGGCAAGCGCCGTTCTTGACGCGGACGAGCATGTTCTCGACCGGGGCCTGGTCGTTGCGGCGCGGGAAGTCCGACCTCACGTGGGCGCCCCGGGACTCCTTGCGCTCGAGTGCGGACCGGGCGATCGCCTCGGCAGCCCGAAGCATGTGGTCAAGCTCGATCGCGTCGGCGGCCTCGGTGTTGTACCGTCTCATGTGCGTGAGGCGCAGGTCTGCGGAGCGCTCTCGGATCCCGCGCATGCGCTCGAGCGCTTCCGTCAGGCCGGCCGCGTCGCGCAGCGGCCCCGCCTTCTCCCACATCAGCTGCTGGAGCTCGCGCTTCAACTGCACGGGCCGATGCGCCCCGGCCGAGCCCGGAAGGGAGCGGAGCCTTGCGGCGGCCGGCCGTGCCGATGCCGGGTCCGCAAAGGAGCGGCTCGCGCCTTCCCGTGCCGCGGTGCGGCCCGCGCGCTTGCCGAAGACGAAGATCTCGGTGAGGGATGTGGAGCCGAGGCGGTTGCCGCCCATGACTCCGCCCTGGGCCTGTCCGCAGGCGTAGAGCCCGGGCACGCCGGCGCGGCACCACGCGTCCGTGCGGACGCCTCCCATGTTGTAGTGCGCCGAGGGGAGCACGTCCCAGGGTTCTTCGAGGTTCGCCGCCTTCCGGCCGTAGGCTTTGCGGACCACGTCCAGGAAAGGGCCGCCCATCTTCTTCATGAGATCGGCGAAGAACCGGCCGTCCGGGGTCTCCAGGTTCGGCCTCAGATCGAGCAGGAGCCCTCCATGCCCGGTCGCCCCGCCTCGCCGGATCTGCTCCACGATGACCCGGGCCACCTGAGCGCGGGTCAGGGGCATGATGTTCTCCAGCACGACCTCCCCCCTGCAGTCGACGAGCCTGCCGAAAGGGCCCGCCATCGCGGGCTCCCCGCAAGGAGCTCCCAGCATGGATGCCGGGTGCGTGATGCCGAACGGGATGAACTGCACCTGCTCCATGTCCACGAGCTCGGCACCGGCCCGGAGGGCCAGGCTGAAACCATCGCCCGCGACCGCAGGCATGCAGTCCGTGTGCGGGTAGTAGAGGGCTCCGGCGCCGCCCGTGGCGAGAATCGTGGACTTCGCCAGGATCGCGACGACCTTCCCCGTGGACATGCGCAACGTCGCGGCGCCCGCGACTTGGCCGTCCGCCACGATGAGCTCCGAGCAGACCGTCTCCTCCAGGACCCGCACGGACGACCTCGCCGCGGCCGCGCGCAGCACGTGTCCCATCGAGACCCCCACGCCGGGGCTCGTGATCGTCCGGGAAGCCCGGTGCCCTCCCGGAGGAAACTCGAGTCTCTTCAGGGTCCCGCTCTCGTCGCGGGCAAAGAGATGTCCGAAACCTTCGAAGCTGACGGTCGCATCCATGGCGTCGCGGACCAAAGCGTCGACCAGCTTCGGGTCGCTCAGGTGCTCGCCGCCCCGCATCATGTCCTCTGCGAACGCCTCCTCGGAGTCGCCGGCGCCGCGGTCCGGGGAGGTCGACATGGCACCGAGGGAGATGCGGGTGTCTCCGTAGCCCACGGGCTCCTTGGATACGATGATCGTCGTTGCTCCTGCCCGCTCCGCTTCCACGGCAGCCATGACCCCCGCTCCGCCGGCGCCCAGAACGAGCACGTCCGCACGGATGGTTTCCACGCTTTGCATGCCGATCTCCTTTCCAGGGCCGGTCCCGTCGCGAGGCCCTCGAGGCAAGCGCAAGGCATTATGGAGAATCCGCCGTGACCTTTTCAAGGAAGCGCTTTTCATTCGCGGTCGGCTTTTCCTATACTGCTGCATGCCTGCACTTTTCCTGTCCATAGGAGGAACGGTGATGATGGAGGAGCTCTCTTTTCTGGATGCCATGGCACAAGCGGAGCTCGTCAGGAAGGGCGAAGTCGGGCCCGCCGAGCTCGTGCAGGCCGCAGTCGAGCGGGTGGAGCGGCTCAACCCAAGGCTCAACGCCGTGATCACTCCGCTGTTTGAAAAGGCCCTGGCTCAGGCGTGCGCTCCGGGCCTTGCGGCCGGGCCGTTCCGGGGGGTCCCGTTTCTCCTTAAGGACCTCGGGTGCCACAGCGCGGGCGACCCGTACTATGAAGGAACACGGTTCCTGCGGGAGCTGGGCTGGGTCGCGCAGGACGACACCTACCTGGCCCGGAAGCTCAAGGAAGGAGGCTTCATCTTCATCGGCAAGACCAACACCCCTGAGCTGGGGACGCTGCCGACCACAGAGCCCGAGGCCTTCGGCCCCACGCGGAACCCGTGGGACCCGAGCCGATCCTCGGGCGGATCGAGCGGCGGGTCCGCGGCCGCGGTCGCCTCGGGCATGGTCCCGGTCGCCCACGGCAACGACGGGGGCGGATCGATCCGCATGCCGGCAAGCGAGTGCGGCATCGTGGGCCTCAAGCCCTCCAGAGGCCGCGTGTCCTGGGGGCCCGATTACGGAGACAACTGGCAGGGGCTTGCGGTCGAGTTCGTCCTGAGCCGATCCATGCGCGACACCGCCTCCATCCTGGATCTGGTGTCAGGTCCGATGCCCGGCGACCCGTATTACGCGCCCCCGCCTCTGCGGCCCTTCCGCACCGAGGTCGGAGCAGAGCCCGGCCGGTTGCGCATCGGGTTCATGATCCGTGCGCCCGGCGGCGTGGTACCCATCCATGCCGACTGCGTAACCGCAGTCCAGGACGTGGCGCGGCTCCTGGAGTCGCTCGGACACGGGGTCGAGGAGTCCCATCCGGCAGCCTTGGACGAGGCCGAGCAGAGCATGGCCCACATCTGGACTCTCGTTGCGGCCTCGGTCGCCGGGAGCCTGGACGAGTGGAGTCGCAAGACGGGCAGGGCCATCGGTCCGGCCGATCTGGAACCCTACAACTGGATGGTTGCCGAAATGGGGCGCTCGGTGAGCGCTGTCCAGCTCACGAGCGGGGTTCAGTGGCTCCAGGGGCATACGCGGCGCGTCGCGGCATGGTGGGCGGACGGATTCGACCTGCTCCTCACTCCCACGCTCGCCGAGCCGCCCCCGGCGCTCGGCCAGTTCAAATCGAGCGCCGCAGAGCCGCAGAAAGTGGTTGAGCGGGTGCAGTCGATCCTTCCCTTCACGCCCTCTTTCAACGAGACTGGCCAGCCCGCGATCTCGCTGCCTCTCTTCTGGAACCAAGGCGGGCTGCCGATCGGCGTGCAGATGGTCGCAGCCTATGGCAGGGAGGACCTGCTCATCCGGGTGGCTTCGCAGCTCGAGCAGGCCAGACCGTGGGTCGGCCGCCGGCCGCCGATTCATGCGTGAGCGTTACGGAGAGATGCCTTCTAGGGATGGAATCTACAATTTTTCAATAAAATACAATTAAAATATCAAGTGATTTATCAGTTATGTGGGTCCCACCTGAGCGTTGCATTCGGACGCCTGATTCGACCCGGCTCCGGTTGAAGCGGCTTCTCCCTCCAGCCCGGAGGGACCCGCATTCGTCTCTATCCGATACTTGGGAGCCTGATCCCGCGGCCGCGGAGCAGGTCAGTCCTCGCCTTCGTGGTACTTGAAGGAGATGTTCACCCTGGCGCGGTAGGTCGTGACTTTGCCATCCTCGACCGCCATGTCGAGACGGACGATTTCGGCGATTCTGAGGTCCTTCAGCGTCTTGCCGGCGGTCTCCACAGCGTTCTTGGCCGCCTCTTCCCAGGACTTCTTGCTCGTTCCCACGACCTCGATGATCTTGTAGATGCTGGTTTCTTTTTCCATCTGGGGCCCTCCGTTTGCTGTTTAAAAAGATGGTAGGTGAAATGCTCCGCGCCGGTCAAGACCATTCTGGAGGCTATCCAAGACGCCCGTCTGCGCCTCCTCCGGCGGACCACAGCTCTTGTAGGGGCGACGCACGCGTCGCCCTCGTGCGGGGTTGCCTGATGAGGGTCGCCATGTCGCTGCCGTGCAAGAGAGCCCTCGGGAACAGGGAGCGAATTCGTGAATGAGAACACTCAGGGAATCCGCGAGAGCATTCGGACTGCGCCCTTCCGTTTGACACGCCGCAGCTTCTGTTCTTAGACTGGCCGGGCCATGCTTCGGCCGTAGGAGGCCATCCCGCGGCCGGGCTTCCGGTCCCGGAGCGCGAGCGATCGGAGGAGCACCTTTGCCCAGGATGCGCCGCTCGAGCGCGGACAGTAGTGGCCGCAGGGCCGCGTGCAGGGAGGCGCGGAACTCCTTCGACCCGACGCTGTTTCGCCCCGAAAGCCGAAGCTCCGAGATGCGGGAGCTGATCCGGCAGGTGGAAGCGAACACTCCCATCCTCGTTCCGGATGCGAAATCCCCGGAAGACACTGCGCGAGCTCGTGCCAGCATGATGCTGGGTTACGAGCAGGTCAAATACGCTTCCCCACAGGCCGTCTGGCGCTCCATCCCCGGAAAGGGAGGGCCGCTGCGGCTGCGGGTCTTCCCGCGCCGGAAGGCGCAGCGAGCGGTTCCTGGCCTCTTGGCTGGATTGAAATGGCGACGGCTGCAAAGGCTGCAAGGGAGCGTTTGGGAGCATTGAGACCATGAAAGCGGCAGTGAAGATGAGGAAGGGGCCCGGGGTGGACGTGCTGGACGTGGAGAAGCCGGTCGTCGCAGACGCCGACATCCTGATCCGGGTGCGGGCCGCCAGCCTGTGCGGGAGCGACGTCCACGTGTACGAGTGGACGCCGGGCTACGAGTGGCTCCCGGTGCCCGTGACCCTCGGGCACGAGTTTTCGGGGGAAGTCGTGGAGGTGGGCGAGCGCGTGTCGAACGTGGCGCTCGGCGATCGTGTGACGGCCCTCCCGCTCATGCCGTGCAGCCGGTGCAAGCCCTGCCACGTCGGCCGGGGAGACGCCTGCGTCGCCAAGGTGGCGCTCGGCCTGCTCGCGGACGGAGCGTTCGCCGAGTACGTGCGGGTGACGGGCGGAGCTCACGTCTTCAGGCTCCCTGCGGGCGTGAGCCACGAGGCGGCAGCCTTGTGCGAGCCTCTGTCGGTGGCGCTGCACGCGGTGGAGCTGGCGGCCATCAAGCCCGGGCAGACCGCGGCCGTGCTGGGGCCGGGTCCGATCGGTCTGCTGACCCTCCAGGCGCTCAAGGTCTCGGGCGCAAGCTTCGTGCTGGTGACCGGGACCGCTGCAGACCGCGTGCGCCTGGAGGTCGCAGGCCGGCTGGGCGCCGACGAGCTGGTGAACGTGGATGAGACGGATCCGGTGCAGAGGGCCATGGACCTTACCGGCGGCTCTTTCGGCGGCGGCTTCGACCTGGTGTTCGAGGCTGCGGGAAACCCCAGGACCGTCTCCCAAGGGCTTGCGATGGCGCGGCCCGGAGGAAAATTGGTGCTCCTGGGCATCCACCCCGCTCCGGCGCAGATCCATCCCACCGACCTGGTGCGCGGCGGCAAGTCGATCCTGGGCGCCTACGCTTACGACCCGGACACCTGGCGGCGGGCGTTGGCTCTGCTGGCGTCCGGTCAGGTGCGGACGGATCCGATGATCACACACAGGGTTCCGCTGGCGGATGCCCGGTCTGGTTTCGAGCTTGCGGTCCAGAAGAAGGCGGCCAAGGTGCTGTTTCTACCGTGAAGAAGGAGAGGGGATGAAGCTCAAAGGAAGAGTCGCGCTGGTCACGGGAGCGGCAAGGGCCATCGGCCGGGCGCACGCGCTGCGGCTGGCCGGCCTGGGAGCGGATATCGTGATCAACGACGTGAACCTCGATTCCTTCAAGGAGTTCAAAGAGGAGATCGGCGCTGACAGCGTGGTGGAAGAGGTCCGGGCCCGTGGAGTCCGGTGCGTCGGCATCCAGGCGGACGTGACCAACCGCGGGCAGGTCGAAGCCATGGTCCGGCAGGCGCTCGAAGCCTTCGGGCGGATCGACATCCTGATCAACAACGCGGGAGGGCTCGCGGGGGACGTCCTCGCCAGCTTCGCCGGGAGCGTTTCCGAGAAAGACTTGAGGGGCACGGTCGAGCGCAATCTGTTCGGGACGATCTTCTGCTCCCAGGCCGTCATCCCGTCCATGAAGAAGCAGGGCTGGGGAAGGATCGTGAACACCGCCTCGCAGGCGGGGCTGCAGGCGCAGCAGGGCGGCGTGTACGCTTCCTATGGCGCGGCCAAGGCCGGGGTCGTCGCCTACACCCGGTACCTTGCCCAGGAGCTGGGCCCTGCAGGGATCACAGTCAACTGCATCGCCCCGGCTTTCGTGAACACCAAGCGCCTCCAGGTCCTCGTGTTCGACGCGATCGCAGGAGTCCGGGATCAGGTGCTCGCCCAGATCCCGCTGGGCCGCATGGCCGAGCCGGACGATATCGCGAAGGCGGCCGAGTTCTTCGTCACCGACCTGGGCGACTACGTCACGGGGCAGTGTCTGAGCGTGTGCGGCGGGGCCATCAAGTTCTAATGCAAACGCATTTGGTGGTGAGACAAATTGTCACCCCTCACCTTGATCCTCTCCCCTCGGAGGGGAGAGGGAAAGAGGCGACCGAGCAATACCCTCGCCCCCTTTGGGGGAGAGGGCCAGGGTGAGGGGGCTGCAGCCGGACGCAGCATTGTTCATGCGTTCGTATTCGTAGGGGCGACCGGCGGTCGCCCTTTCCGGACGGTCGCCCCCGGGCAAGTCGGCAGAGTGGGGGCGGCCCCAAGGCATGTTCCGGCAATCACGGCTCGGCCGGCAGAGGGAGAACGGTGCCATGAAGGTGCTCAGAATCGTCGGTGTGATATTCGGCGCCGCGGGTCTGGTTCTGCTCGCCTCGGCCGCCGTTACTTACAACAGCACTCGAGGATTCGTAGCGGCTTCTGCTCTGGCGACAGGGACGGTCGTGGACCTGGTCCTTGACAGCGGCGGCTCCGGGTCTGTCTATTTCCCCGTGATCCGGTTTGCGGCCGCCAACGGCGAGCCGGTCGAGTTTCGCTCCGATTTCGGTTCCAACCCTCCTTCCTTCGGAAAAGGCGAGCAGGTTCAGGTCCGCTACGACCCGGCTCATCCTTCTCATGCGTCCGTCGACTCCTTTTCCTCTCTCTGGTTCCTCACGATCCTGTTCTCCGGTATGGGCTCGGTGTTTGCCTGCGCGGGTGCTGCGATGCTCCTGGTCCCGGTTGTTTCAGCCAGGCGGGAGAGACGGATCCTGGAATCCGGCAACGTGATTGCGACCGAGCTCCAGTCGGTGCAACTGGACCGATTCTATCGAAAAGGGAGCCGCCATCCCTATCGGATCTTCTCTCAGTGGCTCGATCCCGGCACAGGAAAGATGCGCGTGTTCCGGAGCAAGCCCCTCTGGTTCAATCCGGAGGCCCTCATCCGGGGCAAGGAGATCCAGGTCCGGGTCGATCCGGACAACCCGAAGAGATATGTGATGGACACCTCGTTCCTTCCCGAGAGCACGGAGTGAGCCGCATCCGATGCCACCCGGAAACCGGTTCGTCTTCGGTGCAGGAGGCGCTCGATGAATCGTGAAGAAATAATCGGCATAATAGAGAATTACGTCCAAGATGGAAAGCAGAACTTTATCCCTGAGTGCGACGGGGTGAAGCTCTACGAAGGACCGCCCCTGGTGGGCTTCGCCTCGGCGCTCGACCCTCTTTATGCGGAGTTGAAGCGGGCGGACACGATCGGCCCTCACCACTGGATGCCCCAGGATTGGGTGAAGGGCGCGCGCACGGTGATCGTTTATTTCCTGCCCTTCACCCGGGAGGTCGTGGAAAGCAACCACACCGAAGGCATGTCGTCCAAGGAGTGGTACCTGGCCCGCTACTACGGAGAGGAGCTCAACAACGGGGTTCGGGACCGCGTGGTCGAGGCCCTCGCGAAGGCAGGCTTGCGGGCCGTGGCGCCTTCCCGGTCCGAGAAATTCGAGATGCAGGCCTTTACGAGCAACTGGTCGGAGCGGCACTCCGCCTACATCGCCGGCCTGGGCAGCTTCTGCCTCTCCTACTCATTCATCACGGAGAAAGGCTGCGCCGGCCGCTACGGCACGATCGTGACCGATCTGGAGCTGGAACCTTCTCCGCGCAAGCTCGGGCTGCGCGACAACTGCCTCTTCGATGAAGAGGGGACCTGCGGCCTGTGCATCGCCCGGTGCCCGGCCGGCGCGATTACGGCCGAGAAGAAGGATCACGGGAAATGCCTCGAGTTCCTCGTGACCAAGGTCATGGCCGAGCACGTGCCCAGGTGGAACATCGTGGTCGGTGGATGCGGCAAGTGCCAGACCAAGGTGCCCTGCGCCCGCAAGATACCCAAGAAGGCTGACCTCAACAGCTCGGCGGCCGCGGGCAGCTGAGGCACGTTCCGTCTATGTTACGAGGGTGGGCCGCCCCGCCTCGGGCCACAACGCCGGAAAGGAGGAGGACGATGATGATGTACAAGCAGGCGCGCGCTCTTTGTTCCTTGCTCTCTTTGGCGATCCTCTTTGCCGCCATGCCCCTTGCTGCCGGCGCACAGACGGTCACGGCCGCCGACGTGGAGATGGCCAAGGCCGTGATCCAGAAGAACACGATGACCCTTCCGGGCCTCAACCCCGGGTCAACCTTCCAGATCAGCGCGGGCTCCTTCAGCGCCGCCGATGCCCTGGTGATCTATCTTCTGAAGTTTCATCAGAAGAACCAGGTGTGCCCTCCGATCGAGGCAGTGAGCGAAGCGCTCAAGAAACTCAAGGACGCGGAGGTGCATAAGAAGGCGGTTGCGATGTTCTGGAAGGATTACAGCTCGTCCTCCGACGTGGGCAGCGGCCTGGAGAAGCCGAATTTCCTCCGGGACACTTTCGAGTGGTACATTCTCACCAAACAGACCGAGCGCCAGAAGATCGCCAACGCCCGGCTGGCGGGATACGTGGGCGCGGACGAGGCCTGGCACCGCGCCATGGAATCGCAGAGGGCTTCGTGGGAGAAGTCGACCTCGCGCGAGAGCGAGTTCATCCTGAAGAGGGGCGCTTACCGCGTCAGCCTGGACGCCGAGGCCGCGGTCGCCGAGGCCGATCGGGTGGTGTCCGGGGGACAGTGAGCCGCTTGGAGCGGGGCCGCCGAAGGGCCGGTCTTCTGCATGCAGATTTTTCCGCCTGTCCGACAGCTCCGCCCTCTTTGCCCGAAGCCGGCCGCTGAGCGGCACGCAGGGGATGTCAGCGGGCGAGAAGGAAATCCACATGGGACCGACCAAGGCTCTCGTCACGGGTGCTCGCGGATTCATCGGAGGCTTCCTGCTGAAGCGGCTGCTCGCCGAAGGGTACGAGGTGACGGCCCTGGCCACGACGGAGCCGAACACGCAGTACCTGCGGGACATGGGGATCCAGGTGCGGGTGGGAGACCTGACCCGGCCCGAGAGCATACGCGGGATGTGCCAGGGTGCGGACGTCGTCTTTCACCTGGCCGCACGGGTCACCTACTGGGGAACGCGGAAGCAGTTCTACGACGCGATCTTCGAAGCCACGCGCAACCTGCTCGAGGAGTCGGCCGGAAAGGTCGGCCGCTTCGTCTACGTGAGCTCGTTCTGCGCGGGCGGACCCGGAGGCGGCGGCAAGCATTACAGAGGCCACAAGGAGGACGACCCCGAGTTCCCGACCGGGGTCTTCTACGGAGACGCCAAGCTGGAGACCGAAAAGATGGTCTACGGTTACCATCGGGACGGGAAGGTCGCAGCGACGGTGGTCCGGCCGGCCAACGTGATCGGTCCGGGCAGCGTGTGGGTGGACGGCATCCTGGAGACCATGCGGAAGATGCCGCGTTTTCCGATCGTGGACGGCGGTCGCTACAGCGCCAGCCTCGTTGATGTGGACAATCTCGTGGACGGCATCCTGCTGGCTTCCAGGAGCGAGGCGGCGCCGGGCAGGACCTATCATCTCCGGGATGATTATGACGTCACCTGGATGCGATACTTCACGGACCTCGCACGCACGGCCGGGGTCCGGCTCCGGGCCCTGCCCCTGCCTTTCAGAGCGGCCTGGTCGCTCGGGCTCGTCTCGGACCGCGTGCTGGCGCCGCTCGGGATCGACACGCACATCAGCCGCCAGATCGTCGGCCTGATCGGCAGGGACAACGACGTGGACACGTCCCGGGCCCGGCAGGAGCTGGGCTGGAGGACGCGGGTGCCCTACGAGGAGGCGATGAAGGCGGTCGCCGCATGGCTCGAGCGGAGGGCTCCGTCTACCAGGAGTGTCGTCCACCCGGCGCGCTGAGGCGAAGGGCGGTGTATTCCTACACTATGCCCGATACGCTCAGGAAGTGAGGCTGGACACGGGCAAGGATGCGTTACAAAGCAGCGAATCTCGCGAGCGAGCCTTGCACGCCTGGATTGCCGATGCTGAACGGCAGGTGCGAGCGTGGCGATCCCACTGCACAGGGAGGTTGCCACGGCCCCTCTGGGCCTCGCAATCTCCGGCACCTTGCCGCCAGTCGTCACGGGCTGCTGAAGAAATGCGTCGCCCGATTTGTGAACAGCGGCGCTAACCAGGTCGGAACCCAGTCCCTGCATCCCGCAAGACGCGCCGGGCGCGTACGGTCTCCGGTCTTTTCCGTTGACTCCTGGGTGCTTCCCTTTCCATACTGTTCTTGACTGCACACCCTATCCGCTTCGGTCCATGAGCGCTTCGAGGAACAAGGGCGCCGATGACAAGGGGAGCCGATACCGGCTCGTCTCTCGCCATTCTCTTTCCGTGCGCTTCACCCATTGGGTCAATGTGGTCGTGCTGGCCGTCATGCTGGGCAGCGGCCTGCAGATCTACAATGCCCATCCCGCCTCCTACTGGGGAAGCCGCTCCGATCGCGACCAGGCCATTCTGTCCATGCGCAGCGAGCGCCTGGAAACGGGGGAGCTGCGGGGCGTGACCGAAGCATTCGGCCGCCGCTTCGACACCACCGGCGTGCTCGGGGCCTTCAAAGATGATCACGGCCAGTGGGAGTCCCGCGGCTTTCCGAGCTGGGCCACGATCCCGGGCGAGCGCTGGCTCGCCATGGGACGCAGGTGGCATTTCTTCTTTGCCTGGCTGTTCGTGCTCAACGGACTGTTCTACGCGGCCGCAGCCGTTGCCGGGCGGCACTTGACGCGCGATCTGCTGCCCACGTGGCCAGAGCTCAAGGACCTGGGCGGATCCATCCGCCGGCACCTGAGCTTCCGGGTGCTGCGGGCCGAATCGGAGCACGGCTATAATGTCCTGCAAAAGCTGAGCTACCTCGTGGTGGTCTTCGTGCTGGGATCGCTCGTGGTGCTGAGCGGCCTCGCCATGTCGCCCTGGCTGAACAGCGTGGTCCCGCTGCCTGCGCTGTTCGGAGGGCGGCAGGCGGCGCGCACCGTCCATTTCGTGATCGCCTTCTCCTTCGTGGCTTTCGTCATCGTCCACGTCGCCATGGTCCTGGTCGTGGGACCGCTCAGGCATTTGCGCGCCATGACGACCGGGCGGCTGCGGGTAAAGGAGCGAGCATGACCCGAGGCATGCGGCGCGATCGGCGCCGTTTTCTCACGCGTGTGGCCGGTCTCGGCGGAGCCCTGGTCCTGGCCGGGTGCGACCGTCTGTCCAGGGCCGACTGGTTTGCCAAGGTGCTGTCGAATGCCGAGATCGTGAACAGGAAGCTGCACCACCTGCTGGCGAGCCGGAGCTCGATGGCCAAGGAGTTCGCTGCGACCGACCTTTCTCCGGACTTTCCGAGCAACGGCACCCGGCAGCCCACGGATCCCGAGTACCTGCGTCTGGCCGAGAACCATTTCCGGGAATGGCGGCTGGAAATGTCCGGCCTGGTCGAACGCTGGGAGAGCCTTTCGTTGGATGACTTGCGGGAGCTGCCGTCCCGCACCCAGATCACCCGGCACGACTGCGTGGAGGGGTGGAGCGCCATCGCCCAGTGGAAGGGGGTGCGGCTGAGCGCGCTCCTGGAGAAGGCAGGTGTCCGGCCGCAAGCCCGCTACGTGGTCTTTTTTTGCTTCGACGCCATGGAAGCGGGCGGGGCGAAGTACTACGAGAGCATCGACCTGGAGGACGCTTTCCACCCTCAGACCCTGCTCGCCTACGAGTGGAACGGCCAGCCTCTGCCGGTCCGGTACGGCGCTCCCCTTAGGCTGCGCCTGGAGCGCCAGCTCGGGTACAAGATGGCGAAGTACATCCGGAGCATCGAGGTGGTCGAGCGCCTGGACGAGATCGGCGAGGGCAGGGGCGGGTACTGGGAAGATCGCGGGTACGAGTGGTACGCGGGGATCTGACGGTTGGGTCCACTTCCAGGCGGAAGGCTCGGAGCGCGGCGCGGCCTGTGCGCATGCAGTTGTTCGCCGCTTGAGATCATTCGAGTTGGGAAGCGATCTCAGGGGGAAGCTGGCTCTCGAGCTCCGGGTGCGTTTCGACGAGGCGCATGATATCGGAGAGATCCTTCTGCCGTTTGCTCTTCCTTCTGGTCTTGTCCGAATAGGCCCAGATCTTGCCCATGAGGACGTCCTCGAGACACGCAACAGCCAACCTGTAGCCTAAGACTTCCAGAATCGTGGAACGCTTGATGAAATCCTGATACCGAGGGTCGGTCTGGAGCTGTATACGTAAGTCCGAGCCTTTGACGGACAGATTCACGCTGTGCTCGAACTCCTGCACGTTCATCCCCTTGTCTCTGGCAGCCACGCGCAAAGCGTCGATTCGATCCAGGACAACGACGACATCCAGATCAAGACTCACCACCGGCTCGGCATAGGCGTTGACCGCAAGCCCCCCGACCACGCAATAAGCCGCCCCGGTCTCGTCCAGCAGTGAGAGAAGAAACTGGATGACGTCGACTTCGCCGTTCGCCACTGAATTGAGGAAAGTCTTCCCTGTCATCGCCGTTACCCCAGCTCCCGTTAGTCACGGGAGTCCATTGGCATGCGCTCTTGGGTGTTCGAGTCGCGAGCGGCGCGCATGACAAGCCAAGACCTTGCCCTCAGGTGCGCTCCTGAGGGCGGCGCGGCCTCCTTGAGCTTGACGCGCTTCCTTGCCAAGGTCAAGCAACCGTGCAGAGAAACGAAGGGCTGACATTCCGGCCCTCGCGCGCCGCCTGAGCATGTTTCCTTTCACGAGGGAGCATCGGTCCCGCCGTGAGTTGGAGCGGCCGGGTGGGCGCCGCACGGTGATCCACGCTGCACGCGTTCCCGACCACCGATCGCGTACCAGTCGACGCGGCGAGTCACCACCATGACGGTCGCGAGGATGACAAAGAGACCCATCGAGCCGATCAGCAGCGCGTAGTCTTCGTTTCGGAGCAGCACGTACAAGTATCCGTAGAGGGCCGAGACGCCCAGGGCGGCGACTGCCGCCTTGGGCCGACTCCGGAAGACGGAGAGGGAGTAGGCGCCGACCATCGCGATCACGGCAAGGCTCGCCGCGACATAGGCGGCGGGGAAGCCGAGGTGTTCTGAGAGCGACAGCTCCAGCAGATAAAACAGACACAGTGCTGCCCCGAGCAGGAGGTACTGGATCGGGTGGACTCTGAGGCCTGCGATGACTTCGGTCAGCCAAACCGAGACGAACGTGAGAAGGATGTAAAGACCCGCATATTTCACACTCCGCGCAGCCATGCGATAGGGGTCGACCGGATCGATCAGATTGAAGCCGAATCGCGAAGCCTCGATCGGCTTGCTCATCTGGGCTTCTGACGTCCAGGCCTGAGGGTAGTTCCGGCCAAGAAACGGGACCGACCACCTTGCGCTGAAGCCCTGGCCGGACACCGTTCGATTCGACGGGAGCCAGTTCCCCTGGAAGCTCGGGCTCGGCCAGTTGGACTCGAGATCCACAATCGTTTCCTGCCCGAAGGGAACGAAGTAAAGACCGAGGCTGCCGTTGAGCGTAAGAGGGAAGGAGAACGTCAGGCGGTCCGCCCCGGGCGCCACGCCGACGACCGCATGAATGCCAGCGTCCTCGTAAGGGAGCACGCCTGGGCCTGGCAAGAAGCCGACACGCTGGCCGTTCCACGACACGGCCGCCTGCTCCAGGATTGCGTGCGCATCGGAGATTCCGATAGCGAGCTGTGCCCGCTCCCAGGCAGCGGCGCCCGGGTCGAGGCCGAGATCCGCAAAGTCCGGCCGTGAGAACTCCCCCAGCACAGTAAGCGACAACCGGTATACGGGGATGGAGAAGATCCCGCGGTGGCGCAACTCGGTATCGACTTTGCCCTGGATTTCGATCTTCTCGGGAAGAAAGATCGCATGCCGGATTTCCGATCGGGTGACTTGTGCGCCGTTCGGGCCGGTCTCGCTCCAACGGTGCGAATACGGGATGACGAGGGCAGGGCCGGTCAACGCCTGGCTCCGTCCCCACTTCGACGATATCTCCGCAACTGCGGACTGCTGGCGTTGCTGGCGCTCCATGATGAGGGATCCGATCATCCCAATCGGGATCTGGAGCACCAAGGCGAGAAAGCCCACGGCCACGAGGCGCAGCATATGGGAGCGACGCATCACGGAGATGAAGCCGCCAACCGAGTCTTCCATTGCAGACCCTCCTCGTATATCTCACATCGTGGCGAGAGTGGTGAACCTTCCTGCACAAACGGGCGCCGCCCGGATTCTAATCCGCCGCGAAGCTTACACCTTGGCTCCGCGGATTTCTTCCAGCTCCTCGCCTAGGCTATTCCTCGTGGACGGGTCGGCCTCCCGGTCCGGCCTCGAGCCCGAGCCTTCTGCTGCGAGCGGATCCTCGAAACTGTTCTGAAAAGGATCTCATCTGCCGGACAGCCTCCGAGACTGTTATTCCAGGGATCTGCGGAGCTGTCTTTCCCCGAAATGCATCTCGCGCCCAGCCGAAAAGTTGCGCCCCGCTCGCTGGACCGGCCGACGCCCCGGTTACTCGGCGGTACTCTTCCAGCAGCCACCTGGTTCGAGGGAGGATGTGGAAATGGATCTCCGCGCATTCCTCTCCGAATCGGGCGACGTAGATCCTCTCGGGCTTGATGACTTCCTCGACTACACGGCAGGCGAGGCGGATCGCGCGGCCCAAGTCTGCCGCACATTCCTCCGACATCCGGGAAAATTCTGACACAGGCTGCTTCGACGACAGGATGAGATACCCTGGGATCGCTACTTCCAAGCTCTGCTCGGCGCGGACGGACGCGGTCTCGAAGACGAGGCGATCGTGCATCTTCGAAGATTCCATGCGCTCACCCGCTTTCTCGACCTCAATTGCGACTTGTCTCTGGAGATTCAAAGTTCGACGCCGCAGAAGGTTCTGCATCAGGGATGACGGTGGGCGATTCGGTTGTTGCGATTTGCGGGAACTCAACGTTTACCTCGTCCGGCGCCAGGGTTCTGCTGCTTGCCTGATCGAAGGGTTGTGAGCTCCGATCCTCTTCCCGGAGGACGGCCAGGATGCCGGCCGCCACGCATTTCCTGGCCATATCCAGGGTCTTCTTGAGCTCACCTGGACTGCGGATGTCGAGTTTGCAGATTGTGCCATCCACGTTGACTTGCCAGGGGCGATTCCGCTAGAGTACCCCAGTCTCCAGCAGAATAAAAGGAGGTTATTATGGGTAAGGCAGCATCCTTGTCTGCGATCATTCTTGGCTGCGTCCTGGTTTTGAATGCGTGCGGAGACGACGACGGAGACAGCGTGTCCTCTGCCGTGACCGATGTCGACCCGCTGAGCGGCTGTCCGACGGTCAGCCTCGTGGTCACCGAGGATATGGAGATCGTGAACACCGAGGAAATCGAGTGTACCATCAATATCGAAGTCGGGGGAGGCTTTACCGTCGATTTCGAAAACCAGGGCAGTTTCACGGGATGGTTGAACGTTACGACCTACGAATCGGCCGTGTTCAACTTGAACAACTCGGGCGCGATCGATGGCAATCTCAACGTCACCGGAGAGGACTCGGCTGTATTCGACATGAACAACTCGGGTACGATCGATGCCAATCTCAACATCACCGCACACGACTCGGCTGAATTCAACACGGACAACTCGGGCTCCATCGACGGAAATCTCAACTTCAACGTACACGGCGCCACCATGCATATCAACAACGCCTTCGGCTCTCTCCTGGGAAATATACATTTCCTCATCGAGGACGGGGGAGTCGTCAACTTCCTTGACGGCTCATCGGGCAGCCCGGCGGTCAGTTTTCTGAACCGTCCTGCGAATGCCGTCCCCAGCGGTTACCTGGGCGATGGCAGTGTAGACGTTGTGAACAACTCGGGGCAGTTCAATTTCGATAGCGGGGGTTACTTCGGCAGCACGTTCAACGTGACCAACAATGGCACCGGGACCGTCCATTTTCAGAACAACGGCTCGGGTTCGGCCGTTATCAATCTGAACACTTACGATAGTGCCGACACTCATGTCGTCAACAACGGCTGGTACAGCGGTACCCTCAACATTCTGGTGCAAGGCGGAATTGCCCGTATAGACAACACAGGGACTTTTTCAGGTATTGGTTTGAATCTTACCTCGAACGGCGAATTGAGCCAGATCGAGGTCCAGAACGACGGCACCATCGGACTTGGTGAAGGAAGCATGAATTCCAACGCAACCATGACTGCCAATTATGGAGGCAGCATCGTTTTCACCAACCTGTCCGGCGATTTGGTCTTGGGGGAGCTGAGCGTATCGGCCAGCGGCTACTCTCATGGTGTCGCCTCCTCGTTCCTGATGCTCTATGACCAGAATGTCACGGTCAGCGAGCTCCGGGTGAACGGGGCGCTGCAGGACGCGGGCTTTCTTGCGGCCGGTCTTGACATGACCTTTACGAACCCGTCCGACGATTCGGTGCTCGTCGTCTTCGACAGCGCCGGCGACAATCCTGGCGATTGAAGCTCGAGAGGACGAGGACCGTCCTGAGTTGTGGGAGTAGCCCTGGACCACTTCCGTGCTCTGCTCGGCGCGGAAGGACGCGGTCTCGAAGACGAGGAGATCGTGCATCTTCGAAGATTCCTTGCCCTCACCCGAGGCCGCCCTGGCGTGCAGCGCGATCACAGGATTCGGAAATAGCAGAAGACGTCGGCCGGTTCGCCGGGCGACAGGTTCGGGAACTCGGTATGCAGGTGCAGAATCCCTTCCCGCCGGAAGCCGCCCTTCTCGAGAACTCGGCGAGAAGCAGGATGCTCGATGTGACAGATCGCGTACAGCCGCCGGACGCCCACCGTGTGAGCGAGCTCGACCATCGCATGGAGCGCCTCGGTGGCATACCCCTTTCCCCACGCGTCCTTGGCCAGGACGTAACCGGTTGAGGCCCGGTGCGGGGTCTCGAACGCAAGCCCGGTGCCTCCCAGAAGCGTGCCGTCCGTGCGCGATCTCACCAGGTACGGACCCGCCGGCCATCGCTCCCATTCGGCTTCGCTGAATTCAAGAAACGCCAGCGTGTCGGCCAAGGACTCGTGCCTTGGCCAACTCACGAAGCGCGTAACGTCAGGATCGCTCGCATAGCGTGCGAAGACAGCTTCGAGATCGGCCGCGCGCGGGCGCTCGAGGACGAGCCTGGCGGTCTCGATGCGTTGCGGAGCCTTCAATCCAGGCGATCTCCATCTATGAGCGGGCCAAAGCCGGTAGGGGCGTATGGCCATACGGCCCTACAAACTTGCGAATCCGCGTACCTACAGTGCCGGTCTCCAGAAACCGCCTCTACCGTGGTACGTTTCTGCAAACAGCTCGAATTTCCTGCCGCAGGAAGTACAGCGAAAAAGATGATTCACCACATCATTCCAAGGTCCGCTGCTGTTTGCCGGCTCGAAGGGCTGCGACCCCCGACTCTCTCCCCTGAGCACGGCCAGGATGCCGGCCGCCACGTATTTCCTGGCCATATCCAGCGTCTTCTTGAGCTCCCCTGGACTTCGGATGTCGATCTCTACGTCCAGGTCCTTGCAGTTTTGGCACTCACCCATGATGGTCACGGTACTGCTTCACGCAGGGCGGCCCGCGCCAGGATACGGGTCGAATCGAGCGTCGGCAGCGGCGAGTCCGCATCGCTCATGAGCAGCGGGATCTCCGTGCAGCCGAGCACCGCCGCATCCATCCCGCGGCCCTTGCCGTCAGCGATCACTTGGTTGAAGTACGACCGCGTGGACTCCTCGAACCGCCCGTACACGAGCTCGTCAAAGATGAGGTCGTTGAGCCGAGCGCGCACCTCGGCAGGCAGTATCTCGCACTCGATTCCTCTCGCGCGGAGCTTGCCCGGGTACACCGGCCCTTCCATAAGGTAGCGAGTTCCGAGGATCAGCAGACGTCGGAAGCCGCGCTCGGCCGCGACGCGCGCGACCTCTTCGGCAATGTGCAGCCACGGCAGCGGCGATCGGTCGCGGATGAGATCGATCGCCTGGTGGGCGGTGTTGTCCG
Organism: bacterium; assembly: GCA_040756235.1. Taxonomy (GTDB): domain Bacteria; phylum Desulfobacterota; class DSWW01; order DSWW01; family DSWW01; genus JBFLZG01. The sequence goes on along the minus strand of JBFLZG010000123.1, from coordinate 4,706 downwards.
GACAGATCAGGACCTCGGCGCCGGCCTGGCGAAGCTTTTCGGCCGAGGCGAGAAGCAGCGAGCCCACTTCCTCCCACCGCCCCGCGTCGATGTGACGCATGTAGGCCGCCAGCGGATACGTATGCATGGTGACCTCGGGGTGGGCATGCCGCCCCAACAGGGCGGCTCCCTCCACGCATACCGTGCGGTAGCAAAGCGCAGCACCCTCCGCGCTGACGGCCACGATCCCTATGTGCTTCGGCATGATGTCACGCTCTCACGTCAGCCCAGAAAAACTTTCTCGTTGTGCCAATCAATGAACTCGGTTCTGGGTTGATCCGCCATGTTGGCCGGCAGGATCAGCAGCCGACGGCCATGAAGCGGATAATACTCCCGACCGTTGTCGAACTCGTCCCTGATGCGCTGGCTGACCTCGATGCGGTGGTCGCGCGTGACGGTTATGTATCCTCGATCGAAGAGGATGTGGAGATCGGAGCGAAGTAACAGGCCATTGTCCACGCGGTTGGGGCCGGATTCGGTAAAGGGCCTGATGTGTGCCGCCTGGAGGACCGGACGTGTCTTCTCCCCTGTCATGGAGCAGCGCTTTTGATAGGCATCTTCGACGAGGAGGCGGAACATTCCCTGGCCGAGTCGTGCTCGGGCCAAGTATTCACTCCCGTATCTCGCGTTCGGGTCAACCGTGCCCGGGAGTTCGGAGTACCCTGAGGAAGGGATGCTGGGCAGGTCGAGACGTCGGCAAACCTCTTCCCAAATTCTCTGGCCGACAGCGTCCGCGGTCTCATAGGTCTTGCCCACGACGATATTCTTGCTCCAATCCTCAGGTGCGGGGATCCACCGGTCCTCTTGGAGGAAGAATGGCTCATTGAGAACGATGCAGCCGATTTCCGGATCAAATGCCGCGTCCCGTCGCCTGGCCTGAATGAGCCTTCTCAATTCGGCAAGCGAAGGAGCCCCGTTCTTCTGGCCAAAGGTGTCCCATGCGAGGGAAAGGGGCAGGCGATCTGCGCGCACGAAAAAGCCGCCTCCCGCAATCACGTTCAGGGGCCTGTGCAGCTTGAACAGAAACGGAGCCCCGAGCGGGATTGCCTCAAAAGAGCCGCCCCCGGGACGCCAGAAGTTGACCTCGTCCGGCTTGAGATCTGCGAGGTGTCTATACCAGGCGTTGTCGGTTACACCGACGAAGAACTGCATCGAAGTCCCCTCAAAGCTTCCGAACGCATGCTCTAGCAGGGGGCGCAGCCTGAATGTCCCTTACCGCGAGAGAACGCCTGGCGCGCCGCTCGCTGCCGGTAAATGTCGGGAAGCAGGAAGATCCGTGCCTATGAACGAGGGCTTGCTGCTGCATGCAGGAATCTCTGGTACCGTATGGCAACGAGATCTCCAGCCGGCCGATGCGTCAGCCGTTTCGGCAGAGCGATTCTTGAGCCGTGCAGTCCCTGGATTGCATGAAGAAGGGTCGGTCCATCGTGCTCTCCGAGAATGTCAGCCCTGACTTCTACGACGAAATCAGGACGGAGTCCCAGAAAATATCGGTCGAATGCAGCGTGATGGAGCTTACAGAGGGAAAGCCCATTGCGGACCACCGGGTCGCCTGCGGGCTCTCGATCAGGAACAATGTGAGCCGCATCGAGTAGCTCTTCGTGGCGTAGTCGGCAGAACGCGCATTGGTACTGATATGCTTCAAGGACGCGCTCTCGAAACGTTCGCTGATGCAAGCGTGCCCGAATTCCAGCCGTGTAGTAGGCACGACGAGCTGAGTCACTGTCCTCGTGCACAACGAAAGCCGAGTCAGGATTTTCAGTCTGAGCGCCAAGATGTTGTGCGTCATCCACCGCTACTGAAAATGACAGATCGGGAGGATGATCGGCGACGACGAAGACGGGCCATGTCGCAAGGTACTTCCCGGGGACTACACCGTGGAAGTACACGAGCGGAACGTGCTCCCGCATCGCCGCACGCAAGCCTCGGTTGTCACTGTGATCCGGGTCCTTACCACGATATCGATAACGGAGGAGGCCGTCGGTGCCGAATGAATCATCATAGGGACCATCGGGTGCGGTGGTGATTGATAGAGGAATCTCGTGAAGAACCCGCGGCTTGAAGATGCCTTGAGGGCCTACGAGAGGAATACGGTGTCCGTCGAGAACGAATCCCTCGGCAAGCAACCTCCGAGGAAGCACGTCACCGTAGCTTTCGACCTGACCCGAGAGCCACTCGAAGGCGGTTGCCCGGATCCGAGTGTCTCGTGCTCGATCCAGCATGGAATTAGCGATTCCTTCTCAACAGGCTGGTACCGCTGCCCATCTCCGCGGCTTAAAGGCCGGAAGCTAGCGAGTCACGAACGGGTCATGAAGTAGCCATGTGGGCCCTTCCACCCGACAAAGCAGCCTGGATCTCGTCATTATCCAAAGTGAACACGTTTGTCAATAAAATTTTAATGCTCTTTTGGTATTTGGACGGAAAAACAGAGAAAGAGCTTTAATTGTGAGGGCTCACCTAGTCAGGGGAATTTTCGCGTCTGCCTCGCATGGGACAGGCCAACTTTGATTCTCGACCGAATTGCGGGAAGTGCCGACCTCGGATGTGGTCTATTGGAACAACGGCTGCATGTCCTCGAACCTGTCCAGGGAGAGGATCGCCTCACGCACCGCCGTGGTCCTTGTCGGGCCCAGGACCGGCAGGCAGAGGTCGTAGAACTTGGCGCGGATCTTTTCGCGCTTGGTCTCGAGCGGCACGACTTCCTGGAGGATGTCGGAGAAGGATGTGCAGAGCTTGCCTTCGGTCGTCTCCACCTCCACGATCGCGCCCAGGCCGGCTTTGCCGCCGTCCGGCCCGACGGTGACCTTCTTCATGAAGCTCTGGATCTGCGGACTGCCGACCCATTCCTCGGAAAAGGCCTGTATGCCGGTCCGGCCCGTGATGAGGGCGTTGGCCACGCAGTAGGGGATGCAGAACTTGGCCGCGAGGCCGGTCTTCGCTTCGGTCTGGTGGGCGGCCGAAAGCGCCGTCTGCGAGGTCCTCACCCGGATGGCGCGGATCTGCGCGGGCGAGAGGTTCTCCTCCCTCGCCACCTTCAAGGCGGCCTCGATGGGCGAGTGGGTGAAGTGACAGGAGGCGTGGTATTTCTGGGACAGGTTCTCGATCTCCCATGTCTTTCCGAGCGTATCCAGAACCTGCTCGCCCCGGTCTCCCTTGAGGACGTCGAAGAAGCCCTGGGGCCCCTCCAGGGTGTCCTCGGGCGCATCGAACCCCTCGGCGGCCAGAAGAACGGCGAGCAGGCCGGCCTGGGAGGCCCGCCCGGCGTGGAAGGGCTTGCACATCGTGCCGAAGACCCGCTTCAGGCCCGAGGCCTGCGTGGCAGCGATCCCGAGGGCGTGGACCGTCTCCTGCTCGCTCAACCGCAGCAGGCGAGCGCAGGCCGCAGCGGACGCCAGGTGGCCCATGGTCGAGGTTCCGTGCCAGCCCGCCATGTAGTGGCTCAGGCCCGAATAAGCGCCGAGCACGGCGCCGACCTTCAGGCCGATCAGGTAGCTCGTCAGGAGGTCCTCGCCGCTCTTCTTCTTCCATTCGGCCAGGGCGAGGAGCGAGGGGAAGATCGTCACCGAAGGGTGACCGAGAAAGGGGACCAGCGTGTCGTCGTAGTCGAGGGCGTGGGATGCGGCGCCGTTCACCAGGGCCGCCTGGCAGGCGCTCTTCCGGAGCCCGTGCCCGATGAGTGTCGCCTGTTCGGAGCCGCCCATGAGATCGGCCACGCGGATGAGCTTGAGGACCAGGGGGTCGTCCTTGCCTGCGATCGCGACTGCGTACCAGTCCAGGAGTGCCACCTTGGCGTGTTCGTAGACGTAGCCCGGGAGGTCGGCCTCACTCGTTCCGGTGATGAAGCGGGCGAGGCGTCGCGTGAGTCCTGGCGGCTCTTGCGCCATGGATGTTACCTCCAGTGCGGTTCAGGCTCTCGAGCGTGGCGACCCGCTCGCAGCGGGAGGTTGCCGCGTCGCAAAGCCTCCTCGCAACATCCGATACCTACAGCTGTCGAGAGCTTGGCCCCCCAGCTGTTGCGGGTGGACACGCCTGCGGCTTCGTCCACCCTGCCGGGATGCACGCGACCGGCGGCGCGAGTGCGGTGGGGTTGCCGCACGAGCGAGACGAGGGCGAGTCGCGCAGGCCCGTCCCGAGTTCCGACAGGCCGGTGGAACGGAGCGTTGCTTCTCGAATACCCGGCCGTGAAGACGGTGTGCCTCGTGAACACCCGGCCCGGAACGAGGGACGAAAAGGGCGATCCGCCCGAAGGGCCGTTGTCTCCGACCCTTGGGAGGAGAAGGGGCCGGAGTGTTTGAGCCCGAGACGATTGAAGCGCGGCACCCCCGCCGCACGGGGGAGAGGGTCAGAGTGAGGGGAAACAGGAGCAGATGCACCCCTCATCCTGACCTTCTCCCTCGCCGAGGGGAGAAGGTGTGAAAAAATCGACCCCCTCGGCTGTAGTGGGACACCGTGCTCGCACGTTGCGGACGTGGTTGGTGGACACGCCTGCGGCTTTGTCCACCCTACCGAGATGCACACCGGCTCGCTCCCGGTCTGCGTAGTCCACCGTGGTTGGTGGACACGCCTGCGGCTTTGTCCACCCTACCGAGATGCACACCGGCTCGCTCCCGGTCGGCGTTTGTCCACCGTGGTTGGTGGACACGCCTGCGGCGTTGTCCACCCACCCG
>JBFLZG010000122.1:0-95100 GCA_040756235.1 bacterium | reverse complement strand
GGTGCGTTCTCTGATATTCCCTCGCCTGCCGTTCGATTTCGGTCCTTCTCTTGGAAAATGCCTGGGTCAGGGTTTCAGGTACCCGCGCCAGTTCCCAAAGGCCGGTTTCCAGGTCGGTGACCCGAATCCGGTAGCCCGCCAGAGCGAGATCCCTGGAAAGTTCGTTCTGATAGATCTGGCCCAGGAGCAGCCGGTGACTGTAAAAGGGATTGGATAGGACTCTTGTGGCGCCCTGCCCGGTGGTGACCTGTTTTCCCCGGTGGAGCGCCCTCCATCGCCCGTCTTCAAGTCGGCGGGTGATGTTGAGGACGAATGCGTGGGTGTGGAGGTGAGGATCGAGTGCCCTGGAGGTCATGTGCACGAAGAGCGCTCCGGCGAGATTTCCGGTCTCCACCACGATCTGCTTGCCGCCTGCCATGGCCCTGGCTTGCGCGTAACGGTCCTCGGCATAGGCCAGGGCCTTCCTTACCGCGCCCGAGTGGGCGTTCACGACTCTAGGGTCGTAGAGGCTCACGAGACTGCACGATTTCGGTGCTGAGAAGGCTAGATCGAACCCGGCGATCCGGATGAGCCTCGGGCCCCCCGCCCGGACGAGGCGGTCGCCACCGGGGTTGGAGCCGACCAGAAGGTGCTGGAAGGCTTTGTGGTCGACTCGGCCGGTGAGCCCCAGGGCTTCGGCTGCCCTGCCGAACCAGGTTGCGTTTCCGTGCCCGAAGTAGGGGTCGTACTGGAGCAGGTACTCTTGTGCCGGTTGGGGAGTCTTGGGAGAGCCGATGCTCAGCATATCGTCAGTCCCTCACGGGAAGCAGGGCGGTCGTACCTGTCCAGGGTCCGAAGGTGGGGGGTGGACAGGGGTGATGGACAACCGGTGGACAGGTGGACAATCCGGTTTAGCATAGTGTGCATCCCTCAATGTGGACGGTTGGACCACGAGGTGGACAGGGGCGATAGACACGTTGTGGACAAGGATGAGTAAACGGGTGGACACATCACCGGGCACCCTCACTCCCGATATTTCCGGCTACGAGGTACGGCTCCGGGTCGATCCGTTGTTTGTCGCGGAGGATCTCGTAGTGGAGGTGGGGACCCGTGGCGCGGCCCGTATCTCCGACCGTGCCAATGGTGTCCCCCCTGGCTACTGGATCGCCAGGATGGATCAGGATCTCGTCCAGATGCCCGTACCGGGTAGCGAACCCTTCGGGATGCTCCAGGACGACTGTCTTCCCATGATTCCCGTCCCAGCCTGATCGGAGCACAATCCCATCAGCGACTGCCGCAACCGGAGTTCCGCGCGGGGCGGCTATGTCGATCCCTTTGTGGAATTCCGGGTACCCGCTGAAGGGGTCGAGCCTCGGGCCGAAGTGCGAGCTCACGGTCCCCGGAACCGGGGGCCCCATCGGAATGCCGGATTGACGGGCAGCTTTGAGAGAGGCCAGGACCGCGCGGGCTTCGGTGGCGGACTGCTCGAGCGCCTGGTGGATCTCCTCAAGCGAGGAGAGAATCAGGGAAAGCCGCTCGGCCTCGGTGGCCTCATCGTAGTCCGGAGTGGTCCCACTCTCGAAACTGTCCACAAGTTCGGTAAGTGGGGGTAAGGGCAACGTCAGAATGGAGACCAGGAGGAGAGCGTTCCGGCTCCAATCGGCCCCCAGGAAGGTGGAAAATCTGCCATCCATGGTGATTTGAGATGTGCAAAAGCGATGCCTTGAGTGACGAAGTTTGAGGGAAAAATGAGCCGGTCTCGGAGCCAGGCTTATGGTGGGGTACGCTCCTGCGCTTCCGCCAAGGGAAAAGCGCAGGAGCGAGTGGAGGGTGTGGTTTCAGCGCGCAGGCGAGAAACATCGGCAAAGGGGACGCCCGCGCATGAGCTCGATCAGAATTCGCAGGCGGCTTTCACCGCCGCCACACCGTGACGTGCGTGCGGGGTTGCCTCGCATTCCGGGGGAAAGCACTGAATCGGGAGTTTCAATCCTAAGCAGGCCCCCCGGCGCCTCTCGCCGGGAGGCCCTGTCGGTTCTAGAAGGGGATGTCGCTCTCCCTGACGGGCGGCGGCTCGCTGGCAGGGGTGGAAGCGTTCTTCCCGTTGCCGCCGAGGAACTGCACGGAGCCGGCGACGATCTCGGTGACGGACCTCTTGTCTCCGTCCTTCTCCCAGGACCTGGTCTGGAGCCTGCCCTCGACGTAGACGGTGCGGCCCTTGGCCAGGTGCTGCCCGCAGATCTCCGCGAGCTTCCCGAACGCGATCACCCGGTGCCACTCGGTCCTCTCCGCCTTCTCGCCCTCGTTGGTGTTCCAGCGCTCGTTGGTGGCGACCGACAGCGTGGCGACCGCGGTGCCAGCCTGTGTGTGTCGGATCTCCGGATCCCTGCCGAGATTCCCGATCAGCATGACTCTGTTCAGGCTCGCCATGACGGACTCCTTTCTTTCGAGAATGTTGTTCCGGAAGGTCAAACGCTTGACCTTTCACTTGAAGAAAAGGTCAAGCGTGCAGCGGGCACGACCCAAGGGTATTCCCAGTGCAAGAGCGGAGCCACCCCGTTGTGGGGGTGCCGCCTTGCCCGCACGGCCTAGGTCACCGAGGGCTGATGAGCCCATTCTCCTGGAAGCTGAAGAAGGTGCCGTCCGGGGCGACCACGATGTGGTCCAGGACCTCGATCCCCAGGAGCTTGCCCGCCTGGACGAGGCGATCGGTGAGGATTCGGTCCTCCTCGGACGGAGTGACTTCGCCGGAGGGGTGGTTGTGACTCAGGATGAGCTTCTCAGCGTTGGCCAGGATGGCCGGCTTGAAGACTTCACGGCCAAGGACAACGGTCTGGTTGAGCGACCCCAGGGAGACGAGGTTGACCCCGATGAGCTTGAGCTTGGTGTCGAGAAGGGCCACCGCGAAGCCCTCCCGGTCGAATCCGGCGAAAAAGCTCGAGAACACTCTTGCCGCAGCGTCGGCCCGGCGGAGCGCGTAGTGGGGGCCCGCCCGTTCCCGTACGAGCACGACCCTGTAAACGGGCGGACGGGGGCCATTGTGGGCGGACATGGTTTCCTCCTTCTGGGGGGAGTTGCCGTCCTTTGGTGGTTTGGGCAACAGAGAGAGGGTCGAGGTGTCAGAATATGGTCCCTCGAAAAGGACCCTCGGGAGAGCAGGGTAGGGAATGGGCCTACCTTGGAGAGCCCGCCTCCGGATGACGCGGCAGGCCATGTCTGTGCCCTTGATCTAAGGGCTGTTCCCCGCCCGCAGCCGGTTCCTCCGGGAACTCGAGCACGGAGTTGCGGCGGAAGCTGAAGAACCTCCTGTTCGGGGTGACGATCATGTGGTCGAGGACCTCGATCCCGAGGATCTCACCGGCCACGATCAGCCGCTTCGTGAGGATCTTGTCCTCAGTGGATGGCGTCGGGTCTCCTGCGACGTGACAATGCCCGACCAAGAGCGAATGTGCCGAGGCCAGGATCGCAGCCTTGAAGATCTCCCTGGGGTGAGCGGAAGTGCCGGTCAGCGTGCCGATGGATACTAGGCTGAGCCCGATGAGCCTCTTCCCAGGGTCGAGCATGATCACGGCAAACGCCTCGCGGTCGTAGTTTCCGATGTGCTTCTTGAAAAGCAGGGCGGCGTCCATGGGGCTTACGACCGGGGTCTCTCCAGACTCATCCTGGACGAGGGCAACCCTGAACACGGGAGAGCGGAGTGCCACGCAGGTCATGGGGCGGGGTCTCCTTTCTTCGAAGGGAAAAGCCATTTCTTGGCCTCCTCGCCAAATGGGAGAGGCCAAGAAATGTCGGCGGCTCGAATCTGTCACCCCGGGTGGAGGGGACTCCGCAAGGAGGACCCCTCTCACCGCTTCTGAGCAACATCCTGCTCGACGAGCTGGACAAGGAGCTGGAAGGCCGGGGGCATCGGTTTGCCCGCTATGCGGATGACGCCAACGTGTACGTGGCCTCGAAGCGTGCGGGTGAGCGGGTGATGGCATCGCTGGAACGTTTCCTCTGGAAGCGGCTGCGGTTGCGGATCAATCGGGAAAAGAGCGCGGTAGACCGGCCGTGGAAACGGAAGTTTCTGGGCTACAGCGTGACCAGGCACCAGGAACCCAAGTTGAAGGTGGCGCCGGAGTCGGTCAAAAGGCTTCAGGCCAGACTTCACATCCTGTTTAGGCACGCACGAGGACGTAACCTCAGGCGTGTCTGCCAGGAGCTCAGCGTCGTGCTGCGCGGCTGGGTGGCTTATTACCGGATGAGTGAGGTCAAGGCCAGTTTCGAGGGGCTGGACGGATGGATACGACGGAAGCTGCGCGCCGTTCTGTGGCGCCAGTGGAAGCGCCCCCAGGTTTGATCAGCCTTCTCGAGGAGCACCGCAGACTCGCGCGTTTCTCGTGAACCGCCGTATATCGACCGGTACGTACGGTGGTGTGGGAGCTAGGGGCGGGCAACCGCCCCGGCTACCCGATCTTTGGTAAAATAGACTCGTTTACCCGTTCTCAGGAGGTTGGTTGCGGTCTGCGGAAAGGTGAGTTCCTACGCAAGCTTGACACCTCTTCGGATGGGAGGCTATAGGTACGTTGTGGCAAGAGCCTGGCGTTTCCGCTTCTGGCGACTGCCCCTATGAGATTATTTGTTCAAATGACCGGAGGATGGCTATGCGTATCAAACGGCTGCTCGTAGAAAAGCTATTTAACCTTTTCGACCATGAGATTCTTATGAATCTGGATCATCGAATTACCATAGTTCATGCACCGAACGGCTTCGGGAAGACAGCAATCCTGATGATGATTGATGGTGTCTTTAATACTCGGTACGCACAGCTCAGAGCGTTTCCCTTCCAGAAGCTATCCGTTGAGTTTGATGATGGACGTACGCTGGCCATCACCAAGGAGGATTCAAATGGAGGTGGGAAGAAGCAACGGTCCGATCGGATTCAGAGAAAGAGAAACATCGTTTTCCGTTCCAATGGCCATGAGGAGTTTAAGCATAAGCCTTCGTTAGATAGAGGAGCTTTGCACTTTCCTTTGGATATCATCGATCATGAAATCCCCGAGCTGTCTCGCATTGGCCCAGAGACTTGGCGGTCAACCACAGGAGAAGTTCTAGAACTTGAAGACATCGTGGAGCGCTACCAAGACATCTTTCCAATTAGAGTATCAGAGAGAGGAGAGGAGCCCGGGTGGCTACGAGATCTTAAGCATGGAATTGATGTCCGATTCATCCGAACCGACCGTCTTGTCATACCATCCCAACCAGGGACTCGTCCGCGTAGGCAAGGCCGCTCCGTTTTGACGCCCACTGTAATGACCTATTCTGAGGAGCTCGCTAGTGAAATAAAATCCACTCTTGCAAAGTATGCCGAAGTATCGCAGTCTCTCGATCGAACCTTTCCGGGGCGACTTGTCAGCCAACCTGCTTATGATACATTGTCCAAGTCGTCCCTAACTGAAAAGCTCAAAGGATTCGAAGATAAGCGGTCGCGACTGGCGGCGGCCGGTCTCCTCGATCAAGAACAAGATCCGCACTTTGTCGTACCGGAGGCGATCGATGAAACGAAATCGAGCGTCCTATCTGTCTATGTGCGCGATGTTGAGCAGAAGCTTGGCGTGTTCGATGCGATCGCTGCAAAGATTGATCTGTTTAAATCGCTGATCAACAAGCGCTTTAGACACAAGCAGATGTCTATCAGCCGAGAACATGGGCTTGTATTCACAACGGATGCGGGCCTGCCCTTGCAGGCAACGAGCCTTTCCTCGGGTGAGCAACATGAAGTCATACTGCTTTACGAGTTACTTTTTAAGGTGCGTCGTGACTCTCTTGTGTTGATAGATGAGCCGGAGATATCGCTCCATGTAGCTTGGCAGGAGCAGTTTCTTCGGGACCTCATAGAGATGACCAGACTCTCTGAATTTCAGGTTCTGCTAGCGACACATTCCCCGCAGATCATCAGCGACCATTGGGACCTTACCGTTGAGCTGCATGACGCAGGAACATGAAGCAGTATATATCAAAGCACACCATTGCAAACGAGGTTCGCATGATGCGGACCCATCATAGCGGCGCTATGCTGATCGTTGAGGGGCCGAGTGACAAATCCTTCTTCTCTGGATTTATCCACGGCGAATCGTGCAAGATCGTAATTGGGCATGGAAAGGAGAATTCTGTCGGAGCTCAGGAAATTCTCAATGGTGAAGGGTGCTGTGGAGTGCTCACCATTGTGGACGCGGACTTTTACCACCTTGAAGGTATCCCAGTTCTGCCCAGGAATGTGATTATAACCGACATGCATGACGTCGAGTGCATGATGTGTGCCTCCCCCGCATTCAATAAAGTGTTGTGGGAATTTGGAACTGAGGAAGGGATGGATCATTTCGCACGTGAAAGGGGGAGCGCAATAGCCTCGGTGCTTGTTAAGAGCGCAATGAACGTCGGCTACTTGCGGTGGGTGTCGAGCAAGCACAGTCTTGGATTGGATTTCGATGGATTGACGTTCCGGAAATTCGTTGATCGGAGGACCCTCGAAGTTAGTGTTCAGGACTTGGTGTCTGAAGTAAAGAATCACTCGATGGCACATCGGTTGAGCGGGGAGTGGCTTGTGTCGCAGATTGAAGCTGCTCGCTCTGGGAGGCACGATCCATGGCAGGTAGCTTGTGGGCATGATGTTCTGGAGATTCTTTCGTTGGGGCTCCAGAGGACTTTGGCGGCGCGCAAAGGGACCGAGGTTGCGCGTAAGGTACTCGAGCGGAGTCTGCGGCTTGCTTACAGCTCCGACGAATTCGTGAATACAGGACTTTACAAGACGATGAGAGACTGGGAGGAAGGGAACAGGGGATATAGAGTGTTAAGGGGGTAACGGGTCTTTTGCGGAGGCGTTTCCTTTGGGTGGAAGCGGGGCGGTGTCCCCGTTAGTGGGGGTGGGTGCGGGCTTGGGTTTGGTCTTTGGCTGCCATCGGAATTGTCAAACGGCTTCTCTTGATGACCACGGATCCTTGCAGTAGGACCTATATGCACCGGTGCGGGCACACCGGACGTTTACTTCGGGCTCTGAGGATAGGTCATGTTCCCGATTTACCAAGATGGGGCCAAGCCTCTGCTGCAGTGCGCCAGGTGGGGAGGGCGGGCCGGAGGTGCGCCGTTCCTGGATGCCTACACTCACCGCGCCCGTGTAGAGGCAAGGACGAGCCATGCTCGAGTAGATCATTTCCGGCGGTCAAACTGGCGCCGACCAAGCGGCCCTGGACGTTGCGATTGAGATGGGCATCTTGCATGGGGGATGGATTCCAAAGGGCAGGCTGACTGAGGGTGTGCCGCTTCTGGGACGGTACCTTCTCAAGGAAATGCCCACCCGCAGCTACGAAGCTCGGACCGAGCAGAACGTCGTCGATTCGGATGGGACCCTCATCTTCTCCCACGGGCCGCTGACCGGTGGATCGGCTCTTACCCGCACCCTGGCCAGGAAGCACCGGAAACCGTGGATCCACCTCGACCTCGATCAAATGACCGCGGCACAGGCCGGCGCAAGGGGTTATGTTCTGGATTCGAGGGAAGGGAATCCGGATCCTGAATGTCGCCGGCCCGCGGGCGAGCAAGGATCCGTTCATCTATGATGACGTTCGCGCCGCATTGAAAGTGGCCGTCCGAGGGCTCCTGGGATCGGAGCTGAAGAACGTGAATTTGTAGGCGGTCCCAAATTTCTGCGGAACCGGGACCAGTCTGGGCTGATGTAAAGGGGAGAATCAGCGATTCTGGTCTTCTCCCAGGGCAATATCCTCGTTCCAGAGTTCGGGCTTGCCTGCAATGAAACTGCGCATCAGCTCCACGCAGCGCGGATCCTGGAGAACGTTCACCTGCACCCCGCGTGACCGGAGGAGTTCCTCCTCACCCATGAAGGTCTGGTTTTCGCCCACGACGATCGTAGGAATGCCGTAGAGAAGAATGGCTCCGCTGCACATTGCATATGGCGACAACGTTGTGTAGAGCACCGACTCTCGGTAAACGCTGGCGTGTCGGCGACCGGCGTTCTCGAGGGCGTCCATCTCCGCATGCAGGATCGCGCTACTGCGCTGGACACGGCGGTTGTGTCCGCGGCCGATGATACGGCCCTGTGTACAATAACGGAGCCAATCGGGATGCCACCTTCCGCCAGACCAGCCCTCGCTTCCTGAATTGCTGCCTGCATGAAGGGATCCATAGATCTGCCTTTCAAGTCTTCGTCCCGTCGACAATGCCACAGGTGCGTGAACGTGTCTATCCCCAGCGTACCTCCAAATCTTTTCAGAGGCGACGAGGCAGTCTTTTCCCTTGGCATATACCTCCCAACCTGCTATGAGGGTCCTGTCCCTGGTCTGGTAAGATTACCTCGCCTGAAAGCATCGCAATGCTTCTTCGCAAACGCAGGATCTTTATCGATAACAGGGTCGCCCGGATCTACGACCGAGGAGGGGTTTTCCTGGGCGAGCCGGGTGAAAGCTTGAGGGAGATCAGTGAGGGGGCAATCTCGGAAGGAACTCCGGACTCCGCCCGCATCGAGAAGTGTCTCCTCTGCGATCGGCCGTCCGTGCACTGGGGTTTCTTCCTGACCGGCGAGGAATCTGTATCCTACGCAAAGGGAGGACCCCAAGGAGAGGCGACAGGCACCTTCTTCGGACTGTGTGACCTCCACAATCCCTACAAGGATGAGGACGAGGTCTGTGACGCCGTCTACAGGGTCATGGAGGACCAGGCGAAGGCCGAGGACGATCTCCAGATCGCGGAAACGATCATGAATACCTGGTTCGAGGAGCTCGTAAGGGAGGGGAGGAGCAGGATGGACAGCCTGAGGACCATGATCTCCCTGCTGAGTCAGGGGAAGCTGACCGAATCGTTTGATCTTCCCGACGCCGTGAAGCAGGCCATGCAGATCGTTCTCCATGAGGAACTAAAGAAGGAAGGGGAGTGACCGCACGGATGTCGAGGGCGGCTGTGCGCCTGAAGGTGAGTATGAGCTTGGGCGCTTGGGCTAGGGTTTGAGATGAAGCCGCTGTCCCCTGCCCACGGGTCTTTCGTCTCCATGCGCCGGATCCTACCGGCCTTCATGTTTCTCCTCGTTTTGCCCCTTGCCCTTTCCACTTGGCACGGAAAGGTCGTGGGCGTTTCCGACGGGGACACCATTACGGTCATGAACCAGAAAGCACCCATCAAGGTTCGGCTCTACGGGATCGACTGCCCGGAGAAAGGGCAGGCGTTCGGGACCAAGGCGAAACAGCTGACCTCCGACCTGTGTTTCGGGAAGACCGTGGACGTCGAGCCGGTCGAGATCGACCAGTACGGCAGGACGGTGGGTATCGTGAGACTTGAGGACGGGAAGATACTCAATGCCGAGATCCTCCGGGCCGGGTTCGCCTGGGTCTATGATCGGTACTGCAAGAGGCCTATGTGCCTTGAATGGAGGCGCCTGGAAGATGAGGCACGCGCCGAAGGACGGGGACTGTGGAGGGACAAGAACCCGGTGTCACCGTAGGAGTGGACAGGGTAGGTGAAGCAAATGCTCAAACGGGCAGGGCCCATACCGGGTTCGATGTGTGGAGCAGGAGCGAGGAGTGAAGTCGACCTGCTTCATGACAGGGGCCATTGGAGGCTATGCGGTTTCACGGCTTTCGAATACTATGGCTGGAAGGCCAGGGTTACTGATCCCCGGAACCGCAGCAATCCTACCCCACTTACCCGAACCAAGTATCATCTTCGCGGAGCCCGTTGGCCCTCTCTTTACCCAGCAGAATTCGCGCGAGCCGGTAGAAATGGCGGGCCATCGCTTGCCGGTCAGTCAGGTTTCCGAAGGGGATCTCGATGACCTCGTAGCCCCTGTGGCGCAGTTCTTCGCGGATCTCCCGATCGCGCTTTTGCGTCGCAGGGTTACCATGGATATGTTTACTCATGCCATCCAGGTAAATGCAGATTCCATCAAGCCTGCCGGTCGGGTCGTCGAAGAAAAAATCCGGAGTTGTTGAACCCAAGGGAAGTCCGAGTCGGATGGTCCTCTGACCGGCTGGGTCTGGGAATCCCGCACGCACGAGCAGTTCACGTAAGGTGCTCTCAGCTTTGTCTGGATCCGGTTGCCCGGCTTCAGATGAAGGCAGTCTGGGAGGCACCTCGTGGGAGAGAGCCAGGTTCCCGCCCCAGGCCCTAAGGCGCTCCGCAGCCGTGTGGCGATTAAGATGCTTGTGGTAGAAGGCGTTCCGGAAGGTGTACAGACAGTCCACACAGGCGGTGGGGCAGTTGGAGGGGCACCCGTCCACAATCTCAAGTGCGGCGTTTACGACTTCTGGCCAGCGAGCGGTCATCTGCTCCAGGAGCCCAGAGCCTCCAGGCATCGGGTCATACAGGAGGAGGTCGACCCCGATGCTACCCGCCCTGCCGACTGCAAGTACCTGGAGATCCTCCAACTCCATTTCGAGGATCTCGGCGGCTCCCATCCGAAGAGCTTCTGCTACACTGTAGGCCTCCTCGCGGTTCTCGCAGCCATCCAGTCGGATTGCATCGGCCACAACGTCGGCAAAAAAGCCCGCAGGCTCTACGGGCCGGCCGCAGCGCTCGCGGTGGTCTGCTGCAAATTGGTCTCGGTCAGCTTGAGAGGCCAACGGGGATCGGCTCTGCCCGCACACCAGACATAAAGGGTAGCCGAGGCGTCCGACAGCCCGCACAAGTTGCGTGGCCCCCACATTGACGAGCCGGAGGTGAACGGAACTTCGCAGAAGGAGGTCTTTTGGCCCCCAGCGGTATGCTTTGCCTTTCCCATGCCGGGGCTGCTCATATCCAAAGACGCAGACCGCGAGTTGGAACCGATAGTCCTCGTCGTCCGTAATGTGGGACTGGTGAGGAAGATCCACGTCGCAAATGGGTACCGCCGGCATAACCGAGGCGCCAAGACCGAGGGCGCCGCCTGACGGTGCGGTCCCTACCTCGACAACCGCTTCGTTTGCAGGGTCAACCTGGAAGAGCGTGGGTTCTACAGCCTCCAGGTGAAAAAACCGAGGGAAGAAGCGGTGACCATTGGCATAGATCAGGTTTCCTGGAACATACTCGCGAAGTGCCAAGGCCAGCGCCCGTCTGAGTTCCCAGTCTCGCAGATCAGTTCCGTATCGGGGAGCCTGATGGAAGCCGACCACCATGCCAACATCGAGCCCGTACCCCGGGAGAAAGCCCTCGACCGCCAGAACGGCATACGTGTTCGTATCATCGTATCCTTCGGCTTCTCTTTGCCGCCTAGTTTCGATCCCCTTGAGCTTCTTGACCAGTCGATCGCAACGTGAGCGAAGTGCATCTTCATCCGGATCGAGTGTGCCCTTGCGGCTCCGGACCTCATCCAAGCGCTGCATTTGGTCCAATGCCCAGTGCAGCCTGCGTGAGAGCCGTGCTGCAACCTCTGCAAGCCGTTCGGCAATACCTACAATTAGCCCCTGAAGCCGCTCCATAGTGACAACTTGGGCTTCTTCGGGAGGCCAACCCTGCCGGAACACTTCCGCCACATGCCCAAGGATGCGTACCTCATGCTTGGAAACGATGCCCGCCAGCGGTCCAAAATCGAACGGGGACGTGCGAACATGTCCCGACTCGTCAAAAAGGTAGCTCTTAACCTGAACCGGAAAACAGTGCTTAAGTGCTTGTTCAACTTCCTTTCGGTCCTCCTCCGTTAACCGGCCGCCGGGGCGACTTAGTCGGAAAAGCACGGTAAGCACTGCGGCATGCACGTGCTTACGCACCATCAGCTCGTTCTTTAAGTTGAAGCGCGGCGGTGAGATCAAGCCTTGAAGTAGCTTAAGTGGATCCGTAAAATGTGCCCGATCATGGCTTGCCGGCCTCGCGTAGGTGAGGTTGACGGCCATCCGATGCCGCCGCCCTCCACGCCCTGCCCGTTGCCAGTAGTTTGCCGGCAGGGGCGGCACATTGCGCATGAGTACGGCGTCGAGCGCTCCAATGTCCACGCCCAGTTCCAGTGTAGGCGTGCAGACGAGGGTGTTAACGAGATCGTGCTCACCCTTGAAGGCCCGTTCCAAGATCTCACGATCCGCAGCGGGGATCTGTGCAGAGTGCTCCCGGGGCCGGAGCATCGCGAAATTCTGGTCCAGAACCATAAGGTCATAATCCGTTCCGCTCTCTTCCTCAGACACGAGATTCCCGCTGCACCGCCAGGCCACACAGGTCATGTGCGGTGTGGGTCTGAGGTGCATTCGCCGACACCTGTTACATCGGAAGGTCCCCCGGTGAGCGGCAAGACGCAGCTTGTCAGCATCGATCTGATAACTACCGGCGCAGCGAGGTAACGCCCGATTCCTGGCACCGGTCAGCGTTACGGTAACAAGCAGTCCAAGCTCGTCGACGACAAGGCCCCAGAGTTCCTCCAAAAAACGTTCGATGTCCCGCGAAGGAACGCCGAAACGCTTTGCAAGTTGCCTCGCCAATGTATCACCACGCTCACTCAGCCATTGCTGCACGCGGGCTGCATCGTCATCGGGGTCTCGCCTGATTTTGAGGCCCTTCGGGATCCCGGGCATCGGGGGCAGGTAGCCACGCTGGATTTCGAAATCTCCTTCCTGCCAGAACCGTGAAAAGACATGTCCTTCGCGGTCGAGGAGAATCCCGGTCCGGCGGACGATATCCAAAAGCGACGCCACCCCGCAGACGAGATCCCCAGGCGACGTAGTCAGCACAGGCGCCCAGGACTGGATGAACCCGAGATTATCTGTGAGGCCAGCGTACTCCACCGTCATCCTGCCCCACGGCTCTAGGCCGATCCGCTGACGCATGCCCGTCACAAGCTCTCGCAGGATCTGGATGCGGAGAAAGCGCTTCCGCTCTTCAGCATGCCGAACTCCCTCGGCCTCTTTCCGGTGAACGCGCCAGACCTCCGGCACAAGCGCCCGTGATAAGTCATCGTCCCGCTCGAGGAGTTCGTCAAGGTGCGCGGTAAGATCACCGACCGAAACGGAACCGGTCAGAAGCCTCTGGTGCATAAGGGCTCTCAGACGGTATCGCCTCGCATGGTCCTGCATCCAGCCGGCTTGAAAAGCCGCATCCTGCCGGTTGTCCGCAAATACGAGAAGGCGCCGCCGCTCGGCATAGTGGATCATGTTCTGCGCGAGCACATGCACATCAGAAACGGTAACAGCTCGAACCGGCCTTGCCGGTTCCCGGAAGCCTCCTACTCGCTGCCGGCCGAGTGCCCCGCAGGCTACGCAGGAGGCGAGATGTCCTTCCGCGTTCTGCCGCTGGCGGATTGCGATGAGGGGCACCAACGGGCCCTCCCTTCCACAACCGTCGCACCGGGGCTGTTGAGCTGGATGCAGTGTCCCGCACTTCCGACAAAAATAGACGGCCTCTCCCCACCGGCGTGTCGCCGGATTCTCTTCGCTCGTCTGGGATTCCTCCTCGGCTTCGGAATCCGTCACCAGATGATCCACAAGCACCAGGCGCTGTCCACCCTGGCCAAATGCCAGTGGCCGCCAGATCACACGGTTGTCGACCGCTTCACCCCCTTCGGGGGTCTTGCCAAGAAAATGGAAATCAGCTGCATGATGGACGTAGTAGTGTTGACCGCACGTAGTGCACGTCAGTACCGGCAGTTGGAAATGAGTCTCCCCAGCCTCGAAAGCCTCCTCGGCGGAAAGCCACAGTTTGGCCCCTGATTGGGTCGAGGGGAAGGTGGCCACCGCGCCAGCCACGCCCCGTACGAAACCGTGAACAACCGGACGCAAAAGCGGTCGCCCTTGTTTCCGTGAAATTGCGCCGAAAGCCAGCCACGCCAGCACCTCTTCTTCAGGTACAGGCCGGCGAACCTTTTCGACGAGTTCCGATATGAGTTGGGAAATCGATCGAGGCACCCTCAGGGCCTCTGCAATCTGGTAGACAACCTCATTGGCGGCAAGACGGTCGTACAGAGCTTCTTGCCACCGGGTAAGGTCAAGGCGCGACCCGGTCATGGACTGAAACACGCTCTGCAAGAGGCGGGTGGCATTCGGCGTCGCACCATCGTCTTCCACACCGGCAACAGCATCGAGTACAGTCCTTAGCTGCACCGCCGGGTCCCCCGGCAGCGGCCCCGGAGTTGTTCGGCTAGGCGCCCAGAGATCCGGCTCAAACTCCTCTCCGACCAGCGTCACCGAGTCAGCAGGCACACCGAAGAAGCGAGCTGCGAATTCCCGGCCCGCATCCGGGCCCCGCACGGGGTCGGCGATGGTTGCGGAAGTTGCGATGCAGACTGTCTCACCCGGCCCCCGCCCACAATAAGCTCGAAGCCGCCGAATCAGGCAGGCCGTCTCTGCGCCCACCGCACCGCTAAAGGTATGCGCCTCGTCGAATACCAGGAAATCCAGGTGGGCGTTGTCAAAGAGCTCCACATCCTGGTGTCGGGTGAGGAGCAACTCGAGCTGTTTTACGTTGGTGAGGAGAATCTGCGGCTGCCCCCCAGCCTTGCGCATCTCATCCCTGGCCGTGCGTTCCTCGGGCGGGTAAATAGCGTACAGCTGACGCTCACTTCGAGCCTTTTCCAGGGCCCTGTGGTAGTCGGCGCGAGAGGCTCCTGAGGCCAAACGCCTCCCCGGGACATCGGCCAGCCGCTCAGGGGTCTTACCGATGTACATCCCGAAGGTGACCCCGGTGCCGGCCAGCAGATCCCGCAGCCGGCCGAGCTGGTCCTCAGCCAGCGCATTCATGGGATAAACCAGGACGGCGACAATCCCGACCGGTACCCCTTGGTCTCGGAGCTTCAGGCAGCGGCTGATAATCGGGTAAAGGAAGCATTCGGTCTTTCCAGACCCCGTTCCGGTGGAGATCACGGTCGTCCGCCCTGCCGTGATCGCACGAATCGCGGTCTCCTGGTGGCCATACAGGAAGGAATGGGAGACGATGTTGGGTAGGTGAGGATGGAGGACTTCCTCTGTTGCCAGACCGGCTAGGCCGGCCCCTTGGCGGAACGATTGGCTCAGACTTATGTAAGGGCCCTTGAGAAGAGGGGAAGCCCTCGTCTCTTCCAGGTTGAGGAGCCGCCGCATCTGATCGTGCAGGGCTCTGTCTGCGAACGGGTAGGTAGTGAGCTGATAGCGGAGGAAGTCACTGACGACGTTTTCCGTGAAGGTGATCGGGTTTAACATGCGCGATCCTTGTCACCCTCGTAGGTTCCGGTGAGATTCAATCGGACCATCTCGTATTTTGAGCGAAGCATACTGACCAGATTTGCCCCTTTGGAGACGGACTCAAGGTCGCTTTGATCAACAACAACGATGATCATGCCCCGATCCTGAAACACCTTTATCTGCTCTAGGTCTGCATCTCGCCTTTTACCCTGCCCCTTTATCCCGTGCTTGGAAAATAGAATGCCGAAACGGCATTTGACCGAATCAAGGACGCGACAGAACTTCGCAAAGGCGGTGAAGTCGGCTGGCTCATCCCAATCCTTGCATTCGCAGATGAAGTACCTCCCCAGTTCGGAGCGAAAGTCCAGATCAAAGCCGTCCATGGAGCAGACTACATCATAGTCAGTCGAAGGGCTTCTCTTTCGTCGAGCTGTCCTGCATCCCGGCATACAGGAGAGAAGGTAGTCGGCGAGTCTCTCCAAAATCCTACCTTCTTGCGTGCCAAGCTTTGATAACAGCCATCCGACATACCGTTCGTTCACGAAATAAACTCCCGTCTCTCCAGGCGAGGGCAGCTCCGTCATCCAGTTATTGTCGAGTTCCTGCAAAACCCATTTGGGGAAACATGGCTTCATCCTGGTTTTGTCTCCAGAGTTCATAAGCCATCTTCCCGTACCGCTTGATCTCAGAATCCGGAAGGCCGTGCCTAAAGACCAGGCGCCAGTATGTTCCTGTCGTATCTGGAGGAACGTTGCCCTCTTCATGTATGGCATTTTCAATCAGAGCCAACATTAGGCACCGCTTGGCATGAACAGGGAAGCTCATCTGGGAATAGCAATCGCTCATCCAGACGAGAGGTGTTCCCTTTCTCCGTCTCTTTCCGCAGGCTGCTTGCGCGGCAATGAGATGGTCATACAACCCAAAGTATATGGAGAGGGCTTCATGAAGGCGCCAAACATTCTTGTGGAAGTTGCCCACCATCTCCCAGCAAGATTGGGCCTCTGGGTCGGCGGAAAAACTCTCGCATGGAAAAATTTGTGGCAACACTCGCAGGAATTTAGCCGCGCTGGAACGATCTAAGAATAGATCCCAGTGCTCCTTTGGAATGTTCTTCTCTATCAAGTCCCAAGAGGAAGGGTCGTCGAAAGGGTCCCCTTCGATCTCTTTAATTACTTGGTCTTTCACTTCCTGTATTCCCATTTCCACAGCCTTCATTGATTCGAACCCTATCTTGGTTTCCTCCTACGCCGAGTAGCTTCAATCACGTTACCGAATAGATCTGTGGGTAGTGGGTTGCCAAAGAGATCTGTTGGGGCATCTGGAATCGGCTTCCCGGAGTGAGTCGGCAATCCTACTCCGCCATCGTGCTTCTGAGCACTGCTATTACTCGCCTGCCTCCTGCCTCCTTGCCCCAGCAATACCTCGATCCGTTCCGCATGCCGCTCGCACTCCTCCCACGACTCCTCTGGGGACTGCTCGAGTTGCCACGGCAGGAAACGCGGTCCAAGCCGCCCAGCCACGGGCTGCGGCTCCTTTGCACGCTCGTCACGTCCTAGGCCATAGTCTGCCAGCCGGACTTTCTCTGGTAGCATCCATCCTTCGCCATCGTTGAGTTCCAGAAACTTCTCAAGGCCTAGCCGCTTCAGTTCGTGAAACGCCACCTGGGAGAGCACCGTATGCCGAAGCTCCGGATCCTTCTCCTTGTCCACACGCCAGAAGCCCTTTGGATCGAGCGTTCTATACTGATCGTAGTCATTCAAACATGCCGAAGGATAATCGCACGCACGAAGAACCCACGTCAGGTCATCAAGATCAAGTCCATAGAGGTCGGCAACCACAGCATCGATTATGCACCGGAGCCGTAGACGCTCGGACTCGGCGACGGCCCAGCATCGCTTCCAGGGCTTTCGGCGATCACTCTCTCGACTCCACTCTCCTGCAAAGAGGAGGCTGACTCCGACCAGTTGAAGTGCAAAGTATGCCAATCGGCGTAGCACATGCTCATGGTCACGCGGCAAGGGCGTTTCTTCGATTACATAGTAATTCAGGTGCAACCCACCGCACCGAGCACGCGCTGCGAAGTCGTAAGCGAAGCTGTTCAGGATCGCGACGAGGGCGTGCAGGCTTCCGTCCCTCACTTGCAGCACAGGTGCCGAATTGCCACATGGAGCGTCGAAGAGGACCGTGGCGATCATGGTTCGTGCATTCGTCGCGGACGTCACGTCCATAAACGCCACCTTGGCCCCGCGTACAGCCTTGGGCTCTCCGTCTCGGTCGTGGGCAGCGGCGTACTCTTTGAAGCTGATCAGGTACTGTGGCTCAACTGTCTTCTCCTGGAACGGGATGTCGCGCCACTCGGCCCTGCGCCCCTTGCCGCGTACCCATCCCTTCTCGCTGAAATCGAACTGGCCGACCATACGGCCCTCATACAGGGGCAGTGCCAATTCGCCACCTGGTCCGATCCAAATGTCATACGCGTTCGGTTTGTAGCCGCGTTCTTCCCACCATGGCCGGGGCGGAAAGAGCTTCGAGTCGTTTGTCATGTCGAACTCTCTGGCGTACCGGATGCCCCAGCCATTGGGGCCTTCGTCTCCCAGCGGCACGGCGTTCGCGTACATCTTCTCAAGGACAACGAGGTCGCGCTCCGAATGGATCTCAAGGATCACGCTCGACCGCGGGCTGAACTGGTGGACGCGCTCTCGCGGATACGGCAGCGCGTGACGTTCCGCGTCCTCCCAGTCCTCAACGTGGTATCGGGAAAAGGCAGCACGCATGAACGCCGTCCGGCCACCTTTCCGAACAATCAGAGCACAAAATTTGAAGCGGTAGTAGATAGAGCCAAATATCTTCTCCCAATTAATGAATCCGAACAGCCATTCTAGCCTACTTCGTTGAAGCAGGAGCTCTCGCAGTTCCGTCGAGCCTTTGTCACTGTGGATGCCCGAAGGGAGGAGAAAGCCAAGGTAACCGTTCGCGCGGAGCAGTCCCCGCGCTGCTTCACAGAACATCTTGTAGGTATTGATGTCGGCCGATCCCTGATGACGAAAAGGGTGCTCTGGATCGGCATAGCCTATGCGGGCTGTCCGGCTGCGGCGCCAGACCTCGTGCAGGGTCGCGTTCTCGCTTCCCGACCTGGTGAAAGAAAAACGGGCCTCTTGGATCTCTGCATCTCCGAACGGGGAGGCAACGAACTTGTTCCAAGTCGAGAGCGACTTGAAGCGAGCGCTGTACGAGAGCCAGTTGTGTTCGATAGTGGCGTCTCGCTCAAAGTATTCCTTCTGCAAGCGAAGTGCGTCCTGCTTCGCGTAGGTGCGGTAGAGCGGGTCGATGTTCGAGAAGAACTCTCTGGAGCTCGGTTTCTGGATCTCCCACGGCGGGTTCCCGAGGATCGCGTCGAAGCCCGAGCCCGAACCGGTGAACACGTCCGGGAACTCGATCTCCCAGTGGAAGAACCGATGTTCCTCGCGCAAGCGTGCGACGGTCGCGCGAGTCGCCTCCGGCGGATCCTGGAAGCTCTTCGGACTCGGGATTGCGTCGAGACGGTCGCCCGGCCAGAACCAGATGGCACACCAGGTGTCGAACGCCTCGCGCAGGAGCGCGAGCGCGGGGCTCTCGGCGATCTTCTCGCGATAGAGCTCCTCGCGCCGCTCCGCCTCGTGCACCGGTAACTCATGGAGCTCGCGGAACACCGCAAGCGCCTCGTCGTGGATGCCCGCTGCCGAGTACCGCTCCCGCATGAACGGGAAGACGTCCTTTCGATGGGCAGTGATCCAGGCGCGCGCTTCGGGCTTGACGACCTCGTTCCTGGTCTCTTTCCAGCGCTTGGTCCAGACGCCATTCTTGCCAGCCGAGACGCCGGTCACCCATGTATGGTTCTTGTCGCCGGCGTCATCGCGCTCGAACGCCATGACGGGGTAGTCCTGGAAGCGATCGAACCAGCACCCGACGAGCGAGTTGCCGCACCGCAGCTTGTGGTCGAGGAACCCGAACGGGAGCCGACGGTCCATCGTCTCGACCCAGAGGGCCATCCGCGCGAGCTCTACGGCAAGCGGGTCGATATCGACTCCGTAGATGCACCGCTCTACCACGTGGTGCTTGAGCCGGGCACGGAGGCGATCGTCGAACTCCGGGTTGTCGAGCGGCACCGGCACCGTCTCCTGCGACGGATGGTCGAGGGGCAGGCCGTCCGCGAGCTTGCAGATCGCGCCGTCCGGCTGCGCGTGGAGCCGCTTGTGGAAATGGAGGCTCTCGAGCAACGCGTCTGTGAGAAGGCGGAGGGCGGCAACAAGGAAGGAGCCCGACCCCATCGCCGGATCGCAGACCTTGAGCGCAAGGATGTCCTCGGGACGGCGGGGCTTCCACTCGGTGACGACCGTGAGGCCGGTGGCCTTGTCCGTCTCCTTTTTGACCGGTTCGTAGCAGAGGGGCTGAAGGGTGCGGCGCACCGTCGGTACCGCAAGCTGCGGGGGCGTATAGAAGGTCCCCGCGCCCTTGCGCGTTCCGCCCCACCGCACGAGATACCACTGGCCGGGCAGGACGAGGCGGTACAGCGCGCGAGCCTGCCGCTTCACCTCCTCGGCCCACCGGTCGCGCACCGCTGCGTCTGTGTCGCGGCGGGGATACGAAACGAGCTTTGCGCCCTTGACGGCCTTCTCCGCCCAGATCTCGGCGCGCTCGCGAACCTCACGGACGATGTCGAAGCCCGCATGCTCACACGGCGCAGTCTGGGCGAGCTCATCTGCCGCAGGCGCCTCGGGCTCAATCTCCTCTTTCGGTTCCTCCTCCACTTCCGCCTCGTCCTCTTCCTCGGTCTCTTCCTCCTCGCCCTCGCTCTCGGCGACGGCCAGCTTCTTGGTGCTCGTCTTGAGCTTGCCGATAAGTTCCGCGAGCCTCTTCGGCGCCATCTCCTCCTCAAGCCGTGATAACGGCAGGGCCGGCTCGTCGCCTAGCTTGAGGAAAATAATGGCGTCGTCTGCCGGGGCACGGTGCAGCTCGAAGTCGAGGAGCCCCTCATAAAGAATGCCGATGTACTCGGACGACAGGTCAGAGAAGTCCACGGGGGCCGGCACCCAGGTACTGGCGCGGCCCTGCCGGACCTTAACCTTGCTCACGCAAAGAAGCTCAAGGATCTGCTGGATCGCCGCATCGGTCGGCGTATTGCCCGGGTCCTCGAATGCCGCCAGGGCTCGGAGCACCGGGTCACTGGAGTCGAATGCTCCCGGGGCAAAGAGCCCACCCCCGTAACGGGGGATGGGCATTGCCTGGTGGGGTGAACCTTGGTGGATCAGGCGGAAAAGCGAGAGCAGCCGTGGCCAGGCTCCGTGAGCATAGCGAAGCCGCTCGCTGCGGCCACCAGCCAGCCGGGCCAGTTGCTCGCGCAAACCCTGGATGCCGTAGCATTGGTGGTAGATGACATTGTCCCGGGGCAAAAGATCGCGCGCCTCCGCAAAGAGCACAACCACACAGCGCATGATGAGGCGCGTGGCGGCAATGTACATGTCTCGTCTTGAAACCCCACCCTCTCCGGCCCGGTCGATAGCCGCGAGTGCGGCGCCGGACTCCTGAATGAGCTTCTCCGCAGCGAGCCGTACCCGTTCCCCGAGGGCAGCGGAGAGCTCGGCCTGGACTCGGCGGGAGGCTTGAATGGCGGCCAGTAACCTCGGAGGCTCGCCGGTTTTAGCTGGAGAGAGAGCCTCTTCTCCGAGAAGGATCCGCAGGGCTTGAACCTGGGGTCCCGGCTCGCCTTCCTCGAACCACAGGTCCGTGTCCCATTCACACCAGGCGTCATAGTCCGGCCCCGCATGGATGAGCCGCCATTGCCGGACATTCGTAAGAAGGGCGATCTTCTCCCCGGAGCGCCGTAGCCACTCGACCACCCGTGAAACGGGCCGTCTGCCCCGTCCGATGCCCAGCCGGCCCTCTTCGCTGTAGCGACCGCCGGCTGTGGTCATCTCCGCAACGAAAACGGGAAAGGCAAAACTATCTCCTGGCTGCCAGAGCCGACGCGGTTTTATCGTCTCGCCAGTGATCACCTTCTGGGACCAGCGTGGCTCGATATCGTTACCCTTGGCCCACCGGCCGTGGTCAAGCCCGGCCACCTCCTCAAGGACCGTATCGAGGAAAGTCCCCACGTGCTGGCTCCTGCCTTCACGGACTCGCAGCAACTCACGGCGCAGGCGGTCCGCAAGATGGCGCGCCAGCCTGGGGCGTTCCAGGGGCAGGAACTCTGGGAGCCGGCTTGGTGCAATGAGCATTCCGCCATGTTTGAGGGAAGTCCACCAGTCCGGCGCCTCAAAGCGGGCAGCTCGTGTCATCGGGACTCCTCACGCAGCCGGATCTCCACGGCCAGCGGATAAACTTGGGCGGGTCCGCGTAGCCTGTACCGCCTGGGCAGAAGCCGTTCCAGAACTCGGCCCTGCTCCTCGCGCAGTTGGCCGAGAAGCTCCTCGTAATGGTGGCGCCGCCGGTCGAGTTCGTCTTCGAGGTTTCGGAGCTTCTCTTCCATATCACGCTCGTACTCGGCAAACAGTGTCTCCTGCCGCAATGCGGCAAGGAGCAGGTCACGCTCCCGTTCGAGCTTCTGGATCGTGGTCTCCCGCATGGCCAGCTCGACTTCCCTGATCCGGTGGCGAAACTTCTCCCGTTCCTCGGCCAGAGCCGCCTTTGCGGAGTCGCTCAGATGTACTTCGAGCTTTGCAGTCGTCTCATCGGCGATCCGTCGCAGGAGATCCTTGAGGTCCTGTTCCGTGTCCGACCAGATGGTCGACGCCCTGGTCGAGGCTTTCTCGTCGAGATGGCTTGTCGAAGCGGATTCGTCCCCTGGCGGAACGTAGGGGAGCGGGTCTCCCAGAGAGCCGGACCGCACGGGAAGCCTGAGGGTGCGGATCCAGTGGTGCACCGGCTCGTGAAGCTCGTTCACAGCGAGCTCTTCAATGGTGAGGAGCAGAAGAGCATCAGCCCTCTCAGGGACCTTGCCCAAACGAACCGTCCAGCGGCTGGCCTGGGGTCCCTTGCGACTCCCGGGGAACCTGGCCCTGGCAAAGATGCTCAACGCCTGGCGGAACAAGGGGTGACCGAGATGGAGCAGAACCGCGTCCTTCGTGGGCCGAAAAACCGGCCTTCCCCCAAGGAGTTGGACAAAGTGCCTGGGATCGAAAACCACCGCAGGCAGGGCGCCGGTCCGGGCTGTACCCGAAGTCGGAGCCGAGCCTCCCCTGCCACGGTCGAGCCGGAGCGAGTCATCGATCACGTCCTTCCACTGTGGAGGCAGAGGGTGCCTCAGGCGGAAGCGGCCCTTCGCGTCAGGTCCTTCGAGCCGCGGCCGTCCGGAGTTTACGCCCAGCGCCACATCAAGCGTATTTCTGAGTGTTTCCGCCGAGAAATCAATATGGCGGCAGAATTCCGCGAGCCTCTCCGCGTCATCGACGCCGAGGCCTACCGAGGCCCTGGTCGGAATCCGGGCTCGTCCTATGGCTCGCTCGATAGCTGCATCCAGCCCGACCTTGACACGGTCGGGATCTTCCAGGTCGGTGAAGCGCAGCTGGAAGGCAGCATCGAAAATCTCCCCCATCGAGCCAAGGTCCTCACGAATGGTATGCACCTTTCCGACCACGTGGGCGAGGAACTTCAGGTCTGCGTCATCATCACTGACAAAGTGAAAGACCGTGACATCTCGCGCCTGACCGTGCCGATCCAGCCGGCCGTTCCTTTGCTCCAGCTTGGCCGGGTTCCACGGAACATCGAAGTGGAGGAGAAGACGCGCGGTTTCCTGAAGGTTCATGCCTTCGGAGGCGGCATCTGTTGCCAGAAGAACCCGGATGGGGTCGTCCGGGTCATTGAATGCCTTCTTGATGGCCTCGCGATCGCAATCCTCGCCGCCAAAGAGGACACGAATGGCTTCCTGGTGATCCTTGAATTCGGCGCGGAGCCTCCGTTCGAGATAGTCCAGACTCGTCTTGTACTCAGTAAAGACGATTAGCCGCTCGCCCTCCTGCCAAGTCTTCCCCTGACGCAGTCGTTGCTGAATCAAGCCGAGCAGACGGTCCCAGCGCGCGTCCTCAACAGGCAGGTTCGCGAGTTCATCCTCGAGCCCCAGGTCGGCCAGGGCCTCATCCACCCGAGCGATCTCTTTGGCCAGCTTCTCCGCCAGGGGCTTGAACCAGGCGCCGGCTGTGCGGCTGGCATGCCGGATCCGGCCTGTCTTTTCCAGGTCGTCTTCCACGTCCTGCTCGCTGGCTCGATGGGCAGCCGAAAGCTCGGCGGAACTGGCCGCCTCGGTTTCCTTCATGCCCTCCTTGAACCGGTACCAGGAGTCCGCAAAGGCGGCCGGACAAGAGAGCAGGCGTTTGTTGAGCACTTCAACGGCAAACCCGCCTGCGAGCTGCTCGGAACGGCGTGAAGCCGCGATGACCGATTTCACAGCTCTTCTGAACTCCAGAAAAGCGCTCGCGAGATTCCGCTCTCTCGGCCCGAGAAAAAGCGGTTCAGGCTGGAGATACCTGTTCGCAAATCTTTCCGGGCGGCCCTGAGTCTGGTCCAGGGCATTGACCTCGCGTTTCAACCGGCGGACCACGACATCTTCCACGCGTTCGCGTTCCCTCTCCTTGAACTCCGTGGTCCGCGTAAACCTCACCGGGTCCAGCAACTCCAAGAGCCCAGAGAAACACCGGGTGTGCCCGTTGTGAGGGGTGGCGGTCAGAAAAAGCTTATGTTCAAACCAGGGGCTGATGATCCTGAGCATCTTGGAGAGGTCGCTGTCGTCACCGTAATTCGAAGGCATGAGATTGTGCGCTTCATCCACAATAAGGAGGTCCCAGGGTAGCAGCGATGACCCCTGAGGCTGGGTGCAGGCAGCACGGAACTGCTCCAGAACATCCGGCTGTCTCAAGTAGTGGTAGGAGGCGACGATCCTCGGGAAGGTCCGCCACGGGTTGGCATCAAGGCCGAGACGCTTTTGCAGGGCGTGGGTCTCCGAGCTGTCAACCGCGTCGAATCCCAGGGCGAACTTGTCCCGCATCTCCTGTTGCCATTGCAACCGCAGAGAAGCCGGGCAAAGGATAAGCACACGCCGAACCCGGCGGCGGATAAGCAGCTCGGTCATGATAAGCCCGGCCTCGATCGTCTTGCCCAGCCCCACATCATCCGCGAGAAGCAGGGAGATGCGGGGCATTCTGAGGGCCTTGAGCAAGGGCACAAGCTGGAAATCCTCGACCTGAACCGCACCGTAAACGGGTGAAGCGATCGGAAGCTCGAATCTTGATCCGCTACCATCCGGAGTAAGAAAGGGGGTCACGGCCGCCCAGCGGCAGGCCCGAACCAGAGCGTCGTAATCCTCGGGCGGCATCGGCGGTCCTTCGCCGACACGCGGAAGAGCGGTAGGCTCCAGGAGGGTGGCGTTGTGTTCACGCTCCCAGAGAAGAGTTTCTTCGGACTGACCGTCCGCATCCGTGTACTCGACATGCACCAGATGCAGGCGACCTTCAGTCGTGGCGTCGTATGGCTCAACCGAGGTGATAATACCCCGACGGTTGCGGACGGTGGCCAGCATGCCAATGCGGGGGTTCAAGCTTCTTTGCTCTGCATATGTCGACATAGATCAAGGTTGGGAAAAAAATGTAGGCATTTGAAAAAGTCTTGTAGTTCACTTATCACGCGATTTGGCTCCTGGTCAAGGAGCCGTTTTCTTTCCCAGGACGGTAGGGGGGGCGCTTCTGTTTAATGAATCTTTATGCAAGTTACTTGGCCGATCCAGGCGCGTCCCAAAGCTTGGAATTAGTCCAAAATTCACACGGAAACAATTCTTCCTCCACAAACGTGGCCCGGGTGGTCCTATGTGACCAGCCCCGGAGCCCAGAGAGTACGAAAACATAAAAATTTTCGCATACCACCACATTCGATACAGGATCGACTGGAAAGAAATCGGACCGAAAATCTTAATCAAAACCAGGGCCCTGCGAGAGAGGGTAGCATGGAGGACCGGACTTAGTATATGGAAAGTTTCCAGATAGCGTACAATTCTTCGTGGTCATTGCCAACGATTCAATTGCGAGGCTTACGACACGTGTACTTCTGTTCTGCAGAGGGGAACATGGTCTTCGGCAACCACTCCGCCCCAAGAGTTGGACGGTCCTAACAGGAGGGCGAACTTGGGTGAAGAGTAAAGGCCGCTGGAATTGGCGACACAGCTGGTCAGTGGCACCACCGGTAAGAAGCGCGCGGTGGCACCTATTTCGTCGCGAGCCTACCTGGGTGCGACCTACGGTGCTATTAGCCACAAGGCGGGACAAGATGAGTCTTTCAGTCTTTCACAACGCAATTAGGGGGTCTGGTCCTCCGAGAGGGCGCATGACTCGAGCAGCTGGTGTACCCTGGGGTGGTGGAATGGTGAACCGCTGCACGTTTGGGGCTGCGGAGATGACAATTACGGATAAAGCAGCACTGAGTTTATCTCGTCGACCCATTCAGCTTCGTCGCGTGCGAGCACAGCTTCTCGTTCGTCGAACGTGGACGAGGGATCGTCGACCCACTCCCTCAGCATAGGGCCGCCATCGATGACATCGATCGGGAGCCGTCCTCCTGTGTACTCATAAGGATGATTACGCCAAATTGGATAATGTGGGTGCACGACACGCAGGGCTTTAAGGAAAAGGTTCCCAAGCCGGTAAGGGCGGAAGACGAAATGATCGTAACCGCGCCAATCTGTATGGATTTGAATACCATTGCACAGCATGCCGGTGTGCTTGTGGAAGGTCGGCTCGAAGCTGCACGGCCTCACGTAAGCGCCCTTAAGCCAGTCAGGCCTCAGGTTTCGCATGGTCGCTAGGATCTGATCCCGATCAATGTCTGGGGCGCCAATGACCTCAAGCGGAGCGGTGGTGCCGCGGCCCTCCGAAAGCGTAGTACCCTCGAATAGCACGGTACCGGGGTAGCACCGCCCCATGTTCAGGCTCGCGGCGTTAGGGCTAGGATTGATCCAGGGGATCTGCCCAAAGCACCAGCCGAATCCCGGTGCCACATGCGGGTTATACCCCAACATACTGACCACTTGTAGCTTGACATCGAGGCCGTGCCGAGTCACAAACCACCTAGCTGCCTCGCCAAGCGTTAAGCCGTGACGCATCGGGAGGGTCGAGGCTCCCACAAAGCTTTCATTCCCAGGAAGAAGGCGGGTGCCCTCTATTGGTCGACCGATTGGGTTAGGCCTGTCGAGGATCCAGACCTCTTTAGCATGGCGCGCCCCTGCCTCAAGAGCATAGAGCACGGTGGTGAGAAATGTGTAGATACGCGCTCCCAAATCCTGAAGATCGATGAGGAGAACGTCTAACATTTCGCACATTTCGGATGTCGGACGGCGTGCCTTGCCATACAAGCTGAACACTGGTATTCCATGCTTCGGATCGATCGCATCCTCGGTTTCCACCATGTTGTCCTGCTTGTCGCCGCGGATGCCATGTTGAGGTCCGAAAGCTGCTGTGAGACGTATGTCAGGCAGACCTGCGACCGCGTCGAGCGTATGTACTAGTCCCGAAGTGACAGACGCAGGATGCGCGAGGACCGCCACACGTCTACCCCGGAGAGGGGCGCTCAATTCTGGCTCAGTCAGTAGCCGATCAATGCCTAGCTTCACATTGAGCTCCGGACGATTTACTAATCAAAGATAGGAATCGGGTGGGAGGCACAAGACAGCTGAAGACCGCGCATCACGAACACCTTCGCATAATATACACCATTGGGGAGGCCTTCCGTCCGGATTTCCAGGACACGTTGGTGACCTCCGGGAAGCACATCGGGGAGGGTACGCATGCTCTTGGCATCCCAGACCGACCGGACGTGGTCGCCTGCTCCGTTTAGCGTTGCACCCACGGTGCAGTGGCCTTCTGGAAGTTCCACCATCAGCTGGATGACGTCTTGCGACCTGGCGGAAGCCCTTATGACGGCGCGACCACCTCCATCGGGCCAGTCGGCTCGTATGCCGCAGCGCAGACATGTCTCACGCCATCTGGCGGCTGCGGATAGCGCGTCGGCAGAGCGCACTACGAATGCTGCCTCGCCGCACAAGTCACAAACGGCAGGGCTTGGGGCATCTGGGAGAAAGGAGGGGTAACTATTTACCAGCCACACGAACCCCTCAAGGCTACGCTGGCACAAGTCAGCAATTACTTCCAGGCGGACGGATGCCTCGATCTTCGACAGAAGGTTCAGATGCCGACTACCGTCGCGCGCTCCGGCCCGAATGGCCGGGTGGTGTTCGCGTAATAACGTCTGGAGTTTTCTGCCGGATGGAGGCAAAAAGCCGAGTATATCCAGATGGTCTAGGTCTGTCATGGAAATACGTGGATTTGCGGGGATTTCGCCCACGAGTATCGATGAGAGCTCGCTTCGGATGGGTGTCGCACGTACGTCCGGGTCCCCAAACACCACGAAGGGGTCTGGCGCCCCATTCGTGCGCCTAGTGTGGTGCCGGGATAACACCTCCCGAACAGTACTGATCCGGTCGCCTCGATGGAGTGCAAGCACGGCGAGGGTAATGAGGTGAGTATCCAACTCGAACAGGTGGCTCGTCGTCAGGCACGAGGTCGCACGCTCTGCGAGTGCAAACCCAAGTCTGCAGAACGGTGGAAACAGCCCGGCTCCCAACCTTCCCGAGCTGCACCCGAGCAACACGACGACGCTAGCGGCCAACGCGCGCACCGGGAGTTTCGGTTGCCGATAGGGGCAAGTCGTCGGGGAGCATGCTGGTGCAGAGGCATCATCCGACCGGGCACACAAAGCAATATCCTCGAAGTATAGAACGTCCTCGCGGCCGTGGCCGGCGAGTACCGCCCATGGCGCTGGTCTCGTGAGCACATCAGCGAGATCATCCGGCGTCACGAGCTCGGCTACAGTGCGCACCAGAGGAGGAAGGTGATTAAGGAAGGAGGGTGGTGCGCATACCCACCCGCGGCCTTCATCCACCGGCAACTCGGATCGCAGACCCAGCGCGCTTGCATGCGCTACCGTGCGGCCCGTCACGACGCCAACGAAGTGACCCGCTGCCCTGAGCCGAAGCAAGCGCGTACGATTCAGTGCGTCCTGGCTCAGCACCCACTGAACCGAGGCTGGCGGATGCTCGGGTGCCTGGGCCTCGGTGAACAGAGGACGATGAAGACTTGCTGCGAGATTCTCAGCGGCAGGCCAGAGCGGATCATCCGGGTCGCCGACAACAAGGCGTGCTTTATCAGAACCGGACATCGATCCCCCGCGAGAGAGCATATGCAGCGAAGGCCCGAGCCTCAATCCTAGCGACTTCTGATACCTGCGTCAATCCACCATCGAACCACGCTCTCTCTATTTCATCGAAAGCTATATCTGGCTCCTCATCCTCGGCCCAGCGGCAAGCGCGCTCGAACATTTCTAGGTTCATCTCGGACATGAGTGCCTTCCACTGCGCGCAACCGTGGTGGAGTTCATCGCATGCCTGAGCGACATCTGGGATCTCCCGGACACGGGAATCGTGATTGGCGCCGCTGAGCATAAGCTCCAAGTCATGCAGTGCCTCCCACGAGTCGGAAAGGTCCGGGCGATCGCGCACAGCACCCATCCGGCACGCCAGACGTCCCACACGTGGGTCTTCGAAACGGTACGCAAAAGGGTCAGCGTAGGGATCTCCGGTGAGCAGGCCCAATGCGCGGACACGCGCGATTTCTGCGGCACCGACGTACAGTTCTAGACGGGTGCAAAGGTCGCCAGTGAGGTGTAGCGCACTCAGTTCCGCAAGGAAGCGTACGTCGGCGCGTAGCGTCTCGAATGTCGCTTTGGGCGTGAAGAGGATAAACCCGACGCGAAGTGCAACGCCGTATTGACGCAGAACGTTGACAGCTCGTCGAACGCTCGAGGTCCCCGCCCGCTTCCGCATCTTGTGCAACAGGGTGTCATGACTCGATTCGGCGCCGACGAACACCCGCCGGAGACCACTGGCGACGAGGTCGGGAAGGATCTCTTCGAAAGTCGAATCCGCGACCGTCTCGGCGCGCATGAAGACGTAGAATGTGGGTGCGGAAAAGGAGCCAGCGATAGCCCCAGCCAACTCGCGCATCCGCTTCCATCCGTTGGGCAGAGGGTCCTCAAATGAAGAGTCTACGATCCACAACCTGCGGACGCCCGCGTCCACGAGGGCTCGCACCTCCCATCCCACGGAACTTGCAGAGCGGCCACGCCAGCCGCCGTGGTTTCGGGTCCAGACGGGCACGTTGCAGAACGTACAGTGGGCCATGCAACCGCGAGATGTGCTAATAGCGGCGAGACGAGGGAATTCTAGCTCGCCATCGTACAGGCGATGCGGAAACGGCAAGGCGTCAAGTGATTTCAGCGGGGGATGGGGGCAGAAAGCCCCAAGACGCGTTCGCAGCCCCGGGACGTTATCCACCGGCCTTCTGCCCCGGAGCCGATCGGCCAGAGCAACGGCTGGTCCCTCCCCCTCACCGATCACAACCGAGTCGAGCTCTGGCCAGTCTTTAAGGAGGCGGTCTGCATTGAATGTTGCGAAGTAACCCCCTGTTGTCAGGTGAGGGCGTGATGAGAGTGCGCGCAAAATTACGTTGCCGACCCAGCGGTATGTCTTTACTGGAACAGCAGCATGGGAGCATGCGATTCCGATAAGCTGTGGCGCAATTTCCGCTACACGGGATGCTGCACGTGCCACCGATGCCGAATCGTCGGGGGCGACGTGGAGCATAATAGTAGAGTGTCCGGCAGCCTCAAGTGCCGCGGCGATATAGCCTGGACCAAGCTCTGGTTGGCGCCCCCACCGCCGCCGAGTGAGAGTAACAAGGACTGCGTGGGCCACCTACAACACCCGTGCCATTACGCGAACCTGCTTGACTCCGTGGAGATAGTCCTCAAGCGTGGGCTCAAAGATAGGGTTGTCGAGCGCGTACCCGACAGCATGGTAGAACTCCACTGCACGCCGAGTGAAGAGTGCAACCCGTTGCGCTCCAAGCTCGAGCACGGTTTCCTCAAACGTGCGTACCAACCGGCGTCCAAGACCCTGTCGTCGTGCCACTGGCTCCACGAAAAGATAGTGAATGTATGCGGTGGCGCCTCCGGCAGGGAGGAACCCGAGCAAGAAGCCAGCTGGCCGCCCGTTGCTATCTGTGGCCACGAAGGAGGTCCGGCCAAAGTGAACGCAGAAGAACAGGTATATGCTGTCACGCTCGATAGTAAGTGGGCTGCAGTCGAAGCTATGAAGCCAGTGAAAGTCCTCCTGAGTGATACGGCGAACCTGCATCAATAGCCACTCTCCCCTACACGCAGCATACCACTGACTCCAGCATACGATCTAGTTGGGCGTCCAGGCCGTCGATCTCCTTACGTAGCTCCTCAATCTTCTCGAGGGCGCTGTTGCGCCGGTCCCTCAGTTCCTTGAGTTTACGAGCCAGCTCAATCGCGGGGTTCGTTTTCTCATCTTCTTTCTTCATGATTTCCCTCCATTTCGAAGTTCACCGTCCAGATTCAGTCCGCCTGTCAGGCTGATCCTTAAACCGAGGCAAGCATAGGTGATTCTAGACGCGAGATGGCATATTGAACGGCCGCACACATTTTCAGCGCCTGACGCTGCACAGAACAGGAATTTGGAGATCTGCTTCTGGCAGGCAAAAATAACAGATAACGTAATCGTGTGACAAGAAGAAAACCATCGTGTCGGTGATTAGATCCTAGCGACGAAATCACGGTAGTCCAGGGGACCGAAGTCCCAGGAATGTTTCTGAAAAAAATGGAAAAACGCTAGATGGTGTCCCAGTTATAGCTTGACATATGATCCCGCCATGCTACGCTTCGAGGCATGTGGGAAAAAGCTGATGTCCTGGCCATGACGGAAGAGCAGCGGACGACCTTGGAAGCCTGGGTGCGCGCAAAGACCAGCCCTCAACGGACTGTGCTTCGGGCGCGCATCTGCCTCTTGGCAGCCGATGGCCTGTCCAACAACGCCATCGCCGCGCGCTTGTCCACGTCGCGCCCCACCGTGATCCAATGGCGGAAGCGCTTCCAGAAGGATGGGCCGACAGGTCTGTCCGAAGATGCCCCCCACGGCCCGAGCCCGCGGGCTTTGCCGTTGGACCGCGTGAAGATGATCGTGGAAGCGACGTTGCAGACCACCCCGCCGGACGCGACGCAATGGTCCGTCCGTTCGATGGCCAAAGCCCAGAGCGTGAGCAAATCCACGGTGCAGCGAATCTGGGACGCGCACGGTCTGCAGCCGCATCGGGTGGAAACCTTCAAACTCTCCAAGGACAAGCGCTTCGTTGAGAAGCTGACCGACGTGGTGGGCGTCTATCTCAATCCGCCCGACAAGGCCGTCGTGCTCTGCGTGGACGAGAAATCGCAGGTGCAGGCACTGGACCGCACGCAGCCGGGACTGCCGATGAAGAAGGGTCGTTGCGGCACCATGACCCACGACTACAAGCGCAACGGCACCACCTGTCTGTTCGCGGCGCTCAACGTGCTCGAAGGCAAAGTCATCGGCTCCTGCTACCCTCGGCATCGGAACATCGAGTTTCGCAAGTTCCTGCGGCAGATTGACCGCTCCGTGCCTGCGGGTTTGGACATTCACATGATCCTCGACAACTACGGCACGCACAACCACCCCAACGTCAAAGCGTGGCTGGAGAAACACCCTCGGTATCATCTTCATTTTACGCCGACCAGCTCGTCGTGGCTGAACCTGGTGGAGAGGTGGTTCGGGGAGATCACGCGAAAGCGCATCCGTCGGGGCGTCTTCCGCAGCGTTCCCGAACCGGTCGCGGCGATCGAGGATTTCATCCGCGTTAACAACGAGAACCCCAAGCCCTTCGTCTGGACGAAAAAAGTGGACGCCATTCTGGAAAAGATCGCTCATTGTAAAGCCGTCATCGGGACACCACACTAGGTTGTGAGTGGGCATGTCATGAAGAACTTAGAAGTATACGAAAAGCCAGTTTCCAGATACTGGGTGTCCTCTCCTATAGCCCCAGCTCCCACTGCCGCCTTGAGATCTGTTTGTCCTGGACGCGTTCGGCCTGTCTGTCCTCTCGCCACTGGATCTCTTTGTTCACGACGGACCGAGCTTCCTCGGCCTTTGCGTCCCGGACTTGATCGAGGATGAGCTTGGCGGCCTCCGGGGCCATGGCGCCGGCGCGTGTTTCGGGGAGGCTCTTGTACTCGAGGACGGTCCTCTCGAGACGGGTGAGAGGAGGCGGCTCGGCGGTGCGTGCCTCGGGCACGGTGGATAGTTCTTGGGCCCGCTGGTCCCGCACTGCTCCCGCGACCCGGCCGGCCTGTGCCATGGCGTTGAGGCCGGCTCCCAGAGCCGTCCTCTCTTCC
Source organism: bacterium (assembly GCA_040756235.1). GTDB lineage: Bacteria > Desulfobacterota > DSWW01 > DSWW01 > DSWW01 > JBFLZG01. The sequence continues at coordinate 62,692 of JBFLZG010000122.1, read as the reverse complement.
AGCGAGTAGAAGGAAGCGAGGAAGTTGTCCCTGGAGGCCTCGGCCGAGATATTCTTCGGGATTCTATCCTCGGCGAGAGCCTTCCCCGTCTGGATGATCCTCACCCGGCTTGCGTCCGGCACGTGTAGGACGGTCGCGACTTCCGCGTTCTTGGTCACGGCAAAGCCTATCTCTCCAACGTAACCCCGCTCTTTGAGCGCCTGGGCCCGCAGGGAGGAGAGGGCGGAATCCGGGGCCCCTTGCTCGCGTGCGGTCTTCAAACTTGCGGCGATTTCGCTCGCGTGTACCCGATGGATGCGGAGTCTCTCCGGAGCCTCGCCGCCGATCTGGTTGTGGGGGTCAAGGATCTTATCCGTATCCATGAGGACGAGCACGGCCTTGTCGTTCACGTGGACCTTCCGGTCCAGGGCCAAGGTGACCTCCGCCGTGGGCCGGAAGCTTGGGGGGATTCTATCCGGGATCCTTTTCTCCGGCTCGCTCTCGCGCCCGGGGTATCTCCGGCTGCCGTCGGCCGAGACCAGGTACGCCTCGAAGACGTGGCGCGGGTTCACGTGCTCGAAGGCTTGGAGGGGGCTCGCGGCTTCGTCTCTACTGATCTCCGCCACGAGGAGTCGATCCTGGGTATTCCCGAGTACGAGCCGGTAGGTGCGGTTCTTGAAGCTTTCACCGCCTGCAAGCTCGTCCCCACCGAATTCCAGGATATGTCCGGGCCGGATCTTCTCGGCAGAAGCAAACCTCCCCCCTTCTGCGGTATCCAGAAAGAATGCGTCGGCCGTAACCCGGTTGCCGGAGCGGGTTACGACTTCCGGGGTTCGCATGAGGAGGCCGGGCTGCTCGGGGTGGGGTCTCACTGCGGCGACCCAGTTCGGGGCGCCTTCAGTCGGGTTGTAGCTCAGATTGGGTATGGTCCCCTTGGTTATGGGGACGGTCTCGACCTCTCTTGGCCGTCCCAGGCGGTCCACGACGAACGCCCGGTTCGCGCTCTTTTCCTGGCCTACCTCGACGATGATGTCCCCAGCCTGGGCGGTCCGTGGGAGGGAGCCGTCCGCGAGGGCGACCCCCGTCTCGGGAACGATCTTCTCCCACCATGCCTCGTATCGCGTGAGGTTGAGGAGCATGTCGTGATCCATGTGTCCTCTGGCAGTCAGAGTCTCCCGGTACTGCTCGCCGAACCTGGCGAGGTCGATCGGCCCGTTTGCCGCCTCCGGGAGGCGTTGGAAGACGCGGAGCGTGTGAAGGGGTCTCGGTGCTTTCTCAGTCTGGGGCTCCGGGTAGGGGAGGAGCGCGTGCCGTTCGGGTCCGGAGTTCAGCAGTTCGTGGTTTGGGCCTGATCTCAGGGCCTGGGCTTGCATCTCTGTATAGATCTCTCCGTAAACCGCGGCCCGCTCGTGGACGGAAAGAAATTCTGCGTTCCGTATCTGCCTGCGGGCGTTTTCCGTGAGGCTTCCTAGACGTTCCGGGTGATCGAGCACCACAACTGTGTCCCGGGTCCGGGCCCGAACCATTTCCCTGGCGTACTCGCTCGCCGCGCGCTCCAAGGGCGTGTTCCTGAACTCGGGAACCGCAGCTGGCGCGTGCTCTCTCTGCCGGACCGCCTGGATGAGGCTCGCTTCCGGGCCGCTTCGGGTCGGGATCAGAACCGTTGAGCCGGAATCGAGAAATGCCTTGATCTCGGGCAGAATCTCGTTTCTGGAAGGTGCTGCGGCGAGGATGTCCCAGCCGGGTCTCCCGAGGTATTCGGGGGTAAAGCCCCCGCGGGCCTCGTCCCGGACGGGAAAGGATCTTTCGGGGTGCACATAGGTGCTGTACTGCGTGCGGCCCTTGAGATCCGCTATGTGGACAAGGGTAATGTCTTCCGGGCGGCCGTTCAGGGACTCTGCGACGAGTACCAGAGGCGCGCGCTCCCGCTCCAAAAGCTCCGAATGGGCACGGTCTCTCAGCGTGAGATCCGAGTTTCGAAGCGCGATCGCCCGGCTGCCGTCGCCCCTGTGGAATCCGGTGACCGCGGACTCGTATTCGTTTGAAAGAGACGCCCTCTTCAGAAAGTCGGCGTGGCCCTTTCCCTGCGGCGTGCCCTCGATGCCTCTCCCGTCGTAAGGCGCACTCTCGATCTCGAGCTCCCGATCGATGAGGAGCAGATGGCGGTTTCCGGAATCGGCTGTCGAGTAGTCCGCGATAATCTTAATTCCCTTCTCGCGGAAGAAGGCCAGCCTCTCCGGCGGGCTCTGGATTTCCGCCGCTTCCCAGATGAGGCTTTGGGCCCTCGCGGTGTCGGTCCCCTTGATTGCGCCGCCCGGGTCGAGAATTGCTGAGCGGGCGACCCGGAAGACGGCTGTTTCCGGGCGGGTCATCTCTCCTGAGGGTTTGTCGAGCGTGAGGGTTCTCAGATCCCGGACCCCGCTGAACGATCTGGCCGGTGCGACGAAGCCCTGGATCGCGATCGTCCCGGGCTCCGGCCGGGGGGCAACGTTCTCGAAGCCCGGGCGACCCGCGGGCACAGGTCCGGAGAGGGAATGCTCTGGCGATGATAGGTCCAAGTCTTTCCTTAAACGTGAGTCTGCCGAGCCGCCTTTAGTCATGATCTCCTTTGCCGCCGCATCCATGGGAGCGCTCCTTTCCGATACTTTAGAGAGGGGACGGTGAATCGTCTCCTGACACTGTTATTCGGGCGGCGGGCTTTGCTGTGAGGAAAACCTCACGTTTGGTCTATCAGGGCAGCTGGTGGTTGAAATTGTCCGGGTGAATCGATACCCAGACATCCTTTCTCATCTCCTCGCGAATGGCCGCGTCTCTACGGGACAGAAGGTTTACGAACCCCTGTATCTCTTCCGGTGCGGCAAGGTCTGTGAAGAGGCGCACAAGCTCCCTGGGGAGGTTGGTGGCGAGCTCGAGGACCTCGACCTCCACCTCCGTACCCACGTCCGGGTCGTTCCTCGAGAGCGCCTCGCGGTGCGCTGCAACGAGCCGGCGGGCGGCGGCACACTGCTTCAAGGTCTTAAGCTTTTCGACTTCCCGGGAAAGCCGCTTGAAAAGGTCCACCCTTCCCAAGTCGAGTTCTTTCCCGATACCGGTGGCTTGTAGATTTCGGGGATCGCGCGGGTCGCCCTTCTTCGCCCCAATCCGTTCCGTGTACGCCTCCTGCCAGAGGAGCTCGAGCGCCTTGAGCTGGGCAGGGTCCTTGGCCGCAAGGATCGCGAACTTGACCGGGGCCGGCACCCGCCGGAACGGGAAGAGATCCTTGGCGCTGGCTCTCTTTTCCGGGTCTTCGGAGAGGCGCCTTCTCTGAAACTCGAAGACGGGCCGGACCTCCTCGAATTCTTCAGGGGTGTCGAGAGCATTCAGGCCCTGGCAGAAAAGGCTTCTTGTGAGCAGTCCCATCGAGTGTCTCCTTGTTGGGGTACTGAAAACGCTTGCATTTCAAGGTGGTCTCTCGATGCATTTGGCTATAGCAACGGCCGTGCCAGAGGGGGAAGTCCGGGCGCTGATCCTGACGAACTTTCCAGGGCTCCCGCCTGCCAACTCCCGCTGGACCCGAGGGAGGGGTACAGGCGCCGGGCAGTGTGCCAACAAGGTTGCCGATCAGGCCCAGGACACGCGACGGAGGTTGGGGTCAAAGGAGGAAGTTTCCGGTGCATCATCGAACTGTCCGGCCCCCGCCGGCAATCCAAGAAAGGGGGGACAAGGCCGCCTGTCCCGATATTCCCCATGCACAGGATCAGGAGGATTCATGAAGATGGCTCGAAAGAGGGATGAGCTGATCTATCCAAGGGCAGGGTCTCAGCTGGCATTTGCCAGGGCGGCAACGGCCCTGGCGGTCGTGAGCCTGGGTGCCCTGGCAGTCGGAGCTTTGGCCATAGGGAGTCTTGCCATCGGACGGCTGGCCGTGAAGAAGTTAGCCATGGATACGGCCAGGTTCAAGAGGGTGGAGATAGACGAACTGAGTGTGCGTGAGCTTCGAGTCAAACGATTGATTGCGGAAGAACGGGTCTGAAGCGGGATCGTCGGACACGCGCTTGAAAGGGCGCCGAGCGTCTCAGGTGGAATCTACTTGCGACCCCCGATGGGAAGATAGCGAACCCGGTGGCGCGACTCCTCCACCGTGATGATGGATCCTTTCTCGAGCGCCTCGATCGATTCCGCGAGAACAGTGGAGTGTCGCTTGATTACGTGTGACGCACGGGCGTTGCGAAGTCTGAAAACCACGACTGCTGCGTTCTGTCCTTCGCGAACGCGGCAATTTCCCCAAAATCCAAGTCGAAGGTGAGAATGATTCGCTTCTCTGAGAGTGCCTTCGCGAATATGTCTCCGTTGTGCAATCTCTGGAGTCCTTCCTCCCGAAGATCATTGACCTCGTGGCCCTGTTCTCTCAGCCAGTCGACCACTCGGATGCTTACGCCCATGTCCGCGAGGAATCGCATGGCCATTACCTATAGTGAATGGACTTCTTCTTGTGTGAGCCATGCGGCGTATTCAATCGCCTGTTGAATGTCCTCCCGCTCCAGGTCCGGATACCCTTCAAGAATCTCGTCGAAAGTGGCGCCGTGGGCAATCTGACCGACGATGACTGAAACCGGGATGCGCATTCCGCGGACGCAGGCTCGCCCTCCCATTATCTGCGGGTCGAATGTGATCCGGTCGAACATTGCTACTGCCCTTTCTGGCAAACCAGGTACGTCTCTCGGCGAATTCAACCTCACCTTTTCATGGATCATGATACATCCAGTGAGCAATTGTGCAGAAGGTGGGTCGGTGCGGATTCCTCGAGACTGACGCAGGCGAAGCAGCCCCGTGGAACAGGATACTGGCTCCCCTGCGATGTGAAGGGGCGGCGGGGGTTGGAATGCCTGGGAGGCGCGCTCGGTAGCGCTCGCCCCCCTCTCTCCCCTCAATCCCATGCCGGGCAGCCTTCCCGGTCGGTGCAGATGGTGTTGCAGTAAGCGACCGGCTTGGGCTGCCCCTCCCAGTTCGGGCAGGGTTTGGTGGGCTCCTGGAGAGCCTCTTCTCCCGAAGGGGAAGTAGGGCTGGAAGCTCCCTCGGAGGTCGTGTCATTACTTTCGGGCGGGCCGCTCGCGGGGGCCGGTTGCACCGGCGGGAAGATTTCCGCCGCCGAAACCCTTCCTTCCTTGAGGGCCGTCGCCATGCCGCGCAGGTCCACGATGTCTCTGGGGGTCCACCGGTCGATGGGTCGGCCGCGTTCGGCCTCGATCTGGGCCTGGGTGACCCCGTACTTCGAGAAGAATTCGATGACCTTGATGCGCGCCAGGTGAATGGTCTCCGGGCTGATCCCCGAAAGCACGGCCTGCTTGGCGGTCTCGATCGCCTTCTCCACGAGCCAGCCCGGCATGGCGCGCGTGATGGCGTTTCTCTGGGTCTTGGACTGGCCGATCTGGAAGACGATGTCCTCCTGGCGCTCGCCGTCCATCCGGGAGGAGAGCTTCTGGCTCTTTCTCTGCCGGAAGAGCCGGGTGTAGGTGAACCCGGTCTGGAGATCGATGAATACCCCCTTGAAGTTGTAGTGGGTGGGGGTCTCGGTCACATCCACGTCCACCGCGCAGTTCTCGTAGTTCCTGGCGAGGCTCATGGCGAGATCGATCGACGGGCCTTCGACCGGGACCTTGCGGCCCTTCTGCCGGTCCTCCACCTCCCAGTAGTAGTAGAAGCTCTCGCCGGCAAGCCGGGCCTCTTCGAGCACCTTGGAGACGACCCGCGAAATGGCGCGCGGCTTCTGGACCGCGATCGCCGTGGTGTAGCGGGTCTGGGTCCGAAGGAGCCCCTCGTGGGACGCTTCCGGCAGGACCGCTGCCGCGGGGGCGGGGAGAGCCCTCTCCTCCGGGAGACCGGAGAAGACCCGGATCTGGTCCAGGATCGCGGGATCGATCAGCGCGAGAGGGTGCTCCTGTGCATTGACAGTCTTCCTTGCCATGTTATTTCACCTCCCTGTGGTCATAGGGTTCGCTCCTTAGGCGTTTCCGTTTCCGCCCGTGGTGTACGGGCAGGTCATGTAGTACCCGCAGTAGAGCGGCCGGCAGACCCAGTGCCCCGGGTCCGCGGGCCTGAAGACCCCTGCTTCTAGGTCCTTGAGAAAATTGCGGACGTAGCGGGCGAGGACCTCGAGGTCTTTCGGAGTCCGCTGGGTCGTGAGCTCCACGTGGACAGGGGTCTTGTTGGGGACGATGAGGTCGAAGCGGAAGGCGGCCGGCCACTGGCCGGTCTTTGCGTGCCAGAGCGCGCAGTAGAAGGTGGGCTGGAGCTCGCGGTCGGCCCACTCCTGGCCTTTTCTGTCCATGACTTTGAGATCGCTCAGGCGCCCTTCGGGCTCTACGAGATCGAGGATCCCTACGACCGGAAGACCGAAGCCCAGGTCCTCTTCCACCGGAAGCTCGGTTTCCAGTGGCGTGACTCGGGGCGCGATCTCGCTCCTGAAGAGTGCGGTCGCCTTCAGGGCCTCGTCGAGCGAGCGGTTGAGGAGCCCGGCTTTCTCCGGAAGCAGCTGCGGAGGAAAGTACACGCCTTCGTCCCGGATGAGGCGCACGTACTCGTCCCGGCAGGCGTCTTTGAGATCGGCGAGCGGCATATCTTCACCTGTGAGCTTCTTGTGGGTGTAGTTGAGCTCGGCCACCTTGTGGACCGCACTCCCCCGGCGGGCCGAGACCCCCGGCGGGATCCGTTCGTCCTCGATGTACCGGCGCCGGAACTGCTCCCCGCAGCGGAGCCAGGTCCCGAGCATGGAGGGGCTGATGTGGTCGATCATCTTTGGTCTCCTTGTGAAAGCGGAGATCTGGTGTGTGGGGAAAGGAGGGATGAGGGAAAGGGCAGGGGAGGGGGACCGGGAGCAGCTATCCTGCCTGCGAGGCGTTCATGCAGTCGGGGTTCACGGGGACGATACGTCTTTTGGGGACTTCTTCGGCGAGACTCGCGAGGGTCACCGAGATTTCGGCCATCTGGTTCGAGATCGTCCTCCGGAAGAGGTCGTTGTTCCGGAGCTCCTTTGCGTCGGTCCCCACGACGAGGGAGCGCATGGTCTCCACGATCCCGGCGAGCTCTCGGTCGTTGTTGATGTTTACCCGCTCGAAGCGCTCTATCCACTCGTTCAAGCTCTCCAGAGACTCCTGCCTGATCCGGCGTTTGTTGCCGCTCTTCAAACACTCGGCAAGACCCGCCACCGTTCGCGCGAACTCCTTCCTGAGGATCGCGACGGCGTTCGCTCTGAACTCCTCGATCATGAGCCCGATCTTCTCCTTCTCCCGCTCGAGCATGGGCGCGGTCATGACGTTCGCTCCCGCATCCGGGGCCTCGAGGATCACGTACTTCCAGGTGAAGCTGAACCTGGAGAGCACGTCCTTGGGGTACTCCTCCTCGTCGAAGAGACCGTCCGGCTCGAGCTGGGCCCGCGCCTCCTCCTTCATCCGGGGGTAAAGGGGCAGGAACTCACGCACCAGCTCCTCGTGAGCGCGGAGGTGCTCCTGGAGAATCGAATCCACGGTCTCGATATTGGCCTTGGGGATGAAGCTTGCCCCGGTCAAGGGAAAACCGGGCACGGCCCACCGGTCCCGGATCCGCTCGAAAGCCTGCTGCTGGTTCCGGCGGATGGGCTTGAGATACTTCTCGTGGTCGACGAGGCGCTTGGTGCCGGAGACGAACTTCGGGTCCGCCGAGACGTTGATTCTGTCCTGGGGGAGCTTTTTCCTTGCCCCCCAGCAGCTCGTCTCGAGAATCAGGACCACGCCGTCGTGATAGATGCTTCCGTTCTCCATGGGAATCTTTCCTCCAGCGTTGGGAAGGTTCGCTTCGAGGGAGTTGCCCTCTGCCTCCGGACGGCAGGGGGCAGAGGGCAACGGCGGACTTGTGTGGATCCGTCAGCCGCACCACGGGTTCCCGTTCACGCACTCCAGGGGCTTTTCGGTGCTTTCCCAGCCCGGGCACTTGCCGCAGAGGGCGCAGAGCACGGGGGCGATCTCGGGGGTCCACCACTCCGCCCAGACGGCGTCGGTAGTGAGCTCAATCTCGATGGTTTCCATGGGCAGGCCTCCGCTTACGGTTCTGGTCACTCGCCGCGAGCCTTCGAGGTTTGTTCTGCCGCGCCCTGAAAGTACTCGGGGGTCTTCCCGGTCTTGGTGACGCTCCCCAGGGCCTTCTTCAGGAACTCGGTCGCCTTCATGCACGATTTTCCCCGGAATCCGGTCGTCTTCACTTCCGTGGTCCCGTCCGGGTTGAACGTGATCTGGATGGTCTGGCTCATCGGCGTTATCTCCTGGTAAGGGTGAGTCTCACGGTTCCGTCTTCCCGGGTCGTCTCGTAGACCGAGAACCCCTGTTTTCTGGCCTCCCGTTTGGCCTTCTCCACGCCGTAGGCCTGGACGAGCTTCTCGGCCTTCGGGCCGAGCTCTTCGCTGAGCCCCCCCTGGCTCCAGAAGTCCCAGAGGAGCTGGTACCCGGACTTCTTCCTCGCCTTCACGACCCCCACCTCGTAGCCGGCGCCGGGCACGCGGATCGCGTGGTCGCATTTGCCCAGATCTTCTTGCGAGAACCCTTCGGGCAGGGGATAGTCCCCTTCCCAGCGGCCGTACCACTCATAAGTCTTCTGGTTCTCTTGGAAGGAGAACCCCAGGCGCTTGCATGCGGCCGTGAGTGCCGCCAGGTCCGTGATCTCGATCTCGATGATTGCCACATGGCTCATGGTCTCGTCTCCTTCTGCCCAGAGGCTGTCGGGCCGGTCTGCTGGTGTCAGTTCCCGCAGACGATCCTTCTCACGGACGCGCTCTCTTGAAGTCTCGCGCTGCCCTGCTCCCTTCTGTGTGCCGGAACCGCCCTGCCCTGGGCCCACTCGCGAAGGGACTGGATTTTCTCCCTGGCAGTACGGCAGACGGGGACCACGAACTGGGAGGCCTCTTCCAGAGTCGTCCCGAGCATCTTCGCCACCCTGCAGAGGGTCTTGATCTCGGCGCCGGTCCAGTCGGTAAGCTGGGAGGCGGGAATCGTCTCCGGGTCAACCTCAAATTTCGCGCTGTAGATCCCGAGGATCGCGCTGCGGGTCTCTTCGTCTGGAAGATCGACGAAGAAGATCGCGTCCCAGCGCTCCGCGCGCATCCACTCCGGCGGAAGCTGAGAGAGATCGTTGCAGGTGGCGACGACATACGCGGTCCCTTGGGGGCGGTCCGACATCCAGCGCAGAAGTATCGACCCCACCCCGGCCTTCGCGCCCCCATCCCCCTGGTAACCGCTGTAAGCGCTCGATAGTCCCTTCTCGATTTCGTCGAACATGACCACACAGCGCCCCTGGGCGTCGATGATGTCGACCGTCTGCTGCGCCTTGGCCTCGGCCTGCCCCACGAGGGCCTGTCCGGCCGCCATGACCCGGTTCACGTCCGCGATGATCGTGGGAAGCCTGACGGCGTTCCCCAGGGCCTTGGCAAAGTGGGTCTTCCCGGTCCCTGCGGGACCCAGGACCAGGATCCCGCGGTACATGTGCGAGGCGATGCTCTTGAGTGAAAAATCCTTCATCCGGTCAACGCCGCGAAGCTCCTCGAAGGTCTCCTCGAAGACGCCGATCTCGAGGGTGGAGGACTGCCGGATCATGTCCGCCTTCATGTGCGCGACGATCTCCGGGGAGAACTTGCCGGAGGAGACTACGGAACAGAGCGCGGCTGCGTTCTCCGCCTCGAAGCGCGTCAGGCCCACAGCCGCCTCGGCAAGCTGGTCCAAGAGTTCAGGTGCCTGTTCCCCAAGATTTGCGGCCGCGGCGATCTCGACGAAGACCTCTTTCAGTTCCTCCCGGGTTGGAAGCTCGAAAGAAACGACCTTGAAGAGCTTCGAGAGCTCGGTCGGGATGGTCACGATCGGCGAGACCGCGATCAGGGTCACGCCGTCTGCGGCGAGAGCCTGTCTCGCGTTCTGGAGGGCCTGGACGGTTTCAGCCCCCTCGATGAACCGGTGGAAGTTCTCGAGGAATGCGACCGCCGGCCCGGGCATTTCGGCCAGATGCGTCACGAGCTCTGCCGGGTCCTGGATCATCTGCCGTTCTTCCCTGTCCGGGTGAACGCCCTCGAGCCCGCGCAGGCAGTCCCATCGGTAGACCGCGGTCCGGGTTTTTCGGTGGTCGTCCCACTGCCTGATCTCAGCGAGGATATTCGCTTCGGCCCGTTCCGGCTCCTGCGTCTTGACCCACAGGGCCGGGTAGCCGGCGTTGAGATAGTGCAGGACCTTGATCCTCTTCGGGACGTTCATGGCGCCTCCGGAGCTTGGGTGGCGAATTGCTGGACTGGCAGGTGTGAGCTCGGGAAGGAGGGTAGGGAACGCTCTTCCCTTGCCGCCCACAGGGATACGGCAAGGGAAGAGCAGGGTCCAGGTGGGAAGCCCAAACAAAGGTTCGACCGGGGGCGGACTTGAGTCAGTTTGGCAGGACATCAACGGAGTTGCCGTCGCGGTGGGGAAGAAAGGTCTCATTGTGCTGGTTATAAAGGTAGCGAACCAGAAGTCGCTCCTGCAGGTGTCCAAAAATGTGAAGGTGGTGGCTGAAAAGGCAAGATTCGGCACCCTCAAGCCGGAAGACGTCTCCGGCGGGACCTTCACTATGAGTAGTGTCGCCGGAAAAGGCATGAGCAGCTACAGCACGCCCATGTTCAACCAACCGAAGGGTGCGGAGACCGGGCCGCCAGGAACGGAGAAGTCGTGGTTGTGCTGATCCTGACCTACCGTCTGACATTCGGTCACACGGCCATGCATGGGCTGAGTGCAGATCTCTTTCTGGCCAGAGTGCGGGAGCTGGTGGAAACTGCGAAGCTGGTGGCGGTCTTCGGGATCAAGGAGTGCACTTGGAAATTATACGGAAATGGCTACGGGACTACCTGCGAAGGTTTCCGCCTCGATTCTTCGGGACATGATTGTTTTTCCCAGGCGCATGGGCGCTGCGTCCGAATTCGCAAGACGGGTCCGCCATATCGTGGAGAACGGATGTCTGAATGAAGAGTGCATCCGCCTGGATGCCGGGCTTCGCATGGGTCCCTCTGGTAGCCACTGTAAGCGCTGGATAGCCCTTCTCGATCTCGTCGAACGTGACGACGCAACGGCCGTGCGCGTCGATATTGTCGATCGTCTGCTGCACCCTGACTTGTGCCTGGCCGATCAGGATCCCGCGGTAAACGTGCGAGGCGATGCTCTTCAAGGCCAGGTCCTTCATCCGGTCCAGCCGCGAAGCTCTTCGTCGGTGACGATATTCGCTCCGGCCCGGTTCGACTCCTGGGTTTTGATCCATCTGGGGGGATGTGGGGATTCTCCCTCTTGCTAAGTTGAGGAGGTCATCTCGAGGTTTTCCGTCTGTTCTCATCACTGGCAGTATCGACCGAATCGAGGAAGATTGCACCGCTGGATGCGTACATCGTTGCCCTGATGCGAACTTCCCCGTGAGGGACTTCGAGGCCCATGAGCGCTTCTATCGAATGGGGTGGTCCACTGAGCAGAAAAATCTTATGTCTGCCTATCCATTCAAGGACCTCCCATCCGGAGGTAACTCCGCTGTTTCCTCCAGCGCTGTTAAGCAGGTAACCGTCCGTGATATGGAGAATCCGTTCTTGTCCATTGTACTCCAAGATGTAATCGTAAGGGCCTTTCTCTTGAGCCGACGTCATAATGGTGCCGGTTAGTGTCATTCTCGAGGTCCTGGCGGCGGCTATCGCGGGGGAACCCAGGTATATGGCGACGCTAGCCCTGCCCATTACCCGTAAGTTCTTCATGGGGAAGATCCGCGGTCATCTCTGAGCGCGAACCCTTCGCACATGAGGTGCAACTGTGTGTACCCTTGCCACATGAGTTGATGGCCGGGAGGCGGATCGGAAGCGCGGGCGAGGTAGCCGCCGATCCTCGCCACCAGCCGGACCGCGTCGCCGAGAAGTGCGGGAACGCTCAGTCGTCTTTTTTTCGCATAGGCTTGGAGGACCTGGACTTCCAAATCCGAGAAGAGGACGTCAGCGGGCAGCTCCGGGGTCTCTCGGCCGAGCAGGGTCATGAGCATAACCCGCCAGGCGATGACCAGATTGATTGCGATGGCCCTCTGGAGACGGTCCCCGCTGTGGTGGCCGATCTCTTCAATGCGGCAGCCGGATTTGAGGACGCGATGCCAGTCTTCGATGCGCCAGCGGAGGCAGTACCATCTCACGCACCGGATCGCATCCTCTGGCGACTTGAGGTCGACGGTGGTGATCAAATACCACTCGACGGGTCCGGCCTCTTCTGGGGGATTCTCTTCAACCACATGGACGACCCAGACCGTAATCGGCCGAGCTTGTTTGCAGGAGGGCGTGGGCGACAGTTGCACCTGCGTATAGCGCAGGGCCAGCTCCGCGGTTCGCGCGGGCCGTTTGGTCCTGGCCTTCTGTTTGCTCTTCTTGGCTCTGGCGCTCTGTCGCGGGACCTGGATGCTCAGGCGGCTCTGAACTGGGCTCTCCCAGACCGTATCGAATAGGTTGAGGCCTGCCGGCGTCCGGCGGTCGTGTTTGGCTCGAACCAGCAAGTCCACGCAGGGATTGCCCTGATGCGCATCGAAGAGCTCGAAGAAATCCGCTTCCCGATCCATGACACAAACCAATCGGGTGTGCGGCATTCTCCCGGCCAACTCCATGGAGTCGCGCAAACCTTCGATCCAGCAGAAGGTCTTCTTCGCTGTCGCGCCGGAAGGCTTGCGATCCTCGGATTTGGGTTCAGGAGCCGTACACTGAGCACGCACGATTCCCAGGGGGAGCCCCTCGGTGGTTACAGCCAGGGTCGAGTGAAGGTGCAGCCCCCGGCTCTGGGCGCCCGTCTGATTCGTGCCGATGACCCCCAGCCCTTCACATTGGTCCAGGCTGGAGTAATCCAGATCGGTGCCGTCTTGAATGCAAAGCACCACCTCTTGCCCCTGCATCCGCTCCATCGTCCGTTCGCGGTGCGGAGCCAGGATGTTGGCCATCGTCACGGCCGAGTCGTCCGGCCGGTCGATCAAGCGGTAATAAGCCTTCACTTTGGGCCACTCTCCTCCCACCACGCTGCAAAAGGCGTGGTCGGGTTTCTCTGCTTTCTGCCGGGCTACCTCCACCAGCCTGCGGCTGAGCCGCTTATCCCCCAAGGGAGCGTCGCCAAACTCCTGCTCCGCCCAGCCGTCGGCATCGGCCCCGTCGGCCGGTCCCAAAACCCGCATCCCCAGAGGTTCCGGCAGCCCCAGGCGGCTACGAAAATCCTTGTCCAGGGCGTAAAGGTAAATGTCTTTGATCGTCTCTGCCCTGCGGGTGAACCGGTCCTGACGGCCCCGGCCCTGCGTCCGACCCACCCATACCCAGTTGGCCGCCCGATAGCAAGTGCCGGCAAGACCGTCCACAAAGCTTTCCACGAGCAGCGGGCGGTAGCCGTACCGGCTCTGAAAGTCTCCGGGAAGGGCTCGAAGAGACATCCCGAGCACGCGCGAGGCCAGATTCCGACATTTCCCATCGGTGCGGATCAGCAGTCGGCTCAGGCATACGACTTGGTGGAGATGAGCCCTGCGGGTCTGAGCGTCCCAACCGATCCACCGGTCTCGGGCTTGAAGCTGCAGAGCGGCCGCCCCGAACCCGATCGCTCCGAGCCAGCCGTGCTCGGAGCTCACCAGGTAACGCAGTTGGCGTCCGACCAGCGGTCCGGCTCCTCGCGGATGTTCCCGGATCATCATCTCGTTCCAAAGCCGCATCTGTGCTTGGGTTTCGACCCGAACCAGACTCAATTGCCCGATCCTTCCGGCATCCTCGGGAACGTCCTGCGGTGCGGGCACCGGTCTCGAAAGGCGCCTCGGACTCTTCGGGCCAGGCTGCCATTGGGGCGCAGGCAGCGTGAATTGCCCCTGCCGCTCCATCTCTCGCAGGGCCTTCAGGCATCCGCTGCGCTGCTTGCTCCCCCCGGGATCAAAGAAACCGAATCGCTCACAGAGCCGATCGGCCACTTGTGTTCGGTTCAGCCTCTCACGCCCGCCAAGCAGCCGGCGGACCTGCCCGAGCCCATCAGGGCTGCACAAGGCCCGCTTGATTTGGTTCTGAGGTTCCATGCCGCGAGAATACACAGCGTGGAGAATTTTGTCCAGTACCTAGATGTGGGGAACGGGCAGGCCTAGCTAGGCCTGCCCTTTACCCACAAGTCGGCCCATCAGGGACGCAACGCGAAATCCAGCTCGAAACCGCCATTCGGGAGGACCGGGCAGCGGACCGCCGCGGTTTCCTCAGTTCCGTCACCCCGGCGCAGGCCGGGGTCCAGTCCCTGCTCCGCGTGATGACACCTCCGTTCCCTTGTGCAGACTTCTGGATCCCGGCTCGCACGCGCTACGCGGCGGGGCCGGGATGACCGACAGAGTCAGTGTGATCTTTCAGATTGACTTGTGGGTAATGCGCAGTGCTAGGCTCACCCCCCCGCCTTCGCCAGGTTCTGGTTGACGAAGTCCCAGTTGATGAGGTGGTCCATGAAGGCCTGGACGAAGTCGGGACGGCGGTTCTGATAATCCAGATAGTAGGCGTGCTCCCACACGTCCACCGTGAGGAGCGCGGCCTGCCCGTGCACCAGCGGGTTCTCCGCGTTGGGCGTCTTGGTGACCTTGAGCTTGCCCTTGTCGAGGACGAGCCATGCCCACCCGCTGCCGAACTGGGTGACAGCCGCGTTCTTGAGCTCGTTCTTGAACGCATCGACACTCCCGAAGTCGGCCTGAATCCGGTCAGCCGCCTTTCCGGAAGGCTGCCCTCCGCCCTTCTTCATGCAGTTCCAGAAGAAGGTGTGGTTCCAAACCTGGGCGCTGTTGTTGAAGATTCCGGCCTTGGACGGGTCCCCCCAGGAGGCCCGGACCACTTCCTCGAGCGGCTTCTGGGCAAGGTCCTTATCCTTCACCAGGTTGTTCAGGTTGGTGACATAGGCCTGGTGGTGCTTCCCGTGATGGAACTCCAGGGTCCTTGCCGAGATGTACGGTTCCAGGGCTTCTTTCGGGTACGGCAGGGGGGGCAGATCGAATGCCATGGTACTCTCCTCTTGCCGTTCGGCTGCCGCCGCGGGCCAGCGTGGGAGGGCGCCCGCAAACGCGGCTGCGGCGGCGGCCCTCAAAAGGCCTCGGCGGTTCAGCAACGGCATCGGTTTTTCCCCGGAGGCAGGAAGGTGACTTGGGAACGAGGGTCAAAGACTTAGATGCAGACTAATATAATCAGTTGTCCTAAAAAATACAGCTCGATCGGGTAGACTTCAATCGGTGCCAAAATCCGGGACCAAGCCATGGCGCGAGACCCCCCTGCGGAACCACACGTGCCGGGCTATCTCGGCCGGATGTACACGATGATCGGCGGTTTGCGCCCGGCGACCCGGAGCAGAACGGCCAACCCGAGGGCCGCCAGCGCAAGACCGATGAAGGTCACGAACCCGGTTGCATATCCTTTCTTCCCCTGGAGGTTGACGAACAGGCCCAGGAGCGGCGGAATGGCGAACCCGCCGAAGGCACCCAGGCCGCCCACCCAACCCGAAGCTCCGCCGATCGCCTTGCGTGCGTACTGCGGCACCATCTTGAAGACCGCCGCATTGTTCACGCCCATGCCGATCGCGATGAGCAGCGTGCCCGCGAGCGCCAGCGTGAAATTCGAGGTGAACGTCAGGATGCCCGAACCGGCCAGGAGCACGATCGCCGAGCCGGCCGATGTGTTCTCGCCCCCCCAGCGGTCGGCCCAGGACCCGCCGTAGACCCGAACCACCGAGGCAAGCAGCGAGAAGGCCGCGGTGAGCGCGCCTGCCTTCCTCAAGCCGAAATCGTAGTACAGGCTCCAGTACGTGGGCAGCCAGGCCGTGAGCGCCAGGAAGCCCCCGAAAGTCGTGAAGTAGAGGGCGACCAGCACCCAGGTCTGCCAGATCCGGGCCGAGGCCCTGAGCCCCTCCATCACCTTTCCGGATGGGAAGACCCGCTGCCCGTCGTGCGTGGCGAGGCCCCGCGCCTCATTGGCGGGCAGACCCCTGCCAAGATATTGGAAGTACCAGGCGTTCCTGCCGAGCAGGGCGTACAGGACCGTGCCGAGCACGAGAAAAGCCAGCCAGGCGAGATAGGCCCCGACCAGCCCGATCGAGGCCAGCGCGATCGGCAGGATGAACGAGAACAGACCGGGGGCCAGGTTTCCGATCCCGGCGTAGGCGCCCAGCGCTGTGCCGTGCCGTGCCGGCTGGTACCAGTAGGCCACCTGGCTGATCCCGACGGAGAAGGTTGCGATGCCGCAACCGCAGAGGGCCCCAAGCGCAAACAGGAGCGGATAGTAGGTCGCGGTGAGCTTGTCCGGATAGAGCAACGCGAGGACGAGTGACAGGCCCGCCATCCCCGCAATGGAGAGGGAGAGGAGCACGAGGAACGGCTTGCGGCCGCCGGTCGTATCCACCCAGGCGGAAAAGGGGATGCGCAGCAGCGAACCGCTCAAGGTGGGCGCAGCCACGAGGAAGCCGAGCAGGATCGGAGGCAGATCCATGATCTGCCGGAGACGCTCGGCCGTGGGACCGAACAGGGCGACCGCGGCAAACCCGAAGAAGAACCCCAGCGTGGCCCCGGCAAGACCCTGCGCGGGCGTGCCCCTGATCGCGGCCAGGTCGCGCCTTTTTTCTTCGCGAGCTCTCACTTTGTCCTTTCTGCGATACCCACTCTTTCCTGGTTTGATGAGGGGAAAGCGTGACAGGCTGTAAACTCCTCTTCTGTCATTCCGTCGCAAGAGGGTGTGTCATAAATCCGGTCAGACCCTCGTGCGACCACTCATTCCGGAGGACTCGGAGGCGCGGCCGCATGCTTTCCGTCATTCCGGCGCAGGCCGGAATCCAGTCCCTGCGCCCAGTTACCACAGCTGGCCTTGGTGCACCCTTCTGGATCCCGGCTCACACACGCTTCGCACATGGGCCGGGATGACGAAAAATACTACATCACGCCTGGCGCTTGCGGAACACGATGTAGCTTCTCAAAGGATAGGTCACGGGCACGCTCCAGATGTGGACCAGCCGGCTGAACGGAGAGAACCCGAACAGGGCGAAAGCCGCCAGGATGTGGATCTTGTATACCAACGGCACGGACCGCATGAGCTCCGGGTTGGGGTGCAGCGCCACGATGCTGCGGATCCAGGGGGCAACGGAGTACAGCACGTTATAGTGGCCGAAGACGGCGTAGGTGCCGATTGTGATGACCAGGAACAGGAGGGCCAGCGTGACCCAGTCATTCAGGCTCGTCACGGCCAGGAGGCGCACGCTCAGCAGACGCCTGAAGATCAGAAGGACCACCCCGGCCAGGGTGATGAAACCGATCAGCATGCCGGAGAGGTAGGCGATGCGCATGTGCCCGGTGTCGCTGATGCCGACCGCGTCGTAGACGCTCTGCGGGATCAGGAGGCCCCCGGAGTGCCCGATGAGGACGAGAATCATCCCCCAGTGAAAGAGCCAGCTCCCGGCCCTCAGGCTCTCTTTGGCCAGCAGCTCGCTCGAGCGTGCGTTCCAGCGGTAGGCGTCCGTCATGTACCGGTAGAGGTGGCCCACCACGAAGGTGGTCAAGGCGATGTACGGAAAGATCACAAAGGCCAGGGTGTATCCGTCCTTCATGGATTGTTCTCCATCCTCAGATGCGCAGCATCCCGGTAGGGTGGACAAAGCCGAAGGCGTGTCCACCACAGGAGGCGACACGTGGTCGACCTCCAGAGGGGGGCAGAGCGCCCGTGACAGGTTGCGGGACCTCACGGAGCCGGCCGGCCTCACTGCGCTCGGCTGCCGCGCTCGCGCTTTTCTTCCGGGGTTGGTGGACACGCTGGCGCTTTGTCCACCCTACCGAGTGTTCACAACGCTCGCACGCGACTTTCACCGCGGACCTCCATTCCGCAATGTCTCCGAACACGCTCAGGATCACATCGAACAGCGGCACATACGGACTGCCGCGCTCGCGCTTTTCTTCCCGGGTTGGCGGACACGCTGGCGCTTGGTCCACCCTACCGAGTGTTCACAACGCTCGCACGCGACTTTCACCGCGGACCTCCATTCCGCAAAGCCTCGAACACGCTCAGGATCGCATCGAACAGCGGCACGTACGGACTCGCGCGCTCCCTGAGGCTCGAGGCGATGATGGAGACGGCCTCCGCGTACGTCTCCACGATCCACCGGCCGGTCTCTTCTCTCGCCAGCGACAGGAATTCGAGCACCACCGGCAGGTGGTCCGGCATCTCCCGCGCGGTGCATGCGTACCCGGCCTGCCTGTACAAGCCGACCAGATGAGCGAGCGCGTTCCGTCGGACTCTTTCGTCGTCCCAGCGGTGCCAGGTCAGGTCCAGGCAGGACGGCGCCGAGAGGTAAAAGGTCTGCGTGTATTCCTCCATCTGCCGCAGGAGAGGCTCCGCGGAGCGCCGGGCCAGGAAATCGCCGCACCGCTCCCATTCCGCGGCGTGCAAGGGCCCCTTCGGCCAGGAGTCTCGGCCTTCCAGGAGCTCGGCCCACCCTTCATCCGGGTACGCCGCGAGGCGCGCAAGGAGCCGCAGCAGGAGACGCGATTCCTCGTTCATGCATCCTCCGGGTAACCGGCCCGCCCCTGAAGCCGGCCCGGGTCCGTGTCCGCCTCCCGGCGCGCCGTCGGTATCACGTAACGGTCCGCGAACTTGGCGATCGCCAGAAGCCGGACCATCTCTTCGGCCTGGGACGGGTCCAGGCCGGCCTCCTCGAGCACCGTTTTGTCCGGCTTCTTTTCCACCCGCACCGAACGCATGTAGCGGCGGATGGCGAGCAGGCGATTCAGCGCGAGCCGCACCGGCTCCTCGTCGCCCGCGGCGAGCAGGTTCGCCAGATAGCGCACCGGGATGCGCATGTCGTCGATGCCGCCTTCGGTCGCCCCGGGATCCTCGACGCGGGCGATCGGGCTCAACGGCGGGATGTACCAGACCATGGGCAGCGTGCGGAACTCCGGGTGCGGCGGCAGGGCGAGCCTCCACCGCACGGCGAGCTGGTAGACCGGCGAGTTGCGCGCCGCGGCCAGCGTGGCCTCCGGGATGCCGTCGGCCGCGGCCCTGCGCGCCACCTCCGGGTCGTCGGGGTCGAGGATGACGGACAGGTGAGCCGGATAGACCCGGGTATCCTCTGCGACCGACGCCGCCTCGCGCACCCGGTCCGCGTCATACAGCAGCGCGCCGACCGAGCGGATCCGCCCCACGCACGTCTCGGCGCAGAGCGTGGTCAGGCCGGCCTCGATCCGGGGGTAGCAGAAGAGGCACTTGACCGACGTTCCGCTGGCCCATTGGAAATAGACCTTCTTGTAAGGGCAGCCCGAGACGCAGAACCGCCAGCCGCGGCACCGGACCTGATCGACCAGCACGATCCCGTCCTCGTCCCGCTTGTAGAGCGCGGCGGACGGGCAGGAGGCGACGCACGAGGGATTCAGGCAGTGCTCGCAGATCCGGGGCAGGTAGAACATGAAGACCTCCTCGAACTGGAGGTATCTCGCCGCTTCCAGAGAGCGGAAGTTGACGTCCTGGCCGCCGGTCGCGGGCGCGCCCGCAAGATCGTCTTCCCAGTTCGGCCCCCAGTCGAGCTCCATCTTCCTGCCGGTGATGAGCGACTTGGGACGGATGGCCGGCTGCTGCTTGCTGGCCGGGCTCGACGTGAGCTTCTCGTAGTCGTAGGTCCACGGCTCATAGTAGTCGTCGATCGTGGGCAGGTCGGGGTTGTAGAAGATGCCCGCCAGCTTCCGGAGCCTGCCGCCGGCGGCGAGATCCAGCTTCCCGTCCTTCATCGCCCATCCGCCCCGGTAACGCTCCTGGTCCTCCCAGTGCTTCGGGTAGCCGATCCCCGGCTTGGTCTCCACGTTGTTGAACCAGATGTACTCGGCGCCGGGCCGGCTGGTCCACACGTTCTTGCAGGGAATGCTGCATGTGTGGCACCCGATGCATTTGTCCAGGTTCATGACCATGGCGAGCTGGGCCTTAATCTTCATACCAGTCGACCTCCCCGGCCTTTCGGACCACGATGACCTCGTCCCGCTGGGCGCCCGTCGGACCGTAGTAGTTGAACCCGTAGCTCAGGTGCGCGTAGCCGCCGATCATCTGGGTCGGCTTGACCAGGATGCGGGTCACGCTGTTGTGGGTCCCTCCCCTCTGGCCAGACCTTCTGGAACCCGGGATGTTGATGAGCCTCTCCTGGGCGTGGTACATGAAGGCCTTGCCCCTGGGAATCCTGTGGCTCACCACCGCCTTGGCCATGACGAGGCCGTTCACGTTGAAGCACTCGAGCCACTCGCCGTCCGCGACCTCGAGCGCCTCTGCGTCCTGCCGGTTGATCCAGATCGCCTCGCCGCCCCGGAACAGGGTCAGCATGATCGGCGTCTCCGAGTAGGTGCTGTGGATCGACCACTTGGAGTGAGGGGTCAGGTAGTTCAGGACCAGCTCCCGGGCGTCGTCGCGGCGCACGTCGGTGGAGCCGAGGGCGCGCATGTCCAGCGGAGGCCGGTACAGGGGCAGGGCCTCGCCGAAGCTCAACATCCATTCGTGGTCCTGGTAGAGCTGGGCGCGCCCGGTCAAGGTGCGAAACGGGATCTTCTCCTCGATGTTGATGGTGAAGGGCGAGTACCTGCGGCCTGCGGTCTCCGAGCCGCTCCAGGTGGGGCTGGTGATGACCGTCCGCGGCTGAGCGGTCAGGTCCGCGAAGGTCATGCGGTCGAATTCCCGCTCGCCCGCGAGGTGCGTCAGGCTCCGGCCGGTCCGCCCTTCCAGCGCCTTCCAGGCCTTGACCGCGGTCCTGCCGTTCGACTCCGGGGACAGGGCGAGGATGGTCTCGGCCACCTGCTTGCCGGAGCGCAGCTCCGGCATCCCCTGCGAGATCCCGGGCTCCGCCACGGCACCGAGCTTCCCCTTGAGCTCTTCGTACTCCGCATCGGCCTTCCACGAGACCCCTTTGGCCCCGACCCCTTTTTCGCGCACCAGCGGTCCGAGGGCGGTCATCTTCTTGTACGTGTTCGGGTAATCGCGGGAAAGGACGGCCAGGTTCGGCAGGGTCTTACCGGGCACCGGCTCGACCTCGCCGTTCTTCCAGTCTCTGACCCGGCCCAGAGGCTGCGCGAGCTCGTCCGGCGTGTCGTGCATCAGCGCCGTGGCAACGAGGTCCTTCTCGATTCCCAGGTGTCCGGCCGCGAGCCTGGAGAACCGCTCGGCCACGGCCCGGAACTGGTCCCAGTTGGTCCTCGCCTCCCAGGGAGGGTCGACGGCCGGATTGAACGGGTGCAGGAACGGATGGAGGTCGGTGCTGCTCAGGTCGTGCATCTCGTACCAGCCGCCCGAGGGCAGGACCACGTCGGCATAGAGCGCGCTCGTGGACATGCGCATCTCGAGGGTGACGAGCAGATCGAGCTTTCCCTCGGGCGCCGGGTCGCGCCAGACGATCTCCCGGGGGCGCATCTTTCCTTCATCCGTGTTGAACACGGCGTTGCGGCACCCGAGGAGGTGCTTCAGGAAATACTCGTGACCCTTGCCGCTCGCGCCCAGCAGGTTGGCCCGCCAGAGGAAGAGGACCCTGGGAAAGCTCCCCGGTGCGTCCGGATCTTCGTAGGCGAAGCGGATCTCGCCGCTCTTCAGCTTCGCCACGACCCAGCGGACGATCTCCTCGTCCGAGGCCGCCCCGCTCTTTACGGCCTCCCTGCAGATCTCGAGCGGGTTCCGGTCGAACTGAGGGTAGGCCGGGAGCCAGCCCAGACGGGCCGCAATCACGTTGAAATCGGCGTTGTGGCGGTGCGCCTCGGGCCCGGCCAGGGGGGAGGCGATCTCCCTGCCGCCGAAGGTGTCGTAACGCCACTGGTCGGTGACGAAGTAGAAGAAGGAAGTCCCGTTCTGGAAGCGCGGGGGCCGGGACCAGTCGAGGCCGAAGGCGACCGTCGTCCAGCCCGCCAGGGGCCTGACCTTCTCCTGGCCCACGTAATGGGCCCAGCCGCCGCCGTTCACGCCCTGGCAGCCGCACAGGGTGGTCAGGTTGAGGATGGTGCGGTAGATCATGTCGCTGTGGTACCAGTGGTTCGTACCGGCGCCCAGAAAGATCATCGATTTGCCGCCGGTCTTCTCCGCGTTGTCGGCGAACTCCCGGGCCACCCTGAGCGCCGCCTCGCGCGCTACGCCCGTGATCGCCTCCTGCCAGGCCGGGGTGTAAGGCACCGGGTCGTCGTAGCTCGAGGCCGCCTCTCCTCCTCTGCCTCGGTCGATGCCGACGTGGGCGACCATCAGGTCGAAGACCGTGGCCGCCAGCACGGTCCGGCCGCCCGCAGCGATCCTCTTCACCGGTACCGCGCCGGTCCGGGTCGTCGGCCCGCCGGTCTCGAACAGCGGAAAGGTGACCAGCTCCCAGCCGTCGTTCGTGCCGGCGAGGCTGAGGAGCGGGTCCACGGCCTTGCCGGTGGAGGCGTCGCGCAGCTCCAGGTTCCAGAGCCCCTTTTCGTTCCAGCGGAATCCGATGCTGCCGTTGGGGACCGCCGGAGCGCCGGTGAGCGCGTCCAGGAGCACAGTCTTCCATTCCCCGTCCTTCTCGTCCGGACCGATGTCCGATGCCCGGAGGAACCGGTCCGGGGCGAGCCTTCCCCCGCGTCTCTCGAGCGTCACCAGGAACGGCAGGTCGGTGTACCGCTTTGCGTACGCGACGAAGGCTTCGCAGCTCCGCTCGAGGTAGAATTCCTTGAGGATCACGTGCGTCATGGCCATGGCCAGCGCGCCGTCCGTCCCGGCCTTGGCGGGCAGCCAGGCGTCGGCGAACTTGACGTACTCCGCGTAATCCGGGGCCACGGCCACGACCTTGGCTCCCCGGTATCTCGCCTCGGTGTAGAAGTGGGCATCCGGAGAGCGCGTCATGGGGAGGTTCGTTCCCCAGACGATCATGTAGGTGGATTCGTACCAGTCGGCGCTTTCCGGCACGTCGGTCTGGTCCCCCCAGACCTGCGGGGACGCGGGCGGGAGATCGCAGTACCAGTCGTAGAAACTGACGACCGAGGCGCCGATGAGCGACAGAAACCGGGCGCCCGAGGCGTAGGAGACCATGGACATGGCCGGGATCGGGGTGAACCCGAAGACGCGGTCCGGGCCGTGCTTCTTGATGGTGTAGACCAGGGAGGCCGCGACCAGATCCAGGGCCTCGTCCCAGGAGACGCGGACCAGGCCGCCCTGCCCCCTGGCGCTCTTGTAGCAGCCTGCCTTCTCCGGGTCGGAGACGATCGACTCCCAGGCGGCGATCGGATCCTGGTGGGCCCGCAGCGCATCCTGCCACAGCCCGTACAGCGCCGAGCGCATGTACGGGTAGCGGACGCGGGCCGGGCTGTAAATGTACCAGGAGTAGGTCGCGCCGCGCGGGCATCCCCGCGGCTCGTGGTCGGGCATCTCGCTGCCGCAGCTCGGGTAGTCGACCTTCTGCGTCTCCCAGACCACGATGCCGTCCTTCACGTAGACGTTCCACGAGCACGACCCGGTGCAGTTCACCCCATGGGTCGAGCGCACCACGTGGTCGTGCTGCCAGCGCCGCCGGTAGAAGTCCTCCCATTCCCGCTGACCGGACCGGACCTCCGCCCATCCTCCGGAGACTTTCTCCATCAGGGTCCGGTCGAGTCCGGTAAGGGCCTTCAGGTAGCGGAGATTGCCGAAGGGGGTGCGCACGGGCATGGGACCTCCCGCTGGAGAGGCAGCCGAAAACGGCCGTCGAGCCAGCCTCTCGATGAGCAGTAATACAATTTTAGATTCGGGCACCTGTGATACGGTCGCTCCCCACGAT
Organism: bacterium; assembly: GCA_040756235.1. GTDB lineage: Bacteria > Desulfobacterota > DSWW01 > DSWW01 > DSWW01 > JBFLZG01. Next base: position 38,948 of record JBFLZG010000122.1, on the reverse strand, counting down.
CCGGCGCCTGGGCTGCCGCTCATGGACTTTGGCCGCGCGGAGGCGATGGCGGGACGGGAGCCGGACGGGGGCGGGAGCGAGTTGCGTGAGCACCGGTAGGGTGGACAAAGCCGCAGGCGTGTCCACCAACCAGGGGTCCAGATCGCGAACGTCGCGATCCTCTTGCGCTGGAAACTGCGATAATCCCGGAGCGGGCGCGGCAAGCAGCGCCCCTACAGCGCTCCGGCCTGTTCTCCCCCCCGAGGGTCGGAGACTACGGCCCTTCGGGCGGGTCGCCGATTTCGTCCCTCGTCCAAGGCCGGAGCCCGGGGCCGGCTCACATGTCGAGGTAGACCCCGAGCCCGGTACCGTGCCGGTAGGGGATGCCGGCTTCGTCCAGGCGGCCCAAAGGCGAGCCGGACCGGCTCGGGTCCCCGATCTGCAGCCCGTGATCGGAGGTCAGGACGATCGTGGTCCGGGCCAGAATGCCCCATTCTTCCAGCCACCCGCACAGGACCCCCAGGTTCGCGTCGATGTGGTCCAGCACCTTCCGCATCTCGTCACCGTGCGGGCCGTTGGCGTGCCCGGTGCCGTCGGTGGTGGAGAAGTTCAGGATCACGTACGCGGGCACGGCGCCCGCGTCCCGCGTGAAGAGATCGTACAGCTCGTTCATGACGATCTCTTCGCCGAGCTGTTCCGCGAACGACTCGAGGTGCTTCAGCGTGGGATCCGCTTCCGGCACTTCCGGCCGCTTCTGCACGAACAGCGGAGGCAGTGGCACCTCGGGATAGAACCGGTCCCGAAGCTCGAGGTCCGCCTTGTCTGCATCCTTCACACTCGGATCGAACAGGCTCGCGGTGAAGGCGCCCGCCCGGCTCGCAAGCTCCCAGGCCCCGAAGGCGCGGTGAACGGCCATGTGGAGCGACTCTCCGGGCCCGCTGGGGTCGAAGAACGCCTCGGTGAGGATGAGCTGGTCGATGGGAGCGGCGATCTTCCCCTCGTCCCGCAAGAAATAGCTGTTGTCCACCACCCCGTGGTGCCCGCCGTACAGCCCCGAGCCGATGGTGTTGTGGCCCGGATAGGTCACGCTCGGCCAGTTGGCCGTGCTCCCTGCGGCAAACCAGGCGCCCTCCTCCACCAGCCTTCTCAAGGTTGGCAGAGCATCCTGTCGCGTCTCGATCTGGTGCAGCAGCTCGGTGTGGGCCAGGCCGTCGCTGACGACGACCAGCACGTGCCGGGAGACCTCTCCGTCCAGGACCTCCTCCAGCACGTGGCCGTCCTGCCAGGTGAGATAGGTCGTGCGGCTCCAGGCACCCCGTTCGTCCACGCCCTCTGTCTGCGGCAGACCCATGAGCTTGGCTACCGTGGGCGCGACGTCGACCTGGCGCGGGAAGCCCTGGTACCGTCCGGGACGGATCCCGGCGCCCCAGAACACCAGCGGACAGCGGCTCTGCACGATCCCCAGGGCGCCGTGGCCCCCGAGCGCTCCGCCGGCGTGGGCATAGCTCTTCAGGCCGACCAGGAAATCCGCGCTGTCGGGATGATCGAAGTAGGCGGCGACGCGCTCGTACCCGAACGGGTAGGAGTCGTCTTCCGGCTCGATGAAGGACAACCTGGGATCGCCGGCGAGATAACCCTCGAGCGGCAGGGCGACGCCGTTCGGGTTCGAGCCGGCCTCGAGCTCTTCCTCATAAGCGGGAATCCATCCGGGGTCCTGGCGGCCGATGGGGTTCTCCCCGATCACCTCGTCGACAGCGTAGGTGGTGCCCGAGACCGACCGGTCGCGGCGGAAAAAGACCGATCCGCGCGCGGCATCGACCCGATAGGTCGAGCCGTAGCGGGTGGCGACGAAGTCGAGCGAGACATCCGCGAGCAACGCCTCCAGGGCCTGCTCGAAGACCGGAAGCTCCGCGTCGTCGATGCCCTGCTCCAGCAGGAGAGGCTCGAAGAAGCGGACCGCATCTTCTTGCGACGCGGCATCGTCGTCGGAGGAGGAGCATCCGGCCATGCCGATCAGAGCTGCAAGAAGCCCCAGAACGCCCGCCCTCCCGAGCACAGCGAGGGATCTCCCTGCACCGGGAATCCCGTTGCGCCTCGTGAGGTCCCTCGCTGTGCTCGGGACGGCGGCTCGCGGCCGCCGCGGCGGCTTTGGGCGGGAATGACGTATCAGCCATGCCTGGCGGATACGCCTGCGGGTTTGTCCGCCTACGGGGGGCTCAGCAGGGGTTGGTGGACAGGCCTTCGGCTTTGTCCACCCTACCAAGTCCATCTCATGTCCCCTCTCGCCTCTGAGTGAGGAGATTCAGCGCAAGGGCCCAGCAAGCAGCGCCCCTACTTCGCGAGATCGGGCCAGGAAACGAGGACCGCCGTTCCGGCGCCGATCGCAGACTGAATGACCATCGAGCCTCCGGAAAGCTCGGCCCGCTCTTTCATGCCGACCAGCCCCAGACCGGTCCTCGACTCTTTCGGAGGGGCTTTCGGATCGAGATGAAAACCCTGGCCGTCGTCCCGGATGCTCAAATCGATCCCTCTGTCGGATTTCGAAAGGGAGAGCCTCACCGAAACGGCTTTGCTGTGCTTGGCGACGTTGTTCAATGCCTCCTGGATAATCCGAAAGATGGGGGTCCTCAAGGGATCGGGAACGTCCGTCTCCTCTACATCGATCTGCTTCAGGATCGCAATGCCCGAATAGGTCTTCTCGAATTCCCGGCAGAACCAGTTCAGGGCAGGCACGATTCCCAGGTCATCCAGGATGGAGGGACGCAGGTCCGACATGATCCTGCGCGTCTCTTCAACCATGTCCTTGACGCTCGAAACAAGGTCGCGGAGCTGCGCCTGAGCGGGCCCTGGCCACTCGCGCATCATCCTTTCGATGCGAAACTTGAGGGCGCTCAGGGAGGCCGTGATGCTGTCATGCAGCGCCCTTGCGATTCTTCTCCTTTCGATCTCCTGAGCGACCAGGAGCTTGGACGAGAGGTCTCTCAGCCTTTTCTCGGATTCCCTCAATTGCTCCCGGGCGCGCTTGCGCTCGCGCCGCACTTCGGCCTCGCGCAGCTCACGCTCCACTGCGGGGACCAGTCTCTTCAGATTGCTTTTCGCGAGGTAGTCGTGCGCCCCTGCCTTCATGGCGCCGACCGCGATTTCCTCGCCGATCTTGCCCGATATCATGATGAAGGGCAGGTCGAGGCCGCTCTCCTTGAGAATAACCAGCGCCGCGAGACCGCTGAAGCTCGGAAGGACGTAGTCCGATACGATGATGTCCCATCTCTTCCTCTCGAGCGCCTCCTTCATCGACGAGGCCCTCTCGACGCGCTCGAATACGGGGTCATACCCGCCTTGCCGCAGCTCGCGAAGGAGCAGCAGGGTGTCGTCCTCGGAATCTTCGACGATGAGTACTCGAAGCTGCTTGCTCATGATCTCTCGCCTTCCGCGTCCCGATGAACCGATTCCTCTCCGCCGCTGCGCCCGGGCTGTCAAGGCGATTCGTTCAACACCAGCCAGTAGAGCCCCAGCTGCTGCACCGAGTCCGCAAACTGCTTGAAGTCCACCGGCTTCCGGATGTAGCTGTTCGCGCCGAGCTTGTAGCTCTCGACCCGGTCCCGCTCTTCGCTCGACGTGGTCAGGACGACCACGGGCAGGATCCTCGTCCTCTCGTCCGAACGTATGCGGCGCAGCACCTCGAGCCCGTCCATGCGCGGCATCTTGAGATCGAGCAGGATCACCTGCGGCATGACGCTCGTGTCGCGGCCTTCGAATTTGCCCGTGCCGTAGAGATAATCCAGCGCCTCGACGCCGTCCGAGGCGACGTCCACCCTGTTGGCGACGCGGCTCTTCTCGAGCGCCCTCAGGGTCAGCTTCACGTCGTCCGGGTTGTCCTCTACCAGAAGAATGTGCTTGGTCGTCATCTCTCTCCCGCCTCCCTGTATGCGGTCGCCGGCGTTGTTCGCCGTCCTGAAACATGCCCCCGGAGAGGATCATAGTACGAAGTACACGGTTGCTCCCTTTCCCAGCTCTCCTTCGATCCACACCCGGCCGCCATGGCGTTCGATGATGCGTTTGACCGTGGCCAGCCCGATGCCGGTGCCCGGAAACTCGTTCATCGCATGGAGGCGCTGGAACGGCTGGAACAGCTTCTCCGAGTAAGCCATGTCGAAGCCGGTGCCGTTGTCCTCGATGAAGAACACGAGCGCCCCGTCCTTCTGTGCGGATCCGAACTGGATCTTCGCGCACGGGCACCGGCCGGTGAATTTCCAGGCGTTTTCCAGCAGGTTCTCGAGCACGATATTCAGCAGATGATCGTCGCCCTCGGCAAACAGGCCGTCTTCGATGACGAGCTCGACCGCGCGCTCCGGCTGGGCGCTCCTTTTGGCTTCGGCGATCTTGCGCACCATGACGCTCAGGTTCAGGCGTTCGCGCTTCATCTCGGCGCGCGTGACACGCGACAGGTTCAGCAGATCATCGATCAGACGCCCCATCTTTTCGGTTGCGGCGAAGATCCGCCTGAGCCCGTCTCTTGCCTCTTCGTCGAGCCGATCGAAGTAGTCTTCATACAGGATGTGTCCGAAGCCTGCGATGCTCCGCAGCGGCGCCCGCAGGTCGTGGGAAACGGAATAGGCGAACGCTTCGAGCTCGCGATTGGCCGTGTCGGCCGCCTCCTTCGCCCGGCGCAGCGATTCGATCGCGTCCCTGAGCTCGAGGTTTACGGCTTGGGTCTTCTCCCTCTCCATGCCGAAGTCGTCGAGCAGGTTCAGCATGGCCCGCTGCGTCTGTTCGAACATGGCCTTTTCCGAGGCGAGGTCTTCCAGAATGTTGAGCACCGCGCGTTGCGTCTCCTCGAAGCGCCCCTTCTCCCCGGCAAAGTCCTCGAGGATGTTGAGAACGGCCTTTGTGTAGTCCTCGGGATCGATGCGCTTCCGCGCCTGGACCGTGCGCGAGGTCACGGTTCCGTCCTCCCGTTGGATTTCGGATCGCGGAGCCGCTCGTTCTCCCTCTTGAGCTCCTCGATCTCCTTCTTCAGCTCGATCATCTTGAGCTCGCGTCCGACGGTCAGCTTTTGGAACCTCTCCAGCTCCGCCAGGCGCTCGAGCTCGCGCGCGCGCTGCTCCTCGCGCGCGCGCTGCTCGGCGATCTTCGCCTCGGCCTCCTTCTGCGCCGTGACGTCGCGCGCCGCGGCAAAGACACCCAGCACATTGCCCTGCACGTCCCGGTACACCGAGGCGTTGTACAGCACCGGCATGAGCCGCCCATCCTTATGGCGAATCGTGAGGGGATAGTCGGTGACGAACCCCTTGGCGAAAACCTGCTCGTATCCCCGGCGCGCGTTTTCCGGCTCGGTGAAGTAGTCGGAAAAATCGGTGCCGATGAGCCGGTCGCGAGGCACCCCGGTCACTTTCACGGTGGCCTCGTTGACGTCCGTGATCTTCCCTTGCGGGCTGATGGTGACCAGCGGATCGAGGCTCGCCTCGATCAGGCTGCGGGCATACTGTGCGGCCTGGCGTTGGGCCGTGACGTCGCGCGCCGCGGCGAATACGCCCAGCACATTGTCTTGCATGTCCCGGTACACCGAGGCGTTGTACAGAACATCCAGGAGCCGCCCGTCCCTGTGCCGGATGGTGAGCGGATAATCGGTGACGAACCCCCTGGCAAAGACCTGTTCGTATCCGCCGCGCGCTTCTTCCGGCTCGGTGAAGTAGTCGGAGAAGTCCGTGCCGATGAGCTTGTCGCGCAGGACCCCGGTCACCTTCACGGTGGCCTCGTTGACGTCCGTGATCTTCCCTTGCGGGCTGATCGTCACCAGCGGGTCGAGGCTCGCCTCGATCAGGCTGCGGGCGTATTGCGACGCCTGGCGGAGCTGTTCCTCCGCTTGTTTCTTCTCGGAGATGTCGTTGCTCATGAGCAGATAGCCGATGGGGCGGCCCGAAGCGTGGTTGCGGCGCGTGACCACGACGCTGGCGGTAAAACGCGAGCCGTCCTTGCGCACGCGCGTGAACTCGGCCTCGGCCAGGCCCTTCTCGTGGGCCATCGCGAGCATGGCATCCACGGCTCCCGAGCGGATGTCTTCCGGCGTGTGCAGAACGCTCGAGTCGATGCCCAGAATCTCTTCCGCCTCGTAGCCGTAGTTGCGCCGTGCCCCCTCGTTCCAGGAGAGGATGCGGCGGTTGAGATCTTTGCCGATGATGGAGTACTTGGTCGAGCTCTGCAGAATGTTGTCGAGGAAGTTCTTGGTCTCGGCGAACTCGCGCATGACGCGGTTGGATTCGGTCACGTCTCGGGCTGCGGCAAAGACGCCCAGGACGTTGCCGCGGATATCCTTGTAAACCGAAGCGTTGTAGAGGACGTCGACCAGCTTGCCGTCCCGGTGCCGGATGGTGAGGGCATAGTCCGTGACAAAGCCTTTTTCGAAGACCTGCCGGTATCCTTCCCGGGCCTTCTCGGGCTCGGTGAAATAGTCGGAGAAGTCGGTGCCGATCAGCGGGTCACGAGGCACCCCGGTCACCTTCACGGTGGCCTCGTTCACGTCCGTGATCTTCCCTTCCGGGCTGATCGTGACCAGCGGATCGAGACTCGCCTCGATCAGGCTCCGGGCATATTGCGCGGCCTGGCGCTGGGCCGTCACGTCGCGCGCCGCGGCAAACACCCCCAGCACGTCGTCCTGCACGTCCCGGTACACCGAGGCGTTGTAGAGCACGTCCGTGAGCCGCCCGTCACGGTGGCGGATGGTGAGCGGATAGTCGGTGACAAACCCTTTCTCGAAGACTTGCCGGTACCCCTCTCCGGCCCTGTCGGGCTCGGTGAAATAGTCGGAAAAGTCGGTCCCGATGAGCTTGTCGCGAGGCACCCCGGTCACCTTCACGGTGGCCTCGTTCACGTCCGTGATCTTCCCTTCCGGGCTGATCGTGACCAGCGGATCGAGACTCGCCTCGATCAGGCTCCGGGCATATTGCGCGGCCTGGCGCTGGGCCGTCACGTCGCGCGCCGCGGCAAACACCCCCAGCACGTCGTCCTGCACGTCCCGGTACACCGAGGCGTTGTAGAGCACGTCCGTGAGCCGCCCGTCACGGTGGCGGATGGTGAGCGGATAGTCGGTGACAAACCCTTTCTCGAAGACTTGCCGGTATCCCTCTCCGGCCCTGTCGGGCTCGGTGAAATAGTCGGAAAAATCCGTGCCGATGAGTTGGTCGGGAGGCACCCCGGTCACCTTCACGGTCGCCTCGTTGACGTCCGTGATCTTTCCTTCCGGGTTGATGGTGAGCAGCGGATCGAGACTGGCCTCGATCAGGCTCCGGGCATACTGCGCGGCCTGGCGCTGGGCCGTCACGTCGCGCGCCGCGGCGAACACGCCCAGCACGTTGCCCTGCACGTCCCGGTACACCGAGGCGTTGTAGAGCACTTCCGTGAGCCGCCCGTCGCTGTGGCGGATGGTGAGCGGATAGTCGGTGACAAACCCCTTGGCGAAAACCTGCTCATAGCCTCGACGGGCATTTTCCGGCTCGGTGAAGTAGTCGGAGAAGTCCGTGCCGATGAGCCGTTCCCGGTCTCTGCCCGTGACCTTGATCGTGGCCTCGTTGACGTCCGTGATCTTCCCTTCCGGGCTGATCGTGACCAGCGGGTCGAGACTGGCCTCGATCAGGCTCCGGGCATACTTGGAGGTCGCCTGCAGCTGCTCATCGATGCGTTTCCTTTCCGAGATGTCCCTGGCAATCGAGGAGGCGCCAATGAGCCCGTCTGTCGTGTCGTGGATCGGCGAAACGGTGAGCGAGACATGGATCAGGGTGCCGTCCTTGCGCCGGCGCAGCGTCTCGTAATGCTCGACGCGCGCGCCCTTGCGGATCTGATCCAGGATTTCTTCCATCTCGCGCGGCCGGTCCGGAGGGAGGAGGACCGAGGCCGGTCTGCCGATCATTTCCTCCGCCAGGTACCCGTACATCGATTCAGCGGCGCGGTTCCAGCTCGTAATCACCCCTTCGAGCGTCTTGCCGAAGATGGCGTCGTCGGAGGAATCGACGATCGATGCCAGCAGCGCCGTCCGCCCTTGCTCCATGGGCAGGGCGAACATTTCCTTATTCTGCCCCTGCGCTCTCTTCTTGACCTTACCTTCCCGCGCAGATCGCTCTCCTCTGCCAGAAGGGTCCTGCCGGTTTGCCATCGTCCGTTCGGCTCCTGATTGGGGGAAAAGACAAAAAAGCTCCCTGTGATCGGAGCGCGCTCGCGGAGCGTTTCCCTTGCGGCGGGCGCGCCAGTACTGGGGAATAGCAACAAGAGAAAGAATAGAAAACAAAAGGAGATGAAAGGAAAGAGCAGTATAGAAAAGCCGCGGCCGCTGCGTCAAGGAAACATCGCAACGCATACGGAAGCGTGTCCGCAAGCCGCTGCATCCATCCAATAGAACACCCATGGAGGAGGATCTGCCGGATGATGAGGCAAGGGAAGCTCAAGGACTCTCCAAAGGCCGTCCCGGGAGCCGAGGCCATCCCGGAGTCTATCCTGGATTACTGGTTCGAAGGGCTGAGCGAAAAGAGCCCGCTCGAAGCGGATTCGGCGGTCGCTCGCCGCTGGTTCGGCAAGGACGAATCCACGGACCGAGAGATCCGCGAGCGGTTCGAAGAGCACCTCGAGCGGGCGGTTCGAGGGGAGTACAGGCACTGGGCGAACAGCTCGGACGGCAGCCTGGCCCTCGTGATCCTCACGGACCAGTTCCCGCGCAACATGTACCGGGGCACGCCCAAGGCTTTCGCGACAGACCCCCTGGCCCTGGAAACTTCTCTACAGGCGATCCGGGGCGGTCAGGACCACGCGCTTTCCCTCATGGAGCGCATGTTCCTGTACATGCCGCTCATGCACGCGGAGTCGGTGGAAGTGCAGCGGCAGTCTCGAGGTCTCTTCGAGAGCCTGGCCCGGCTCGCCCGCATCGACCGGTCTCCCTTCACGAGCTTCCTCGCCATGAGCGCGGACTATGCCGAGAGGCACGCGGCCATCGTCGAGCGGTTCCACCGTTTTCCTCACAGAAACGCAATTCTCGGCAGGCCGTCCACGCCCGAGGAGATCGCCTTTCTGCGGGAGCCCGGATCATCCTTCTAATACGGACGCATGAATGAATTTGCATGCGGGCTGCGGCCCCCTCACCCTGGCCCTCTCCCCCTAAGGGGGGCGAGGGTATTGCTGGGTCGGCTCTTTCCTCTCCCCTCCGAGGGGAGAGGACCAAGGTGAGGGGTGACAATCTGTCTCACCATCAAATTGGGGTTTACATTAGAGGCTGTCCCAAAACGCCCATCTGCGGCGTTGCACTCGTCCTTCGTCACTGCGGCGTACTTCCATGTACGCCTCGTTCTTCAGGACTTCGTGCGCCTTGCATCTGGGCATTTTTGAACAGCCTCTGAAATCGAGCCTGTTGGGACAGGCTCTACATTGAGAGGGTGAGCGCATGCGCTTTTCCATATTTCAGGCCGGCAGGGCGAACCCGGCCACGCGCCGGCGCAAGGGCGATTACGGCAGGATGATGATCGATCTCCTCTCGGGAGACGGAGAAACATGGCATGTCCACGACGTGGAGCACGGCAGGTTCCCGGACGATCTTGCGGAGTACGACGGGTTTGTCATCACCGGCAGCCGGCACTCGGTCGGCGACCCTCTGCCCTGGATCCGGCGGCTGATGGACTGCGTGCGCCGGATCCGTGACCGCGGTCAGCCGCTCATCGGCATCTGCTTCGGGCACCAGCTCGTGGCCGAAGCGCTCGGCGGCAGGGTCGCGCGCAACGCGCTGGGATGGGAGATCGGCGTCCGGGCCGTCCGTCTCACCGACCAGGCGAAAGCTCTGCCCGAGCTCCGCGCCGCGCCCGATCCGGTCCGCATCCTGGAATTCCACCAGGATGCGGTCACACGCCTGCCTCCGGACGCGGTCCCTCTCGGGCGGGGGGAAAAGACCGCGTACGAGATGTTCTCCGTCGGGCCTTTCATTCTGTGCCTCCAGGGACACCCGGAATTCGACTCCCAGGTGGTCAGGGAAGGCATCGAGGCTCTCTGTGCGGCAGGCCGGCTCGATGCGAAGCAGGCCGGAGCGAGCCTGGATACTCTCGCGCAAGCAGAGGATCGTGACTTCCTGCGCGGCTTGCTGAGAGGATTCCTGACAAACCGCGGATTGCTCTGAAGTCCTTCATCTCCGCCGACCAGGCCGGCCCTGGCCCTCTTATACCTTCTCCCCTCGCCGAGGGGAGAAGGTCAGGATGAGGGGTGGATCTGCTTCTGGTTCCCCCCTCACCCCGACCCTCTCCCCCGGGTCCGGGGAGAGGGAGTCATTTTTCGACACCCTTTCGATCGAGAGGCTGCCGATAAAAGCCCCACCTGCAGCTGGCGCGCCCATGTGAATAAATCCGTTTTGCGACGGCCCGCGGCTGTGCTACATTCCGCATCAGGGACCGTTCATGAATGGCTCGAAGGAGGGCTGGGGCATGCCGAACAGAGCGATGAGGTTCGCGGCTTTTTTCTGGTTCCTGGCGTCCTCTTTGGCCTTTTTCGCCTGCGGGGACAGCGACGACGACGGGGCCTCCCGCTCCCAGGGCGAGGTCGCCGAGGAGATCCCGGGGACCCGCGTGCTCTTCGATCTCTCTCAAGAAGGCGGCTTCTACGACTTCCCCTTCCCCACGGACCTTCTCCGGAAAGACGAGGGAGGCCTCGACCTCTCGCGCTACCCTCACGGAGGGAGCGGGCTATTCATCGCCCTGCTCGACCGCTACGTGCGGCTGGCGGCCGAGCACGACGGGTTCGGCCTCTCCACGGTCAGCTACTTCCGGTTCGAAGCCGGCCTGAACGCGTCCGACTTCCCGTCGACCCCGGAGACCCTCGCGGAAGAGTCCCCGGTCTTTCTGGCGGACGTGGACCCCTCCTCAGCGGAATACGGCAGGCGATTCCCGCTGGTCATGCGCTTCTATACCGGGGCGGACGCCGCTCACCCCGACAACGTGCTGGCGCTGGCTCCCCTGCCGGGCTTCGTCCTCAGCCCGAATACGCGCTATGCCGCCGTCGTCCTGCGCGCCCTGGGGGACGCGGCCGGCGAGCCGCTCGGAAGCCCTCTTGCCCTGCAGCAGCTTCTCCATGGGTCGAGCCCGGGAGGAGGGCCTGCGGGCGAGCGTGCCAGGCAGGCCTATGCAGCCCTTGTCGCCTATCTGGAGGATCGGGGGATTCCGCCTTCGGCGGTCGCTGCCGCGAACGCTTTCACGACCGGCGACCCGGTCGGCGAGACCGAGCGCATCTACGACTACGCGGCTTCCCTGCCGCCTCCGGCGCCGGCCGCGCCCCTCGTCCGCACGCGCGAATACGAAGCCTATTACCTGCTCGAGGGCGCCTTCTCCGCGCCCCAGTTCCAGAGGGGCACGCCTCCGTACCTGCTGGAAGGCGGCGAGATCGTCCTGGATGCGGAGGGCTATCCGGTGAGGCAGCGCGACGAGGAGATCCCGTTTGCGCTGGCGATCCCCAAGGGGCCGATGCCTGCGGCCGGTTGGCCCCTGGTGATCTACATCCACGGCACCGGCGGAGTCTCGACGCAGTTGACCGATCGCGGCAGGCAACCGGACCCGAACGTGCCGGCCCCGGAAGGCACCGGCCCGGCCCTCACCTTTGCGGCGCGCGCCATCGCGACCGCCGGATGCGCCCTGCCGGTCCATCCGCAGAGAGGGGGAGTGCCCGGGGGAATGACTTTCTACAACGTGCTGCAGGCGGCCGCGTTGCCCGACAACCTGCGGCAGGGCATGGCGGAGCAGGCGCTGTTCCTCAGGATGCTCCGGCAGCTGAGGATCGATCCCTCGCTCTGCCCGGAAACGGACGCTGCTCTGTCAGCGGACGGGAGGATCGGCTTCGATGCCGCACACCTCTTCAGCATGGGCCAGTCTCTGGGCAGCCTGGTGCTCGATCAATGGGGCGCCCTGGAGGAAAACCTGGTCGCCCTCATCCCGTCCGGCACCGCGGCCCATTTCGGCACGATCGGGCTCGAGATGCGGGAGATCCCGTTTCCCGAAATCCTTCGGCTCCTGCTGGGGACCCCCGAGGACCAGGAGCTCGATCTCTTCCATCCTTTCCTCAATCTCATCACCCTGGCCTGGGGACCGGCGGACCCGGTCAACTTTGCCAAGCACTTCTTCCGGGATCCCCTGCCGGGCAGAAGCGCGAAGCACGTGTACATGAGCCAGGGCTTTTTCGACTCCTTCTTCCCGCCGCCCTCGCAGAACGCGTTCATCGCCTCCGCAGGGCTTCAGCTCTCGGGCCGGCCTTTCGCGGTGGACACCTTTGATCAGATCGCGCTGGAGCGGGAGTACGCATCTCCGCGCTGCGGGATCGAGCGGCCCTGTTCCGAATCCACGCTGGAGACCATGGACTACCTGGGCCTCGACGTGGCCGACTACCCGGTCTCCGGGAATCTCGCTTCCGGCGACGGCGGCCGGGTGACGGCCGTGGTCGTGGAGGAGTTCGAAGACGGCATCCTGGACGGCCACAACATCAACTTCCAGCTCGACGGGCTCAAGTACCAGTACGGCTGCTTCTTGAGGACGCTCCTCGACACCGGCATGCCGATCCTGCTCGAGCCGGCCGGCACGCCGGAGGCTGCCTGCGACTGAGGTCCGGCTGCAGGCTGCCGGCGCGCAACCCCGGTCCGGGCGGTCGCGCATCCAAACAGATGGATAGCCGTTTCCTCCACCGGGCCAGCGGAAGGAATCGCAGTGCGCTGCAAAGCTCTGTTGAATGCCGGTCTTGCCGTCGTTCTGGCGTGCGCTCTCGGCGCATGCGGTTCCGTCGTGAGCCGCGAATTCCGTAAAGAAGCGGAGCCGGCCGTGGCACCGGAGGCCCTGTTCCAGACTCCGGACGCTTACCAAGGCCGGCTCGTGATCCTGGGGGGCGAAATCCTGAGCGGCCGCAATACCCGGGAAGCGACCTTCATCGAAGTTCTCTCCAAACCCCTCGACTCCAGAGACCGGCCCAAGGAAACGGACACGACCTTCGGAAGGTTCCTGGTGGAATACCCCGGCTACCTGGAAACCGCGATCTACAAGCCGGGAAGAGAGGTGACGGTAGCCGGCCGCGTGCTGGGCACGACGAAGGCGGTCATCGACCAGCGCGAATACACCTTGCCCCTGATCGCGCCGAGGGAGATCCATCTGGTGGAGTCGAACGGCAGATGGCCCGGCGGGGTCTCGATCGGGATCGGCGTGGGGGCCGGCTTCTGACGATTCCGGCCGCGCGCAGGACGACGCTTTCTTACTTACAGGTCGCACGGACTGCCACGGAGGCATACAGATGCTGATGAAGAGGAACTCCGGTTACATCGTGACCGCATGTGTCGCCATGCTCGCCCTGGCCGCCGGCTGCGGAGCCAAGCGCCCGGTCCTCTACCCCAATGCGAAGCTGCAGGAGGTCGGCGAGGCACAGGCGAAGCAGGACATCGAGGCGTGCAGGCAGCTCGCATCCGAGGCCGGGCTGAAGTCCGGCGCCGCCGGGAAGGTCGCCGGCCAGACGGCTTTGGGGGCCGGGGCCGGTGCGGCGGTGGGCGCCGTGGCGGGCGCCATCACGGGCCACGCCGGCCGAGGCGCAGCCGTGGGCGCGGGTGCCGGCGGGACGAGCGGACTTCTGCACGGGCTGTTCAGGTCCCGGGAGCCGGATCCGGTAGAGCAAGGCTATGTCGACCAGTGCCTCCGGGACAAAGGCTATCAGCCGATCGGCTGGAGATAGGAGGCTGTCGATAAACGGCCATCTGCGGCGTTGCGCCCCCCGAGCGGCACTGAAGCTCACCTGTCCTCGTAGTCCCAGAAGTAATCCTTGTTGGTGAGCTCCTTCGTATCCTCTTGGGGCGTCTCGGCACGCCTCAGGTGTTGCGGGAGGTCACCTTTCCTGGCATGAATATATTCGAGCTGGTCTTCCAGGTCGGCGGTCTGCTCCTCCCAGTATTGGACCGTCCCGAAATGGGGGAATGCCGCGGGGAATGCGGGGTCGTCCCACCTCTTCGCTATCCATGCCGCGTAATGGATATAGCGCAGCGACCTGAGGGGCTCAATCAGTCGGAGCCATGCATCATCAAAGTCCCTGAAGACCCGGTACGCATCCAGGAAAAGCCGTCTCTGCCGGAGCCCCGTGTCATCACGCTCAGGAACAATCATCCAGAAGTCCTGGACGGCCGGTCCGCTCAGGAAATCGTCGAAATCAAGAAAGAACCATCCCGCGGCGCCGTTCAGGAGGTTCCCCAGGTGGCAGTCCCCGTGGATACGGTGGAAGGGAATGTCGTTTCGCAGGGTCTCGTAAATCTCGACAATCTCCCTTACGGCGCGCGCATATCTTTCCGTGCAATGAGAAGGCAGGAAATCCCGCTCGACGAGAAACGCGAGGGGCTTCAGCCCGTACTGCTCGCCGGTCAGGGAAATCCTGTGAGTGGTTCTTTTCACCGCTCCCACGTTGTGGATCCTCGCGAGGAGCCTGCCCAGCATCTGGACGACATTTTCGGTTAGCTCATCGGGGATCCTCCCCCCCGTGCGGTTCCAGACCGCGTAATAGATTCCTTCAATCTCGTGAATGGTTTCCCCGTCGGAAAACCTGAGCGGCGCACATACGGGTACTTCATCCGCCTGGAGCTCGAGGAGGAATTCGTGCTCCTCCATGATCTGCTCCCTGCTCCACCTCCCTGGACGGTAGAATTTCGAGACCACATGGGAGCCCCCCCTCAACCGGAGGTCGTACACCCTGTTCTCGTAACTGTTCAAGGCCATGCAGTGTCCCGTCGGTTCGAACCCGCTCATTTCAAGTGCCTTCAGCACAACGTCTGGCGTAAGCTGAAAGAAAAAGTCGTTCATGGTTATCCTCTAATCCGGCCTGATTCGATGGATAGGCCGCGGTGACGCTGCAGACAGAAATTCTTAATGTTCACGCCATTTCTCCGAAGCAGTATATCACTCGAAAAGACAAGAATCTGCCGCCAAAGGGGCAAAAACCAGCAGGGACGAGCGTCTCCAGGGACTCGCCCGGCGTCTGGCGAGAACCTTGCGGCCGGGGGGGCTCCGGCGGCGATCCGAAGCTGGCCGCCGAGCTGCCCTTCCTTGGAGGCGACGGACTTTGGCGGGGGCGGTCGCCGGCAATTGCGACCGGCCCGCCGCACCACCCCCGCAAGACTCAGAGAGAGCCGTTCAGCCGGGGATCTCGAACACGAGCTCGACCACGCCGGCGAACCGGCCGCCCTCGTAGTAGGGGACATTCACCAGGATCCCCTTGCGGTTCGGAAGGTCCATGGTGAAGAAGTAGAGGCCTTTCTTCCTCTCCTTGAAATCCTGGTAGTGGGCCTTCATCTTCTCCGTTGTCTCCGGCTTGTGGCATTCGCTCAGGTTGCTGCCCACGTAGTCTTCCCTGCCGAAGACCTCCTGGAACAGCTTCCTGCACTTCTCGTTCTCGTAGACGACCTTGAAGTCGGCATCGGCCGCCACGATCGCCACGTTGACCCCTTCGAACATCTTGGCTATGTCCGCCATGGTTCTCTCCTGCTGTTCTCGACCGGTTCCCGTGCTCATTTCCCTGCCTGTTGGTGTTCATTTCTCTGCCTCTTAGATGTTCCCCCGGAATGCCCGAGATTTTCAGCGGCACCTTGACCTGGCTCCAGAAGAAGCCGATTTGCCATGGCAATCTCCAATACCGTCTCCTGGCACCGAAAAGACGGCCTCCGGAATCCAAAAGATGGGCCGAAAGTTCCAGCGGACGAGCGCTTCCCATGGACCGATATGCTGCCTGGCTCAAAGGGATCGAGAAGGAGCGGAACGGGCTCCGCAGGACCCTGATGCTCTGGTCCGACGTCAACTCCTACAGTTACAACAGGGAGGGGTTGGAGCGGATGGCGGGCCTGCTCGAGACCGACTTCTCCGGGCTCGGCGCAAAGGTGCGGAAGATCCCGCTCCGGCCGGCCCCGGGGGCGGACCCGACGGCCCCCCGCGGGGACGGCCCGCTCGGCCCCATGCTGCTCGTGCGCAAGGCCAGGCCGCGGCCGCGCGTCCGGGCGCTGCTCGGAATCCACATGGACACCGTGTTCCCGCCCGGCCATCCGTTCCGAAAGTCCAGGAGGAGCGGCTCGGACCGCGTCGTCGGGCCCGGGGTCGCGGACGCCAAGGGCGGACTCCTGATCCTGCTCAAGGCGCTCGAGAGGCTCGAGCAGAGCCCGTTCCGCAACGGCCTGGCCTGGACCGTATTCGTCAACCCGGACGAGGAGATCGGCTCGCCGGGCTCGGGCGCGCCCATCCGGGCCCTGGCCGCCTCGCACGATCTCGGGCTCCTGTTCGAGCCCTGCTTCCAGGACGGCTGCCTGGTGCACGAGCGCGCGGGCTCCGGGAACTTCGTGCTGCGCGTCCGGGGGAGGGCCGCTCACGCGGGCCGGGAGCCCGAAAAGGGACGCAACGCCCTGGTCGCTCTGGCCGGGTCCATGCTCGAGGTGAGCCGGCTCCAGGACCCGGATGCGGGGATTCTGATCAACGTGGGACGGGTGGAAGGCGGCGGGCCGGTCAACGTCGTGCCGGATCGCGGGGCAGCCTTCTTCAATGTCCGTGTGACCAGCCCGGAAGCCCAGGGCCGGGTGGAGTCGGCGCTCGCCTCGATCGTTGCATCCGTGAACGGGCGGGAAGGCTTCTCGGCCGTTCTGGAAGGCAGGTTCCAAAGGCCTCCGCGACAGCTCGACCGGGGCTCCAGGCGCCTGATGGCGTGGGTGGAGGATTGCGCGCAGGCCCTGGGCCAGCCGATCCGCTGGCGCTCTTCACGGGGAGCGAGCGACGGCAACCTGCTGGCCGCTGAAGGGCTCGCCACGGTCGACAGCCTCGGCGTGCGCGGCGGCGGCATTCACACGCCGGACGAATACGCGGATCTGGAAAGCCTGGTGGAGCGCATCCGCCTGACGGCGCTCCTGCTCATGCGGCTTGCCAGCGGCGACCTGCATGGGGCGGTCTCGGACGACCGCGCCGAACAGGAGGACGGGGCGGGAGGGAAACATGAGAGAGCCTGAAATCGGCCCGGAGCCGCTGGCGGCCGACGTGCTCAGGAGGGATCGCCGGGTGCAGCAGGCCAAGGATCTTCTCCTGGCGGCTTGGTCCGAGATCCGCTCCCTCCTGAACGGTCCTCGACCGGCCTGCCCCGGCCGCGCGACCGACTACGCGCGCGCGGTCGAGGAGCTGGGCCGGCTGCGCGGCAGGGAGCTCTTTTTCCCGTACCTGGCAAGCGGGATCGGGAGGGGTCCCCTGGTGGAGTTGGCCGACGGGAGCGTGAAGTACGACATGATCAGCGGCATCGGGGTGCACGTGCTCGGGCACAGCCACCCGGCGATGCTCTCCGCCTGCGTCGACGCTGCCCTCGAAGACACGGTCGTGCAGGGCAACCTGATGCAGAGCCGGGTCGTCCCCGCCTTCCTGAGCCGGCTGCTGGAGGCGGCCAACCGCCGCGGGGCCCGGCTGAGTCACGGCTTCCCCACCACGAGCGGCGCCATGGCCAACGAGAACGCGCTCAAGATCGCGTTCCAGAAGAAGCACCCGGCCTCGCGCCTCCTCGCTTTCGCCGGAAGCTTTGCGGGACGCTCTCTGGCGCTCTCCCAGGTGACCGACCGACCGGAGTACCGCCAGGGGCTGCCGGAGACGGTCCGGGTGGACCGCATCCCGTTCTACGATCCGGCCCGGCCGGACGAGGGCACCCGGGCGGCCGCAAGCGCGCTCTCACGCCACTTGGCCCGGCATCCCGGCGAGCACGCCGCCATGTTCTTCGAGCTGGTCCAGGGAGAAGGCGGCTTCTATCCGGGGAGCCGAGTCTTCTTCCGGGCCCTCATGGAAATCCTCAAAAAGCGAGGGGTGATCGTCATCGTCGACGAGATCCAGACCTTCGGCCGGACCACGGAGCTTTTCGCCTATTCCCATTTCGGCCTGGACGAATACGTCGACATCGTCACGCTGGGCAAGCTCTCCCACGTCTGCGCCACCCTGTTCCGGGCGGAGCTCAATCCCGGGCCGGGCTTGCTCAGCCAGACCTTCACCTCGAGCACGGCGGCCTTCCATGCGGCCATCGCCATCCTGGCCGAGCTCACCGAAGGCGGTTACTACGGCCCGGACGGCAAGGTCGCGCGCCTGGGCGCTCTGTTCGCCGAAGGGCTCCGGGCGATCGAGAGGCGCCATCCGGACCTGCTGACCGGTCCCTACGGAACCGGGGCCATGATCGCCTGCACGCCGCTCGGAGGAGATGCCGGCAGGGTGAAGGCGTTTTTGCAGAAGCTCTATCAGGCGGGCGTCATCGCTTACTCGGCGGGCGCACCTGCAGGGCGGGTGCGCTTTCTGCCGCCCTTCGGATGCATGGACCCGGACGACGTGAGGGCCGTCCTCGGAATACTGGAGAGCACGCTCGTGACAGTCGCCGGGAACAACGAAGCCGCCGCAGAGGAACCTCATGCAGAAGCCTGATCGGGGAACGCCGGGCTCGTACGTCATGCGGCCGGTCCGAGAGGACGACCTCGCTGCCCTGGAGGCCCTCGCGCACCTGGCCGGGTTCGGTCTGAGCAGTCTGCCGGCCGATCGGGAATACCTGCAGGAGAAGATCCGGGACTCCCTGCGGGCGTTCGCCTCCATCCGCTCCAAACCGCAGGGGGAAAACTACCTGTTCGTACTCGAGGACGCGGCCACCGGCCAGGTCGTCGGTACGAGCGGCATCCTCTCCAAGGTCGGCGGGTTCGATCCCTTTTACGCGTACCGCCTGGAAACATCGATCCAGTGCTCGCCGGAACTGGGCGTGCACAAGGAGATCCTGGTGCTCCACCTCTTCCAGGAGCACAACGGTCCCACCGAGATCTGCAGCCTGTTCCTGCACCCGGAGCACCAGCGCCGGGGAGTCGGCCGTCTCCTTTCCCTCGGCCGCTTTCTTTTCATGGCCGAGCACCCTGCCCATTTCGAGGAAACGGTGATCGCCGAGATGAGGGGCGTGGTCGACGAGAAGGGGCGCTCCCCTTTCTGGGAAGCCCTGGGCCGGCACTTCTTCGACATCGACTATCCCAAAGCGGATTACCTCAGCATGAAGAACAAGACCTTCATCGCCGATCTCATGCCCCGGCACCCGATCTACGTCAACCTGCTCCCCGAGGAAGCCCAGGCGGTCGTCGGCAAGGTGCACGAGCAGACCCGGCCGGCGCTCAAGCTGCTCCAGGACGAGGGGTTTGCGGTCACGGACCTCGTGGATATCTTCGAGGCCGGACCGGTCGTGCGCTGCCGCAGGGAGCGGATCCGGACCGTACGGGCCTCGCGCAGGGCGGTCGTGAGCGAGATCGCGGAACAGACGGACGATGCCCGCGGCGGCGCGACGGAACACCTGATCTGCAATTCCAGCCTCTGCTGCCTGGCCGCCATCGGCCGGCTCCGCGAGCTTCCGGACAGGACCGTAGGCATCGACGGCCGCACGGCCTATCGCTTGAAAGTCGCGGGAGGGGACTGGATCCGCCACGCCCCCTTGAGAGGCTGTCGATAAACGGCCATCTGCGGCGTTGCGCCTGACGCAAGGCGAACGGAGACACGGAACACATGGACGCGGTTCATTACATCGGCGGGTCCTGGGTGCCCGGGCGGGGCCCCGAGCTGTCCTCCGAAGACCCGGCTTCCGGCGAGACCCTCTGGCAGGGTGCTGCGGCCGACTCCCGGGACGTGGATGCCGCTGTCCGGGCCGCACGCCGGGCGTCGGAGAACTGGGCGGCCCTCTCCCTCGAGGCGAGGGTCGAGCGGATCGAGCGTTTCGGCCAAGCCCTCGCCGACCAGTCGGATGCCTTCGCCCGGGTTCTCTGCCGTGACGCGGGCAAGCCCCTGTGGGAGTCGCGGACCGAGATCGAGGCCATGGCGGGCAAGATCGGGAGCTCGATCCGCGCGATCCGGGAGCGCCGGTCTCCTCGGTGCACGCAGGCCGGAACGACCACCCTGGCCACACGCTACAAGCCGCACGGCGTCCTGGCCGTGCTCGGCCCTTTCAACCTGCCGGGGCACCTGCCCAACGCCCACATCGTTCCCGCCCTGCTCGCGGGAAACGCCGTGGTCTTCAAACCGAGCGAGAAGACTCCCCTGGCAGGCGAAGAGCTGGCCCGGATCTGGGAGCGCGCCGGGCTTCCGGCCGGCGTCTTCAACATGGTGCAGGGAGGCCGGGCGACCGGCGGCCTCCTGGCCGCGCACTCCGGGATCGACGGTCTCCTGTTCACCGGCAGCTTTGCCGCGGGCCAGGCCCTCTCGCGGCTCGTCGCGCAGACGCCGGGGCGAATGCTGGCTCTCGAGATGGGCGGGAACAACCCCCTTGCGGTCTGGGCGCCCGACGACCCCGGGGCGGCGGCCTACGCGACGATTCTGTCCGCCTTCATCACTTCCGGCCAGCGGTGCAGTTGCGCGCGGCGGCTGATCGTGGCGGACGACGCCGCAGGCGACCGCTTCCTGGAGCGCCTACTGGACATGACGCAATCCGTTCGCGTGGGTCCATGGCAGGATGATCCCGAGCCTTTCATGGGGCCGGTGATCACACCGGAGGCGGCTTTCGACCTCCTGGCAGCCCAGGACCGGCTGCTCCGCCAGGGCGGCCGGCCTCTGCTCCCCATGCGCCTCCTGCGAAAGAAAGGCGGCCTGCTGGCCCCCGGAATCCTGGACGTGACCGAAGCTCGCGAACGGCCCGACGAGGAGATCTTCGGTCCTCTGCTGCAGGTCGTGCGCGTGCGGGACTTCGATGCGCTGATCGAGGAAGCCAACCATACCGCGTACGGTCTGACCGCGGGCCTGCTGTCGGAGCGCAGAGAGCTTTACGATGCGTTCTGCCGCCGGGTGCGGGCCGGCGTCTTGAGCTGGAACCGGCCGACCACAGGGCCGAGCGGGAGCCTTCCCTTCGGAGGCGTGGGCCGGAGCGGCAACCACCGGCCGAGCGGCTACTTCGCCGCAGACTACTGCTCCTATCCGGTCGCCTCCGTGGAGGTCGATGCCCTCGAGGCGCCGGTTCGGCCCGTGCCGGGGATCGCGCTGTGAACGGGGAAGTGAAAGCGGAGGCCGCTCGAGCCGAGGAGGTCCACCTCCAGGGACTGCCGGGGCCGACGCACACGCACGCAGGGCTGGCTTTCGGCAACCTGGCCTCCATGCTCCACCGGGGCCGGATCTCCAGCCCCAGGGAGGCGGCCCTGCAGATATTGGAGAACGTCCGTTTGCTCCGCAGCCTCGGCCTGGAGCAGGCCGTTCTGCCTCCTCACGAGCGCCCGGACCTGGAGGCGCTCCGGCGGCTGGGTTTTTCCGGGAGCGACGAGCGGGTCCTCGGCGCGGCCGGCCGGGACGCACCGCACCTGCTGGCGGCCTGCTTCAGCTCCTCGAGCATGTGGGCAGCCAACGCCGCGACCGTCTCGCCCGGCTCGGACACCTCGGACGGCCGGGTCCACATCACCCCGGCCAACCTCGTCGGCCAGTTTCATCGAGCGCTGGAGGCCGGCTTCACGGCCCGGGTTCTCAGGCTGATCTTTGCCGACCCCGCCCGCTTCGTGGTCCACGATCCTCTTCCGGCGAGCCTCGAGCTTGCGGACGAAGGCGCCGCCAACCAGATGCGGCTCTCAGCCGAGCACGGCGGCCGGGGCGTCGAGGTGTTCGTCTACGGCTCGAGCGCCCTGCGGCCCGGCCGGCTCCCCCGGCGCTTCCCGGCACGCCAGACCCTGGAGGCCTCCCGCGCGGTGGGGCGCCTTCACGGGCTCGAGGGCCGATGCGCGCTGTTCGTGCGCCAGAATGCCGACGCGATCGACGCCGGAGCCTTCCACAACGACGTCGTCGCCGTGGCTGACCGCGACCTCATCCTGCACCATGAGCTCGCCTTCGATGACAACGGCAGAGCCATGGAGGACATGGCCGGGGCGCTGGCCGATTGCTGCGGGCGAGAGCTCGTCTCCGTGAAGGTCGGCGCCGGCGAGCTCTCCCTCGAAGAGGCGGTCCGCTCCTACCTTTTCAACAGCCAGCTGGTCACCCTGCCGGACGGGTCGCGGTGTCTGGTCGCGCCGAGCGAGTGCCGCGCAACGCCTCGGGCCCTGGCCTGCATCGAGCGCCTCGTGTCGGATCCCAATCCGATCTCTTCGGTCCGGTTCGTGGATCTGGGCGAAAGCATGCGCAACGGCGGAGGGCCCGCCTGTCTCAGGCTGCGGGTGGTGCTCACGGCCGAAGAGCTCGACGGATGTCTGCCCGGAGTCCGCGTCACCGATGCTCTTTGCCGCCGACTCGCGCGCTGGGTGGAGACCCACTACCGCGAATCGCTCGGGATCGAGGACCTCCTCGACCCTTCCCTCATCGAAGAGAGCCGCCGGGCTCTGGACGAGCTGAGCGGGATACTGGGACTCGGCTCGATTTACCGATTTCAACGGGAGGCGGGGTAGCAGGTTTTCTACAGCCTGCCTGGAGCGAGTTTTCAACGCTCTTGATGCAAACGCATGGGGTGGCGAGACCAATGGCCACCCCTCACCTTGATCCTCTCCCCTCGGAGGGGAGAGGAGAGAGGCGACCGAGCAATCCCCTCGCCCCCTTTTGGGGGACAGGGCCAGGGTGAGGGGGCTGCAGCCGGATGCAGCATTTGTTCATGCCTTCGTATTCGTACAGCAATTCGCAAGTTCCGGATACGCCGGATTCCGGGCCGAGGGCCGAATCCGCCACGGAAGGCCTACATTCGGTCACAACGGGACTGGGGCGGCCCGTTCAAAGGACGATGGCCCCGATCATCCCCAGGACGGAAATGCCGAAGGCGCCGATCCCCAGAACGATCGAGACGATGCTCAGCACCCCTCCGCTGACGCGCGGCGAGGCGGCCATGGCAAAGCCGAAGGCCCCCAGCGGCACCGCGACAAGTGAGGCCAGAAGTCCCCATCCCGGGTGGCCCGAGAAGGTGACCAGATAGCTCGATACGGCGGCGGCAAGGGCGAGCGTCGCGGCCGTTCCTGTCTTCTGCTCCACGATTTCGGCTCCTTTCGATTTCCGTTGCACTCGAAAGTTTGAGTCCCGAACCATCCCGAAGTTGCAGGGAGAAGGGTCCCGAGGGCCGGGCAGCCGGGCGCGGGCAGCGCCCGGCAGGGATCATCGTCCCGCGCTTCGCAGGCTCCGGTCCATCCGCTCGAGCATCTCCGCCGCCTTTCTGTACAGCCCGTACATCGCTCCCCGCTCCAATGCGCCCTGGTCGACGGCACCGAACTCGAGCCCCTCGATCACTTCCAGCAGCTCCCGCACGGAGCCGGCCGTATTCGGGTCGACTCCCTGGGACATGAGGCACGCGCAGACTTCCGCCGGGGTCCAGGAAAAGGCGGCGACGTCGAGCCTGTCGGCGAGGAAACCCTTCAGGCTCTGCGAGACCTGCCACAGAAACCGGCCGCCCCCCGAGCCATCCAGCCCTCTTCCGGCCTGCTTCAGTCTCTCCTGCGCTCTCTTGCGGGCGCCCCTCCTGCGCGCCAGATTGCGGCTGACCTCCTGGCGTGTCCTCCTGACTTTCAGCCCATAGCAGGTCAGGACGGCCGCAGGCGGGACGAGGAAGCCCGCCATGCAGCTTCGCAACAGGCCGGAGGAAAGGATCTGCGTTCCGCCTCCGGGCAGGCCGGTATGAATGGGCAGGATGTCCTTGCCCACCTGGCGGACGGCCGTTCCGCGGGCGTCTGCGGATCGAGCTCCTGAATGCCCAAGGTCTTCGGCGGCTTCCAGGGGGGCGTCGACAGCGATGCGGATGGGCCGGGTGCTGGCGACGCGATAGCTCCCGGCCGCCGGGTCGAAGTAATGGAGCTCGATTGCCGGGACCTCGCGAGATCCCTTGCTCAGAGGCACCAGGGATTGCTTGAAGACCCTGAACCCTTCGATGTCGTCTTGCCGATGCTCGAGCGCCAGCTCCGGTTTCTCGGGGTAGATCTTGAAGCCGTCGAGCGTCTCGGGTGCAACGGCCGCAAGGTCCCACAAGTTTCCGTGGCCTGCAACCGTGACGGTGAGCGTGGTGGAGTCGCCCACCCGCAGGCGCTCGTGCCCGATCTCCGCCCGGATTCCGAAGACCCCGACCAGCCCGGAAAAGTGGGCGGGCCGCCCGGATTCCGGCAGGGGGCGAACCTCGAGCCGGATCCGATCCGCGTGCAGGCGCTGCGTCACCGCGTCTCGCGCATCCGGAGCATAGGTCCTGAAGGGACGGTTGCCGAAAAGGCTCTCGGGCCCCAGACCCGCCCTTCTCCGAAGAGAGAGTCTGCAGGTCAGAGAGCTGCCGTCGATCTCGAGGGCGCCGGGGGACAGCGGGAAAAGGGCCTTCCTGAGCTCCGTGACCACGTACATTTCTCCGCCCACGACCTGGTCGTGCCGGCTCTCCTCGCCCAGGTCCTCGACCCAGAACCCTTCGAATGACGGAGGATCCCACTGAACGTCCATGACGTGGACCTTGTGGAAGAACTGCAGTTTGTAAACGACCTGCTCGTTCACGTACGGCCGGCTGATGTCCACCTCCTGCCGGATGAACGCCTCCGGCTTTTCGGTCGCGGGGGAGGCTGATGGGGAGATCCTGACCCGTATCGAGGCGGTCTGCTGGACCTCGTCCTTGTCCCGGACCCGGACCGGACCGATCACGAAGGTGCCGGCGCGCCGGGGCAGGAGCAGATAGACGAAATCCGTGGAGGTGCGGATCTCGCCCTTCACCATCTCGGTGCGGGGGAAGCTTCCTTTCTCGAGGACCTGGAAATCGCGAATCGCAGGCAGCTCCGGCCGGTGGGACGCCTCGCGGTCCGCGATGATCGATACGGTCAGGACGATCTGATCTCGAAGCGTGGCCTCGGTCTTGTCCACAAAGGATCGGACCTCCAGCGCCCCGGCCGGCGGTGCCGCGAAAAACGCGAGCAGGAGCCCCGCGAGAAGACCCGCCACAGAGAGATTCAAGTGTCTTTCACGCAATCCGTCTGCCCTTCGCCGACCTCAGGAGGGTTCGCGCAAAAGCGCAAGCCTCATCGGCTCCGCCCGCAGGCAACGCCAGCGGACCCTCTGTTAGATGAAGGGCCCCTCCGAAGGGATCAGCCGACGAGCCATGGCTGCCTGGCGGTGAGGCAACTTCGGCACGGCCGGTCTCATCCCAACGAATGTCAGATTGCGCGGGAACGCCGGGGCAGTCCGTGCCGGCCTCCGCTTTCACGGGGCATTGGGGAGATGGCGCGGCTCGTGGATGAAGGCAAGGTGCGGTGGGCCGGAGTCTCCAACTTCGACGTGCCGCTGCTCGAACGCTGCGAGAAGGCGCGCCACGTGGATTCGCTCCAGCCTCCGTTCTCGCTCATTCACCGCGAAGTCGCTGCTTCCGAAATCCCCTGGCGCCTGGAGCACGCGACCGGCGTGATCGTCCACAGCCCCATGAGGTCGGGGCTCCGGAGCGAGAAATGGACCCGCGACCGAGCGAGCCGGCTCGCGGCCGACGGCTGGAGAAGGCGTGCTCGCCGGTCTCGAGCACAACGGGAAGTAGTGTCGCTTCGCATGCCCCGGGAAGAAAATCTGCCTCTGGCGGAACCCGCGCCGTCAGACGAGATTGCCAAATGTAATGATCAAGCCGGCCAGGAAGGTGGCGAGCCCGAGAAGACCCGCTGCGACCATCCACCTGGGAACGAGACTCCGGGCGCTGCGGATGCCGGCATCCCTCGCGGCCGCCTTCTTGAGGCAGGCTCCAATCAGGAGAACGCTCAACGAGGTGAGCAACGCTCCGGCAACGGCGATCAGGATCCCCATGGCCGCGATCCCGGGTTGATCAAAGCTCTACGTTGCCCCCGCACCCACCAACAAGCCACTCCCCAGGGCCTTTCCCTCCAAGACTTCCGCGGGGCGCGCCCTGCCGGCCGAGCAACCGAGCCTGCGGCCGAAGGACCCGCCTCCACAGCGAAACCGGGAATGAGCGGAAGCGATCTATTTCTTGGTCATGCCCTTCTGGTACGTCATCACGTCGTTCCGGTTGAATCTCCAAAACCTGCCCACCTTGACGGCTCGCAGCTTACCCTTGCGGGCGAGATCGATCACGTCATCAGGGCTGCAGTCCAGGATGTGGGCGACCTGCTTGGACCTCAAGTAGAGCTCGTGTGCTTTCATTTCGGCGTCCCGATGACGGTATGAACGAAGCTCTGGCCGACCTGAGGAGGGCGGCCGGAGAATGCCTGGTCGAAGGTAGTACTCAAGAGCTGTGCCAGGGGCGAAATCCAGGAGTATCGGGAGCTTACCTGTTGACCTCTGGTGCGGAATTCTCGAAATGATTCTATTTTTCGACGGTGTCCTATCAGTTTGATAAATGCGGCGCCTTGCGAAACGGAGTGCTAAGTACACTGGTTCATAAGTTCGGTAACATACTCCGCCGACCGGTGCGGCCGGTCTGCGAGAGGAGACGTGGCAACGGACGGCCTGCAAGAGCCAGATGTCGCGAGCGAGCCCCGGCGCCTCGGGATTACCGCGGATTCAGAGTCGCGAGCGTGGCGATCCCCCGAAACAGGGGGGTTGCCACGTCGCAAAGCCTCCTCGCAAAATCGGGCATTGGCAGCATCATCGCCAGCTCGCTCCCGCACACAAATACGTTAGCGTATTTACGCAGACATGTACTAAGGCACTTCAATGCCCAGAAAGCGCAACACGCCTCTCAGGAGAAGCTCGACCACTCCTGGGCTTCACGGACTACTTCCGAGTAACAGCCCTCCCCGTGCATGAACTCGCCGAGGCATGCCCTCGACATTTGCGCTCGGATTTCAAAAGCCTCGAGAGCGGCGGGTGGGTCAGGCGACCGCGGGTCCGCCCGTGCCGCCGCCCTCCTGGGTCCCGGGAACCGGGGGCACGCTCTCGGCCTTGGTGGCTGCCAGTTTCTCCGCCAGGTCTTTGAGGACCGCCCCCGCCCCGTCCGCGGCTTTGCCTGCTGCCGCCTTCACTTCCTCGGGGACGGCCTCGCTCAGGCCCTGCATGGCCATGCCGAAACCTGCCGCCTGCATGAACATGGAGGTCATCTTCGAAAGGGTGGTGGGGTCGCCGAAGATGTTCATCCGTCCATGGGAGAACATCGTGCCCAGCGCCTCGGCAAAGGCCTTCTTCACGCCCCCTTCCACATCGATCCGCTTCTTGGACAGCTCGAACTCCACCGAGACCCGCTCGTAGGTGGCCTTGTACTCCATGGCCTTGCGGTCCACCTCGACCTGAGCGGCGTTCACGCTCACCTGCTCCCGGGACACGTCCACCGGCACGATCTGCCTGGCCCGTTCGCCCTCGGCCGCCAGGACCTTGGCCTGCTTCTCGGCCTCCGCTTTCCGGATGATCGCCTCGGCCTCGTTCTGGGCGGCGAGCTTCTGGCCTTCTGCGATCTTCACCTGCTTGTAGGCCTCCACGTCCGCGTGCATCTGCTGGTTGAGCTTCTGCTTCTCGATCTCCATCTTGGCGTCGACGAGCCGCATGTCGGCTTCGCGCTGAGCGTTGCGGATCTTCTCTACGTTCATGACCTCCTGGTTCGCCTTTTCCTGCTCGACCCGGGCGAGGAGCTTGTTCTTCTCGGCCTCGGCCTTCTGCTGCTCGGCGTTGGCCACCGCGATCTCCTTGTTCCGTTGGGTCACCTCGACCGTCTTCTCCTTCTCGACCGTGGCCGTCTCCACCACTTTCTGCTGAGCGACCGCGCCCTCCTGGATGGTCCGGTTCCGCTCGATGTCCCGCATCTGCACTTCCTGCTCCTGTTGGATGCGGAAGATCTCGGAGGCCTTGTTCGCCTCGGCCTGTGCCACCTTGACATCCCGCTGCTGCTCGGCCTCGGCCCGCTTCTGATCGAGCTGGAGGTTCAGGATCGCCTTGGTGGTCTCGACGTTCTTGTTCTCGATGGCCTGCTGGGCCGCCTTCTCGATCTCGTTTCTCCGGACGTTGGCCTCCTGGGTGATCTCGGCGATCTTGCGCTTTCCTTGAGCGTCGAAGATGTTGCTGTCCGACAGATTGGTCGGGTCCGTCTGGTCCAGCTTGGAGATGGTCACGGTCTCGAGGGTCAGCCCGTTCTGCGCGAGGTCGTGCTTGCACGCCTCGAGGACCGAATCGGCGAACTCGATGCGCTTGGACTGGAGCTCGATCAGGTCCTTGGTCGCGGCCACGGAGCGCAGGGCCGAGACCAGCTTCTCGAAGACCAGGCTCGAGACGTTCTCCGCGCTCACGGCCTTGTCGCCCAGGGCCCGGGCCGCGTTGACGACGTCCTCCTTGTTGGCGTTCACCTTGATGTAGAACTCGGCCTCGATGTCGACCCGGAGGCTGTCCCGGGTGATCATGGCTTCTTCGTTCGTGCGGTTCACGGCCAGCTTCATCGACTCGAGTGAAACCGGCACGATCTTGTGGATGACCGGAATGTAGAGCGCCCCGCCGTCCATGATGACCTTCATCCCGCCCATGCCGGTGCGCACGAAGGCTTCGTTCGCGCTCGTCTTGCGATAGAGCTTGGTGATCGTCACGACGATGCCCGCGACGATCAGGACCATGATGCCGAAAGTCGCGCAGACGATCTGCACCATGACCGAAGCCTGGTAGACGATGGGGATCACGATGCAGCCGATGGCCAGCAGAATGATCAGCAACCCTTGCATGTCGCTCCTCCCTTTGCTTTCCCTCCGACCCCGAGGTTGCATGAACCTGCCCGCAGAAGGCCCCGTGCGCCCGCCGCCCGCCAGACCGGGGTCCTTGGCGCCCGGCTTCGGATCCGGCTGCCTCCGTTCCTCTTCGTCCCGGGGGCGGACTTCCCGCGCTTCCTGTTCCCAGGGAGGCGGCGGGGCATCGCTCGAGCGGCCCACCCACCGGGCCGGCCTGCGGGAGCGTGCACCTTCGGCCGGGTCCTTCTGCCTGCCCCCGTAGGGGCGCTGTCGGTCCTTCATCGGGGTCCTGACAGGCTCGGTCGCAAACTCTCTACTTCCCGTCCATCGAACGATCCGTCGTCGCCAGAGGATCCGCCTCAACGAGAAAAGTCTCTGCGTCGCGGTCGTACGCAACGAGCAGTACGGATGCACCCACGGGCAGGGGCGATCGGCGGCTCCGGACGCTGACGCTCTGCAGGGTCCCGCTCTCGTCCCGGACCAGGGCCGTTCCCGCATCGCCGTGAGCGAGCGTGACCTCGCCCCTCCGGCCCACCAGCTGGCTCTTGCTCCGCACGTACGTCTCGGTCATGGGCATGCGCCGTGCGAGGGCCCCGCCGAGCGTTCTGCAGGCGAGCACACCCAGCACGAACGCGCCCGAGCTGCTGATCCAGACGTAAGCAGCCGGCGAGGACAGGAGCGGTTCCAGGAGCCGGTTGCCGAAGAACCCGGCGAATCCGAACGTCAGGAGGAAGACCTGCAGCAGGATGGAAAGGGGCACCCTGCCGATCCCCAGAAAGTTCAGAACTTCTCTGGAGAGGCTTTCGCCGCGGCCGGCATGGCCTGACAGCTCGCGGCCGTGGTGGCCGGCCCTATCCGTCCCGAGATCGAGGTCATGGTGGTGGAGGCCGGACACCCCGCCGTGGTCGGTATCGTGTTCCACGCCCTGGTCCAGCTCGTGCTCCAGATCCTGGTCGATCTCCTGATCCGCGTCGCCCGCATCCCCATCCACTCCATGCTCCGTCGCCACCGCCCCCAGCCCGAGGGCGTTGCCGAAGAGGTACAGGACCCCCGCGACGAAGGGCAGCTCGAAAAGGAGGTAAGGCCAGGAGAAGAGGTAATCCATCGGTCTCAGCCCTTCCGTTTCTCCGGCCCCTCCTCGAAGACGGCCGCGGGCTCGGGTTCCCGGGTGCCGGGAGTGAGCAAGAACCCGAAGGCGGGCGCGCTCAGGGCCTTCCGCGCCCGATCCATCGTTTCATCCGCAGCCTCCGACTGGACGACTCCACCCGATTCTTCCATCTGCCTCTTCAGCTCGAGGATCCGCTTCTCGATCACCCGGGAACGCTCCGTTGCAGCGATCTCCGCATCCTTCTTCATGCCCTCCAGGCCTCCCGCCGCGAGCATGGAGTCCGCCTGGAGCTGGGTGGTCTTCAGCTCGATCTTCTCCTCGATGCGCTCGAAGGATTTCAGGGGTGCGTTGAGATCGAAAGAGCTGAGACTCTTCTGAACCGATTCCCGGATTTCGTTGAGCCTGGATTGAAGCTTCAGGTTGTCGAGCTTCCGCAGGGCCTCCTTGACCCTCCGTTCGTTCTCGCGATACTGGAGGACCGCGGATTCCGCCGCCGCCTGCAGCTGCTCGTACTGGGAGGTGAGCATCTCGATTTCCTGCTTCATCGCCTCCTGGTTCTCGATGACCCGCGCTGCCAGGTCCTCTCGCCCCTGTCGGATATAGTCCTTGGCCATCCCGTCCCCGCGCGCCATGGCCTCCACCCTCTGCTGGAGCTTCTCTTTTCCGTTCAATGCCTGGGCCATGGCCATCGTAACGGCGTCACGTTGCACCTGGAGCTGAGAAACCATTCTTTGGGCCTCGACTTCCAGCTTCGCCGAATCGGGGATGACCTCGTCCACGGAGCCGGTGAGCCAGGCGCCCAGGCGCCTGAAGGTCAGGCCGAGCCATTGGAACATTTCCGCTCCTCCTTGGGAGAGGCTGAGCCTCTCAAGAGAGTGCTTTTCGACAGCCTCTGGATCCAGGTTCCACGCGCGGTGCAGGAATTCGTCCAGTACGGCTTCGGGTGGGCCCGATGGCAAGCCGTGGGTGCGTTCGCGCGGGTCAGGGCCCTCTGCAGGCCATGCGTCCGAGCGACGCGGAGAGGCCAGGCTGCAGCGCGGCCCGGACACGGGGAAGTATAGGAAGATGGACAAAAGGGTGTCAATTGAAAAACTCTATGATGTAAGCGCCTTCTGCCTGGAATGCTCGCATCTTGACTTCAGCTGCCGGAGATTGTATCTAATGTAAAAAACATTTTTTTACTGTCTTTCTGTCTCGCGCTCCGGAGCCGTGAAACAGCGGGGGCTGAGGAGACGACAGAGAAAGGGGAAGCGCCCATGAAGCGAGGAAGCGTGCAGTCCGCTCCGTTCACCCGTGGTATCCCATTGCTCCTCATCCTTCTCTGCCTTGCGCCTGGGCAGGGGCTTGCAGGGCAGGCGGCCGGGTGGCCTCCTGCGGCGGCCACTCTGCTCGGAGCCTGCCCGGGCCTGGAGGTGAAAACCTTCGTTCCGGTCGGCCGCGGCGCGGACCCGGTGGACCTGACCAGGTCGCTTCCTCTCACTGAAGGCTCGTGGTGGAACCATCACGTCTTGCTGTTCACCGGCACGGGCTGGATCTACCTCCCGGCCCAATACTCGATCTCCGGGACCCAGGACATGGGCGGAGGCGTCATCGCCTCCGGGCTCTTGTCGCCCGACGGCGAAACCAAATGGCTGGGCTGGTCCTCGCTGGGACTCCTGTTCTTCGGCGAGGAGGGGGAAGACTGGTCCTCCACCCACAGGCTCCCTCTGTACTACATGTATAATTCCATGGCCGTCGGAAGCGCCTGCTCGGGCAGCACCATCGTGGACATCTTCAATGAGCCGAGCCACACGTTCTGGGACACGGGAAACCGCGCCCTGTCCCACACGCTCCTCGGAGTAGCTGACGTGAGCATCCCGGGCATGGGGGATTTCCTGGGCTGTCCCATTTTCCTGTTCGAGACCACCTATTCCGAACCGGGGTACTTCTATTACGGAAAGGGTCTCATGGTTTACGCTCCGGACGTGGGCCTGATCTACTCGAAGATGTTCGAGATCGAGTCGGAAGGGACGGTTCACTGGGACCTTTACATATCCTTCCTCTCTGGCTACCACGTCGAATAGCCGGGTCAGGCCACCATCGTCATCCAGCACAGTGCGACCAGAATGGACAGGGCCGTCACCGGGACGCCAACTCTTGCGTGCTCCCGAAAGCCGATCTCCACGTGATAGGCCCTTGCCCCTTCGATCGTGATCAGGTTGGCGATGCTGCCGATCGTGATCAGGTTGCCCGCGTACGTGCTGATCAGGGCCAGCAGATAGAGGTTGACCGTATCGTGGAGGTCGACGTTCCTGAGCAGAAGCATCACTGCCGGGACGTTGCTCACGATGTTGCTGAGCCCGGCCGTGACGGCGGTCAGGACCCATGGGTCGTCGAGGTCGAACCCGCGCGCGGCCAGCAGGAGCACGGCCTTCTGCGCGATCCCGTATCGAATCACCCCTTCCACGACGATGAAGAGCGCGCAGAAGAGCGTGATCAGGTGCCAGTCCACGAGCCCCAGGATGGCGCGCGTCTTGAACCTGCGGCTGAGCAGGACCACGCCCGCCACGGAAATGGCCGTGAGCTCCCGGGGCACCGGAGTGAAGAACATGGCCACCAGGATGAGGGTCAGAAGGAGCCCCTTCCTGGACTGGTGCCTGTCATAGCTCGGCCATCCGTCCTGCGGGATCGCCGCGGGGGCCTCTTGCGTCCACTTCCCGCGGTACAACCCCAGAAGGACGAGATAGGCCATCAGAACGGAGACGATCGAAGGAGGCGCGCACCACACCACGAACGGCCCGAAATCGAGCTGCCCGAGCTGGCCGATGAGCATGTTCTGCGGATTGCCGATGATGGTTGCCGCCGAGCCCAGGTTGCTCGCGCATGCCATGCCGATCAGGAACGGAATGGGATTGAGAGAGGCCCTGAGCACGGCAACGCAAACCACGGGAGTGAACGCCAGGCAGACGATATCGTTCGCAAGAACGGAAGAGAGCAGAGCCGATACGGCCATGAGCACCAGGAGGAACAGCTTGGGCTTTTTCAGAAAACCGACGATCCCCAGGACCGTGTGCGTGTAGAAACCGCCCAGGCGGAACTGTGCGGAGAGGACCATCAGGGAATAGAGAAGAAGAATCGTCGGTGTGTGGATCGCGCTGAAGGATTCTCGGGTATCCAGGACGCCCAAGGCGACCATGGCGATCGCGCCCAGCAGGGCGATCCCGGTCCGGTCGAGAGCGAGCCCCGGAATGCTGCCGAGCGCCACGCCCGTGTAGGTGACGAGGAAGATTCCGGCCGCGACTTCCCAGGGCTGCATGGCAAGCATGGAAGAGAGTGAACCAGAGAAAGCGGGCCGGCTCCGGCCGCCTGCCTACTTGAGCGACGAGCAGGAGGCCGGGGCTCCGGACGCGCTTTCGGCCGGCATCCCGCTTTCCGCCGCTGTCCCGCTGCCGCGCGGCTCCTCCCCTGCATCGGTCATGCCGTCGAAGCACCCGTGCGTCTTGGCAAGCATCTCCTCCAGGACGGCGCCGGCCTCGGGCCGGGACGCGTCGGCCTTGAGGATCTCCTCGGCCAGCATCTGGTAATCTTTGTTCCCGATGGAATGCTTGTCGTAGTCCATGATGGGCAGACCGTGATCGACGGTCTCCCGCAGCCGGATATTGTATCGGATCACGCTCTCGAAGGCGTCGGGGCCGAAGCTCTCCTTGACCTTCTCCAGGACGCGCTGGGCGTATCGGGTCCTGAAGTCGTACATCGTGATCAGGGCCCGCGGCCGGATCTCATGCCCGATGTGTTCCTTGAAAAGAAGGACGATCTCCATCAGCTTGGCTACGCCCCGGAGGGAGAAGAGACTCATCTCGATCGGGATGATCACCTCCTGGCAAGCGCGCAGGGCGTTGATGCTCAGGAGCCCGATGCTCGGCGGGCAGTCGACGATGAGAAAATCATAGGGGCTCTGCAGGGAGCCGACGGCCTCCATCAGCCGGCTCTCCCGGCCTTCCCTTCCGGAGAGCTCCTGTTCGATGGCGCTCAGGATCACGCTGGAAGGGACGAGGTCCAAGCCGTCGTTGATCGGTTTCAAGACCTCCTCCAGAGAGGAGCCGCCCCGCTCGCCCGGGCTCAGGACGTTATACAAGCTCTTTTCGAGCCCGGCAGGATCTACGTTCAATCCCATGGTGGCGTGCGCCTGGGGGTCCGAGTCCACCAGCAGGACCCTTTTCCCCTTGCGTGAGAGGGAGGCGGAAAGGTTGATAGCGGTCGTGGTCTTGCCGCATCCTCCCTTCTGGTTGGCGATGGCGATCGTCCTCATGAATCACCTCCAGGGCCCGACTGCGCTCAAGCCGGACCGGCATGCCGGAGTGGGATGGTATTCCTCTCAATAAAAAAATCGCACACTGCTCAAATCGTGACGATTCGGGTGGCTCAGTATAGGCACAGCGGTATCGCAGGTCAAGGAGCGGCGAGCACCACCTCCGCGTATTCCGTGCGCTGGATGAGCCGGAGCTGCCTGCCCCCGAAGCGGTAGCGCGGTTCCGGCAGGCGCAGGCGGGTCACGAAGAAGCGGAGGCGGCTTTCCCGCGGAACGGCCGTAGCGGGCAGCCTGAGCAGCGCTCGTCTGTCCTCCTCCGGCAAATCGTTGGAAAGAAGGATCCGCGAGGCGCCGGCTTCGCGCAGCAAGCGGTAGGCGAACCGGTTCAGGCAGTAGAGATAGCCGCCGGATGCGATCCGATCCGCCTCCACGCGGCCCCTGAGGAAGTCGATCCAGCCCAGGGAGTGGCACACGAACCGCACCCTTCTGTCAGCGGCCAGACCGTCCAGCTCCACGCGCAGCCCCGCGAGCCGTTCCTCGCTCACGAAAAGGGGCAGCTCGACCCAGACCTCCTGTTCTCCTTCCAGATCCGCGCAGGACCGGGCCGCCCGGAAGTCCTCGTATGCCACCGCCTCCGGGAAGGACGGCGGCCCGGGCCGGCCGTTCTCGGCTCGGTCCTGGTCCTCCGCCTCGCCGCCTATCGAACTCCAGGCGCGCAGGATGAGCTGCCGCCTGCGCGCCTTCGTTTCTTCGTTCTCCCGGGCGTAGAACGTTTCGAGGCTTTCGAAGAACTCGCGTCGCAGGGCGTTGATGTCCCGGATCGACACCGCCAGGGGGCCCTGCAAGGCCACCGAGATCCGCTCCGTCCGAAAAGGCGTGCGGTCGGTCTTGCAGAAGCACTCGTGGACCCGGCTCGGGGGAAGAGGAGGCACTCCCTTGCGGGCCGGCAGCACGAACGTGGCCGAGAACGGCTTGCGGTTCAACAGAATCGCCTCGACCGTCAGCTCGGCGCCCGAGTAGCGGACCGAGACGGCCACGGGACAGACCTTCAGCGGCCCGCCTCTCACGCCGGATGAGCGTCCGGAAGGCGCCCGGCTGGTCCCGAGCCGGTAGACCTTCCATGCCACCCGGGCCCGGGAGCGGTCCCCAACTTCGATCTCCTTGGGGCTCCGCATCTCGCCCAGAAGCGTCCACTCCAGGACTTTGGTGCCGTCCTCCCGCAGGACGCGCAGGCGGTCCCCCGGAAAGACCTTCTTGTGGAACGTGACGGAGGCCTTGCCCCGGTGGACCCTCTTGACGTCGCCCACGTGCTCGCCGATCCACGGATCCTGTTCCGCAAGGACCATGCTCTCGTAGGGGAGGACCCTGACGTGGCCGGAGGTGGTGGGTCGACCGTGGCGCCAGAGGCGGGGCGGCTCGGGCAGGGAGCTGCCTGCGGTCCATGCGTCCAGGCACTGCCGGTAGTAGCCTACGGCTTCTCGGACGTAGTCCGCGTTGCGCAGCCTGCCTTCGATCTTGAGGGCATCGACCCCGGTCCGCAGCAAGGCTTCCAGATGGGTCCTGCCTTCCAGGTCTTTGAGGGAAAAGGGGTACCGGGCCCGGCTTCCCTCGAAGGCGAACCGGCAGACCTGCTTGCACACCCCGCGGTTCCCGGAGGCCCCAAGGAGATACGAAGAAGCCAGACAGGCTCCGGAGAATGAAAAGCAGAGCGCGCCGTGAACGAACACTTCCGTCTGCACCGGACAGTTGCGCCGGATCGCACGGATTTCCCGCAGCCGGAGCTCCCGCGGCAGGACCACTCTGCGGATCCCCCGCCTGGCCAGCGCCTCGACATGAAGGGAGTTGTGAAGGAACATCTGGGTCGAGGCGTGCAGCGCCAGAGAGGGGAAGTGCCGCCGCAGGAGATCGAGCAGCCCGAGGTCCTGCAGGATCACCGCATCCAGTTGCAGCTCTTCGGCGCGCTCGAGGGTGCGAAGGACTTCTTCTATCTCGCGGTCCCGGATGAGGACATTGAGCGCCAGGTACAACTTGCGGCCAGCCTCCCGGGCCGCGCAGGCGAGCGTCTCCATCTCGTCTACGGAAAAATTTTGCGCCCGGGCACGGGCGTTCAGCCCGCCCACACCGAAATAGAAGGCGTCGGCGCCGGACTCGAGTCCGGCGGAGAAGGCGGCAAAGGACCCGGCCGGCGCGACCAGCTCGGGAGGGATTCGCTTCATGCGCTCAGCTCCCTTGCGCCGTCCCGCGTCTTGCGCCCCGGACTCGCACCCGAAGAACCTCAAGTGCTCTTCAATCCTTCCATCAGCAGAAAAGGAGGCAGCAGCGTCGCATAGTTGTATCGGGCCGGGACCGAGGGACCCGCCCTCAGCACCGGCTCCCAGATGCCCGAGATGAGGAATCCGTGTCTGCGCAGGAGACGGGCGTAGTACGAGACGGGCCGGTGAAAGTGAAGGATCTCGGCACGGCTGCCGGACACGGTCTTGGCGAAGCCGCGCACCGCCGGGTAAGGGCTCTCCACCCGGAAGGACAGGGAGCGGGCGCCTTCCCGCACCAGGGCCTTTCTTGCCTCCCACTGGGAGGCGTTCATGCAAAAGCAGGGGTGGAGCACGGTGAGGACGAACCGGCCTCCTTTCCGCGCCACCCTGGAGATCTCGGCCACGGTCGTCCGGATCCTGGGCATGTCCTTGAGGACCATGCTGCACACCACGAGGTCGAACGTCTCGGAGCCGTACGAGAAAGCTCGGGAAGCGTCGGCCACTCTGTAGAGGATGCCGAGCCCCTCCTTCTTCTCCCGGGCGGCGGCGTAGGCGATCAAGGCCTCCACCCAGTCGAACGCCCGGACAGAGGCACCCTTGCGGGCCATTCTCCGGGCCAGATAGCCGTCGCCGCATCCGACGTCCAGGACACGGCGACCCTCCAGAGGACCGAGGATTCCCATCAGGCGGGGCGTCAGCAGCCGGAAGCGCAGGAAGTCCCCCTTTTCCTTCTTCCCCAGGGCTTCCAGGTACTCGGGCGCAAGCCTCTGCCAGCGCTCCCGCGCGCTCGCGCCCGAGGTCGCGTTCCTCGCGGCGCCGTTCCGCCGGCGCAGAGCGCTCTGCGGCCCGGGCACGCCGCCCCCTGTCCCCGGCCGGCCGCCGCTTCCGGCAGATGCTTCACTCAACGTTCGCCCCGCGGTCGGCCGGGCCGCTCCCTGCAACCAGGACCTTGTCCACCCGCTTTCCGTCCATGTCCACCACTTCGAAACGGTACCCGCCCCACTCGAAGGCGTCCGCAGAAGAAGGAATCCGGCCGAGCCGGGTCACGACGAAGCCTCCCACGGTGCGAAAGGTCTCCGTCTCCTCTCCGGGCAGCGACCCCAGGCCGAGCAGCCCTTTCAGCCGCTCCACCGGCAGCAGTCCGTCGAGCAGCCAGGACCCGTCTTCCCTCTGGACGAGCTGAGGCTCCTCTTTCTCCGGCGCGCCGATTTCTCCGACCAGGGACGCCAGGACATCGTTCAGCGTGACCAATCCCTGGACGCCGCCGTACTCGTCCACGACCAGGGCCATGTGGACCCCGGCATGTTTGAACAGCTCGACCAGCCTCAGAGCCCGCATCCTCTCGGGAACGAACAGCGGGCTCTTGAGCAGGGCTTTGAGGTCGAGGGGAAGGTCCTGGAGGCATCTCACCAGGAGGTCCTGAATGTGCACCACGCCCATGATGTTGTCCAGACTGCCTTGCCCTACCGGGAACCGGGTCTGAACGCTCTCGAGGATGTGGCGCCGGATCTCCCCCGCGCTCGCGTTCATGTCGAGCCAGACGATCTGGTTTCGAGGGGTCATGAGTGAAGACACCCTCAGATCCCCCAGGCGGAAGACCCTCTCCACGAGGTCCTGCTCCGCTTCCTCGAATACACCCGCCCGCGTCCCCTGCTCGATCAGCAGCTTGATCTCTTCCTCGGTGACGGGCGGAGACTCGGTCCGTGCCGTGAGGCGCAACGCCCTGAGCAGCAAGTCCGTGGAGGCGCTCAGGAGACGCACGGCCGGAGAGGCCACTACGGACAGGCCTCTCATCGGCGAGGCCACGGCGGCGGCGATTTTTTCGGGGCTGTACAGGGCCACCCGCTTGGGGACGATCTCGCCGAGGACGAGGGAGAAATAGGTGATCACGGCGACGACGGTTATGAATGCGATCAGCTCCCCGTAAGGGTCAAAGAGAGGGAAGCGGTTCAGGAAGGCTGCCAGGCGCACGGCGAGGATCTTTCCCCCGTAGGCCCCGGAAAGGATGCCGACCAGGGTGATGCCGATCTGCACGGTGGACAGGAAGCGGGTGGGCGCGTTGGCGATCTCCAAGGCGGCTCCGGCCCGGCTGTTGCCTTCCTCCGCCCACTGCTGGAGGCGCTCCTTGCGGGCCGATACGATGGACATCTCCGCCATGGCGAAGGCGCCATTGGCCAAAATGAGCAGGAATACGAACAGCACCTCCAGACCTGCGGTGGACATCAGACCTCCGGATTCGTTTCTTCGTTGGCCTTGCCGCTGACCCGGTGTTTGCAAGGTCAGCACACATTTTACAGCAAAGGGCGGAAAAGCAAACGCCGCATCGTCACCCGGCGCATGGAGGCTGTGTCATATTCCGTCATCCCGGCCCATCTGCGGAGCGCGTAAGAGCCGGGATCCAGAGGGGGCACCAAGGCCGGCTGCAATAACTGGGTGCAGGGACCGGATTCCGGCCTTCGCCGGAATGACGGAAATCATGCGGCCGCGCCTCCGAGTCCTCCGGAATGAGTGGTCGCACGAGGGTCTGACCGGATTTATGACACACCCTCCTGCGCCGGAATGACGGGAATCAAGCAGCCCCTCCGCGGAGTCCTCCGGAATCCGTGGTCGCATGAGGGCCTGACCGGCTGCGACACAGCTTGGCAAGCGGGAATCCCACTGCACCCCGGGAGATCCCGGCTCGCGGCCGCCCCTGCCGCTTGAAGTTAATGGGAGATTGCGAGCGTAGCGAAGCAACCT
>JBFLZG010000121.1:0-32911 GCA_040756235.1 bacterium | reverse complement strand
CGATCCACGTGGTGGAGGGGCTTGCCGTGCGGTGGGACCTTGCGCGACGACTCTACCGGCGCCTGGCTCCCGGGTACGAAGCCGGACGGCGGTTCCTCTACTTCGGTGAGGACCACTTCGAGGCCGCGTTGCGGCCGAGCGATCGGGTGCTCGACCTCGGCTCTGGCACCGGCTATCTGTCCCGCAGGCTCGCCCGTCGTGCACGCAAGGTCGTCGGCCTCGAACGGGAGCGGCCGATGGTGCGGGAAGCCGTGCGGCGCGGGGGCGCCGTTCAGTACGTCGTCGGCGACATGGCGCGGCTTCCTTTCAAAGCGGGTTGTTTTGACCGGTGCGTGAGCCTGGGTGCGTTCCACTGCGCAGGTCCCGACCCGTTCTTCTCGGAGGTTTGCCGCGTGCTCCGCCCGGGTGGCGAGGCGCTGGTGCTTGCCGAGGTTCGCGTGATCCCCCTCCTTTCACCCGCTGCCGGATTGGAGGCTACCCGAAAAGGCCTTCGCAGGTCCGGAATGGATGCGGGGAAAGAGGTTCGGATCGGAGGGATATACCGCCTCTTTCGGGCCTCGAAGCGCTGACGGTCCGAGTGGATTTCGCACACCGGAATGGAGGTGTCAGATGATCAAGCAGGTCCTGGGCGGAAGAGACAAGGTCAGGGTGGCGGCGGTTCAGGCGGCCCCCGTGTTCCTGGACAAGGAAAAGACCCTGGAGAAGGCGTGCCGGCTGATCCGGGAAGCGGGCGCGAACGGAGCGGAGCTGATCGTCTTTCCCGAAGCTTTCGTCCCGGCCTATCCCGCTTTCTACACAGGCGGCTTCGAGTTGCCGGTGGCCGAATGGGCGGCGTACAACGTCACCCTGCAGGAGAACTCGGTGGTCATCCCGAGCGAGGACACCCGGATCCTGGGCGAAGCGGCCAGACAGGCCGGCTCCTACGTGGTGGTCGGGTTGAACGAGCTGGACGACCGTCCCGGAAGCCGCACCCTCTTCAACACGCTCCTGTACCTCGACAAGAGGGGCGAAGTCCTCGGCAGGCATCGCAAGCTCATGCC
This sequence comes from bacterium, assembly GCA_040756235.1. Taxonomy (GTDB): domain Bacteria; phylum Desulfobacterota; class DSWW01; order DSWW01; family DSWW01; genus JBFLZG01. The sequence goes on along the minus strand of JBFLZG010000121.1, from coordinate 31,871 downwards.
CACCTACACCGAGCGCACCTACTGGGGATGGGGGGACGGGAGCGACCTGAAGGTGTTCGACTCGGGGATCGGCCGCATCGGCGGGCTCATCTGCTGGGAGCACCACATGATCCTGGTCCGGGCGGCCATGATCCACCTGGGGGAGGAGCTCCACGCTTCCGTGTGGCCGGGGAGCTGGCGTTTCGCAGGACCCCGCGTCTCCGAGCCGGAGACGGCGCCCCTGGGCGGCTCCTGCGACCTGCAGCCGGCCATCCGGGAACACGCGTTCGAAGCAGGGGCTTTCGTCATCAGCGTGAGCGGGCTCCTGCGGGAAGAGGATTTTCCGGAGCCCTGGCGTCACCTGACGGCGAGCTCCCACATGAACTACAGCTGGGCCGTCGGCGGCAGCGCCATCGTGAGCCCGATGGGCGGTTACCTGGTGGAGCCGGTCTTCCATGAGGAGACCATCCTGTACGCCGACTGCGAAGCCAACCTGCTCAAAGCCGTCAAAGTCGTCTTCGACGCGCTCGGACATTACTCGCGGTGGGACGTCGTCCGGCTGGACGTGAGAAGAGAACCCTGGACTCCGGAGGTCCCGGCGCGCGAGCCCGCATGGCCGCGCGCGGACCTGCCCTTCGCGGAGCTGCGCCGCATATCCGAGCAGTTCGAGGTGCGCCTCCAGAAGCTCGAGAAGCTCATGGAGGAGCTGTCCAGGGCGCGCTGATCCGCGCGCCCTTCGACTTGGCCGGGCCCTCTCTCTTCTCCGAGACGCCGATCCGGATGCGCCATGCCGCCCCTCTCCTGGGGCAGCACACCCGGGAAGTGCTTTCAGGCCTGCTCGGGTACGCCGGTTCTGAGATCGAAGACCTGAACCGAGAAGGCGTACTGGTCTGAAAGCCCGTCCCTCTCAAATCTCGTTCGGCCCCGGGATCCACCTGTTCTCCTGGTACCAGGCCACGGTCCGCTCCCAGCCCTGATGAAACTTCGGGTACTTGTGGCGGAAGCCGAGTGAAGTAAGCTTGCGGCTTGCGAGCATGAGGTCGCGCCGGCCGAACAGCAGCATCTCCTGATCGATCCTGGGCGTCAGCGCCCGCTGCAGGCCGAGCTTTCGGACCATCCGGTCCCAAAGGGAGCATCCGAGCTTGTTCAGAGGGTCGAAGATGTCATCCGAGTCCATGTAGGGAAGGATCGACTGCAGAAGAGTGAGCGGGGGATAGGGCGTTCCCGGCTCCAGCCGCTTCAAGCCGTAGGTCTCCATGGCCACGTTGATGAACTCGCTCAGGGACATGGGGTCCTTGTCCGCCACGTTGAACACTTCGCCGTAGGAGCCGGCCTGGAAAAGGAGAAAGAGCGCTGCCCGGGCGGCATCCTCGCCATGGATCAGGTTCATCCGCGGGCCGCCCGAGAGCAAGGGGCAGCAGGGCCCCAGTGCACGGGCCAGGACCGGAAGCGTGGCCAGCGAGGATATGAGCGCCCCGTTCCTGGGCCCGTAAGACACCGCCACCCTGAGCACCGTGACCAGCGGCAGTCCGGGTGCAGCCTCGGCCAACAGGGCTTTTTCGGCATCCATGAGCGCCTGCTGGTAATCGTCTTCGGCCTCCAGAGCCGAAGTCTCGTCCATCAGGGACTGGCCCCGCTTGTAGACCTGGCCGGAGCTGAGATAGAGGAACCGCTTGACAGCCCGCCTGCGGCACCCGGCATACAGCACTCGGGGCGTCTCCACCACCAGAGGCGCCAGGACGTCGTAGGGCTGCCTGATCCCCACGCAGGGAGCGGCATGAATGACCGCGTCCACTCCTTCCAGAAGGGACTTGAGGAAAACCGGGCTGGACAGATCACCCGTCCTGGCCACGATCGGAGACCGGGCTTTCGGCAGCGGGATATCCGAGCCCGGCTGATCGGCCGCCACGACGGCGAAGCCTTCCCTGGCCAGATGATGAACCAGAAAGCTTCCGATCGGACCGCCGGCCCCGGTGACCAGGACCGTGCGGATGTCTTGCCGGAGGTCCTCCCCGGAAGCGCGTGGCGGGTGTGACCGAGCAGCCCTTGCGGGTGGAGAAGGTCGTCTGCTTCCGGGCATCCGTGCTATCCCCCATGGATGCTGGTGATTTGCACAGGCTTCTGTCGGAGCCTGTGCCTCAAGACCCCGAGGCGCCGTTGACTTTTGAGGCTTCGCTCCTGTACTGTTCCCGCTGCTGACCGGCCTCTCATATCCCCTGCCCTCGCCCGCTCATCTGCACACAGGAGGAAGCTTCATGCGGGGCACGCTCCGTCACCTGCCCGCTCTGAGTATCATCCTCATTCTCTTGCCGATGATCGCCCGGGGGAGCGCCACCGGCGCACCCCCTCCGCAAGCTGCCGACGAGATCACGATACAATCGCAAGCCTGGACCGCAAAGAAAAATGAAAATACAAAATTCTCTCACAAAAAGCACGCCACCGAGCTCCAGATCGCCTGCACGGATTGCCACCATGAATATCAGAACGGGAACAACGTGTGGAAGGAAGGGGACCCCGTCCAGAAATGCGAAGCCTGCCACACCGTGATCAAGACGGGAAAGGCCTTGAAGGAAGCCCCGCCCGAGGAAAAGAAGCTCAGTCTTTACAACGCCTTTCATGACAACTGCACGAAGTGCCACAAAGAAGAGGCCAAGGGCCCGACCAAGTGTCAGGAGTGCCACCCGAAGAGAAAAGTGGGCGGGGGCAATGGGCCGGGCGCCTGACGGGTCCGGGTTCCTCCGGCCTGGTACGCGGGCGGCGCGCAAGCTGCCGCTTCATACGCCCGCAAATCCTCCTTTCGGCAGCCTTTAATTGAGTCAATTCGCCGTGGCGCCCGCTCTTGCTCGTCGGGTGCCGGAGGGATAGAATGCGGAAAAAACGGAGGAAGCGGCCCTGCGGCAGATGGCTGCAAGGGCTGTTGATTTCTTCAGATCCCGCTGGCGAGGAGCTGAGATGTACTGGTTGGACCGCCTCGGAACCAAGATGAGGAACCTCCGGGTGTCCAACAGCGCGCCTTGGGGAGCGGTCCTGAGCAGAGCGCTCACGATTCTGCCCGACTACCGCTGGGGAAAGGGCAGGTCCCGCCGCCTGGTGAACCTGACCCTCGAGACCACCTACCGGTGCAACCTGCGCTGCAGTTTCTGTTTCCTGCGGGACAACCGTCTGAACCGCCGGTGCGAGGAGCTGCACATGGGGGAGATCGAGCACCTGGCCGACCAGGCCCGGGCTCTGGGATGCAGCATCTATATCACGGGTGGAGAGCCCTTCCTGCGTCGAGACGGCGTGGAGATCGTCGAAGCGATCAAGGCCCGGGGCGTCCATGCCGGCGTGAACACGAACGGCACCCTGCTGGACGAGACAAGGGTCCGGCGGCTGGTTTCCGCGGGTCTGGACTACGTCATCGTGAGCATCCACGGGGGTGCGGCCTTCCACGACTCTGTCGTGCAGCGGAACGGTACCTTCGAACGGGCTGCGGAAACGCTGAGGCAGTTCGGGCGCCACAAGGGGCAGTCCCACGTCCTCGTGAATTTCGTACTCACCCAGCAATCTGCAGAACAGTTCCGTGCCGTGGTGGACCTGTGTGCGGAAACGGGTGCGGATGCGCTGACCGTGCAGCATCGGACCTTTCTGACCGGTCGCGATCTTGAGGCCCATGCCCGGGTCTGGCCCCACCATTTTGGCCGTGAGGAGGTCCAGCTCATCTGTTCGCTCCACCGCCCGAACGGTGGCGAATCCGACAGGATCGCCCGGGGGGTCCGGCAGTGCAGGGCCTACGCGGAAGAGCGCAAGGTCTGCTGCATCGTAAAGCCCGAGCTGGCAGCCCCGATGCTGGACACCTGGTACAGCGAGGACTACCGGGTCGACAGCAGCTGTTTCTACCCCTGGACCGATACCCGGGTCGCCCCGGACGGTCAGGTGTACGCCTGCCAGTTCATTCCGTACCCGGTCGGAAACATCCGCGAGAGCGGGCTTGCCGAGCTCCTCAACAACGAGCGGTACCGCCGCTTTCGGCTTGCGCTCAAGTCCGCGGGAGGGCAGTTTCCGGGATGTGCGCGCTGCTGCAAGCTGTACCGGGGCGGGCTCAGGCTCGACGGTACGCGCCGCCGCGGGGCCGGGGCGGGTGCCGTGGCGAGTGTCCGGGTCTTGGGCCGTCCGAAAGAAAGGGCCCCAGCGGAGCGGGTCCTCGATGGGCGGCTCCGGCCCCCGCACCCCTGCGGGGAGGACCGGGAGGGCGGGGGCGCGGTCCAGAGCAGGTCATGTGGGCAGAGCTGATCGGGGATGAAGCGCGTCTGCCCTGCCCCCCAGGAGCCTGTTGAAAAACTGGATCAACGCAGGCTGTTCAAAAATGCCCAGATGCAAGGCAGGCGAAGTTCTGAGAAACGAGGCTACCCGAAAATCGGGCGGACGGGCGGGGAGCCTGTCCCGGCGAAGGCCGGGAACGAAGAACGAGCCGAACGCGGCAGATGGGCGTTTTTCAACAGCCTGCTAGGCAACCGACAGCTGACAGGAAAGGACCCCTGCGGTGGCCGTCAACATCGTTGAGAAAGTGGACGATCCGGTCCCGATTCGCCACGCCCTGGTGAGCGTCTCGGACAAGCAGGAAATCGATTTTCTGGTCCGGGATCTGGTGGACCTTCTTCCGGAGCTGACCATCTATTCCACCGGAGGGACGTTCTCGAAGATCCGGGAAATCCTGGGAGACCGGTCCGAGGGCAGACTCGTGCAGGTCTCCGATTACACAGGCCAGCCGGAAACGCAGGGCGGGCTGGTCAAAACCCTGGATTTTAAGATCTACCTGGGGTTGCTGACGGAGACCTACAACGAGGAGCACCAGCAGGATCTGGAGCGGACGGCCGGCGTCCCCATCGACCTGGTCGTCGTGAACCTCTACCCCTTCCGGCAGACCATCCAGCAGGCAGGGGTCACGCTGGAGAAGGCGCGGGCGAACATCGACATCGGCGGGCCTTGCATGATCCGTGCTGCCGCGAAGAACTACCTGCGGGTCGCGGTCCTGGTGGACCCGAGGGACTACGCCCCGTTTCTCGCCGCGCTGCGGCAGAACCAGGGCTCGAGCCGCCTCGAGGACCGTTTTCGGCTCGCTGCCAAGGCTTTCGAGCATACCGCCGCTTACGACCGGATGATCGCCGACTATTTCGCGCGGATCCGCTTCCCGGCGGCCTCGAAGTGCTACAGCATCCTCCATTCGGACAGATGAGGATCTCTCGATGGCCGAAGACCTGAAGAAAGCATACAGGACTTTTGCGAAGGAAGACTTCCCGGAAGGCATGGAGATTTCTTTCGCCGAGGGCGGCGAGAGGCGGACGCTCGCCTATGAAAAGGTCACCTGGGACATCGGAGGAGAGCGCAAGGGTTTGCGGTACGGAGAGAACCCGGGACAGCCCGCGGCCCTGTACCGCCCGCTCAACGCCAACCTGGTGCTGGGCGACGTCACAACGCTCCGGTACGGCCGCTATCTCTCGTCCGATGCGGAGATCCTCCAGTCGGGAAAACACCCGGGCAAGATCAACCTGACCGATGCCGACAACGCCCTCAACATCCTGCGATACTTGCACGATGCGCCCACCGTTGCCATCATGAAGCACAACAACCCGTGCGGGGTGGCCCAGGCCGGGACCCTCGAAGAAGCGTATCTCAGGGCGGATCTGGCGGACCGCGTGGCGGCCTTCGGCGGCTGCATCGCGCTCAACAGGGCCGTGGACCCATCAACGGCCGAGGCGATCGCTTCCCACTATGCCGAGGTCGTGGTTGCGCCGGAGTACGAAGCCGGGGTGCTGGACCGGTTCGCCAGGAAGCCGAGCCTCCGGGTCCTCAGGATCCGCAACATGGAGCGTCTCGAGCAGTTCGTTTCCTTCCGCTTCCTGGACTTCAAGAGCCTGACCGACGGAGGCATCGTGGTCCAAGCCTCCTACGAGTCACGGGTGCGCGGCAAGGAGGATCTGCAGACGGCCTCCTGCACCTACCAGGGAAAGGAGTACAGGGTCCTCAGGAACCCCACCGAGGACGAGTACCGGGACATGCTCTTCGGTTGGTGGGTCGAGTTGGGTGTGAGCTCGAACTCCGTCATCTACGTCAAGGACCGGGTCACCGTGGGCATCGGCACGGGCGAACAGGACCGGGTCGGGGTGGCCGAAATCGCCCGCGACAAGGCCTATCGGAAGATGGCGGACCGGATCTGTTTCGAGGAGCACCGGAAGCCCTTCAACGACCTGAAGGACGAGGGTGTCCGCCGGGAGATCCTCGAGCGCGTGAAGAAGGCAAAGGGCGGCCTCCCCGGCTCAGTCATGGTGAGCGACGCCTTCTTCCCGTTCCGGGACGGGATCGAAGTGGGTCTTCGGGAGGGGGTGCGGGCGGTGATCCAGCCCGGCGGATCGGAGCGGGACGCGGAAAGCATCGAAGCCTGCAACGAGTACGGAGCGACCATGGTGTATACGGGCCAGCGCTGCTTCAAGCACTAGGAGGCTGTCCATGAATGCCCATCTGCGGCGCAGCAAGCAGCGCCCCTACAAGAGTGTGGCGGGCCCGGTGGCCAAGGCCGGATGACGCGCTGCCATTCCTGGAGGTAAGAGACAGAATGTGCGAATCCCACGCTTACGTGTTGCGCAACGGCAGAGAAGAAAAAGTGCTGGACGACGTGACCTTGCTCAAACCGGAGGCGGGTTCCATCGTTCTCAAGAACCTGTTCGGCGACGAGGTCAGAATCCGGGGGCGGGTCGAAGAGATCCGCTTCATGGATCACAAGATCATTCTCAAGGAAGAGCTCTAGCCGACGAAGATCAAACCGCCTGCCCCGACGTCGCCGTCTCGCCGATCAGCCGTTCGATCATCTGCTCCGCGAGTGCCACGAGATCATCGGCTCCCTCGAAAGCAGGCCTGGATTCCATGTCGGCCCGGATGAGCGCCTCCCGGAACGGCAGGAAACCGACGAGCGGGATGTCCCCGAGCTGAGCCCGCAGGTATACCTCGTCCTCCGGGCCTCGGATCTTGTTGCCGACCGCAGCGATCTTGTGCAGATGGATGTGCCGAGCCAGCTCCCGAATCTTCTCGGCGGTCTCCACGCTCCGCCTGCCCGGCTCGACGACGACGATGAGCCAGTCCACGAAGCCGGAGGTCCCCCGTCCCAGGTGCTCGATACCTGCCTCCATGTCCATCAGGACGACATCCTGGCGCTCGATCAGCAGGTGCTGGACCAGGGCCCGCAGCAGCGTGCTTTCCGGACAGGCACATCCGCCGCCGCCCCGCTTGATCGTGCCCATGCGCATGATGCGGATGCCGTTGACCCGGCCGCTGAGCTTGTCCGGAAGATCGTCCACCCTGGGGTTCAGGCGGAAGACCCCGCCGACCGAACCCGGCTTGGCACCCGTGCGCTCTTCGACGAGCTCTCCCATCTCCGCGATCGGGTGGATCGCCTCGGGATGCGGATGCCCCAGGGCCGCTGCGAGGTTGGCGTCCGGATCGGCGTCGATGGCCAGGACCCGGTATCCTCTGCGGGAAAAGGCGTGCGCGAGCAACGCCGTCAGGGTCGTCTTCCCCACGCCCCCTTTGCCGCTGATGGCGAGCTTCATCGATGTCCCTCTCTCAAGAGGCTGTCGATAGACGGCCATCTGCGGCGTTCGGCTCGTCCTTCGTCACTGCGGCGTACTGCCATGTACGCCTCGTTCCTCAGGACTTCGTCTGCCCTGCATCTGGCCATTTCTCACCAGCCTCCAAGAGGGTGTTTTTCAACACCCTCTCCAAACAGTCTGAAAGCTTTTCAAGCTCACAACCGAAATTGTCAACCGACGGGGCCCGCGAACGGCCCGGCTCCGGTATCCGGATGATGCAAAATTGACACGGCGATTCAGCTACTTAATCGCATCGACCGATGCTTCCGGAGCTCCGGGCATGGCCCTTGCAGCCGCGGAGTACGTCTCCCGCAGTCGGCAAGATCGAGGGCTCGTCTGAACCACAACCGGTGCCCGCTTCCAAGAGGCTCTCATGTCCACGAAGTTCTTCACGCTCTCCGCGGTCTGCGTCCTCGTGCTCTGCATGCTGCTGTCGCTCAGCGGCACGACCGATTTCCCGGAGAGCGGCACCTCTGCCTCGGACGTCGTCGCACCCGGCCCGGCATCTCAGGAGCAGCCGTCCGGCGGAGCGCCGGCACCGAAGTACCGGATCCAGGAATGGCCGGAGGGACAGAACCCGGGCAGCTCCGGAATGGAGGCCATCCAGGAGATCAGTCACAGCCGCCAACTGCGCCTGCTGGGGCTTCTCTTCATTGTGGGCTGGATCGTCCTCAGCTTCAAGCTACTCTCCCTAGACTAGAGGCTGTCCCAAAACGCCCATCTGCGGCGTACTGCCATGTACGCCTCGTTCCTCAGGATTTGACTCGCGCCGTCCATGGCGCTCGCCCTCCGGGCGCATCATCCTGACGGATCATGCGTCCAATTCCGCTGTCCTGCGGAATTGTCGTGCGCCTTGCATCTGGGCATTTCTGAACAGCCTCTGAATTAGAGCCTGTTGGGACAGGCTCTAGACTAGCATTTTCCTTTGGCAAGACCGGCGAGCCTGAACGCCAGCATCTGGCTCGAGAGCACCATGTCCTCTGTCGGCAGGTAGTCCGGTATCGACTTGTCGAAGAGGATGGTCAGCCGGGCCGGGAACTCCGCGTCCCCCCTCCAGAAGACGAGGGTGACCGGGACACGGGGAAAGACCGGAACGGTGATCGAAACGTCCCCCAGAGCGGCCGTACGCGCGCCGAGCGGCTTCGAGCACTCCACGATTCCCGCCGGGTCTTTCCCGAAAGCGGCGAGGAGCGGGGCGACGGCCCGCTTTTCGAAGTTGGGCTGGTAGAGCCTGCCATCGGGGATTTCCTTGAAGCTGATGTGCTCGTTGACCAGGGGCTTACCGTCAGCGGTGTTGAAGTAGTGCAGAATGAGGATCGATTCCCATAGTGCAGGCTCCCTGCTCGAGCTTTCCTCACCCTGATAGCCCACCTTCCCTCCCGGCCCCCTCACCGTGTAGACAGTTCCCAGGAACGGAACCTCGGCACGGCCGGAGCTTGCCTTCTCCCCGGGCTGCGGAACCCACCGCACGCCTGCCTTTCGCGCCTGCTCGAAGGGGTCCTGCCTCCGAAAGGCCTCCTCGGCCAGCCCCAGCGCCATTTCGAAATCTTGCCGCGTCGGCATCGCGCCTCCCCGAGACGAAAGCACAAAGGGGGCAGCACCGCACTGCCCCCTCCTGATCATGCTACATTCGCCCAAGTGTTCCCGGGCGACGGCTCAAAGCTCCAGCCACGAATCCGAGTACAGCGACTTGCCCAGCAGCACGTTGGCGGTCTTGTAGTAGTCCAGCTCTTCCTTGGACAGCTTGGAAGGCTCGACCGGCTCACCCCTCATGAGCTTGCCTATCAGATCGAAGGCGGCGGCCTTCTTGGCCCTCGCGATGTCCTGGAGATCCTTGTCGAAGGCGTCCACGATCGCCCCCTCCACGCCGCATTGCATCAGCATCATGAGGAAGGTCTGGTTCAGGATCGGCCGGAGATGATCCGGCGCCCCGTTGGAGACGTTTGAAAGGCCGTTCGTGGACCGGCACCCCGGAGCGAGGTCCTGCTGGTTCCTGTAGAATTCCAGGCAGTGCTTCAGCTGCTCCTGCTGGACGTTGACCGGCGTGATGATCGGATCGACGTAAATGTCCTCGGGTGCGATGCCGGCCTCCGTTGCCGCCATGTAAAGCTGCGAGGCGTACATGGCGCGCTCGTCCGTGTCGCGGGGCATGCCCTCCGGCCCCCACAGAAGCGCCACCATCCCGGCCCCGTACTTCGCCGCAAGCGGGATCAGCGCATCCATCCGTTCCTGCCGGGCCATGACCGAGTTGATGATCGCTTTTCCCTTCTTCGGCTTGTAGACCTTGAGCCCGGCCTCGATGGCCTCCACGTTGCTCGTGTCCAGGAACAGAGGCAGATCGGTGACCTCCTGGACCGTCTTCACGATCCAGTCCATCAACTCCGCGCCGCCCTTTCGGGCAGGGCCGATGTTGAGATCGATGAAATCGACGCCCGCTTCCGTCTGCTGCTCGGCCATCTGGCGGATGGGGCCGGCCTCACGGTTCTTCATGGCAGGCCCGAGCTTCTTGGACATGACGTTCAGGTTTTCGCCTGTCAGGTAAACATACTTTGGCATCTTCGCCTCCCCGGTTCCGGTGCTCCGGAGCGAGCCCCGCGCGGGATCCGCTGCTGCGGGACTGCCCGGAGCGTTCCATCTCTCTAAGCGTATCTTTCTCTCAAGAACGGCGGAATGTGTGCCGCCTCCCTGGGGCCGATCAGGATCTCCCAGCCGGGCAGCTCCTCTTCCAGCTCGCCGCTCATGCCGGCCGCATAACCCGGAATGACGATCCGCTTCGCCTTCACCTTGTCGGCGATCCCGCTCTTCTTGACGAAGATCCCGATCGCGTCGGCGGCGAACTTGCCGGCCGCCCACGCGGTCATGACGGACAGCCCCTCGGTGTTCAGGATGAGCAGCCAGGAAGGCACCCGGCTGGACTCGATCTCGCCGGAAACGATGAAGTAGGTGAGGGAGAAGTTGGTCGAAATGAGGACCGGTGAATTCTCGTTGGGGGAATTGATCTCGTAGATGCCTTCCTTGGTGGCCATCGGCCGCTGCGGGTCCGTGTAGATGTTCAGCCGTTTGACGAGCAGCGGGAACAGATTGTGCCCCTCGAGGTTGCCCAGCACGATGAGGCCTCCATACTTGTTGACCATGGTGGAGGCGTACAGGGTCTCCATCATCGGATCGCCGGTCATCTCGCACGGGAAGGTGATGGTCGGGAAACCGAGCGCCGCGAACTTCTTCTCGAGAGCGAGGCGCCGGATGGCGACCTGGTCCTGGAGCAGGGTCTTCATGTCCCTGGCGCCCGAATCGATGACCAGGTCCTTCAGACCTGCCTTGGAGAGCTTGTCCGTGAGCGCGGCGACTTCGTCCAGGTTGGCTCCCCTCACCGCCAGAGGGCAGCCCGATTCCTTGGCGAGAGCGGCGGCTTCGTCCGCGTTGGCGCTCGTGGCCGCGTAAATCAGCGGCTTGGCGTCCTTCACGGCCATGACCGCAGCCTTCAGGGCCGCCATGTTGTCCGCCATGACGACCAGGCTCCGCGAGGTCATTCCCCGGACTTTCTTCACGAAGGCTTCGAATCTACCCGCGTCCCCGGAGGCGCATTTGCAGGCCGCGAAGTTGGGCTCGAGCATGAGCCCCACCCGCTCGTAGACGAGCTTGTTCAATCGATCGATCTTGCCCTCGACCTCGGCCGCGTCCATGGTATCGGTCACGAGGACGCCCAATCCGGCAGGGTTGTAAAAGGTCTTCTCGTGGCGGAACAGGACCAGCTCTCCTCCCACCTTGAGCGCCTTCTCACCCGCCCCGATCTGAACGGTGCGGATGGGCGGCGCCGAAGACTCGGCGAGCTTCGCCTTCGCCTCTTCCGAAACATGGGGGCACTTGGCAAGCTCGGTCTTGCCCGAGGCCAGGGCCATGGCAAAGGCCAGGCAGGTGGGGAAGCCGCATTCCTTGCAGTTGGTCTTCGGCAACAGCTTGAATATTTCAATTCCCGTCATGGCCATCCCTGAATCTCCTTCTTGAGACGCCCGCGGCTCCCGGCCGGAGCCTCGGGCGGTAGACGTTCTTCCTACATGATCGGATCCATGCTGATGGCCGGGTGACCTTTCTCCGTCAGCCACGGCAGGATCTCCTCTTCGGTGGTGCCCACGGTCTCGTCGGCGATCATGTCCGGCAGGTTCGGTATGCCGAGCTCCTCGGCTCGCGCCTTGAGCCGCGGCATGATCTCATCCTTCAGGTGCTTGGGCATCCAAACGAGCCTGAGGAGGCCGCCGTCGGCCCGGAGGAACTTGCGCTGGGTGATGTAGTACTTGCTGTGCCCCACGAATCCCGGCGAGCTGATGCCGCCGCCGATGGTGCCGGCCAGGGTCGTGAACTTCATGCCGCACGGCGTCTCTCCCCGGAAATCCCGGTCCACGGTCATGATGCCGTTGCAGATCGGAAGAACGGCCGCGATGCACTCGCAGCATCCGCAGGTCGTCATCGGCTCCTGCATGATGCTGTAGAGGTTGTAGGACTCGATCTTCTGGCGCGAGGCCTTGTAGACGAACTGGTTGATGCCCGTGAAGCGGCCCAGCTTCTCGTCCAGGACGTCGCCCTTCTCGATCGGCTGGTTGGGGCCGGTCGGGTTGATCTCGAAGGAGGCCTTGCAGTCCATCCAGTTGTAGGCGCCGCACAGGCCGGTCCTCTCGGGGCTGATCACGCAGACGTGACTCGGCGCGAAGGACTGGCACAGGGTGCAGGAGTAATAGGTCTGCTCGCCTTCGTCGGTCATGCCCTCCACGCGCTCGTCGCGTTTCTTGTAGACCGCCCGGGCGGTCTTGGTCAGCTCCTCCACGGCCCCCTTCTCGGTGAAGATCTTGACCTGGACCTTGTCCAGAATGCTGCCGAAGTCCTGATGGAACTTGGCGTGCAGGATGGAGCCGATGTGCGACAGGCTGAAGCCTTTCTCCACCGCCTGCTTGGCAACCCGGTACCAGGCGATGTCCCGCTGGCCGATGTGCATGACGCCCTGGGCGTAATTCACCAGGTGGTGGATCTGCCGCTCCAGGATCGGCTCGAAGTCTTCCTGCATCTTGCGCCCGGCCACCTCGACGAGCACGCCCAGGGGCAGCTTCGCCGGCGGCTGGACGTCCTTCAGGTCCGGTCCCAGAACCTCGACCTTGGCGTCCTCGACCTCGTTCATCTCCTTCATCCGCACGAGCTCGACGGCCTGGGTCCGGCCGCCTCCCGCCTCCAGGTAGATATCCTCGCCGCGGACGCGCTCGCCCTCGAAGGCCGGCCCGTAGGCGACCGGAACCGGAACCTCCGCGACCTGTACCTTGAGGCCGCGCACCTCGATCGCCTTGCTCACGATCTCATGGTACGGGACATTGGAGACCACGTGCTCGTAGGTGCAGACGCCGGTCGGCAGGATCTGCGGGATCGGCGTGTCGGCGATGATCGGGAAGCCGTAGTTCACGCAGCCGAGCCCGTTGGCGTACCACTCGTCGGTCACCTCGCCGAAAGTCAGGGCAAAGGCGAAGATGCGGTTCTTGTTGTAAAGGAGGATGCGGGTGAAGTCGCCCGGCTGGACGCCGCCGAAGCTCATGGCCGCCCGGGTGGCGAAGCCGATCGCAAAGACCGCGGCGCTCACATCCGGCCCGAAAGGCACCAGCCGCGTCGGCCAGCCGATCTGGACGCCGGCTTCGACGAGCTGTTTGCTGAAGTTCGTGCCGTGGTCATGGGAGCCCATGAAGACATAGAGGTTCTTCTGCTGCAGCTCCTGGGCGATCTTCGCGGCCGTCTCCTTGTCCGGAGCCGCGCCCAGGATCGCGGCAAAGCCCGGGGCCGTGCCGTCCACGAACTCGACGCCGCGCTTTCTCAGGATGATGTCGTCGGCGGCGCCCAGCCAGGGGCGGCCGTCCAGCGGCTCCTCGCCCGGCACGTAGAAGCTCGGATCTTCGATGTAGCGGATGGCCTCGGCGCACTCCTCGGCGAAGAAGGTGGCCATGCCCGCGTCGAGCGCCGGCCCGAGGTACGGAAGGTGATGCTTCTCCTGCGGGATGGGAGGGAGCAGCTCCTTGCACTTGTCGAAGACCGGCTTCATGTCCTCGAGCTTCTTGACCGCGTGTCCCGTGATGCCGTAGATGATGGGCAGGTAGTAGCCGGTGTTCGGAAAGGCGACCTCGTGCCCTGCCCCGAACTTGTCCATGGCCGTCTTCCACTTCTCCTCGGCCTGCTTCACGATTTTGTGAGCGCCTCGAATCCCTGCTGTCGCGATGATCTTCGACATCTCTGCCTACTCCCTCTTTCTATGCTCCGCCTTCGTGGCGAAACCGTTACAGGATCAAACCTGAACCGTCTACCCCATTACGGCTTGAATGTATCCGCGGATGAGCTTCACGCTTTCCGGGTGCCGGAGAATCACGATGTTGGCGCCTGCCATGAGAAACGTCTCGGCCGAGATCGACTCCAGGAGAATGCCTCTCTTCGTGGGATCGCCCAGGTCGGGGGCGCCGGCGGCCGGCTGCTTCGCCTCCTTGATCTTCCAGACTTCCTTGCCGATGTTGGAGATGATCGGGAGTTGAAGCTTTTCGTCCTGTTGGGTCAGGGCCGCCATGCGAATGCGCTCCATGACCGAGTAAGAATACTCGAGGCCGTATCCGAGGGCGCCCGTGGTCGGATCGATCAGGATCTTGTCTTCCGGCACGCCGAGGTTGCCCAGAAGGATGTTCAGCTGCTTGGCCAGGTTGATGTCGATCGGCGTGTTGGCGATGACGGTGTGCTTGTAGGCGATGGCGGCCGCACCGATCTTCTTGTAGTTCCCCTCCTGCACCGGCCCCACGATGAGGTGCTTGCCTTCGCACGCCTCACAGACCAGGCGGAGAACCTCGCTGTCCTTCTCCACGTTGGAGCAGCCGTACACGATCAGGGGAACGTCGACCGCGTCGGCCACCTTCTTGACGACTTCCACGGCGTCCTGGGCCGAGCGGTTGAGCCCGTTCGGGTCGGTGCTGACCAACTCCAGATCGATCAGGTCGGCGCCGTATTCCTTCACGCACTTCTTCGCCCAGGCCACGGGATCGCCCGCCACGTCCTGAAACGGCTTGAGAACGGCTTCGGCCCACTCCTGGGGCGCGGTATCCGGGACCTCCATGGCGATCCGGGGCCGGAACGGGAACTTGCCTTCAAAAGCGTAGAAGGGGTAGGCCTCGTCCCCACCGACCCTCACATTTTTTGCAGGGTCTCCGATGGGGATCGCCTTGATCTTGCCTGTATAGGAAATCTTGGGAATCTCGACGGCCATCCTGCTTCCTCCTTTTCAAAACGGGTTGACGGGGCCATGGCGAAGAGACGGAAATACCATCTTCAGGCTTGCACGGCGTGCGGAACATCCGGAATGAGAGGGCGATGCCGCAGACGGGGTTTGCAGAATCTCGGCCAATTCTATTCGCGGCACGGAAAGCAGTCAATTTTCCGTTCATGAACGTATCTTCAGGTCCCCCCGGCCGGAGCCGGAGTCCGATGACCCGTCCAGGAGGGCGGCCATGATCTTTTCGCAGGACAGGGCCGCAGGGCTCGAGTCCGGGAGCTCGATCAGCGGCTTCCCGGAGAGGTCCAGGGCTTCGATCTGAGGGTCCGCAGGAATGGTTCCGATCCAGGGCAGGCCGCACCCTGCGATCTCCTGCTCGAGGACCGGAGCGAGCGGGGCCGAAGCCCGGGCCAGGACCAGAGAGACCCTGGCCACGTCCAGGTTGAGCTCGCGGATGAGCTCGTGGATCCGGCGGACCGAGCGGATTCCCCGCAGGGACGGGTCGCTCACCAGGAGCATGTCGTCGATCCGCTCCGAGGTCCTGCGGCTCAGGTGCTCCATGCCGGCTTCATTGTCGAACACCACGTAGGCGTAATTCCCGGAGAGCTTCTCCACGAAGCCGCGCAGCATCAGGTTCGGATAGCAGTAGCAGCCCGGCCCTTCGCCGCGCCCCATGGCGATCAGGTCGATCCCCTTGCCCTCGGAGATCGCGGCGTTCATCTTGACCTGCAGGAAGCTCTCCTTGGTCATGCCGGAGGGGATGGAGGCTTTGTCCTCGATGAACTGCGCCAGGATCGTGCCTACGGTCGTCTCCGTGGGCAAACCGATCGCCTCGGGCAGGTTGGTGTTCGGGTCCGCGTCCACGGCCAGGATCGGGGTTCTCCCGTGCCTCAGCAGCGAGCGGACGATCAGGGCGGCCAGGGTGGTCTTGCCGACTCCACCCTTGCCTCCCACTGCGATTCGGTATCCCATTCGACTGAGTTTCCCTTCTTACAAGTCCGCGGCAGTCGCGTCCGGGCCTAGAGCAGGCCGTTCGCGAACTTGCATGCCTTGACCGTGTTCATCATGAGCATGGTGATCGTCATGGGCCCCACGCCGCCCGGAACCGGAGTGATCAGGCTGGCCTTTTCCTTGACCCCGTCGAAATCCACGTCGCCGCACAGGATGGCCTTGCCGGACTCGGTCTTGCCGATCCGGTTGACTCCGACGTCGATCACCACGGCGCCTTCCTTGACCATGTCCGCGGTCACCGCCTTGGGCGCTCCGGCCGCCACGATCAGGATGTCGGCCTTCAACGTGTGCTCTTTCACGTTGCGCGTGCGGGTATGGCAGATCGTCACCGTCGCATTGGCGCCCTTTTGCTTCTGGATGAGGATGTTGGCGATGGGCTTGCCGACGATGTTGCTCCTGCCCACCACGACTACTTCTGCGCCCGCGGTCTCGACCCCGGAGCGGATCAGGAGCTGCTGGATCCCGGCCGGCGTGCAGGGCAAAAAGACGCCCTCGCCGATCATGAGCTTGCCGACGTTCACCGGATGGAATCCGTCCACGTCCTTGTCCGGGTCGATGGCGTAGAGCACCTTGGTCTCGTTGACGCTCTTGGGCAGCGGGAGCTGGACCAGGATGCCGTGGATCTTGGGATCTTTGTTGTACTTCTCCACGAGCGCCAGGAGAGCCGCCTCGGAAATGTCGGCCGGCTGGCTGTCCTGCACGGAGTAGAACCCCAGCTCCTTGGAGGTCTTCTGCTTGGCCGTGACATAGCTCACCGAGGCCGGATTCTCACCTACGAGTATCGTGACCAGCCCCGGGACGACGTTATGCTTTGCCTTGAGGTCCGCAACTTCCCGGGCGAGTTCCTCGCGGATCTGCTTGGAGATCTCGGTACCGCTGATGAGCTTTGCCGCCATGACCAGGCTCCTTTCAGAGGCTGTCGATACACGGCCATCTGCTGCGTTGCGCTCATGGCGAATGGAGGCGGGGGGAGCCTGCCCCGGCGAAGGCCGGGGTCCACCGTGTTCCCGATTACGCCTCGTTCCTCAGGACTTCGCGCGCCTTGCATCTGGCCATCTTCACCAGCCTCTCATGAGGGTGTTCGCACACGCTCTCGATTGGGGGGTAGGCCGGAAATGCCGCAAAACCGGGCGGCCCCTGCCGTTGCAGGGGCCGCCGGACGAAACCATCTAGAACAACCCTTTCACCTTGCCCGTCGCCGCATCCACGTCGACGCGCCGGAAGGCCGGATTCGAGGCCGTGCCGGGCATGAGACTGATCTTTCCTGCCACCGGCACGACGAAGCCGGCGCCGCCGTAGATCAGGACGTCCCGGACCGCCAGCTTCCAGCCCTTGGGCACGCCCTTGATGCTGGGATTGTCGGTCAGGGACAGGTGCGTCTTCACCATGCACATGCCGAGCCTGGAAATCTGCGGGTCCTTCTCGAACTTCTCGAGCTTGCTCTTCGCGTCCGCCGCATACTCCACACCGTCGGCGCCGTAGACTTCCTTCGCGATGAGCTCGATGCGCTGGCGCAGCGGCATCTCGAGCCCATAGAGCAGTTTGAATTCGTTCGGCTCGTTGCAGGCATCGATGACGGCGTCGGCCAACTCGAGTGCGCCTTCCCCACCCTTGAGCCAGTGTTCGGACAGGGCTACGCGCGCTCCGGCGGCCTCGGCCAGCTCGCGGACCTTCTTGATCTCGTTCTTGGTGTCCGTATAGAAGGCGTTGATGCAGACGACCGGGTTGATACCGGCCTTTTTCACGGTCTTGATGTGGTGCACGAGGTTCGCACACCCCTTCTCGACCCACGCCACGTTCTCGGACTTGTACTCCTCGGGCATCGGCTTACCGGGAACCGGAATCGGGGCGCCGCCGTGGCATTTCAGGGCCCGGATGGTGGCCACGATGACGGCCGCGTTCGGCTTCAGGCCCGAGAAGCGGCACTTCAGGTTCCAGAACTTCTCGAAACCGATGTCCACGCCGAACCCGGACTCCGTGATGTGGTAGTCGCCCAGCTTGAGTCCCACGCGGTCGGCGATGATGGAGCTCTGGCCGATGGCGATGTTGGCAAAAGGCCCTGCGTGCACGAAGACCGGCTGGCCTTCGACCGTCTGCAGCAGGTTCGGGTTGAGGGCCTCGACCATCCAGGCCGTCATGGCGCCGGCGACCTGCAGATCCTCGGTCGTGATCGGCTTGCCCTTCATGTCGTAGGCCACGACGATCCTGCCCATGCGCTCGCGCATGTCCTTGAGGTCCGTCGAGACGGCGAGGATGGCCATGACCTCGGAGGAGACGGCGATGCCGAACTTGCTCTGCATCATGTAGCCGTCCATCTTGCCGTTCACGCCCGGGATGCCGATGATGATGTTGCGCAGGGACTGGGCGCAGAAATCCATGATCCAGCCCATCTCCACGTTGGTCGGGTCGATGCCCAGGCGCTTCATGCCGGAGAGCTTCTCGAGCGTCGCGTCGTCGTAGTTGCGCTCGTGCTGCAGTCGGCTGGTCAAGGCGACCATGGCCAGGTTGTGGGCGTTCATGATGGCGTTGATGTCGCCGGTCAGGCCCAGGGAGAATGGTGTCAGCGGTATGCACTGGGAGAGCCCGCCGCCGGCCGCCGATCCCTTGATGTTCATGGTCGGCCCGCCCGAGGGCTGGCGGATGGCGGCGATCACGTTCTTGCCGCGTTTGCCCATGCCCTGAGTCAGGCCCATCGTGGTGGTCGATTTGCCCTCGCCCAGGGGCGTGGGAGTGATGGCGGTCACGTCGACGTACTTGCCTTGGGGCTTGTCCTTCATCCGCGCCAGGACCTTGCGGAAATCCACCTTGGCGACGTAATGCCCGTGAGGCAACAGCTCCTCTTTCTCCAGGCCCAGCTCATCCGCCTGCTGGTAGACCGTCTTCATGAACGGTTCGGACGCTTCCGCAATCTGCCAGTCCTGGAGCTTGGTCGGATCCAACTTGGGTCGCTCTGCCATGCCTCTACCTCCTGCTCTGCTCTTGGAAATGGAACTTCTGACCTTTATGCACAAACCCGAGTCACGACAAACCCGAGACGAGAGCCGGCGTCCGGAGCGTTCAGCGCCTCCCGAGGGTGTCCAGATGAGCGGGGCCTGCCGGAGCGTTCGACCGTTCGAGTGAGCCGGTCAGACTTCGGACAAGGCGCCCCCTTGGCTACCCAAGCTCAGATCGAGGATGAAACCGAACCAACCGTGCGGAGGATCGTTCCGGTGCCCTTTTTCCTGGCCGGGAAGAGCCGCGCCCGCCCGCCACCACGGAGGCTTCAAGAGATGAATGATCGTTCATTCAACCTAGCACAAGGCCTCTTCAAAAGCAATCCGGCAAGTCATCCCGGCGCGCGTTCTCCCCGCTACCACTCCCCCCTGCGCATGCCTACAGAGATCCGGGGCCGGCTGCGCACCGCACCACCGGGTCAGAACACGATCGCATCGAAGGATCTCTCAGCCGAACGGAAGGATCAACTAGCAGAAAAAAATTAATTACCATAGCCCGGGTACTTTTGCAAGCACAGCCGTGCGACCTTGGTCGGGGCAGGCGCGCAGACGGGGGGAGCAAGGGGTGCCCGAGCGCGGCGGTATGTTCCCGCACCGCCTGACGGACCGACTCGCCGGGCGAACATCGAACGCACGGCCCGACCCGATTGACTTCCCCTGCCTGCTCCGATATTCATGGAACCAGGAGGGGCCGAGCCCCGGATACGTTCCTGCGCCGGTTCCATTCGCAAGGCCCAAACACTCTGGCGTGCAGAAAGCAGACGTTTTGTCCCATGCCTGTCTCAGCCGGCTCTCCCGTTCTGCCTGATTCCCCGGGCCAAGCGTTCTTCGCAACCTACCGGGAAGCCGAGCAGTTCCTGGCGAAATTCACCGACTACGAGAGAATGGAGCGCACGGTCTCTCACCCGGGCGACCTGTTCGACCTCCGGCGCATCCAGGGGCTGCTCGACAGGGCGGGCAACCCCCATCTGGGACTCAGGGGAGTCCACATCGCCGGCACCAAGGGCAAGGGGTCCACGGCCATCTTCACCGATGCCCTGCTCCGAGCCCACGGGCTCGCCTCCGGGCTCTACACGTCCCCGCACCTCGTCACCATGGAGGAGCGCATCCGCATCCAGGGAGTCCCGATCCGACGCGACGAGTTCCTGAAGTGGATGAATTTCCTCGGGTCCTCTCTGATGGCCCTGAAGGATACCCCTCTTGCGCCCACCTACTTCGACATCATGACGACCGTCTGCTTTCTGCACTTCCGCAGCCGGTCCGTCGATGCGGCCGTAGTGGAAGTGGGCCTGGGAGGAAGGCTGGATTCGACCAACACGTTCCTGCCGGATGCCTGTGTCATCACCCGCCTCGGCATGGACCACATGGAGAAGCTGGGCAACACCCTGCAGGAGATCGCAGCCGAAAAGGCGGGCATCCTGAAGCCCCGAGTCCCGGCCGTCGTCCTTCCCCAGGAGCCCGAGGCGCGGGCGGCCCTCGAGCTCACGGCCGGGCGAGTGGGAGCGCCCCTGCTCTGGCTGGGCGAGCAGATCCGGGTGGAACAAGGCCGATCGGGGGGCCGGGAGACTTTCTCTGTGCTCACCTCGTCGGCCGTCTATCCGAACCTCCGGCTCCCCGTTCTCGGGAGCCATCAACGGCTCAACCTTGCGGCAGCCATCGCCGCGACGGAGCTGTTCCTGCAGAGGACCGGGCAGGGGAGGCTGGAACCCGACCGCGTCCGGGAAGCCGTCTCCGGGGTGCGCCTTCCGGGAAGGATCGAGATCCTGTCGAGCGACCCGCTCCTGGTCGTGGACGGCGCTCACAATCCGGTCTCCATGGAGGCCCTTCTCGAGACGGTCCGAAGGGACCTTCGCTTCCGCGACCTTCACGTCGTGTTCGCGTGCTCCAAAGACAAACCGATACGGGCGCTCCTCGCGCTGCTGGCCCCGGCAGCCAGCCGCTGGACGCTCACCGCGTTTCCATTCCCCAGAATCGAACATCCTGAAGTGGTTCGGAAGATGCTCCTGGAGATCGACCCGGACGCGGACGGCCGTGTCACGCGGAACGCAGGCGAGGCCCTGGAAGACGCCCGGAGGCGCTCCTCGCAGCAGGATTGTCTCCTCTGTTGCGGCTCGTTTTATCTCGTGGGCGAAATTTTCAAACGGATTCCGGCATCCAATTAGGAGTACGCGGCCGCCGCATCGCGGCCACCCTCCTCATGTCCCGAGAGTGCCCGAGCGCGAAATCGATCTGCTGCGCAGGAGAGAAATCGTTCGGCTGTTCCTCAGACGGTTGTTCTTCAGATCGGTTGTTCTTCAGAGAGAAGGAGCGCGATTCATGAGCAAGCAGCCTGTCTACGACGAGATCATTCAGTTCGCGGTGACCAAGGAACAGGAAGCGTTCGAGCTGTACCGCAAGATGGCTGCAGCCACCGAGAGTGCCTCGGGGAAGATCCTGTTCAAGGAGCTGGCCGACATGGAAAGAGGACACAAGTCCAAGCTCGAGCGGCTGGACCGCGATTATTTCGCCTCCCGGAAGATCAAGCAGGTCATGGATCTGAAAATCGCCGACTACCTCGTCGACGTGGAGCTCAAACCGGACTCCAGCTACCAGGACATCCTCCTGTACGCGGCAAAGAGGGAAAAGGCCGCCTTCGACCTGTATCTGGACCTGAGCCGCGTCTACATATCGACCCCGGAAATCAAGAAGATCTTCGAAGTGCTCGCCCAGGAAGAGGCGTACCACAAGCTCAAGCTCGAGCGCGAGTACGATGAGAACGTCTACAAGGAGGGCTGATCCATCTCAACCGCGGGCGCGCTCGGACGCCGGAACGTGCTGGGGCTCTTCGGAAGCCCACGACGTGGGGGCAACACGGATCTCATGCTCGAGGGATTCCTGCGAGGATGCGAGTCCGCGGGAGCATCCCTGCGCCGGATCCGGCTGGCAGAGCTTCAGATAAAAGGGTGCCAATCGTGCGCCGGGTGCGCCGAGACGGGCCGCTGTCTGTTCCAGGACGACATGCAGACCGTCTACGCCGCTCTGGAGGAGAGCAGTCATATCGTGCTTGCCTCGCCGGTCTACTTTTACGGCATCACCGCACAGGCCAAGCTCGTGATCGACCGGACCCAGGCGCTCTGGTCCGGAAGACGTCTGAGGGAGGTCGAGGCAGCGCCCCCGGAGCGAAAGGGCTTCTTTCTCAGCGCCGCCGCCACGCGCGGCAAGCGCGTCTTCGAAGGAGCGCTCCTGACGGTCATGTACTTCTTCGACGCGATCGGCGCCCGTTACGAGGGTGAGCTCCTGTTCGCCGGTTTCGACGAGAAAGGCGCCATCCGCAACCATCCGACGGCCCTGATGGAGTGCTTCGAAGCAGGCTCACGTTTCGTCTCCTGACCCAGCGCCGACGGACCGGGACGGAGGGCCGTCGGCCGACTCCAGTAGAATCCGCAGAAGGGGGTATCACCATGGAACGGTACGTCATATTGGGTTCTGGAGCCGCAGGCAAGCGAGCGGCCGAGGTAATCCGCAAGAGGCGCGCGGAAGCGGAGGTCGTGCTCGTCGGGGACGAGCCGAACGCCTTCTATTACCGCCCCATGCTGGGCGAGTTCCTGGCCGGAGCCGTGCAGCCCGAGCAGATCGTCTCCCGTGATCGGGACCGGCTGTCCGCCAGCGGGGTCCGCCTCCTGCAGGGAGTCAGGGTCACCTCCCTGGACGCCGGCAGGAACGAAGTGGCCTTGAGCAACGGCGATCGCATCCGCTTCGACCGACTTCTCATCGCCACCGGAAGGAAGACGACCCGGCTGTCGGCGCCCGGATCACAGGCCAAGGGCATCGTCTATCTGGACAACCTGGCCGATGCCCAGACCATCGCCTCCCTCGCGGCGAAGGCGCGAAGGGCGGTCGTCGCGGGCTCGAGTATTCCCGCCCTGGACAGCCTGCGGGGGCTGCGCGGCCGCGGTGTGGCCTGCACCTACCTCATTCCGGAGCATCGCTTCCTGCCGGGCGTGCTGGACCCGGTGGCGTCCCAGATTCTCGAGGACCGCCTGGTGCAGGCCGGGGTCGAGGTCCTCAGAGGGGCGTCGATCCAGGAGGTCGTGATCCGGGAGGGACGGCTGGAGGCTGTCGTCACGACGCGCAAGGACAGGATTCCCGCGGATCTCCTGCTGGTGGCCGCGCCGCAGGCCCCCCAGGTCGACTTCCTCGCGGAAGGGGAAGTCCGGACCGACCAGGGGATCGTCGTGGACGACGCCTTGCGGACCAGCCGGGACGACATCTTCGCCGCCGGGGACGTGGCCCAGCCTCCCCTGGCCGGCGGCGCGCAAACCGTCCCGCAACCCGGCTGGCTCAACGCCTGGAGGCAGGGCAACGTGGCCGGCCTGAACATGGTCGGCCAGCGGGCGGTCTATCAGGGCGTCCTGTCTCTGCGCATCAAGGTCTTCGATCTCGATCTGGTCTGCCTGGGACTGAGCGATGCAGCCGGTCCGGACGTCCGCGAGGAATCGGGCGGCTACCCGTTCGAGGAGCTCCCATACATCTACAAGAAGCTCGTTTACCGGAAGGACCGGGTGGCCGGAGCCATCTTCGTGGGCGACGTGAGCGAGGCCGGCAGGGTGGAGCACTGGATCCGGCAGGGTCTGCCTGCCGCCCGTTGCGAGAAGAAGCTGCTCGATCAGATGTTCCTCGCCCGGCCGGTCTCGGTGCAGTTCGTGGGGGCGCTTTGCCCGGTCTGCAAGTTCCAGATCCAGGTCGGGGACGAGGAGCAGACGGGCAGGATCGCTACCTGTCCGGCCTGCGGCCTGGAATTCCGCCTGGAAAAGATGCCCAACGGCGCCTTCCGGGCCGTCCACCGCGTCTGAAAGCAGCCGCACAGGGCCTGCACGCGACCTCATTCTCCAGCCGGAACGACCCTGCCTGAGGGCGGGGGCCTCTCGGCTCCCGCCCTGTTCCTGAGGAGACCCGCGCAAGAGATCGCTCCGGGAAAGCCCGCCGGGGTCGGGCACCGATCCGGTCCGGCCCGGGATGAGAGCTCCCGGGCCATACGCCTACCTCGAGTAGCCGAATCACCGAAAACGAGAAGAAACTTGACAGCGGACCTTGTTCCGCGTATTTTAGACACACATGTCGAATCTTCATGTCGAATCCATATGTCTAGTAGGACTTCGGTGCAAGGAGGACGGGATCCATGGCCCTGTCCCGGCTTACCAAGCTTGACCCGGATAAGAAGGCCAAGATCATCCGCATCGCAACCGAGGAGTTTGCCGAACGGGGGTACGAGAAGGCATCTCTCAGCCGGATCATCACCCGGTGTGGAATGAGCAGGGGAGCGCTCTACTATTACTTCGCCGACAAGGACGACTTGTATGCAACGGTGCTCGATGAATTCTCCAGTGCCCTGCTGGACATCTGGTCCGGAGATCCCCCGCAGCAAGCCCCGGCCTTTGCGCACGTCGATTCTCCCGAAGCGTACTGGAAGGAGTGGATGTTCAGCTATCAGCGCTCGATCCGCTACTACGTGCAACAACCCTCGGGATCTCAACTCTTGTGGCAGGCGGTTCACACCCGGACCTCCGGGACATCCCACCCCGCACAGAACGCCCTCGCGGCGCGCATGCGTCAGTGGCTCCGGGAAGCGCTCGAGCGCGGCCAACAGATCTCGGCCGTCCGGGCGGACCTGCCGGAGGACCTTCTGTTCGAGACCGTGGCCGGCGTGGCGGAGGGATTTGCCAGGTGGCTCGCGCAGAAGTGGAGCGGGATCGACGAAGGCCAGATCGACGAGCTCGCGCGCCTCGCCGCAGGCTTCCTGCAGCGCGTTGCGGAGCCGGTGCCGGACAGGATTGCAGGGTTGGCGTGACGGCAGGGCCGGTGAGAGGCCCGCGCCGGCCGTCTGACAGGTTCTTCGGGCTCTCGACACACATTCCAAGGAGGTGCTCCATGGCCATGATTCGACCGCCGGAACCGCAGGGCTACGGACTGTACGGACCCGATCCGCATCTGCCGGACGTTCCTTTTTCCGAGTGGAAGGCACGGACCGAGAGGGCGAAACGGCTGATGCGCGAACACGACATCGACCTCCTGATGCTGTGGAGCCGGCAGAACTGCCGCTATTTCGCCGGCTACACGTCCATCCACTGGATGGTACCCAGCATCCAGCCCATGGTCACGCTGCTCCCGGCGGACCGCGAACCGGTCGTCATCGTGCCCGAGTTCTTCCGCCCGACGGCCGAAGCCCAGTGCTGGATTCGGGACATCCGAGGGCAGCTCGACGCCCACCAGACGAATGCCGAAAGAGACCTGCCCCGCGAGGTCGCGGAGCTCGTCAAGGAGCTGGGCTACGGCAAGGCCCGCATCGGTCTCGAGAAGGGCGCGCTGGGCAACATGTGGATCCCGCGACCTCTCAACGACATCGAGCTGCTCCTGAAGTCCCTGCCGGACGCCAGGTTCGTCGACGGGGACAAGACGATCTGGGCGTGCAGGATGATCAAGTCGCAGCTCGAAATCGATAGGCTGACCCGGGCCGCCGCCATCCACAGGCAGGCATTCCAGACCGTTATCGAAGCCTATCGGCCCGGCATGACGGAGCAGGACGTCGCCAAGCTGTATCTCATCGCCGCGGTGGAGCATGACGCGGATTGGGCCATTCCGGGTCACATCATGTGCGGCGACATGAAGGAAGGCGTGTATGACACGGCCTCGCATTTCGACGGGGTGGTCATCGGACGGGGGGACTACATGTCGCTCGACATGCCGCTCCGCTACAAAGGGTACTGGGCCGACATGGGAAGGTTCGTCCATGTGGGACCCACGCCGGAGGACTACAGGAAGGGAATGGAGGTCTGCTGGAGAGCCTTCGATGCGGCCGTGGAGGCGGCCAGGCCTGGTGTTCCGGCGAAAGCGGTGTACGAAGCGATGGTACGGGTCGAACAGGACGGCGGGTTGATCTCGATCGAGATCGGCGGGCATGGGATCGGCCTGGACATCCACGAGCCGCCGGCCCTGACGGCTACCGAGGAGACCCTTCTGGAGCCCGGCATGTGCCTGGAAGTGGAGCCCTGCGGCATCAAAGGGGGGTTGAAGAAGCACGGTCAGACGGGCCTGTTCCAGTACGAGAACCTCGTCCTGATCACGGAAAAAGGCAGCACCCCCGTCCTGGGCCTGCCCAGAAAGCACCTCGAGGTCTCGTGCTATTTGTGATTTCTTGGCAACCTGCCGGGAGGGGTCATGCAGGAAATCCGATTCCACGGACGAGGCGGCCAGGGCGCCGTGGTCGGCTCGGAAGTGCTGGCCCACGCCTTCTTCCTCGAAGGCAGGCACGTCCAGGCGTTTCCGCAGTTCGGGGTCGAGCGCAGGGGCGCGCCGGTGACGGCCTTCTGCCGCGTCGATGATCGCCCGATCCTGCTCCGCTGCCAGATCTATCGTCCGGATCACGTGATCGTTCTGGATGCCTCCCTGATCCAGACCGCTCCCCTGACTCATGGCCTGGCTCCCGGCGGGACCCTGGTCCTCAACGGCCGCCGGGAGCCCCGCACCTATGCGGCCCGGCTCGGCCAGGGATTTCGGATCCACGTGGTCGACGCCGCGACCGTGGCCGTCGAGCACGGTCTGGGAACGCCCTCCAACCCGATTGTCAACACCGCGATCCTGGGGGCCTTTGCCGGGGCCACCCGGCTGCTGAGCCTGGAGGCGGTGGCAAGAGCCATCGAAGAATGCGTGCCCTCCCGGACCCGGGGGAACGTCGCGGCGGCCCGGGCCGCGTATGATCGGGTCGTTTCCGGATGACGCTCGCGAGGAAAGGTCTCGTGACATGACTGCAAAGAGGCGGCTTGAAGAGGCCTCGCCCGTCCGGTCGCTGACATGGCGTGACATGCCTCCGATGAACGTTTCCCTCGGAAGCATGCTCCACAACAGGACCGGCGGCTGGAGATACGTCAGGCCCCTGATGCAGGCGAAAGTGTCTGCCTGCCAGAACGCCTGTCCGGCCGGCAACGACGTCCCGGGCTGGATCCGACTCCTGCATGAGGGCGCGGTGCAAGAGGCTTGCCGGCATCTCAAGCTGGAGCAGCCCTTCCCGGCCATCCTGGGCCGGGTGTGCTTCAGCTTCTGTCAGGGCGCATGCAACCGCTCCGGCCTGGACCAGAGCGTCGAGGTCCGGGAGCTGGAGCGGTTCCTGGGAGACCGGGCCCAGGCAAGGGCGGAGCCTCCGGATCTGCCCCCCTGCCACGGCAGCTCCGTGGCCGTGGTGGGATCGGGCCCGGCCGGCCTGTCCGCAGCCTATTTTGCCCGCAGGCTCGGTTTCCGGGTCACCCTGTTCGAGAAGCTCGGCGTGCTGGGCGGCATCCTGCGCATCGGAATTCCCGCCTACCGGTTGCCGAGACGGATCGTGGAGGCGGAGATCGATGCCCTGTCGGGCATGGGAATCGAGCTGAGGAGCGGCACCGAGATCGGCCGGCAGGTCTCTCTGAAAGAGCTTCGCACAGACTTCGACTACGTCTTTCTGGGAACCGGCGCACACGCGAGCCGGCGGCTCGGCATTCCGGGGGAGCAGGACTCCGGCCGCGTCACCAGCGGTCTGGAGGCGTTGAGGAGAGTCGCGCTGGGCGAACCGTTCGATCCGGGCAGGAGCGTGATCGTCGTGGGCGGGGGAAACACCGCCATCGACGCGGCGCGGACCGCTCTGCGGCGCGGCTGCGAGGTGACCGTGCTCTATCGCCGTTCCGAAGCCGAGATGCCGGCCCACCCGGAGGAGATCCGTCAGGCGCGGGAGGAAGGCGTGCGGTTCCGGTTTCTGGCCGCCCCCGAGGAGGTCCGGACGAGCTCCGACGGCAGCCTCCGGCAGCTGGTGTGCTGTGAAACCGAGCTGGGTGAGGAGGACGGCACGGGCCGCCGCAGGTCCGTGAGGAAGGAAGGAAGCCTATTCCGGCTCGAAGCCGAGACGGTGCTGTGCGCCATCGGCGAGGAGCCGGACCTCCGCTACATCGGGCACCGGTTCGACGCCGACGGCCTGACCCTCAGGGCCCGGACCGAGCTCACTGGCGACGACGGCCGCGGCAAAGTCCTTGCCGGGGGCGACATCCTCCATGGCCCGAGGAGCGTGGCCCACGCCGTTGCCGCCGGCAAGCGCGCGGCCGTCAGCATGGACTGCGACCGACGCGGCCTGGAGGCAGCGGCCGTGATGGAAGCCATCACGGCCGGTCAGGGGCCCGCCGTGAGCTTTGCCGCCTACCTCGAGCGGGAGTGGGAGCGTGCGCCGCAGGCTCGAAGAGACCTGCGTGAAGTCGTCGATGCTTCGAAGATGCGGCTCGATCGTTTCCACCGGGCCTCCCCGGTCGCCAGGAGGCTGGAAGCCGCCGACACGCGCAAGACCTCGTTCGACGAGTACGCCCCGGGCTACGAACAGCACGAGGCCCTGCGGGAAGCCGATCGCTGCATGCAGTGCGGCCGCTGCACCGCCTGCAGCGACTGTCTGATCTTTTGCCCGGACATGTCGGTCGTCTGCCGAGAGTGCCCGAGCGACGGGTTCCAGGTGGATCTGGACTACTGCAAGGGCTGCGGGATCTGCGCCAACGAGTGCCCCCGTCATTTCATCACGATGGTGGAAGAAGATTCCTGCGCCGCAACGGAGGCTTGATTGCGCAAGGTCATCAAAGGCAATCATGCGGTAGCGGAAGCCGTGAAGCTCTGCCGGGTGAAAGTCATCTCGGCCTACCCCATCACCCCGCAGACGACGATCTCGGAGGAGCTCGCCGAGCGGTGCGCCCGCGGCGAAATCGATGCCGCCTTCATCAAGGTCGAGAGCGAGCACTCCGCCATGGCCGCGCTGGTGGGCGCCTCCACCGCGGGGGTGCGCACCTTCACCGCAACCAGCAGCCACGGCCTGCTGTACATGCACGAGGTGCTCCACTGGGCGGCCGGGGCCCGGCTGCCCATCGTGATGGTCAACGTCAACCGGGCCGTCGGCGCGCCCTGGAACATCTGGGCCGATCAGTCCGACTCCGTGTCGCAGAGAGACACCGGCTGGATCCAGATCTACGTGGAGTCGTGCCAGGAAGCTCTCGACAGCGTGATCCTGGCCTACGGACTGGCCGAGAGCCTTTCCGTGCCGGTGATGATCGCTTACGACGCGTTTTTCCTGAGCCACACCTCCGAGGTGGTGGACGTTCCTGAGGCGGCGTGCGTGGACGCCCTCCTGCCGGCGTATGAGCCCGCGCAGAGGATCGAGCTCGCGGACCCCAGGATGTTCGGAGGCATGATGTCTCCCGAGCACTACTACGAGCAGCGCTACTTGTGCCACCGCCGCTCCTGCGAGGCACAGGAGCGCCTGGCCGAGATCGGGGAAGCGTACGGCCGGGCCACGGGCAGATCCTACGACGTCCTGGAGGCCGGCCGCACCGACGATGCCGAAATCATCGTGGTTTGCGCCGGCACGATGACTTCGGTGGTGCGCATCGCGGTGGACGAGCTGCGGCAGCTCGGCAGAAAGGTCGGGCTCATGAAGCTGCGCCTCTTCCGTCCGCTGCCCGCGGAGCGCTGGAGAAACGTGCTCGGGGGCGCGCAGAAGGTGATCGTCCTCGACCGCAACCTCTCTCCCGGCCTGGGCGGCGCTTTTGCCGGCGAGGTCATGGCGGCCCTCTACCCGCTTTCGAGCCGGCCTCTCGTATACCCTGTTGTTGCGGGCATCGGAGGCAGGGATGTCACGCCTGCCGACGTCCGCGGGATCATCGAGCAGGTCGACCGCAGCGGCAGGCCCGCGGACGCACCTATCTTCTGGGGGTTGAAAGAGTAGGAGCGTTTCATGCAGAAGAGCTACGAGATTCCCCGGGAGCTGCTTGCGGCTCCGGAGCTGCTGCAGCCCGGAATCCTCTCCTGCCAGGGATGCGGCGCATCGCTGGCGATGAAGCTCGCCTTGAAAGGGCTCGGCCGGAACACGGTGGCGGTGATCCCTGCCTGCTGCTGGTCGATCATCATCGGCACCTACCCGTACTGCGCCCTGCAGATCCCGGTCGTCCACGCTCCGTTCGCCTCGGCTGCGGCCGTCGCCTCCGGCGTCCGTGCAGGTCTCGACGCACGGCAAGAGAAGGACGTGGTGGTCATGGCCTGGGCCGGAGACGGCGGCACCTTCGACATCGGCATCCAGTCGCTCTCCGGCGCTGCCGAGCGCAACGAGGACATTCTGTTCGTCTGCTACGACAACGAGGCGTACATGAACACCGGGATCCAGCGCTCCAGCGCCACGCCGGCAGGGGCCTGGACCACGACCACGCCGGCCGGCGCCCTCAAGGCAGAGGCCAAGAAGGACATCGTCCGGATCCTGCTGGCCCATCAGATCCCTTGGCTCGCCACGGCATCCGTGGCCTACCCGGACGACCTCATCCGCAAGTTCCGCAAGGCGCGCCGGATCCGGGGAACAAGGTTCATCCATCTCCTGTCCCCCTGCCCGCCCGGATGGCGCATCGACTCGGCCAAGGCGATCGAGATCGCGCGCATGGCGACCCTGTGCCGGATGTTCCCGATCTTCGAGGCGGACAGGGGCCGGCTGAGCGTGGACGTCCTTCCGGAGAAGCCCGTTTCCGTCAGAGACTACATGCGGTCGCAGGGGAGATTCCGGCAAACGGCCGACGAGACGATCGCAGAGCTTCAGCGCCGGGCCGATGAACGCTGGCAGGAGCTTCTCGCCCGTGCGGGGCTGACCCTCTGATTCGGCGGGACCCATTTCAGAAGGAGAGAAGCTTGGAAATCCGGATCACCAGAGCACGGGACGAGGTGCGCAGGAAGAAGCCTGCAGACGAGTCCCGGTTAGGGTTCGGCGACGTCTTCACGGACCACATGTTTGTCATGGACCATGAGCCGGACAGAGGCTGGCACGACCCGCGAATCGAGCCGCTCCGGGACCTCAGCCTGAACCCGGCCGCCATGGCGCTTCACTACGGCCAGGAGATCTTCGAAGGATTGAAGGCCTACGCCGCGCGCGACGGGCAAGTCTTTCTCTTTCGTCCGGCGGAGAACTTCAGACGCCTCAACCGCTCCGCCGCGAGGCTCTGCATGCCACCGATCGACGGCGATCTGGCCCTGGCCGGCCTGAAGCAGCTGATTCACCTGGACCGGGACTGGGTGCCCAAAGGCGCTGGGACTTCCCTGTACATCCGGCCTGCGATGATCGCCGTCGAGCCGCACCTCGGGGTGCGTCCTGCGAAGAAGTACCTCTTCTTCATCATCCTGTGTCCCGTGGGCGCCTACTACAAGGAGGGGTTGAATCCGGTCAGCATTTTCGTCGAGGACACCTACGTTCGTGCCGCCCCGGGGGGGACCGGCGAAGCCAAGGCAGCGGGCAACTATGCTGCGAGCCTGCTGGCCTTCGAGCGCATCCGAGCGGAAGGTTTCGCGCAGGTCCTGTGGCTGGATGCAACCGAGCACAGGTACGTCGAGGAGGTGGGGTCCATGAACATCTTCTTCGCCACGGCCGAAGAGGTTCTCACGCCGCCTCTGACCGGCAGCATTCTGCCGGGCATCACCAGAGACTCGGTCATCCGCATTCTCGAGCATTGGAGAATCAAGATTTCGGAGCGACCGATCGCCATGGACGAGCTCGTCGCGGGCATCCGGGCCGGAGCCATCCGCGAAGCCTTCGGAACCGGCACCGCGGCGGTGATCTCTCCCATAGGTCGGATCCGTTACAAGGGCGAGACGCTCGTCGTCGCTGACGGCAGGATGGGGGAGCTCTCCAAGAGGCTCTACCAGGAAATCACCGGCATTCAGACCGGGAGAAGAGAAGACCGGTTCCGCTGGCGCGAGCCTGTGGAGTGAGACCCGGAGGCGGCCTCAGCTGCGAGATCCGCGGCTGAAGCGGGACGGTGTGTGAGGGAGCGGTCCCGACGACAATCCTTGGTATCCGCTGGGGGTGGAGCATGCGTACCGCGAAAGACAATTATTGGCTCGACGGTCCCTGCGAGCCCGGCCCGACCCTGTGGGGGGACCAGGAGGCGGACGTCGCGATCGTCGGGGGCGGGTACACCGGTCTGG
>JBFLZG010000120.1:0-52797 GCA_040756235.1 bacterium | reverse complement strand
GAGGCCGAATTCCCGCAAGCTCCGGATCTGCTGCTCCTCACACCCCTGACCCGAGGTTCCTGCGGAATGGCGGAGATCGGCCGTCGGGACTTTCTCAAGATCATGGGCCTGGGCGGCACCGGCGCCGCCGTGACCGGCTGCTCGGATCCGGTTCGATACCTCGTCCCCTACATCATCCCGCCCGAAGATGTGGTTCCCGGCCAGTCGGTCTGGTACGCGTCGACCTGCCGGGAATGTCCGGCCGGCTGCGGCCTGCTCGCGAAGAACCGTGACGGCCGCATCATCAAAGTCGAAGGCAATCCCGCCCACCCGGTAAGCCAGGGAAAACTCTGTCCGAGGGGGCAGGCCTCGCTGCACGGCCTCTACAATCCCGATCGCTTTCGAGTCCCGCTGAAAAGGGAGCCGGACGGCACGCTCGCACCCGTCACCTGGGAAGTGGGCGAGAGGCTCCTCGCCGAGCGGCTCGCCGAGACGGTCAGCAAGGGCGGCGAGGGGCGCGTCGTCATCCTTTCGAACCTCGTCACCGGCACGCTGCTCGAGCTGATGCAGCTGTGGAGCCGCGAAGTCGGCGGCGGCCGGCTCCTGCGCTACGAGCCGATCGCCTACGAACCGCTGCGGGCCGCCAACCGGGAGGTCTTCGGCCGCGACGCCGTGCCCTCGTACCGCATCGACCGGGCCGACTTTATCGTTTCTTTCGGGGCCGACTTCCTGGAGACGTGGATTTCCAACCTGGAGCTCGCCCGCCAGTTCGCCGAGTTCCACCGCATCCGGGAGGCGGGCAGGAATCCTTTCGTCTACGTGGGGCCCAAGCGATCGGCGACGGCGGCGAACGCGGATCTGTGGCTGCCCGTGGCGCCCGGTGACGAGCAGTGGGTGGCGCTCGGGATCATCCGGGCACTCTTGGACGAACAGAGCGCCACCGGCACGTCCGCCCAGGCTCGCCAGCCTCTTCAGGCTGCGGTCAGGGAGCTCCCGTTGAGCCTGATCCAGGAGAGGACCGGCGTCCCTCAGGAGGCGATCCGGGAAGTGGCGCGCGGCTTCGCCCGGGCCGAAAGGCCCCTGGCGCTCGCCGACGGCCTTCCTTTCAGCGGCCCCCACGCCACGGCCACCGCAGCCGCTGCAAACCTCCTGTGCGCGGTCCGGCCGGGGACGCGCGCAACGATCGATTTCGGCCGGCCCCTGGCCCTCGGCCAAATCGCACGGGCCGCGGACATGAAAGCGCTGGCCGACAGAGCGCGCAGCGGTGAAGTGGACGTCCTCGTCGTCCACCGGGCCAATCCGGTCTACGGGCTGCCTCCTGCCTTTGAATGGAGCGCCTGCCTGCAGAAGATACCCCTGATCGTGAGCCTTTCCAGCGCGGCGGACGAGACGACCGCCTGCGCCCACCTCATCCTGCCTTCGCACTCTCCGCTGGAGGCCTGGGGCGACTACGAGCCGAGAAAAGGCGTGCTCGGCCTGATGCAGCCGACCATGGGGAACCTCTTCCAGACCCGCCATGCCGGGGACGTCCTGATCGCCACCGGCAAGAAGCTGAAGGGAGAAGGTCCTTTCCCGTGGCCCGACTTCTACGGGATGCTGCGCAGCCGCTGGCAGGGAATCGGCAGGAAAGCCGCCCCGGAGCTGTCCTCCGAGATCTTCTGGGAAAAGGCCGTGGAGAGGGGAGGCTTCTGGGACTCCGGGGAAGGCGCGCACCCGGAGCTGACCGTCCGGCGGCCGCAGGCTTCCCTGTTCCAGGTGCCGGACGCCGCCGAGCCTGGCCGTGACCTCTTCCATTTCAGCGCCAGGCCGACCATCCAGCTCTACGACGGCCGGATGGCCAATCACCTCTGGATGCAGGAGCTCCCGGACCCCGTCACCCAGATCACCTGGGGCGCATGGGTGGAGATCCACCCGGAAGACGCCGAACGTGCCGGCATCAGGAAGGGAGACCTCCTCGGGCTCGAGTCTCCCTACGGCTCTCTCGAGGTCCAGGCCATCCCCCTGTGGACCGTCCCCCGGGGCACCCTGGCCATGCCGATCGGCCAGGGCCACACGGGCCTCGGAAGATTCGCCGCCGGCGTCCCAGGCAACGCCCTCGCTCTTTTCCCCGCGGAGATCGACCCGGGCTCCGGGGCCCTGGGGCGCGCCTCGCTCCGGGTCAGGATCCGCTCGGTCGGCCGCAACCTCCCGGTGGCGCACACCGACGGCAGCTACCTCCAGCACGGCCGCGGCATGGCCCGGACCCTTTCCTTGGACGAGTACCGGTCCGCGCTGTCCAGAGAACCGCCCGAAATCGACATGCCGCTCCCGGAGGGGTTCGATCCCAAAGAGGACTTCTACTTGCCCCACCAGCACAAAGAGTACCGGTGGTGCATGGTCGCGGACCTGGACCGATGCATCGGCTGCGGCGCCTGCGTGGTGGCCTGCTATGCGGAAAACAACGTGGCCGTGGTCGGCCGGGAGCAAGTGATCCGCCAGCGGGAGATGTCGTGGCTCCGCATCCAGCGCTATTTCGAGGAGGAGGGGCACGAGATCCGCTGGCTGCCGATGCTCTGCCAGCACTGCGACTACGCCCCGTGCGAGGCCGTCTGTCCCGTGTTCGCCCCCCATCACAACAGCGAGGGCTTGAACAACCAGGTCTACAACCGATGTTTCGGGACCCGCTTCTGCCTGCAGAACGACCCGTGGAAGGTCAGGCGGTTCAACTGGTTCACCTTTACCCGTGATTACCCTTTGGACTGGCAGCTGAACCCGGACGTGACGGTGCGCCAGAAGGGCATCATGGAGAAGTGCTCCTTCTGCATCCAGCGCATCGTCCAGGCCAAGCGGGACGCCAAGGAGAAAGGGAGAAAGGTCCGGGACGGGGACTTCACGACCGCCTGCGCCCAGACCTGTCCCACCGAGACGCTCGTCTTCGGAAACCTTCTCGATCCCGAGAGCCGCGTGAGCCGGCTGATCCGGGACCACAGGAGGTATCAGGTCCTGGGTTATCTCAACACGAAGCCTGCCGTGATCTACCTGAAGAAGGTCCGCACCGGCTTGGGTGTCCGAGCATGAGCGAGATGACTTACAGGACGGTCAACCGGGAAATCATCCGGGCCATGGCTCCGCCGGGAAAGACTTACCGGCTCGCACTGGGGCTCTGCTTCGTCGGCATGCTCATCGGCGCCTCATTCTGGGGGTACCAGATCGCTGTCGGTCTGGGAGTCGCGGGCGTGAACAGCCCCGTCACCTGGGGGACCTACCTGGTGAACTTCGTGTTCTGGGTCGGCATCGCCCACTCCGGCACCCTGATCTCGGCCATTCTGTATCTGTTTCGGGGTACCTGGCGAACCGCCATCTCCCGCAGCTCCGAAGCGATGACGGTGTTCGCCATCGTGACGGCCGGCCTCTTTCCCCTGATCCATCTGGGCAGGGTCTGGATCGTGTACTGGATCCTCCCCTACCCCAACCAGAGGAACCTCTGGCCCAACTTCCAGTCTCCTCTGGTCTTCGACGTGATCGCCATATCCACGTATCTCATCGTGAGCGTGCTGTTCTGGTACACGGGGCTCGTCCCGGACCTGGCGAGCGTGCGGGACCGCTCGGTCGGGGTCCGTCGCAAGCTCTACGGGATCCTCTCCCTCAACTGGACCGGCAGCAACCGGCAGTGGCACCACTACGGCCGCGCCTATCTGTTCTTCGCCGCGCTCGCCACTCCTCTGGTGATCTCGGTCCACAGCGTCGTCTCCTGGGACTTCGCCCTGGGGATCATGCCGGGCTGGCACAGCACGATCTTCGCCCCTTACTTCGTGGCCGGCGCCATTCATTCCGGGCTCGCCATGGTGCTCGTGCTGCTCATTCCTCTGCGAAAGATCTATCAGTTCGAGAACATCATCACCGTGAAGACCCTGGACAGCATCGCCAAGACCATCGTCCTGACCGGGCTCATCATGGGCTACTCCTACATGACCGAGTTCTTCATCGCCTGGTACAGCGGAAACGAGGTGGAGCGGGACACGTTCGTCTGGCGCCTGGTCGGGTACTACGCCCCCATGACCTGGATCATGCTCCTGTGCAACTCGCTGGCTCCCTTGTTCTTCTTTTTCCGATGGTTCAGGACCCACATCGTTCCGCTCCTCACCATCGCGGTGCTCATCCTGATCGGCATGTACTACGAGCGCTACGTGATCATCATCAGCTCGCCGGCCCGCTCCTTCGACCCTTACACCTGGGCTCTCTACCATCCCACGTGGGTCGACTACGGAATTCTGCTCGGCTCATTCAGCCTTTTCTTCTTTCTCTTCCTTCTGTTCGCGAAATTCCTGCCGACCGTCTCCATCGCGGAGGTGAAGGAGGAGCTCGAGCCTCCCTTGAGAAGGAGGGCCGCGGCCGGCGACTGAGACCGTCGGGCGTCGAAACGGAGGATCTCTTCCCGACATGGCCAAGCAGGGCCCTGCGCTCATTGCGGTGTTCGCCTATCTCGATGACCTCCTGGCAGCGCTGGAAGCGCTCCGGAAAGAAGGCAGGCGTTTCACCGTTCTCACGCCCATCCCTGCCCGCGAGGTCCAGGAGGCGATGAACGAGAAAGCGGGCCCGGTGCGGCTGTTCACCCTGTTCGGCGGCATCCTCGGGGCGGCCTCGGGGATAGGGCTCGCCGTGTACACGGTCCTCCAGTGGAAGCTCATCATGAGCGGAAAGCCGATCATCCCCTGGGTGCCGTTCGTCATCGTCGCCTTCGAATTCACGATCCTCTTCGGAGTGGGCCTCACTTTTGTCGGGATGCTCCTCATGACCCGGCTGCCTCGCTTCCGCATCCCGGCCTACTACGACCCGAGGTTCTCGGAGGACCGCTTCGGGCTGCTCGTCCCCTATGCCGGGGGGACGGAGCGGGATGAGATCACACGGCTTCTCCAGGAAACGGGAGCCGAGGAAATCCATGAAACGGAAGCTTGACCGCCCGGAGGAAGCCCCCGCTGCGGCGCGCGGAACAGGGAGCATGCCCTGGCTCGCGGCCTCGGCCGCCCTGGTGCTGGTCGGCGCTGTCGCGTTCGTCGTGGTCATCCGCGGGTCCGAGCCTCAGCGTGCCTGGCAGGCCTACCTGGTGAACTTCCTCTTCTGGACCGGCATGGCTTTCGGGGCCGTGGTCTTTTCCGCCGCCCTGAGGATGACCAACGCGTGCTGGGCCGGCCAGATCCAGCGCCTCGCGGAAGCGCCGGCCTCCTTTCTCCCGTTCGCGTTCGTGCTCTTCTGGATCCTTTACGCCGGCCGGGAATACCTGTTCCCGTGGATTCACGAGCCGGTGCCGGAGAAGGCGGCCTGGCTCAATGTTCCGTTTCTCTTTGCGCGCGACGGGGTCGGCATCCTGGCGTTCACGGCCTCGTCGGTCGCCCTGGTCCACGCCTCGGTACGACGAGACCGGCAGGCAGGGGCGCAGCAGCCGGCGCCTCTTTCGGGACTTGCGCGGATCGAGCGCATCCTGCCGCCGCTGGTCGCGGTGCTGTACGGCTTCGTGCTGACCCTGCTCGCCTTCGACCTCATCATGTCGCTGGATCCCCACTGGCTCAGCACCCTGTTCGGCGCCTACTACTTCGTCGGATCTCTCTACACGGGCCTGGCGGTCCTCATGCTGATGGCCGCCCTGCTGTCAAGGAGGAAAGGCGGGGAGGCATACGTCCAGCCGAAACAGCTCCACGATCTGGGCAAGCTGATGCTGGCCTTCTGTCTCGTAACGGCGGATTTCTTTTTTACCCAGTTTCTCGTGATCTGGTACGGGAACCTGAGCGAGGAGACCCCGTTCGTGATCCTGCGGGTGCGGCAGAGCCCCTGGAGCACGCTGTCGCTGACCGTGCTCATCGTCTGCTTTGCCCTGCCCTTCGTGGTGCTCCTCAGCCGCAGCGCGAAGAAGACTCCGGCGGCCATGATCGGGCTCAGCCTGATCATCCTGATCGGCATGTGGCTGGAAAGGTTCCTCCTCGTCATCCCCTCCCTCTGGGCGGGAGAGACTTTGCCGATCGGGCTCGCGGAAGCCCTGATCACGGCCGGTTTTCTCGGGCTCATGAGCTTCTGCCTCCTCCTGTTCTTCCGGCGATACCCGCTCGTACCGATCCCGGGCTCGTGGTCCGGCCCGGGAGAGAGAGGTATGAATGGGCGATGCCATGGATGAGCCGAGAGCAGTCCGCCCGGTCGCCGGCAGGAGGTGGTACCTCGTACTGGGTCTCACCTTCGCCGTACTGGCGGCCCTGCTCTACCTCTTTTACCAGTTTCCCCGTCGCGATCTGGGCCCCAAGCAGCCGATCCCGTTCAGTCATCGCATCCACGCGGGCGTGAAAAGGATCGACTGCCGTTTCTGCCACCCTTATGTGAACGTGTCGGAGGCAGCCGGGCTGCCGGAAATGAAGAAATGTTTTTTTTGTCACGAGTACATCATCCCCAAGCATCCCTGGATCGTGAAGGAACGGAAGCACTGGGAGACCGGCGAGCCGGTCCGCTGGATCCGGGTGTTCTTCGTGCCCGACCACGTCCAGTTCACCCATGAGCCTCACATGCGTTTCGCGAAGCTCGAATGCGTGGAATGTCACGGCCAGGTCGAGAACATGGACCGGATCCCGCGCGTCAACTTCCTGATGGGCTTCTGCATCGACTGCCACAAGAGACGGGAAGCGCAGATCGACTGCTGGCTCGCTTGCCACTACTAGGGACTGCTGCCCGGACAAGCTCCAAGGGGGGAACGGCCCGAGATGAAGCTCGCCTTTCTCAAAGAGGAACCGAACGGCACCGCCAAGCTCTTCCTGCTCAGCTCGGCGGCCTGGTTCCTGGTCGGCACGACCGAAGGGCTGATCGACGCCACGCACATGGTCGCCCCGGAGCTGATGGCCAACATCTCCTGGCTCGTCTTCGGCCGGATCCGGCCCATGCACACCACGACCGTGATCTTCGGATTCGTGGGCAGCGGATTGATCGGATCGATGTTCTACATGGCCCCGGTGCTCCTGAAACAACGGCTGTACAGCGAGCGCCTGGGAAAGCTCAGTCTCTGGGTCTGGAACCTGGCCATCGCCGCGGGCATCGTCACCCTGGCCCTCGGATACTCGCAGGGCCGCGAGTACGCCGAATGGATCTGGCCGGTGGACATCGTTCTCCTGGCCTCCCTGGCGCTCATCTTCTACAACCTTTTTCTCACCGTGCTCCACAGGCAGGAGAAGGTGCTCTACGTGACGAACTGGTACCTGTTCGCCGGCCTCAGTTACACGTTCTTGATCTACGGGATCGGAAACGCGGTGTGGAACCCCTCGACCGGCTCGATTGCCGGCATCCCGGACGCCATCCTGGCCTGGTTCTACGGGCACGGAATCGTGGGTCTCTTCCTCACGCCTCTGGCGGTCGGAGTCGCCTACTACATCATTCCGATCGTCAGCCGCTCTCCTCTGTACAGCCATACGCTTTCCCTCGTCGGATTCTGGTCCATCCTGGTCTTTTACAACCACATCGGAGCCCACCATCTCCTGCAGACGCCGACCCCCACCTGGCTCAAGGTGGTGGCGGTCACGGGAAGCGTCGCCATGCTCCTCCCCGTGATCACCGCCCTGGCCAACCTCTATCTCACGACCCGGGGAAGGCTCGGGCTCATCCATTACGACATCGGAGGAAAGTTCGTCTTCGCCGGCCTCGTCTGGTACCTGCTCACCTGCATCCAGGGGCCTCTTCAGTCACTCCCGAGCTTGCAGAGGATCACGCACCTCAACAACTGGGTCATCGCGCACGCCCACCTGGGCGTGCTGGGGTTCTCCGGCACGATCGCCCTGGGAGGGCTCTGGTTTCTCCTGCCCCGAATCGTAGGACGGCCCCTGCACAACCCGCGGCTGGCCGATATCCAGTACTGGCTCGTCCTGCTCGGCATGGCCGGCTTTTTCACCGTCCTGACGGCCGGCGGCCTGGTGCAGGGGAACGCCTGGCTGAACGGCGAGACCGTCTACCGGACCGTTCCCATGCTCTACCCCTACCTGGTGGTGAGGGAGGGGGTCGGGCTGCTGCTGTTATCCGGGGCGGCGATCGGCCTCTACAACGTGGTCAGGACTATCAGCGGCCCCCCCCGGCCCGAGGGAGAAGCGCGATGAGGATGTCGATGGCCCCGCCCGTTCTCATCGCGGGCGGTCTGATGATCTTCGCCTCGACCGTCTTCATCTCCGTCTTTCTGCCCTGGGCGTCCATGGGGGACCGTCCGTCGGAGATCTTCCGCCCCCGCACGCCCCTCGAGGAGAAGGGCCGGGCGATCTACGTGAACAACGGCTGCACTTACTGCCACACGCAGTTCATCCGGTCCATCGACTGGGGCATCGGTGCGGAGCGGATCGCTCAGAAGGGGGACTACGTCGAGGATCGGCCGCACCTGGTCGGGACCGAACGGACCGGCCCCGACCTCTCCCAGGAAGGAGGGGAACATCCCGACGACTGGCACGTGGCGCATTTCATCAACCCCCGCTTCGTGCGGCCGGAGTCGATCATGCCCAACTGGGAGTTCCTGGGCATGGAGGACATCCGGGCCCTGACTGCCTACAAGCAGAGCCTGGGTTTCAAGGCGGCCGACGAGCGGGTCGCCAGGCAGAGGCAGTGGAAGCAAAAGGCGATCGAGGCATTTCGGGCGGGCCCGGACGAGAACGCCGACTGGCTCCACTCCATGGTTCCCGAGCCCTGGAGAAAGCTGCCGAACCCGTACCCGACCACGGCGGCGTCGCTCCGGCGCGGGCACCGGATCTACCAATATTTCTGCATCGGCTGCCACGGGCCGATCGGCGACGGCATGGGGCCGGCCCAGCCCTACCTCGATCCTCCTCCCCTGAATTTCACCATCCTGGGCAACCGGGGGATTTCCGGCGGCATCCTCTATTACCAGATCATGAACGGGATCACGGGCACGGCCATGCCGTACTTCAAGAAGGACCTGGAGTCCGAGAAGATCTGGGAAGTCGGGGATTACGTGGCCGTGTATTTCATCGGCCATTCCGATGCGGACACCGAGCCCGAGGGGATCGACGCATCGCTCGAGCCGCCGGGCGGGGAGCCGGTGAGGCCTGACGATTTGCTCCCGGGACTGAAGGAATGAAGTAAGGAAGAAGGTCATTCGTCATCCCGGCTCGACTGCGGAGCGCGTGTGAGCCGGGTTCCAGGAGGGGACATCAACGGCAGCGGCATTTACGCGGAGCAGGGACTGGACCCCGGCCTCCGAGGCGGTGTCACAATTCGTCATCCCGGCCCATGTGCGGAGCGCGTGCCAGCCGGGATCCAGAAGGGTGCACCAGGACCAGCCGTGGTAATGGGCGCAGGGACTGGATTCCGGCCTTCGCCGGAATGACGGAAATCATGCGGCCGCGCCTCCGAGTCCTCCGGAATGAGTGGTCGCTCGAGGGTCTGACCGGATTTGTGACACAGCCTCCTGCGCCGGGGTGACGGAAACGCAAACATGTACGTGCTGAGCTGGTCGATTCTGGTCGTCCTTTCCATCGGAGTGAGCCTTGCCGCTTTCTTCTGGGCCCTGCGGAACGGGCAGTTCTCGGAGCAGGACCGGGCGCGGTACCTGCCTCTGGCCGGCGAGCCTCCCAGGGCCGAGCCCCCCGGAAAGCCGAAGGGGCTCAAGGCAGAGCTCTGGGCTCTCGGCGTGGTCGTCTGCATCGGTCTCGCAGGCTTTGCGGCCGCCGTGGTCCTGGCCACGCTGCGAGCCAAGGGATAACCCCATGCGGTTCTACCCCATCCTCGATTTTCAGTATTGGGTCTTTGCTTTCCTCGTGGGCGTGGTCACGGTCATCCTGGTCTACATGGCCTGGGGAAGCTACTCGCACCGGCGCGAGCAGGAGGTGCACCTCAGTCCCGAGCAGGTCCACGAGCTGGAGGAGCACGACTTGCCCAGGAACCCGATCGCGCCGTTCATCTTCGTGGCCTGGGGGATCACCATCGCCTGGGCCATCGGCTACTGCATCCTGGTCGGCGTGTTCGGGGACGCTATCTGAGGGGCGATATGAAGCGCAGCAGCGAAACCGAGGGCCGTTACCCGGACGATTTTCGCGAGAAGGTCACGGCCTGGGCGATCGTGACCGGGATCGCCGTCTCTTTCACGCTTTTCGGGCTGTTCGTCTTCTTCACGGTCGGGGACAAAGGCCCTCCCCCCTGGTCGTACGGATCGATCGCGGACGTCCCGGGAGATTCCCCGTACTCGTCCGTGGAATCGACGTGGATCCCGGGGCAGACCCTGCCGCTGCCGCCCGAACAGCACGTCGGGCCCGAGCACGCGGCCCGGGACAAGGAGAGTCCATGAGGATGCGACCCGCCCTCTCCGAGACTGCCGGGACGGTCTGGAAGAGACGAGCCCGGTTCGGGACGCTCGCCTTTCCCCTCGCCCTGGGCCTGGCGCTCTGCGCCTGCGATTACGCCCGGATGAAGGACGACGAGGCGCTCAGGCGCTACGAGGTTCCCATGCCGCAAATGCCGGCGCGCTCGATTCCGCTCGGCGGCGGTCTCGAGGTCCTGGAGCACGCGGATCCCGACACTCTCCGGAATCCACTGCCCGCCTCTGCCGCCGTTCTCGAGGAGGGGAAGGCCGGGTACGGCCGTTACTGCATGCAGTGCCACGGTCCGAATGCAGACGGAAAGGGGATCGTGGGCCAGAGCTTCGCGCCGCTCCCCACGGACCTCAGGCTTCCCTACGTGCAGGACCAGAGCGACGGGCTCCTCTTCAGCCGCATCAGCCTGGGCTACAAGAGACACCCGCCCCTCTACCAGACCGTTTCGGGAGAGGACCTCTGGGCCATCGTCCGCTTCATCCGCTCGCTCGGCCGCTGATGCGAGCGCATGAGTGAATTTATTTTTGGGCTGCCGCCCCTCGCCCTGGCCCTTCAAGCTGAGGGGTGATAACTTGTCTTTACCGCCCCATGCGTTTGCATGAGTCCGATAGCTCCGGATGTCGGGTGACCGTGGTCAGACGATGAGCGACAACCGGTCCGAAATGGAGACCCCTTGACGCAAGCTGCCGCGCCGCTTCTGCAGGGGCCCCCTTCGGTCCCCTCGGAAGATCGGGATCTCCGGAACCCCGACCCGGAGAGGGCCTGCGCTCTCTGCGGCTTTCCCGTCGGGAAAGCCGGGATCCGACGCCGGACCGGCGGGACGGAGCTGCGCTTCTGCTGCAGCGGCTGCGCCCACGTATTCGAGATCCTCTCCAACGTGCCCGGCGGACCCCCTGCGGATTTCCGCGACACCGACCTCTACCGAACCTGCGTGGCCTCCGGCCTGATCTCGCGCAGCCCGTCGACCGGGGAGACGGGACGAGCCCCGGACCCCGCCGGCGAGGGTGAGGCGGCACGGCCGCCGGCGGCGGACGCGGAAGCCGACCTTTCCCGGGAGATCGTGCTCTCGGTCGAGGGCATGTGGTGCACGGCGTGCTCCTGGCTGGTCGAGGAGCTGCTGCGCGGCACCCCGGGCATACTCGAGGCCAAGGTCCACTTCTTTTCCGATCTGGCCCGGATCCGTTACCTTCCGCACAGGCTGGACCTGCCGGACCTGTTCC
This sequence comes from bacterium, assembly GCA_040756235.1. GTDB lineage: Bacteria > Desulfobacterota > DSWW01 > DSWW01 > DSWW01 > JBFLZG01. The sequence goes on along the minus strand of JBFLZG010000120.1, from coordinate 41,285 downwards.
GCAAGGCTTCTCGTTTCGGCTACCGCGTCTCGGTCTTCCAGGACCGGCCCGGACCGCAGGCGGAGAGGACCTCCGAGCTGGTCCGCCTGGGGGTGTCGTGCATCCTCACGGCCAACATCATGATGATCTCCTTCGCGCTCTATGCCGGTTTCTTCCGGGACCTCGGCCCCGAGGCGATACGCGCCCTCTCCTGGCCCCTGTTCGCCATGGCCACACCGGTCGTCTTCTACTGCGGGGCGCCCATTCTGAGAAAAGGCCTGTCGGGCATCCGGGCGGGCGCTTTCCCCATGGAGACCCTGATCGCGGCCGGAGCTCTGTCCGCCTATGTCTCCAGCGTCGCGGGGCTGGCCACCGGGAGTCTCCATCTGTACTTCGATACCGCCTCCATGCTGGTGACCCTGGTCCTCCTGGGACGGCACGTCGAATCCCGGGCGCGCCGGAAGGTGGCCGGTCAGATGACCGGGATCTACAGGCTGGCCCACATGAAGGTCCGCCTCGCGACGGACGGAAAGGCGCAGTGGGTGTCTGCCGACGAGGTCGAGCCCGGGGACCGCATCCTCGTCCTCGAGGGCGAGAGAGTGCCCGTGGACGGCCGCATTCTGGCGGGCCGAGCGACCGTGGACGCGTCCGTTCTGACCGGCGAGAGCCGCCCGGTGACGAAGTCGGTGCGCGACGAAATCCTTGCAGGCTGTCTGCTCCTGACCGGCCGTCTCGAGGTGTGCGCCACGGCGGCCGGCACGCAGAGCTCGATCCAACGGATGATCCGGGTCGTGGAGCAGGCCCTCTCCCGCAAGAACCCGGTGGAGAGGATGGCGGACCGGATCACCCGGCGCTTCGTGCCGGCCATCCTGGCCCTTGCCGCGGGCACTGCGGCCTGGCTGATCGCGACCGGCAGATCGCCCGAGGCAGCGATGCTGCGGGCCGTGACGATCCTGGCCGTCACCTGCCCGTGCGCCCTCGGGATCGCAGCCCCTCTGGTGAAGGTGGCCACCATGGCGGTCGGACGATCCATGGGGATTCTGGTCCGGGACCCCGGAGCGTTCGAAAAGGCCGCGGGTCTGAACGTCCTGGTGTTCGACAAGACCGGCACCGTGACCAGCGGCCGGTTCTCGCTCCAGGAGATCTTCACCCCCGGGCACGATCCGCGCCAAGCCCTCCTCAAGGCCGCTTCGCTCGAACTCGGGTCGGATCACTTCCTCGCCAGGGAGATCGTCCGTCGGGCTCGAGAGGCGGCGGGGCCCGGACCGGATCCGGAGGAGGCGCAGTGCGTGGAGGTCCTCGACGGTCTCGGCGTGAGGGGGGTCGTGGATGGCTCTCTGCTCTGGGCAGGGAGCCGCCGGCTCATGGAGTCCCTCGGCTTCGGCCTCGCGGAGGAGGTGGAGGAACGGGCCCGCACGCTGGAGTCCGGCGAGTCCACGATCGTCTTTCTCGCCTGGGAAGGCCGGGTGCGGGGGTTTCTGGCATTCGGCGACACGGTGCGGGTCGAGGCCGCCGGAGTCGTGGCGCGGCTGGCTTCCCGCAAGATCGAGACCTGGCTGGTATCCGGCGATTCCGCACGGACGACCGATGCGGTGGGCGAGAGGCTGGGCTTCCGCCAGTCGGCCGGCAAAGCATCCCCGCTGGACAAGGCCGCGATCGTACGGACCCTGCAGGAGCAAGGGAGTCGGGTAGGCATGGTCGGCGACGGCATCAACGACGCCCCTGCCCTGGCGCAGGCCGACGTGAGCTTTGCCTTCGGCACGAAGACCGGGGTGATCCACGAGGCGGCGGACGTGACCCTGCTGGCCGAGGACCCGGCCCGTCTCCTCGATTTCCTCGAGCTCGCCGCAGCCGCGCGAAAGATCGTCGGCCAGAATCTCTTCTTCGCCTTCCTCTACAACGTGCTCGGGATCCCGCTGGCGGTGGCCGGGCTCATCAATCCCCTGGTGGCCGTCGTGGCCATGTTTGCCAGCAGCCTGACCGTGGTCGGCAACACGCTCCGGCTCATGAAGATACCGCGCAGGAGCCGGCTTTATCCCCTCTCCCCCGTGCCCGGGGGAGAGGGACAGGGTGAGGGGGAAGAAGGGGCGGACTCACCCCTCATCCCGACCTTCTCCCCTCGGCACGGGGAGAAGGGGGAAAAACCAGGTCAGCCCATCCAGACTTCCGTCTCGTGCGTGTCGGACGAGACGTACTCGATCCGGTAGGGCTTGACCTCCACCAGGCAGTAGTTGGGATCGTCCGGCCCGCTGAAATACTCCTTGAACTCTTCTTTCCAGAACGAGCGCCGCTCCCCGGCCCCGGTCAGCACCCGCGCCCTTCCCTGTACCTGCAGGTAGTCCTCTCTCGAATCCGGCGACGAAATGCCGCAGGTCATGTGGACTTCAGGGTTTCTGCGGATCTGCTCCACCTTGCGCGAGTCCAGGAAAGAGGCGAACCGCAGCGTGAAATCATGGTCTCCGAACGGCGCCACGTAGCGGACCCAGGGCTTGCCGTCCTCGGTCGTGGTGGCCAGGGCGGCCACCTGCGGTCGGTGGAAGATCTTCTGAATTCTCTCTTCCAGATTGGCCATCTCGTTTCCTCCTTGCTCGTGCTCGACCCTCAGGATCGTATGCAGCCAAGGGTGAGCTTGGGATCGAACGTCTTGCGCAGCCGCCATCACCCTCCTGCGCCTGTCCGCTGCCCGCGCTTCGGCCTTCAGACCGCCAGCCCAGTCCGTCAGGTGAGAGCCGATGAAGCCCGCGCCTCCCGTGATCAGCATCCTGCCTTTCATGGCCAGCTCCTTCCCCTGTTTCGCGTGTCCCTGCGCATCAACCCTATCAGATGGTGAAGGGCCCGAATGGGGTTCGGGCTGCACGGGGGCGTCGGGCCTTGCTCCTCCCGGACCCCGAAGACCCGGGACCGGATGCCTGAGACCTGATCAGAGCCCTTCCTGCTGGCCCCCCGCAGCACGTTTTCCGGGTTTGTCCACGACCTTTACAGTGCTCGCCTGCGGACCCTCCTCTCCCACGCTTTCCACGAAGCGGACGCCGGTCCCCACCTCCAGCCGGTCGAAGTCGTCGTACAGCACGCTGTTTCGGTGAAAGTAGATCTGGCGGCCGCCGACGGTCCTGAGGAAGCCGAAGCCCTGCTCCGTGAAGAGCTGTTCCACCACGGCCGTGGTCTCCTGCATTTCATGGATCTTCACCTCCCCCCTCTGCTTCTCGGTGATCTCCCTGAGCTGGCGCTCGAGCCCGCGGAACGCCCTCCGGACGACGGTCTCCAGGTTCTCGTGCAGATCTCCCTCGCCTGACTCGCGCCGGGCCACGAGCTCGTGTCCCGGCGGTACGCGCACATAGACTCTTACGCGGTACGGGCTTCCGCTCTGCTCGTGCCGGTGGGGCCTCTCGATGCTCACGCTGCAGCTGGTCAGGTAGGGACAGATGCGCTCGAGCTTCGCGGCCTCGTTGTGCACGACCGCCTCGAGGGCGCTCGTCTTGCGGACGTCACGGAAAGTCAACTCCAAGGGTACTCGCATGTTTCCTCCTCCAGAGGCTGTCCGCCTCTCACGAACGTGTTTTTCAACACCCTCCCGACAGAGCGTCCCGCGTTCCGGCCGGTGCCTGTCCGCGCGCGGAAACAGAAGGAAACAGAACAAAGGCCCGATTCATCTGAACTCTGTCAGGTCGCTTTCTCGCAAGCTCTTCCAGGGTTACCTCCTGCGGCCCGGCCCAGGTGCAAACCCGAAACGGAGTCGCGGCATGTTCGGCAGCCGGATCAGACTGTTCCGCCTGTTCGGTTTCGAGGTGCACATCGATCTGAGCTGGATCCTGCTCGCCGTGCTCATCATCTGGTCGCTCTCGGTCGGACTCTTCCCGCGGTTCTACGAAGGCCTCTCTCCGCTCACCTACTGGTGGATGGGGGTCCTGGGAGCGCTGGGACTGTTCGCCTCCATCATCGCGCACGAGCTGGCCCACTCCCTGGTGGCGCGCCATGCGGGAATGCCGATGAAGGGAATCACCCTGTTCCTGTTCGGCGGCGTGGCCGAGATGGGGGGCGAGCCGCCGTCTCCCAGGGCCGAGTTCACGATGTCGATCGTGGGCCCGCTGTCCAGCGTGGCCATCGCCGTCGTGTTCTACGGCATCTCCAGAGTGGGGAGCCGGGCAGGATGGCCCACCGGTGCGGTCGGCGTCCTGGCTTACCTGGCCTACATCAACGCGGTCCTGGCGGGCTTCAACCTCCTGCCGGCCTTCCCTCTGGACGGAGGAAGGATCCTCCGTTCCGTTCTCTGGGGGATCAAGAAGAACCTTCGCTGGGCCACTCGGATCTCCGCCGGCATCGGCTCCGCGTTCGCCATCCTGCTGATCGTCATCGGGGTGGTGAACATCTTCTCGGGCAACTTCATCACGGGCATGTGGTGGTTCCTGATCGGCATGGTGCTGCACAACGCCGCCCGGGGATCTTACCAGCAGGTCCTGGTGCGCAAGGCCCTGGAAGGCGAACCGGTCCGGCGCTTCATGAAAAAGGACCCCGTGACCGTGAGCCCGTCCACCCGGATCGACGAGCTCATCCAGAGCTACCTCTATCCCTATGCCTTCAAGATGTTTCCGGTGGTCGAAGACCAGAGGCTGGTAGGCTGTGTCACGGCCAACCAGGTCAAGGAGGTGCCGCCGGCGGAACGCACCTCCAGGACGGTGCGCGACATCCTGTCGCCCTGCACGTCGCAGAATGTGATCCACCCCGACGCGGACGCCGTGGAGGCTCTTTCTCTCATGAACAGGACAGGGACCAGCCGGCTCGTGGTGACGGACAACGGGAGCCTGGCGGGCGTCATCACGCTCAAGGACCTGATGCGCTTCCTCTCCCTCAAGGTCGAGCTGGAAAAGTAGCCGATCACGCTTTTCGCGCGGGCCCGGAACGGGGGCAGCCGGCGCGCCGGGCGCCGGCCCGAAAGACCGGAATCCGCCCTCGAAGCTTCCCGCGCCAAGGTCTGCGGCGCTTTGCGACCGCATCACCCGTCCTTCCGCGCGGCCATTGCGGCGTACAGCCGTTCCGTGTCCTCACGGCGGCACAGGGCCGTCCCCGGGGCCATCACGGCCGCGGCACCGGCCGCGACCCCGAACCGTACGGCTTCCGTCAGCGAGCTGCCCCGCGCCAGCGCCAACGAGATACCGGCCACCATGCTGTCGCCCGCTCCGAGCCGGCTCGCTATCGAGACGATCGGCGCCGGGACGTGCTCCTGGCCCTCACGACAGACCAGCAGGGCGCCCGCGGCGCCCAGGGAAACGACGACCGCCGTGCACTGCCCGCGCTCGACCACGCGCCGCGCCACCCCTTCGAGCAGCGACCGCCCGGCCCCTTCCCCGCCGTCCCCGAGCACGGCCAGCTCGAGCGCGTTGGGTTTGATCAGGAAGAGCCCTTCCTCCACCGCGAGCCGCAGAGGTTTGCCCTGAGTGTCCAGGATGAGCCGGCTGCCGAGCTCCCGGGCGTGCCGCGCGAGAAGGGCGTAGAAGTCTTCCGGGACGCCCGCGGGCAGGCTGCCGCTCGCCACGATGAAGTCCGGCCGCGGATCGGCCGCAACCACGACCTCCAGGCACCGCCGCCACTCCTGCTCTCTCAGCCTCGGACCGGGCATGAGGAAGCGAAACTGGCGCTCGGTCGACCTCTCCAGGAGATGCAGGTTCTGGCGTGTCCGGCCGCGGATCGGGATCGCCTGGTAGCGAACCCACTCGATCTCCAGCCGTTCGGTGAGCGTTTCCGCCATGGGCCCGCCGACCGGGAAAACGGCCAGCGAATCGCCTCCCAGGCGTCGGATCGCCCGGGAGACATTGACTCCTCCGCCGCCCGGATCGAAACGCGGAGCGCTGCATCGCATCCTCCTGTCCGGGACGACCTGGGCTACGCTCGCGCTCTTGTCGATCGCAGGATTGATTGCGAGGGTCAGGATTTCCTTCATGGCGGATGCCCGCCGGACCTTGCCGTCATCGAGATCTCCTCTTCGTCTTCGGATCTCCCTTGGGTTGGATGCCCCGGCCGCGCCGCGGGCGCCTGCTCTCGAGGGCGCCGCGCGCGCCCGCCGGTCCGGAAGCCGAAGCCGGCAGGATCCGGCCTCGATCCTGGAACCCTTTTCCCCCCTGGACGTCTAAATATTGTGCAGTTTTGGCGGACTCCTCGACGGGGAGAGCTCCGGGTTCTCGTCAGTCCCCTTGCACCTCGCGATTATTCTGATTCCATTCGCTCACAGAAGGTGTCGCTGCCGTCGGCAAGGTACGGCAGAGCGCGAGCGGCGGTTCCGCGGGGTTCCGCAATGCAGCTCTATGGGAGAACCGACGAAACCGTGGACGGAGGTCGAACATCCATGTTCCCCGAAACCTGGGCCTCGGAAAACAATGAAGAGGCCCTCGACAATTGGAGGCTCCGGACCGCTGATGAAGAAGCGGGTGGCCGTCCCGTCTCTTCATCCGACGAGGATGCCGGAGAAAGCCCGGAGGAGAAGACGGAAAGGAGGTCCCTGCCGGAGGCCACGAAAGCCTATTTCCGCGAGATGTCGGGCTTTTCCCTGCTGAGCGCGGCTCAAGAGGTGGAGCTTGCCAAGCGCATCGAACAGAACCAGGCGCTGATGGCCGACATTCTGTTCCGTTACTCGCGGCTCCTGCGGGAGCTCGTTCCGGACCGCAACATCCATGAGCTCCGGCTGAGAAAGAAAGCTTCCGAGCCCGGCCCCGCGAGCTCGGTACGGGCAAGAGACCGGCACGTGCAAGTGCTGCAAGAGATCTTCCGGGAGCTCAATCTCGGCGATCACCAAATCGAGGCTTTCCAGAAGAGCTTGCACGACCGGCGGCCGCCCGACAGAGGCAAAGCACCCGCGCAGGCACGGCGCAAGAGGAGGGAGATCGAGCGCTTCGCCGAAGCGAACGCACGGCAGCGGGCGGCGAGGAACCAGCTCGTGGAGTCCAATCTCCGGCTCGTGATCAGCATTGCCAGAAGGTACATGGGGCACGGAGTCGCCCTGATGGACCTGATCCAGGAAGGAAACCTGGGCCTCATGAGGGCGGCCGCGAAATTCGAGTATCGCCTCGGGAACCGGTTCAGCACGTACGCGACCTGGTGGATTCGACAGTCCATCATCCGCTCCCTGCAGGAGCAGGCACAGACGATCCGCATCCCGGCTCACATGGCCGAGACCATCGCCAAGATCATGAAGGTCTCGCGCGAGATGCTGCAGCGCAACGCCAGGGAGCCGACTCCCGAACAGATCGCCAGGAAGGTGGATCTGCCGGTGGAGAAGGTGAAGGACGTGCTGCAGGTCGCCAGCAAGGTGCAGACGGCGTCCCTCGACCGGCCGGTGGGCGAAGGGGAGTCCCCGCTGTCCCACTTTCTTGCCGACCCGGAGATCGCCTCCCCTGAGGAGACGAGCATGCGGCAGGACACGGCCCGTGCGGCCATGTCGGCTCTGAAGAGCCTCAGCCCGAGAGAAGAGCACATCCTGCGGAGGCGCTTCGGTATCGGAGAGAAGCGCAAGCGCACGCTGCAGGAGATCGCCGACGAGCTCGGCATATCCCGGGAGCGGGTGCGCCAGATCGAGAACAGGGCGCTCGCGAAGCTGCGCAGCTCTCAGGAAAAAGAAGGAGTCTCGTTCCTTTCGTGAAGGAGTTGTCGGTCTTCAGCAGCCAGTTGTCAGTCCCCCCATCCCGCCCTCGAAAGCCGGTCCGCTGCATTCCCTCTTGCCGGCAACTGACATCTCTCTTGAAGCCGTCATCAGCATTCCGTTAGCACCATCATTCCCGTCCCCGCCCCCCTGCAGTGAGTCCCAGTCGGCGATCTTGCTGGCCGCTGACAACCGGTAACGGGCGACTCTCCTTGTGGCAGCGCACGACCGCCTCCATCGGGAGGTGGTCTGAAGCGCTCCTCGCCTGCGGCGTGCGGTGGACCCTCAATGCCCCCAGGCGCCATCCGGGCCGTACCCAGATTCTGTCCAGACACATGATCGGGAAAGCGGCCGGGAAGGTGGGCGCCCTCGGGCTCCGGCCGAACCAGCGATCGAAGGCGGAGGTCGGGGTCCGCCACGGCAGCCACACATTGAAGTCGCCCAGGAGCACCACGAACCCGACACTCCCGCTGTTCAGGATCTCCATGAGGCGCTCGATCTGGCTGTTCCGCTCCCGTGCGCTCAGGCCCAGATGCGTGGTGATCACCCGCAGCGGCTCGTCGGCTCCGACCTCCAGCAGCGCCTCGATCGCTCCCCTGGGCTCACATGCGGTCTGGCTGAGCTCGTGCCGCCGGACTTCGAGGAGCGGCCGCCTGACCAGCAGGAGGTTCCCGTAGCTCGCCTCCTCGCATACGAGGGTGGGGCCGAAGATCACCTGCATACCGGTCGCTGCCGCAAGGTACGCTTCCAGGCTCGGCACATCCACCTTCCGCGGCAAGCTCACTTCCTGCATCCCGACGACATCGGCATGCAGCTCCCGGACCACCTCGACGGCGCGAGTGACGTCGGGCTCTCCGCCGCCCCGGCCTCTCCATCCATGCACGTTGTAGGTGACCGCCCTGAGCAGGTTCATCGGAAGGCCGTCAGGGGTTCGACTCGGCCGGTTCGGGCTGCTTCAAGGCCGCCGACGCCGGCGCCCGGGTTGTCCGCCTCCCGGACAGCCGCCGCCAGAGGTAGAGGCCGCCCAGCAGGAGAAGGCCTGCGGCAGCGACCGGCAGAAAGCGCGTGAAGCTCGGCTCGTCCGCAAAACCGATGACCCACCCGGTGAAGAAAGTCAGGTAGACGATCCCGGGCACCATGCCCAGCAAGGTCCCGAGGAGAAAATCGCGCATACGAATGCGGGAAGCGCCCGCCAGGAGGTTCACGATCGTGAACGGAGCGACCGGCACGAGGTGGGACACCGCGACGGCTGTGAGCCCCCGCTCGGCGATTCTTCTGCGCAGTCCGCTCACCCTCTTCCCGGCCAGCCTCTTGACGAGCTTCCGGCCGGCGGTGATGCCGACGCTGTAGCCGGTCAGGGCGCCCGCCAGGCTGCCCGCCAGAGCATAAGCGCAGGCCGGCGCGGGCTCGAACACGGCAGCCGTGCCGATGATGAGCAGCGTGATCGGGAACAACACCAGGCTCCCGATCACGTAAGCGCCGGTGACGTAGAGCGGAGCCAGCGGGCTCTCCTTGAAGCGGGACACCATGCGAACCGCGCCCTCCGCGTCCGCCACAGGTCCGAACTGCCACAGCGCAGCGAGCCCGCTGGCGGCTACCAGGACCAGCGCGAGCCAGACCCAGCCTCGGCGCCGGGGCTGTGCCCCGTCCTCGCGGGCGATCTCCTCCACCGCCTGTCCCAGCTCGCTGGGTCTTTCCGGGTCCAGGAGCTCGATCGTCGGGGAGATCGAAGCCAGCCATTCAGGCTGCTCTTCCACGCTCAGGGGCTCCAGGGTGCGTTCCCGCCCCCGCAAGCCCTCGACGGTTCGGATCATGGAACCCCGCTCGGCTTTCAGCGCATCGGCGAGCGTCGCGGAGGAGACGTCCAGGTGCTCGGCAAGCAGCCGGTCCCGGAACGAGCCGATTGCGCCTTCGACCCGCGCCTCCCCGTCCGCTTCCACCGCCAGATCACACTCGGTGTCCAGGCCCATCGAGCGGTTCGTGAGGTTCGAGGATCCGACCCTGACCAGACCCTCGTCCACCACCATCAGCTTGGAATGCACGAAGATGTCGTGGTCGCCGCTCCTCGGAAAATACACCCGCAGGCGGCCGTGAGCGTCGGCTCTGCGGAGCTCTGCCAGGGCCCTGGCCTGCAGGCTGCCCAGGACGTTCTGCTCCAGCCATCCCGTGTAATCCCTCGGCAGCACCAGCACGATTTCCGGCCCTTCCTCGCTTGCGAGCCGGGCCGCCAGCGCGCTCTGGACGACCCGGGAGGTGAAGAACTGGTTCTCGATGTAGATCCGCTCGCGCGCCGCCGCGATCATGTCCAGGTAGCAGGCTTCCACCTCGCGCACTTCCCGCCTGCCCTCATAGCCGGGTTCGGTCCGGGCGATGGCCACCTCGACGTCGGTCAGCGCCGCTCTGGCTTCAGCCGGCCAGGGGTCTGCTGCGGCGGGGCCGGGCGCAGGCAGGCGGCTGCCGGTGGCCCTCCGCCAGCGTTCCCGAAACAGGTCTCCCAGGCACTTGGCGGCCATCCCGTCCACCAGCACCTGCACGTCGTGGAAGGGGGCGTAGGGCGCTCCGCTCGGATCGACCCGACGCGGGTCCCGGGGAAGGTGTTCGGGCGTGTCCCAGCGGCTCTTGGTGATGTCCACGCCGCCCGCGAAAGCGACCGCATCATCCACGACCACGATCTTCTGGTGGTGCGAAGCGCCGACCGGATGGCGGTCGTCCAGGTGGAAGTGGAGGCGCGGGTGCCGGCCGCTCCAGCGCGTGCCGAACAGGAGAGAGGACTCCCTGTCCAGAGCGTAGATCATCGCGAAATCCCAGACCAGGACGTACGCGCGGAGCTCGGGCGCCTCCGCAATGATGCGGTCGAGGACCTCATCCAGGGTGTGGGCGTCGGCACCGCCCGGCCCGCCGGCCCGCCGGATCAGACTCACCCGTCGGTCCACGTCCCAACCGGCGATGTAGACCGTCCGCCGGGCCGCGCGCAGCGCCTGCAGGAGCAGCCCGAAGTAGTCCTGGACATCCACCAGGAAGGCCAAGCGCCCGGCGCTTTCCTTGCGCCAGCAGTTCCTGCCCTCTTTCAGGATCGCACCGCCGGAGCCGAACATGGACGCAAGCTTCCCGGGGCCTCCCGCTCTCGCAATCAGTCTGCCCCGCCCGCGGCAGCCTGCTGCTCGCTCGGGCAGCTCTCTTCGAGGTTCAGGATCTCATCGATTTTCCCGGTGTCCAGGGTTTCCTCTTCCAGAAGGGCGTTGGCCAGTCGCACGAGCTTGTCGCGGTTGGCTCGAAGGATGACCCAGGCCCTCTCTTCCATCTCGACGATGATGCGCTTGATCTCGGCGTCGATGAGCCGGCACGTGTGCTCGCTGAAGTCCCTCTGCTGGACCCCGTCCAGGCCCAGGAACGCCGATTCCTCGCCGTCCTGGAACGCGACCGGGCCGAGCCTCTCGCTCATGCCCCACTTGCAGACCATGGCGCGGACCAGCCGCGTGGCCTGCCTGAGATCGTCCTGCGCGCCGTTGGTCACGTCCCCGAACAGGAGCTTCTCGGCCGCACGTCCGCCCAGCATGACGGCCACGCGGCTGAACAGGTAGCGGCGGCTGAGGTGGTGACGTTCCCTCTCCTGGAACTGCTCGGTCACCCCCAGGGACCGGCCCCGGGGAATGATCGTGACCTTCTCGAGCGGGTCGGTGTCCGGCAGCATCCTGGCAACCAGCGCGTGGCCGGCCTCATGCATGGCGACGATCTCTTTCTCATCCATGCTCAATGCTTCTTCCCGCACGTTGCCGAGCAGGATCTTGTCCCTGGCCTGCTCGAAGTCGTCGAGCTGGACCATCCGCTTCATCTTGCGGCCGGCCAGCATGGCCGCTTCATTGACCAGATTCGTGAGATCCGCGCCGGAGAACCCCACGGTCCGCGAAGCGAGGTGGCTCAGATCGACCTCCGCGGCCACCGGAACGTTGCGCGTCTGGATGCGCAGAATCTCCCTGCGCGCCTCCTTGTGCGGCAAGTCCAGGACCACCTGCCGGTCGAACCGGCCGGGGCGCGTCAGGGCCGGATCGAGGATCTCCGGGCGGTTCGTCGCGGCCATGACCACGACCGTGTTCGCCGGCTCGAACCCGTCCATCTCCGAAAGGATCTGGTTGAGGGTCTGTTCCCGCTCGTCATGGCCGCTGCCCAGGCTCGTTCCTCTGGCCCTGCCGACGGAGTCGAGCTCATCGACGAAGATGATCGCAGGCGCCTCCCTTTTGGCCGTCTCGAACAGATCGCGAACCCGGGACGCGCCCACGCCCACGAACATCTCGATGAATTCGGAGCCGCTCACGCTGAAGAAAGAGACCTCGGCCTCTCCGGCCGTGGCCCGGGCCAGAAGCGTCTTTCCCGTCCCCGGCGGCCCGACCAGCAAGACCCCCTTGGGCGGGCGCGCACCGAGAAAGGCGAAACGTTGGGGATCCCGGAGGTACTGGATCACTTCCATGAGGTCTTTCTTGGCGTTCTCCAGGCCGGCCACGTCCCGATAGGTCTGGTCGGCAAGCGATCTCCTGTAGCGTTTGGCCTTGGACTTGCCGATGCCGAACAGCTCGTTGCCGATCATGCCTCCGCCCCCGCCGGCTCCCATCCGGCTCAAGTAGACGAAGGTACCGATGATGAGCACCCAGGGCAGCAGTCCGACCAGGACGAGCCCCAGCCAGGAGAAGTTCTCCTGCGGCTCGGCCCGGATCGTCACCTGTTCGGTCTCGAGGAGCTGCATGAGCTCCGGATCCGAGAACGGCGGCTTGACGGTCGCGAAAGCCAGCTCGCCCGATGAAGCCGTGTGGGAGTCGCCGTCATCCTCCTTCTTCACCGGTTTCTTGAACTTCCCCGTGATCCGGTCCGCTTTCACCACGACTTCCGAAACGTTGTTGCCCTGCACCTGCTCTTTGAACTCGGTATAAGAAATGGAAAAACGATGGTGACCCTGCCGGCCGCCCATCCAGTAAATGACCAGGAGCCATGCCAGGGCAATCCAGATCAGTGGCCTCCATTTTCCGGGGCGGCCCCCCCCCATGACGACTCTCTTTTCGGGGTCTCTTCCCGGCGGGCGATCGTTCATAGCCTCTCACTCTCTGAAATTCTCCCCCTTTTCCTCCCTCACCCTCTTCAGTAAGATGGTGATGTCCCGGATGTGGATCCTCGGGCGCTCGTCCGCCGGAGTAGTGCGGGATTTCCGTGCAAGGCACGGGAAGGGCGCGAGTCCTGAGGAACGAGGCTTACGGTGGAAGTACGCCCCAGTGACCTCGGCCTTCCGCCGGGGCCGGAGATGGCCGTCTGTCCGCAGCCTCTTGCAGGGAGCGGCGCATCTAAGCCCAGTGGCCGAACCCGTGCGCGCAACGCAACTTGCTTGATGAACCGTTCATAATCAAGTGCTTGTAATAAAAGATCTAATGTTTTACTTAAGTATTTAACCGTACATCGCTTCGGGCGACTCTCTGCCTACCACCTGGGGGTATCCATAACGTGACGCAAAAGATCCTGATGCGGGTGGCCCGTATCGTAGTAGGCGTACTGTTGATCGCGACCGGGCTGGCCGGCCTGGCGCTGCCGATTCTGCCAGGCTGGCTCCTCATCGCATTCGGAGTGTTGCTCCTGGCGCGGGACATCCCTTTCTTCGCCCGCGTCCGGGACTGGATCGGATCCAAGCTGCCGTCCACGGTCCGGAGGTTCACGGGTCGGGCCAGGCCCCGCTGAACGCGGCACGCACGGATTCCGGTGCGGAATCGAAACGTCGGGGACATGGAGGAGTAAGCATTTGCGGTATTTCACCAAGATGCCTGTCCGGGAGCCCCCGCACAAGGAACCGCTCCGTCGTGACCCCCGCAGGAAGGCGCCCGGCGAATAAGTACCCAGGCAACCGGAGCACCGGCAACATCTTCAAAGCCCGAGCTCTTTCTTCAGACCCCGAAAATCCATGTGCTCGCCCGGCAGGGCTTCGAACCGGCGGATCTTCTTTTCCTGATGGAAGCGCGTCTTCCCGAAGAATCGCTCGATCCGGCCGATCGCGGTCATCGTGTCGTAGTGGGCCAGGACCACCGGCACGGACCTGTCCTGAGCACGGCTCAGGATCTGCTGGCTCGGCCGGATGTTACCGGTCAGGATCAGACACCGCGTCGAGGTCTCCAGCGCCACGAGCTGGATGTCTGCGCGGTCGCCGCCCCATGATGACCGCCTTGTTGGGCTTGCGCCGGAAGTTTCCCGGCAGATCGACCGGGTTGGTCACGCTCGCCGCACGCGGCGAGCTCTTCCAGGACCGCCTGCGCCGGACGCGCGGCCGAAAATTTTCCTTGACCTCATAGTTCGCCGGCAGATAGTATGGCGCCAAATCGAAGCGGAGCTTCTGCCATGTTCTTCCTCCGGGACCTGCCGACCGAAAAGATGCTGCGGGAGCTCGCGAAGCGCTACCCCGACCTCGACCCCATGGCCCTCCTCACCTGCACCGCGCTGCTCAGGACCGGCAGCGATGTGCTGGCAGGGTTCGAAAAGATCCTGGCCCGGCACGGGCTTTCGCAGGGGGGCTTTCTGTCCCTGATCGTGCTGAACCGGGAGCCGGAGGAAGAGATCACGCCCTCGGCGCTGGCGCACAAGCTCGGCGTGACGCGCGCCACCATGACCGGCCTGCTGGACACTCTCGCCAAGGACGACCTGGTCGAGCGCGTGCAGCACGACGGCGACCGCAGGAGCGTGGTCATACGACTGACCGCCAAGGGCAGGAAGCGCCTGGACGGCATTCTGCCCGGGTACTACCGCCAGATTACGCGCATGATGGCAGGCGTGAGCCAGAAGGAGCGCCGGAGCCTGATCGGGCTTCTCGAGAAGGTGCGCCTGGGGCTGCCGGCGCTGTTGGACTGATCGTTTCGGCCTGCACGGAGGTCAGTTGGTCAGCCGTGGCACACGGGTTCACGGGTACGGCGACCTATTCTGTATCCGATACGACCAACCCCTCAGGGCGGGAGCTCCGACCGATCGCCCCAGAACCGAATTTCGCGAGCGAGCCTTGCACAACCCGGTTGCCGATGGCTGAACCGAAGGCGCGAGCGTGGCGATCTCCCTGTGCCGGGAGGTTGCCGCGGCCCTCTGGGCCTCGCAATCTCCGACAACCGGTGCCAGGCGCAGGTCGCTGGCGGGCAAGCGACCCGACAGAACACGCCGCCATAATCGTGAAAAGCGTTACCGACTGATCTGACGAGGTAGGCAGCAGATCGCCGCTTATCGACAGGCGCCAGAGGAGAGAAGGATCATGGAGAAGCCCATCGCCGAGCAGCTTGCCGAATTTGCCGTGTCCACGCGCTACGAGGACCTCCCGCCCGAGGTGGTCGCCAAGGTCAAGCATTATCTCCTCGACGTCATCGGGTGCACCGTCCGGGCGCGCGATGAAAAACAGGCCGAGGCGGTCATGGCCGTGATCCGCGAACAGGGCGGCACCCCGGCCGCGTCGGTCTTTGCCCGCGGGTTCAAGACCTCCCCCATGTACGCCGCCTTTGCCAACGGAACGATGGGCCACATCTACGACTATGACGACGATCATCGGGAAGGCACCATGCATCCTTCGGTGTCGGTCTACCCGGCGGTGTTCGCCCTGGGCGAGAAGCTCCGGGTGCCGGGCAAGGATTTCATCCGCGCCTTGGTCCTCGGTCTCGAGGTCATGATCCGGACCGGCGAGGCCTTCCTCGGCAAGACCTACTATCAAGGATTTCACCCGACCGGCACCTGCGGCGTCTTCGGCGCCGCCCTCGGCAGCTCCCTGATCCTGGGCCTGGACGCCCGGCAGGCTTCCTGGGCGCTCGGCCTGGCGGGCAGCTTCGCCGCCGGAACCCTCGAGTGGGCCACCGAGGGTTCCTGGCAGAAGCCGATCCAGGCCGGCCAGCCGGCCATGTCCGGCGTGCTCTGCGCGTCCCTGGCCCGGCAGAACTTCGTCGGAGCCCGCACCATCTACGACGGCCCGGTCGGCTTCATCCGCGCTTATTCGTTCAAGGACACCTACGACCTGGGCCGGCTCACGGCCAACCTCGGCAAGAAGTGGGAGATGCAGGACACGAGCATCAAGGTCCACGCATGCTGCCGCTTCGCCGGCCCCGTGGCAGACTGCGCCATGGACCTCTACGGCCAGGGAGTCCGGGCCGAGGACGTGGACCGGATCCTGGCCAAGGTCAGCAGCTGGACCCTCCGCGCGCTGTGCGAGCCGAAGGAACGCAAGTATCGGCCTCAGACGCACGTGGACGCCCAGTTCAGCCTGCCCTACGTGATCGCATTGTCCATCGTCCGCAGCCGCACCGGCGTGGACGAGTTCAAGCCGCAGGTCTTCACCGATCCCAAGATCCTCGCCCTGGCGGACAGGATCGCCGCCGAGGAGGACGCACAGGCGAACGCGGCCTATCCCCGCTACTATCCCGCCACCGTGGTCGCGACCCTGAAGAACGGCCAGGTGCGGGAGGCGCACGTGGACTATCCGAGAGGCGACCCGGAGAACCCGGTCTGCTGGGTGGAGCTGCAGAAGAAGTTCCACAGCCTCACGGAGCCGTACTTCGACGCGGGCAGGAGGGAGGCGATCGTCCGGATGATCGAGGAGCTGGAGCGCCTGGACGATCTGGCCAGGCTCGCCGACCTGCTGCGGTGACCGACTGCCTCGCCGTTTCGACCCGAGCCGCCGGCCGGGTCCGGACCAGCGCATGGAGGGAACCCCCATGGAACTCCCGGCAGAGATGTTTCGCGTCCCGGTCGTGATCTATCGGGGCGGCACGAGCAAAGCCGTCTTCATCAAGGAGTACGATCTGCCGGCGGCTCCGGCGCTCCGGGACCGGGTCGTCCTGGCCGTGTTCGGAAGCCCGGACAAACGGCAGATCGACGGCTTGGGCGGAGCGGACCCGCTGACCTCCAAGCTCGCCATCGTGGGCCCGCCGTCGCGGCCGGACGCCCACGTGGATTACACCTTCGGCCAGGTCGACATTCTCTCGCCCACGGTCTACTACGGCGCGGTGTGCGGGAACATCACCGCCGCCGTGGGGCCCTATGCGATCGAGGAGGGCTTCGTGCGCGCAGAGGACGGTGAGACCCGGATCCGCATCCATGCCACGAACATCCGACGCATCATCGAAGCGGTCGTGCCGACGCCCGGCCGCACCGTGCAGGTCTCCGGCGGGTTCGTCATGGACGGCGTGCCCGGCACGGGCGCCAGGATCGAGCTGAACTGGCGGGACACCGCGGGGGCGAACACGGGCTCGGTCCTGCCCACCGGCCATCCGGTGGACGTCCTGGAGGTAGAGGGCTACGGCTCGATCGAAGCTTCCCTGGTGGACGTGGGCAACGTCGGCATCTTCGTGAGGGCCCGCGACCTGGGCCTGCACGGCACCGAGGCCCCGGAGGAAGTGGACGCCAACCCGGAGCTGCTCAAGAAGTGCGATGCCATCGCGGGAGCGGCCATGAAGAAGCTCGGCAAGCTCGTCCTGCTGACCTACGTGGGGCCGCCCGCCCCTTACAAGGACCACGTCACCGGCCAGCCGATTCGCGCCGAGGACGTGGACCTGGTGGTGCGCATGATCCTGATGGGGAAGATGCACAAGACCTACGCGGCCTCGATGATCAACTGCTGCGGCACGGCCGCCGTGATCCCGGGCACCGTGGTCCACGAGGCGGCTTCCGGGGCGGGCGCCGGCGCCGGCAGGGTGCGGCTGGGCCACCCCGCGGGCACCGCCGAGCTGGAGATCACGGTCGCCGAGCACGACGGTCAATTGACCTTTCCGCGCATCGCGGTCTACCGGACCGCCCGGCGCATCCTCGAGGGTTACGCCTTCGTGAGGCGGGAGGTGCTGGGCGCGCCATGAGCCGCCGGTGAGGAGAGGAGCCGGAGCAGTCTGCCACCCGCCCGGGCGGCATCGAGCGCGCGGCACGAACCGTGCTCAGACGCATGATGATTGCTGGCGAGATCGAAGCTTTGATTTTCAAAAATGCCCAGATGCAAGGCGCGCGAAGTCCCGAGGAATGAGGCGTATATGGGGAGTCACGGTGGACCCCGGCCTGAGCCGGGGCAGGCTCCCCCCGCCTGGCTTTCCCCATGAGCGCAACGCCGCAGATGGGCGTTTTGGGACAGCCTCTACAGGAGGGACGAACGTTGGCTCCTATCCGCATCCGCCCTCTGAACCTGGGCACCATCCAGCGGCCCAAGATCCAGTTCTCCTTCGACTTCAAGGAGCTCTTCAACATGATCGAGGCGCCTCTGATCGCCTGGTACATCGAGGGCTCGGACCGCAAGATTCTCGTGGACAGCGGCGGCGAGGACCTCGAGAAGGCCGCGCGCCGCACCCTGTACGCGCGCACGGCCGAGCAGCAGCTCGCGAGCGCGCTCGGCAGGATCGGGGTGCGGTGCGAAGAGATCGACCTGGTCATCCACACCCACCTGCACTGGGACCACTGCGGCGGCAACGGCCACCTGCCGAAAGCCGCGTTCCTCGTGCAGCAGGAAGAGCTGCGGTCGGCCAGGAACCCGCTGCCCCTGCACGCCGCCGGCTACGCGCCGGAGGTCCTCGAGAACACCCCTTTCACGGTCGTCCGGGGAGATGCCCCGGTCGCCGAGGGCGTCTCGGTCGTGTTCACGCCCGGACACACGACCGGCATGCAGGCGGTGCTCGTGGAGGCGGAAACGGGCCGTTACGTCATCTGCGGAGACACCATCGCCCTGTTCGAATGCGCCGAGAAGGATCCGCCGTCGGTCGGCGCCATCTACGTCGATCTTCGCGAGTACTACGCGAGCCTCGGGAAGATCCGCGCGCTTGCGGCCCGCATTCTCCCCGGCCATGACCCCAAGGTGTTCGAGAAGGAAAGCTACGGTTGATCGATGAGGAAGAGGACCACCCTGGCGTTCATCCTTTCGCCTTTTGACCTGTTTGCACCTCTGAGGCCTTTCACCTGTCACGCACGGAGAACACCTCCATGAGCAGCCCCCTGGACAACAGAGTGGCCATCGTCACCGGCGGCGCCCGGGGAATCGGCCGTGAAATCGCCCTGACCTTTGCCCGGGCCGGCTGCGACCTGGCCGTGGCCGACCTTCTCGCCGGGGAGCTCGCCGAGCTGACGCGGGAAATCCAGAGCCTCGGGCGGCGCATGCTCGCCCGCCGGGTCGACGTCTCCCGGAGCGCGGACGTCGCGGCCTTCGTGGCCGACGCGGACCAGACGTTCGGCCGCATCGACATCCTGGTGAACAACGCGGCCTACATCCACTATGGCCCCTTTCTGGAGTTCCCGGAGGACGAGTGGGACAAGGTCATGGCAGCCAGCCTGAAGGGAGTGTTCCTCGTCGGGCAGGCAGCGGCCCGGGTCATGGTCCGGCAGAGGCAGGGCAGCATCGTCAACATCGCGTCGATCGCAGGCGAAGTAGGCGTTCCCATGGGGAGCGCCTACTGCACGGCCAAAGGCGGGGTCATCGCTCTGACCAGGGTCATGGCCACGGAGCTTGCGGCCAGAGGGGTGCGCGTGAACGCCATAGCCCCCTACGTCACGGACACCGAGAACGTCCGGCGCCTGGTCGGAGAGGAAGGCATGAAGCTCAGGGAAGCCATGGTGCCGCTGGGCCGTCTCGCCACCACCGGGGACATCGCCCGGGCGGTCCTGTTCCTGGCCTCGGACGCGTCGGCCTACGTTACCGGCCACGTCCTGAACGTGGACGGCGGGTTCATGGCCGCCGCCGTCGCCGTCCGGTAGGATGCTTCCAAGCGAACGGATTCCAGGAGGGTCAGAAAGATGGACTGGCGATTCGCAAAGACTGCAGTCGTGACCGGTGCAGGCTCCGGAATCGGACGCGCCCTCGTCCTGGAGCTGGCCCGCCAGGGCTTCAAGGTCGGCATCGCCGACATCGATCCTGAAGGCGCGCGCCGGACTCTCGAAGAGGTGGGCAGCGCCGGAGGCGCGGCCGACGTGTTCCGCTGCGATGTCAGGAGCCCCGAGGAAGTACAGAAGATGGCGGACCACTTCTTCGGCCTCTGGGGCGAGGTGGGCCTGCTCGCGAACAACGCGGGGCTCATGGCGTCCGGTCTGATCGAGGAGATCCCGCTGGAGGAGTGGCGGAAGGTGATCGACGTGGACCTGTGGGGGCCGGTCCACGGATGCCGTGCCTTTCTGCCCCGCATGAAGAAACAGAAGAGCGGACACGTCCTGATCACCGCTTCCATGGCGGGCATCACGCCGCCCCTGGAGGAGTCACCCTACAACGTGGCCAAGGCCGGGGCGATCGCGCTGGGCGAGTCGCTCAAAACGGAGCTGGCCCCGTGCGGGATCGGCGTGACGATCCTCAACCCGATGGGGGTCAACACCAACGTGGTCAAGAACTCCTACTGCAGCGGCGAGGTGCTGGAGCTGTGGCAGACCTCGTTCCAGGCCACCCGACAGACCCCCGAGGACATCGCGCGCACCACGTTGAAGGCGGTGCGCAGGAACAAGCTGTACGTCTTCCCCCACCTCCACGGAAAGTTTTTCTGGTACCAGAAGCGCCTCTTCCCGGAGAGCTTCTTCGGCGCCCTGGCCTTCCTGAACAGGAAAGGCCTGGCGAAGCCGTGGTTCCGGCAGATGGCGAAAAGAGGATGGCTGTAGGAGGCTCACACCATGGCCGCAGTTGCAGCGGGCAGGTTTCGGGACAAGGTCGCCATCGTGACCGGCGCAGGGGGCGACATCGGCAGGGAGATCGCGCTCCACTACGCGCGCGAGGGGGCGGTCGTGGCGGCGGTGGACATCAACCTCGCCGCCGCCGAGGAGACCCGCCGGCTCATCGATGCCGCGGGGGGCAGATCGCTGGTCGTGCAGACCAACGTGAGCGACACGGCGAGCGTCAGGCAAATGGTGCAGACGGTTGTTGCCGCGTGCGGCAGGATCGACATCCTGGTCAACAACGCCGGGATCGGGGAACGGAGCACGCTCCTGGAGACCCGGGAAGAGATGTGGGACCTGATCATGGCCGTGGACGCGGGCAGCGTGTTCCGGTGCTCCAAGTACGTGGCCCCGGAGATGATCCGGCAAGGGGGCGGCAAGATCGTGAACATCGCCTCCCTCATGGGCATGATCGGCATGGGCGCGCCTTCCTACACCGCGGCCAAGGGCGCCATCATTTCCATGACGCCCATCGTCGCGGCCGAGCTGGGTCCGCACCGGATCAACTACAACACCATCTGCCCGGGGTTCATCGTGACCAAGCTCAACCGCGACATGCTCCGGACCCACATCGGCGGCCAGATCATCGGCAAGATCCCGCTCAGGCGCTTCGGCAGCACGGCGGACACGGCCAGGCTGGTCCTGTTCCTCACCTCCGACGACGCCGACTACATCACCGGAGCGGTCATTCCCCTGGACGGCGGGATGGGCCGCTTCCTGGACCTCGGGGAGGACTACCGCACTTACGACCCATTCAAGAGCTGGAAGGCCGAGTGATCGGATGGAGGGTGGGGAGCCTGTCACGGGCAAAGGCCGCTTTCGTCGTCCCGGCCCACTTTGCGGAGCGCGTGGGAGCCGGGATCCGGAAGGGTGCACCATGCACAGCGGCGGTTGCAGAGTAACAGGGACTGGACCCCGGCCTGCGCCGGGGTGACGGAAAGATTGGGTGCACGGACCGGACCCCGGCCTGCGCGGCTGTGTCACATTCGTCGTCCCGGCCCGCTTGCGGAGCGCGTGGGAGCCGGGATCCGGAAGGGTGCACCATGCACAGCGGCGGTTGCAGGGTAACAGGGACCGGACCCCGGCCTGCGCCGGGGTGACGGAAAGATTGGGTGCACGGACCGGACCCCGGCCTGCGCGGCAATGACGGAACAAGCCTGATCCATGGAGGATGCGATGAAACCGACCTTCATACCGCTCATGGCAGACTTCTTTGCGGGCCTGACCCTCGAGGACCTGAACGGCGACGTTCGGGAACGGGCGAAGGTGTGCGTCCTGGACGCCATCGCCAGCGCCTGCGCCGGGCACCGCACCGAGCCGGTCCGGATCATGACCGCGATCACCCGCGCCTTCTCCACCTCCGCCGACCGCGCCACGGTCTGGTTCCATGGATATGAGACCAACTACCTCTTTGCCGCCGTCGCCAACTCCATGATGGTGCACAACATGATTCACGACGACACGAGCCAGTCGACCCGCGGGCACGCCGGCAATCTGATCGTGCCCGCAGTCCTGGCCGCGGCCGAGGCGCGGGAGTCGTCGTGCCGGGAGATCCTGCCGGCCGTCGTGATCGGATATGAAGCCATGGCGAGGATCGCTTCCCCGGCCGTGGCCTATTCCGTGGAAAGGGGCTTTCGCAGCACGGCCAACTACGGCCCCTTCGGAGTGGCCGCCGCTTTTGGCAAGATGCTGGGGCTCACCGGACCAGAGCTGAGCCAGGCCATCGCCTGCGCCGCCAGCTTTTCCCTGGGGCTGCTGGAACCGTTCAACGTCGGTTCGATGGAATGGCGCTTCCAGAACAGCATGGTCATCCTGGGAGGCGCCATGGCCGCCCTGAGCGCCCGGGAGGGATTGAGGGCCGCCGCAACGGCCCTGGAGGGCGACAGCGGGTTCCTGGCCGCCTTCTGCGGCCGCGAGGTCAAGGACCAGATCGCTGCGGCCTGGATGAACGAGAGCTCCAGCCTGGGCCGGAAGTACGACCTCAGCTCGACCTTCTTCAAGCCCTACTCCACCTGCGGCTACAACCAGATCGGCTGCAACATCGCCCTCAACCTCATCGAGCGGCACCACATCACGGCCGACAGCATCCGCGAGATCGTGGTCCGGGTCTCTCCTGACAACAAGGCCTACCCGGGAGTCGAGTTCCACGGCCCCTTCGAAACGCCGGACGGGGCGCTGCTCAGCAAGCCTTTCATGCTGGGAGCGGCCGTCGTCACCCGCGACCTGCAGGTCGAGACTTACCAGGAAAGGCTCAACGACCCGGAGATCCTGCGTGTTGCCCGGATGGTCCGCATGGAAGCGGATCCTTCCATGGGCTCGATGGATACCGAGATCCGCTTCGTCACCAAGGACGGGCAGGTCCACACGGGCAACCTGAGCACGGCCGATCTGGGCGCCTTCCTGCTGAACCGTGATACCGCTGTAAGGAAGTTCCATCGAATGACGGACCGGCACCTCGGCGCCGAGCGGGCCGACGAAATCGTGGATCTGGTCTTCCGGCTGGAAGAGCTGAAGAGCCCCGGCGAGCTGACCAGGAGGCTCGGCCCCGAGCCGAGATGAACCCTGGTTGCGGCTTTCCCCGGATAGCCGGCGCCCGCCCTGCTCCGCCGCCGCTCACCAAGATCCGTTCTCGGGCATCGAGATTTTTTTCTTGACAACGGGGCCCGCCCTGGGGTAAATGCTAAACTTGTGAATACATAAACTTATGTGAATGATATTAATTCTATCGTTTCTTATTCAAAATCAGCACATTGGCTTAGCATGAATTCCGTCTTCAACAAAAAGATCCCTTTCTACTTCCACATCGAGTCTTTGCTCAGACAGAAGATCCTGACCGGCCAGCTGGCAGCGGCGCAGAAGCTCCCCACCGAAAAAGAGCTGGCTGCCCAGTTCGACGTGAGCCCCATCACGATCCGCACCGCCCTGGCGAACCTCGAGGCCGAGGGGCTGATCCTGCGCAGGCGCGGGAAAGGCACCTTCGTGGCCATGCAGGTCCCCCTGCGCAAGCAGGTGATCGTCACCGGAACCGTACAGAGCTTTGTCCTGGACTCGGAGAGATACAAGGTGAAGGCGCTCGGGATCGAAAAGAAGAAGATCCAGGAGACGCGCATCGCCCGGGACCTCGAGGCCTTTTTCCAGACCGGGAGCCAGGGACAGGTCTGCGTCGTTCGCAGGGTCCGCCTGCTCGATCGCAACCCCGTCTCTTTCATCGAGAACTTCTGCCACCCCGAGGTGGCGAAGCACCTGACCCAGAAAGAGCTGTCGGAGCAGCCGCTCCAGAGGATCCTGCAGGAGAAGACGGGACTCGATCTCGGCAAGAGCGAGTCCTACCTGGAGAGCGTGCCTGCGGACCCGGACGTGGCCGAAGTCCTCCACTCCCACGTCTTTGCGCCCATGTTCCTCCTGCAGGCCTATCTGTGGTTCCGTTCCGGCGAGCCGTTCGAGGTCGTCAACATCTTCATGAGGCCGGACTTCTTCAAGTACAAGATCGACGTGGGGACGGCGAAGTGAGCCGCCGGACCTGCAGCCGGCGCGGCCAGGGCGGAAACCGCCCGGGGCCGGCCCGATGCAGGGAAACAACCAATCCATGGGGGAGAGACTACGATGAAAGCAAGGACGCTCGTCGTACCGTCTGTCATGGCTGTCTTGCTGTTGGCGGCCGCAGCCTACGGCGCTTCGCCTGATGAGCTGGCGCCGGGATTCGTGATCAACCAGGAGACCTGGGAGAAGGCGGAGGGCCTTGTGCCGGACCCCGTCCTCGCATGGATCAAGAGTGGCGGCTTTACCCTCACCGTCGGCAAGCTCAGCTACGATTACGCCGATGCCCTTCCCGACTACGCGATTCAGGCCAAGGAAACCAACGTGGGGTTGTACGACGTCGATGACAAGAACGTGATGATCGACAAGAGGACGGGGGAGGTTGCGCGCGAGACCATCGGGCACCCCTTTCCCAAGATCGATCCTCAGGACCCCAAGGCAGCCGTCAAGATCATGTACAACGGCATGATGACCCGGCTCATTCCCGGCAACATCCGCATGCCGGGCATGATCGCGCATTTTCTCGACACCTCCAGCGAGGAACGGCAGCTCGAGGTGTTTTTCAAGGTCGCCTCGTTGGTCGGCTACCCTGAGGCCAAGAACATCTCCAACCCCAACGATTATGAGCAGCTGAACATCATCCTGGTCAAGAGGCCGTTCGATCTGGCCGGATCGGCGGTCATGATGCTGCGCTATTTCGGAGACAAGCAGGACTCGACCTTCGCCTATGTCCCTGCGATCCGCAGGGTGCGGCGCATGAGCCCGGCGAACCGCTCGGATTCGCTGTTCGGTTCCGATTACAGCATGGATGACTCCGGTTACACCAGCTACGATGGAAAGATCCCGGCCTTTGACTTCAAGCTTCTCGCAAAGACGGAGGTCCTGGCGATGTTCCTCGGACCGGACCCCTACCCTGAAAAGCAAAACGAGGACGGCGAGTGGTGCGCAGAGACGACCACCCCTGTCGTTAAGTGGGGGTTCGCTACCAAAGAATGGAAGGGGCTGTCGTGGGCGCCGCTCAGCGTGGTCATGGTCAAGCGGCCCGCGTACCTGATCGAGTGCACCTCCAAGGATCCGTTCTACAACTACGGGAAGCAGCGGGTGTGGATCGATGCCGAGATCTATAACGGCTACTACAAGCAGATCCTCACCCGTTCCGGAGAGCAGTGGAAGGCACTGTTCAACATCGTGACCATGGGGCAGAGCGCGGACAAGAAATTCCGCACCTGCGTCATGTCCCATGGCGTCATGGTGGACGAGCGGGCCCAGCATGCTACGGTGTTCGACTTCCTCAACCCCGGCGGCATTTGGTGCGTAGGGACGATCGACGACCTGAACGACTACAGTCTCGGCGGCTTTCAGAAGTTCTGCAAGTGATGATCTCGATCGGTCGTGCCGGCCTCCGGCACCGGGTCTCTGAGGCGGAAGCGGCAATGGGGACGGGCTCCTTTCGAACCGCGGGTCGCGGGTGCAGTGCAGGTTGACTCCGAGGAGCCCGGTCCGCTCACAATCGCGAGGGGAGGAGGACCTATCATGGACAAGGAGCAGATCCGAAGTACGGTCGACGAGAAGCTGAACGCCATCTACGGCTTGAAGAACCCCTCTGCCGGCCAGGTCGAGAAGATGGTCGATGAGGTCTTCAGCTCACACCCCGTTCTCCAGTTCGCCGGGTACAGACAGCTCCACCCCCTCTTCGGCTGTCGCCAGGGGAGGGCCGACCTCAAGCGGCACTACACGCAACTCTACGCCGAGGCGGAGATTCTCAAGTTTCAGAAGCAGTTCATCATCGTGGAGGGGTTCAGCGCGAGCGCGCATCACCATGCCGAGATCCGGTTCAAGGAATCGGGCTCGCGCTACGACTTCGAGATCATCACGCTGGTGGATCTGGATCGCGATGGGCGCGTACGGGACCTCAAGCTGCATTTCGATACATCGACCTTCCTGAAAGCGGTTCATACCCCGAAAGCGTCCTTCAAGGACGTTCAGGCAATCATGCCCCATCCCAAGTTCGATCCGAATTCCAAGGTGGATGCCGGCGCGGTCATGTCGCACCTGTACGACTTCTTCGCAAGACTCTATGTTGGCCAGGAGAAATGGGAAGATCTCTACGCCCTCTGGGCCCCTGATGCCGAGATCTCGTTCAAGTCCAACGTGGATCTCATTCCCTACGCGGGCCGCTATGCCAACATCGAAGGCGTCAAGCAGTGGTTCCAGAATCTCCTTTCGACATGGTCTCTGGCCACGTTCAATTTCACGAAGGTATACGCCGAAGGCAACATTGCGGATTTTGCCATGGACGAGCAGCACTACTACACCAACCCGGACGGGTCGAGGAGATACTTGAGCGTATATCTCGTTCAGAGCTGGATCGTGGATGACAACAAGAAGGTCCACTTGTTCCAAAGCCATCACGACTCCGCATGGATGGACAACACCATGCTGGCCACCCAGCTCTACAAAGACTACTACGGTTACCCGAAGGATTATCCGCCCAAGAAGAAGAGCAAGGCCAAAGGCAACAAGTGAATAGGGAAAGGCGAGGGGATATCGGCCCCATGGCTGGTTTCATCGGACCCAGGCTTCCGTAAGCGTAGGGCTGAAAGACAGGAGTCACGGGATCGCGTCCAGGGAGGAGAGACGTGCAATCCTTTTCAGGCAAGTCGGCCATCGTGACGGGCGGCGGCTCCGGCATCGGCCGCGAGCTGTGTATCCAGCTGGCCAGAGCGGGCGCAACGGTCTGCGTAGCCGGCCGCCGTGCGGAAAACACCGCACAGACCGTTTCCATGATAACGGATGCCGGAGGAAAAGCTTCCTCCATCGTGACGGACGTGCGCGATCCGGATGCGGTCGAGAGGCTCGTGACGGCCGTTGCTTCGCAAGGCTCGCTCGATTACATGTTCAACAACGCCGGGGTGATCCTGTTCGGGGAGTTCCGCGACATGGAGCTGGCAGACTGGCGCCACTTCATCGACAGCGACGTCCTGAGCGTGGTCTACGGGACCTCGAGCGCCTACCGGGTCATGATGCGGCAGGGCAGCGGCCACATCGTCAACGTGTCGTCTGTCTTCGGGCTGTTCCCGTTCGCCCTGGCGACCGGCTATGCGGCCGTGAAGCAGGCCGTGGTCGGCCTCTCCCTGTCGCTCAGGCCGGAAGCGGCCGCCTTCGGGGTCAACGTGAGCGTGGCCTGCCCGGGATCGGTCAAGACCGAGGTGCGACAGACCTACAAGATCCTCCACGGCGACCGGGAGGCCTTCAACGCCCTGATCTGGAGGGAGATGACCCCGGACCGCGCCGCGACGAAAATCCTGGACGGCGTCCGCAGGAACAAGGGGCTCATCGCTTTCCCGTTCTACGATCTGTTTCCGTGGTGGCTCTACCGCGTATGCCCGTCCCTGAACTACGGGTGGCAGCGAAAGCTGGTCGAGCTGTTCCGCAGGAAGGTGCGAACCGGGGAGTAGGAGCCATGTAGGGGCGAAAGATTTTTCGCCCCTACAAGTTGCCCCCCACAGACGGGCGTTTTCAACAGCCTGCAGGCGACCACGAGAACCACCAGCCAGAATGGGGGATGTCATGCTGAACGAGTTCACGGTGGGTTTCCGGAACACCGAAGAGGAGATGGATTTCATGGTTCCCCTGAGCATGTCGGCGGAAGGAGTCGGGTCCGCCCTGTTCGTGCTCTCCTTCCTGTTCGGATCCAGGGCCGGCGCCCTCGGCGGGCTGGCTCTGGTCTGCGCCGGAGCCGCGGCCCTGTTTCTGCATCTGGGACATCCGCTGCGGTTCTGGAGGGTGATCTCCAAGGCGCCCACCGCCTGGATCAGCAGAGGGGCGGTGTTCACGGGGGGACTGATCGTCATCGGCATCCTGACCCTTCTCCTCCCGCGGGACAGCTTCACGGGAGTGGGAGTCCAGGCCCTGGCGCTGCTCTGCGCCCTGATCGTCATGATTTACACCGGGCTGCTTTACGCCTCCATGGCCTCCGTCCCCTTCTGGAGCACGGCGCTGCTTCCGCTCTCGTTCCTGCTCCATTCCCTGACCTCCGGCGCCATGGTCCTCATGGGTTTTCTTTCCTTCTCGGGCGCGAGGGCCGCCGACTTCCCCAACCAGGTCGCCGCGGCCATGGCTCTCCTCCTGGTTTCTTCGGCCCTGACCTGGCTCTGCACCCAGCCCGCAGCCAGATCGGCGGCGATCGAGGAATCGATCCGCCGGCTCACCGCCGGCCAGCTCAAGGTGGTCTTCGTGCGGGGCGCGGTGCTGGCCGGCCTGGTCGCCCCCGTCGCGCTCCTGGCCCTGGCGTACTGGATCGCGCCGGGCGCCCGGATCCTGTCGGCCATGCTGCTCTTCGTGGCCATGCTCTCCCGACTGGCAGGGGACATGGCCTTCCGCTCCGCCGTCCTCAGGGCGGGTGTCTACGAGCCGGTGATCTAAGCTGACGCAGAGGAGAATGCAAATGGCTTTGGACAAGAGAACGAACGACGCCTGGGTGCCGACCACCTGCTACGGCTGCTTTCCTTCCTGCGCGATCCGGGTCCGCCGAAAAGACGGCAAGCTCGTGGCATCCAAGGGCGACCCCGAGGTCTACAGTACCTACGGCAAGTGCTGCGGCAAGTCCCTGACGCGCATTGCCGATCTCTACCATCCCAACCGGGTCACCAAGCCGCTGGTGCGGACCAACCCGGAGAAGGGGATCGGCGTGGACCCGAAGTGGAAGGAGATCGGCTGGGAAGAGGCCTCGAAGATCGTGCTCGAGAAGCTGGAGAAGATCCGCCAGGACGATCCGCGCAAGCTCGTCATGGCCTCCATGGACCTGAACAACCACTTCTACCAGTATGCCTTCTGCCTGGCCTTCGGCTCTCCCAACTACGCCTGGTACGGCGCGACCATGTGCGGCGGCGGACTCCACACGGTGTACTTCGTCACCCTGGGAACGATCAACTCCGAGCCGGACACGCCGCGCTGCAACTATCTGGTGCAGTGGGGATCGCAGTACGGCCTGGGCGCCAACAACAACCCGATGGTGGGCATCCGGGACATGGCCGAGGCGCGCAAGCGGGGGGCGAAGCTGGTGGTGGTCGACCCGATCTGCAGCCACGCGGCGGCCAAGGCCGACGAGTGGATCCCGATCATCCCGGGCACGGACGCGGCCCTGGGCCTGGCCGTGGCCAACCAGCTGGTCAACGAGCTCGGAATTTTCGATGCCGAGTTCCTGAAAAAGAAGACGAACGCGCCGTACTTGATCGCGGAAGACGGACACTACGTGCGGGACGGCAAGAGCGGAAAGCCGATGATCTGGGACACCGCAGCGGGCGCCGCACGGCCGTACGACGACGAGAGCGTCCGGGACTGCGCCCTCGAGGGATCTTTCGAAGCGGGCGGGAAGACGTGCCGGCCGGCCTTCGTGCTGTTCCGGGAAAACGTCAAGAAGTACTCCCCCGAGCGCGCCTCCGAGATCACCGGCATACCGCCCGACACCATCCGCAGGTTCGCCCGCGAGTTCGGGGAGGCGGCCCGGATCGGCTCTACCATCGAATACCAGGGCCACACCCTGCCCCATCGGCCGGCCGCGATCGAGACCAAGCGCGGCGGCAGCCAGCACAAGAACGGCTTCTGGAACGTCTACTCCATCATCCTGCCCAACATTCTCGTGGGCGCCATGAACTCCCCGGGAGGGCTTCTCGGCACGCACCCCTATGGTCCCTTCGGCATGTGGACGATCAGCGAGAGCCAGGACGGCCTCATCGTGACCAACGTCTGCGACGCCATGGCGGACGTGACCGATTTCATCACCCCTTACCCGCCCAAGGACCCCGGGCCGCCTCAGACGCTCGAGCTCATGGAGCTGATCCCCTGCTCCGGGTTCCGCAACACCATCCCCGTGCTCACTATCCACGACCCGCAGAAGGTCGGGATCCCCTACAAGCCCGAGCTGCTGTTCATCTTCCGCTTCAACCCGCTCATGACCACCATGGATCCGAAATCGGTGGCCGAAACCCTGAAGAAAGTGGATTATGTCGTCTCCTTTGCCTGGCATATCGACGAGACCAACGAGTTTGCGGACTTGATCATTCCGGAGGCGCACGACTACGAGCGCTGGTGGTTGTTCCCGGCCAACCTGCCGGCCGGGTTCATCAGCCCCGGGCCCGGACCCTGGTACGGTCAGATCTTCCAGCCCGTGGTGGATCCCCCTGCGGGCGTCCGGCACTGGGCTGACTTCATGATGGACATGGCCGAGAAGCTGGGCACGCTTCCCGAGATGAACCGGCTCATCAACGTGAAGAGCGGCCTGGCGAACGCCGGGCCCCTGGCGCTCGAGCCGGACAAGAAATACACGACCGAGGAAATCGCCAAGCGCTCGGTCTCGATGCTCACCGGCAGCCCGAGCTTCCCCGAAGAGCTGTTCCGCGATACCGGAGCGGTCCACTTTTATGACAAGACCCCGCAGGAGGCGTTCCCGGGATGCTTCATGAAGGCGCGCATCCCGATCTACTTCGAGCACTTCATCGACATGGGAGAGAAGGTGCGCAAGGTCACCCGGGAGCTCGGCATGGAGTGGTGGGACACTTCGTTCTACCATCCGCTGCCCGAATGGCATCCCTGCCGCGCCCACGAGCTGGGCGACGGCCAGTACGACCTGCACATCGCCTTCAGCAAGGCCCCTCTTCTCTCGCACTCGATTACGGCCGAGAACCCCTGGGCCGACGACGTGGTCAAGCGCAACCCGATGGACTACGCGGTCCTGATCCACACCAGCGTGGCGGAGAAAAAAGGGATCCGCGACGGCGACTGGGTGTGGGTCGAGTCGGACGTGACCCGGGTGAAAGGACGGGCCCGGGTCACGGAGTGCGTCCACCCCAAAGTCGTGGGCAACTTCGGAATCGGCGGCAGGTGGGGCCGGGAGAAGAACATCTCCCGGGGCAAGGGCGTGCATTTCAACTCGCTGATCCGTTTCGGCTGGGACATGGTGGACACCCTCTGCGGCCAAATCGACTACTGTGCCAAGGTGAAGGTGTACAAGGCTTGAGCGTTCGCGGGCCAAAGGGGGAAAGGCCGGAGCAGAACGGATCCCGCCCCTTTGCCCTTTTCACCTTCAGCCTTTCACCTCGCGACAGCGGAGAGCAACAATGGCCAAGTACGCGATGATCATCGATCTGGATCTATGCATCGGCTGCAACGCCTGCACCGTGGCCTGCAAGGCCGAGCACGGCACTCAGCCGGGGGTCTTCTGGTGCTACGTCCTGCAGAAGGAGTTCGGCAAGACGCCCAAGGCCACGCGGCTGTTCCTGCCCGTCCTGTGCAATCACTGCGAACGCGCCCCCTGCGAGGAAGTCTGCCCGACCGGCGCCACCCACCGGAACCCGGACGGCGTGGTGTTGGTCGACTACGACAAGTGCATCGGCTGCAAGGCATGCATGACCGCCTGCCCTTACAACATCCGGTGGCACATCGAGAGAGAGGAGTTCTACTTTCCGGGCACGCCGATCCCGTACGGGGTCGATGAGCTGCGGGGCTACGAGAAGATCGTGCAGAAGTGCAACTTCTGCGTGGATCGCCTGAAGCGCAGCGAGGAACCCAAGTGCGTGGAGACCTGCCCCACCAGCTGCCGGAAGTTCGGCGACCTGGAGAACCCGGAGAGCGAGGTCTCCCGGCTCATGCAGACCGAAAGGACCTTCGTGCTCCGGCCCGAGGCCGGCACCGACCCGAAGGTCTGGTATATCCAGAACAAGAAACGAGATCTGATTCGAATTCGATGAGAAGAGAGGTGAAAGGGAAGAGGAAAGAGAGCAGAAGGCAGAGGCATTCCTGCTTTCACCTTTGACCTGCGAGGAGGCATGCATGGGACAGACGATGGCGGAGAAGATCTTTTCGGCCAAGGTCGGCCGTGCGGTGCGGGCGGGCGAATACGTGACCGCGCCGGTCGACTGCGCCATGCTCCATGAGTCCTTTGCCCTGAGCTGGATGCAGCTCAACGCCGCCGGCAAAGGCAAGGTCTGGGACCCGGAAAAGGTCGTGATCGCGCTGGACCACTACGTCCCGGCGAACACGGAGCGGGCGGCCAGCATTCACTGGATGATCCGCAGCACGGTGCAGGCCCTGGGCCTCCCCCACTACTACGGAGAGGCCGAAGGGATCGGCCACCAGGTGCTGATGGAGAAAGGCCACGCCCGTCCCGGCGACCTGATCGTGGGCGCCGACTCGCATACCTGCACGTACGGCGCCCTGGGAGCGGGAGCGACCGGCATCGGCACCACCGAGATGGCGTACGTGCTCGCCTGCGGCGAGCTCTGGTTCCTCGTGCCGGAGACCGTGGCCATGGTGCTCAAGGGGCGCCTGTCCGAGCGGGTGACCTCCAAGGACGTCCTGCTGTTCATCGCCGGCCATTACGGCACCGAGGTGGCGCAGTACAAGTCGATCGAGTTCACCGGAGAGGGAGCCGCGGCCCTGAGCATCGAGAGCCGCATGGCCATGAGCAACATGTCGATCGAGATCGGCGCCAAGTTCGGGTTCTTCGCCGCGGACGAGCCGACCCTGGCCTATCTGCGGGGCCGCTGCAGCTCCCCGGTGAGCGCCTTCCGGGCCGACCCGGACGCCCGTTACGAGTCGGTCTACGAGATCGACCTGACCGGGCTCGAGCCCCAAGTGGCCTGTCCCCACTCGGTGGGCAACGTGCAACCGGTGAGCGCGGTCAAGGGCAAGCCGGTCCAGCAGGCCGTGCTCGGCTCCTGTACGAACGGCCGCTACGAGGATCTTGCGGCGGCCGCCGAGATCCTGAAAGGACGGCAGGTGTCCTCTGCCACGCGGCTCCTGGTCTATCCCGCTTCGCGAGAAGTCTACCTCAGGGCCATGCAGGACGGGCTCCTCAGGATTCTGGCCGAGGCCGGGGCGATCCTGTGCAACCCGAGCTGCGGCCCCTGCTTCGGCGGCCACGTCGGGCTCATGGCGGCCGGCGAGAGCTGCATTTCCTCGACCAACCGGAACTTCAAGGGCCGCATGGGCAGTCCCAAGGCCGAAGTCTATCTCGCTTCGCCTGCGACGGTGGCTGCTTCGGCGCTCCGTGGCGCCATCGCCGACCCCAGGGAGGTGTGAACCGATGGCTGATTTGCGGATCCAGGGCCGGGTATGGACCTTCGGGGACGAGATCGACACCGATCAGATCGTTCCCGGCGCGTTTCTCAACTGCAAGATCGAAGAACAGAGTCAGCACGCCTTCGAAGCGATCTGCCCGGAGTTCCCCCGGGAGTTCAAGCCCGGCGGGATCCTCGTGGCCGGCTCCAACTTCGGCTGCGGCTCCAGCCGCGAGTCCGCTCCCGAGGTGCTCAAGCACCTGGGCGTTGCCGCCGTGGTGGCGCGCTCGTTCGCCCGCATTTTCTTCCGCAACGCCATCGCGATCGGCCTTCCGGTGCTCGTTTCGCCGGAGGCCGCGGCCGGGGTGCGGAAGGGGGACGAGGTGGAGGTGGATCTCGAGGCCGCCCGGGTGGCCGATCTCTCCACCGGCAAAACCTTCGGCGGCACGCCTCTGAACGAGATGATGCTGGCCTCGCTGCGCAAGGGAGGCATTCTCAAGCTGCTCGGTTGAAGAACGCCGCGCGAAATCCTCATCGTGACCGGGCGCGGAAACGACCAAGAGAGTGGAAAGGAAGCAGGCATGGGCGGGAAGAAGCTGCGGAAACTGATTGCGGAAGGAGAGCTCGTGGTGGCGCCGGGCGCCTTCAGTGCCCTCACGGCCAAGCTCGTCGAGGAGGCCGGTTTCAACTGCGTCTACATGAGCGGCTACTGCACGGCCGCGTTCATCTACGGTTACCCGGATCTCGGTCTGGTGACGATGAGCGAAATGCTCGCCAATGCCCGCCTGCTGGCGGAAGCGGTCGAGCTGCCCCTCATCGCCGACGGCGACACCGGGTACGGAAACCCGATCAACGTGGTGCGCACGGTGCGGGAATACGAGCGGGCGGGAGCGGCCGCGCTGCACATCGAGGACCAGGTCTGGCCCAAGCGCTGCGGCCACATGACCGGCAAGCAGGTCGTCCCCAAGGAGGAGATGACGGCCAAGATCCGGGCGGCCGTGGACGCCAGGGCCTCGGATGATTTCGTCATCATCGCCCGCACCGACGCGATCGGGGTCGAGGGCCTGGAGTCGGCAATCGATCGGCTCCACGCCTATGCCGCCGCGGGCGCCGACGTGGTCTTCGCCGACGGCCAGACCAACATGGAGCAGATCGAGCGCGTTCCCAAGGAATGCACCGAGGCGCCCTGCATGATCAACATGGGGCCGCTCACCCCGGCTCTCAGCGTGGCGGACATCCAGAAGCTCGGCTATGCGGTCGCCATCTTCCCGGCCGTGTGCCTGGGGCCGGCGGTGCTCTCGGTCCAGGACGCCCTGCGCACCTTCCGCGGCACCGGCCGCACGCCCGCCCTGGAAGGGGAAGAGCTCATCCGGCTGTTCGGCTCCTTCAACAAGCTCATGGGCGCGGACCGGTACATGGCGCTCGACCGCAAGTACAAGTCGTGAGCAAACCGAAAGGATCGGCTTGCAGGATGGTCAACCCCTGCGAGGAGGACTTTTCATGAGCTCGAAGCCGCGCAACGACATGCTCGACAACCCGGTCCCCAAGATGGGGCCGCCGCCGCGCGAGCAGATCCCGAGGATGCCGCTTTCCCGCATCCCCTGCACCCACGCGGAGCTGCAGGCCCACCTTCAGAAGTACGTGAACACTCTCTTGCAGCAGGGCGCCCACGAGGCGCGCATCGTCAGCGCCAGGGAAATCCCTCAGGACCCGCGCGTGATGCTGAAGTGTCACTCGCCCAAATGCCCTTTCTACGGCAACAGCGGGAGCTGCCCGCCCCACTTCACCGGCACCTATGCCCAGGCTCTGGAGAACTTGGCCGCCTACGCCTGGGCGATCGTCTACCGGCTGAACGTGCCGGAGGAGGGGTGGCCTTACATATCCGGGCCCGGCCTGGTCGAAGCGATCGGGACGAAGGAGGGCCTGCAGCGTTACGGCTCCATGCTGCGCTACCTCTTCCGGGTCGGTGACGCCGCTGAGAGCGCAGCCTATTACGACGGCCACTATTTCGCCATCAACCTGCACTTCGGCCCCTGCCTGATCGCTCTCTGCCAGGACTTCGGCACCTGTCAAGAGATCAAGGCCGGAGTGTGCCGCTTTCCCCTGCGCGCCAAACCGAGCGTCGAGCAGACCTTCGCCATCGATCTGATGAAGCTGGCGGCGCGCATGGGCTGGGAAAACTATGCGTGGGGCTACTGCGCGTTCCCGCAGGACTTCCCGAAGGACTACAAGCCGTTCGGCCTGGGCATCGTGCTGATCGACTGAGAGCTGCCCGGGAGCTGCACAAGCCCGGCGGCAGCCGCAGGCCCCCCCGCAGGATGCGAGCGCTTCGCGCACGTTCCGGCGACCGGAGAAGGTCTCCGACTCGATCTTTCAATCTTCACAAGGAGGATCCGGCATGATTCAGGACGAAGGCCTCAAGCTGGCGGCGGCCCAGATGTTCGGCATGACCGAGACGGACATGGCCAAGGTCACGCCCGAGATGGAGCAGGAGCTGTTGAACGCGATGGCCTCGATCGCCAACTACCGGCTGGTGGCGGAGGTCGTCAGCAGCAAGTACTGCTTCGCCGGTCTGCAGGTGGGCCAGAAATTCGTGGTCGACAACGCCAACCAGATCAACACCCAGGAGAGCACGGCGCCCCTGTGCCTGGGGGCCATCGGGCCGCTCATCGAGCGGGCCCATGCTCTGATGGACCGCATTTACCACAAGGGCGACGCCACCGCCCACATCAGCGGCTTCCGCTGCAGCGACCCGGGCCTCGACCTGGGCGGGCTGGGCACGGTGGAGTTCAAGGTCCGGGTGGAGAAGAAATAGCGCAGACGCCCGGACCCCTGCCCGGGGGAGACTCTCCCCCTCCTCACTTCAGCCAAGGGAGCATCTGCCATGGCCTCCGAGCTGTCCCATCTCTTTTCGCCTCTGACGATCCGGAACCTGACCGTTCGCAACCGCATCTTTCAATCCGCCCATATCACCGGGTACGTGGACCACGGACTTCCCAGTGACCGCCACGTGCGCTACTACGAAGCGCGGGCCAAAGGGGGCGCCGGCCTGATCATCACCGAGGCCGTGGCGATCAATCCGTTCACGGCCACCAACCTCAAGATCGGCTCGCAGGGGTGGATGGACGGGTTCACACCCTGCGCTCGGAAGATCGCCGCCGCCGTGCACGCCCACGGGGCCAAGGTCCTCATGCAAATCGCCCACGGCGGCAGCGTCATGAGCGCCTACTACACCTGGCTGCACAGTGAAGCCCCCTCCGGCATCCCGGCCGTTGCCGGCCTGGGCGGGGAAGTGCCGTCGGCGGTGAGCGTCGAGGAGATCAAGACCCTGGTGCAGCAGCATGTGGAAGTGGCCCTCAAGGCCCAGGAAGCAGGCTACGACGGCGTGGAGCTGCATTTCGCGCACGGGTACCTGGTGCACCAGTTCATCTCCCCGATCTCCAACGTGCGGCGGGACGCTTACGGAGGAAGCCTGGAGAACCGGATGCGGTTCAGCCTGGAGATCATCGATGCCGTGCGCAAGGCGGTGGGCGACGATTTCATCGTAGGGGTCCGCGGATCCGCGGACGAGCTGCTCCCGGGCGGCTACACCCTGGAAGACGGCAAGCAGTTCATGCCCATGTGGGCACGCACCAACCAGATCGATTATCTCCACGTCTCGGTGGCCCAGTCCAGGAGCATGGTCTACGCCATCCCGCCCATGATGGTGCCGCCGCGCCCGTTCGTTTATTGCGCGGCCGAGATCAAGCAACTGGTCGACATCCCCGTCTTTGCCTGCATCCGCATCAACGACCCCGTCACGGCCAACGACATCATCAAGAACTGCGAGGCCGATATGGTGGCCATGACCCGGGCTACCCTGTGCGACCCCGAGATGCCGAACAAGGCCCGGGAGGGGCGGCTGGACGACATCCGGCACTGCATCGCCTGCAACGAGGGCTGCTGGGAGCGGTTGCTCAAGCACCACGAGCCGATCACCTGCATGCAGAATCCCGAGGCGGGGCGCGAGGTCGCGTTCGCCGTCAAGCCTGCGGCAACCCCGAAGAAGGTCATGGTGGTGGGCGGCGGTCCCGGCGGCATGAAGGCCGCCGAGGTGGCCAGGCGGAGGGGGCATCAGGTGGCCCTGTACGAAAAGAGCGGCGAGCTGGGCGGCGCGATCCGGATCACCACCAAGGTGCCCAGCCGCCAGGAGTACGGCCAGGCCATACGTTATCTGAAGCACGAGGTGGAGCGGCTGGGGGTCGAGGTCCACCTCAACACCGAAGTCACCGCCCAAAGGGTGTTGCAGGAAAGACCGGACGCGGTCATCGTGGCAACCGGCGCGGCGACCATCGACGACGTCAGGCCGGAGGTGGTGGGCACCGGCTCTGCCATCGAGATCGAGCCGCACACCCACGTGGTCACGGCCGAGGACGTGCTGGAAGGAAAAGCCGAGTGCGGCAGGAAGGTGGTGATCGCGGACCAGCAGAACTACATGAAAGGGATGGTCACCGCAGAATTTCTGGCCGATCAGGGAAAGGATGTGACCCTGGTCATGCCGCTGCCCATCCGCTACACCTCCGCCAACCCGTATGAAGTGGACCATTTCACGCTGGCGGTGCAGACCGCCAACCTGAAGGCCAAGGGCGTCAAGCGCATCAGCGAGTGTGAAGTCAAGCAAGCCCGGCCCGGCAAGGTCGTCATCCGGGACGTGTTCACCGAGCAGGACCAGGAATTGGACGCCGACACCCTGGTGCTCTCGTACTGGCGCAAGGCGGAAACCCGGCTCTACGACGAGCTCCAGGGCCAGGTCAAGGAAATCTACAAGATCGGCGACGCCCTCTCCCCCAGGCGCTGCATCAACGCCATCTACGACGGCCACAAGATCGCCATGGAGATTTGAGGGGAACGGCAGCGGAACCCCAGGGAGGTGGCTTATGAGCATGAGAATCTGGTGGCAGCACATCTTTCCGCCCCAGGAGCAGATGGAGCGGGAGATCGGATTGAAAACGCCCGTCCTCATCGAGGACGCCAAGGCCAGGGTCCTGGAAAACCTGAGGAAGGTCGCCCGGCCGGACGCCGAGATCGACTTCCACTACCTCCGGCACTCCGCCTACCTCGTGCAGACCCCGTACCACGAGATGCTGAACAACGTCTGGCTCGTCGACGGCGTGATCGAGGCGGAGAGGCAGGGATACGACGCCGTGATCATCGGCTGCGCGGATGACCCGGCCCTGCACGCGGCCCGCCAGGCCGTGGACATTCCGGTGGTCGCGCCCACCGAGTCGGCCATGCTCCTGGCCTGCACCCTGGGGAGCCGCTTCGGCATGATCACGGTCCTCGACGAGCTCGTGGCCTTTTGCGAGCGCAACATCCGCGGCTACGGCATGGAGCTTCGGGCGGCCCGGCCGGTGCGCGTCTTCCGGATGGGCGAGAACTGGGTGAGCTTCCTGTTCGAGATGCTGATGAACCCCGCGATCCTTCAGCCCCAGTTCGACCGGCTCTGCCGGGCCTGCGTGGAGGACGGCGCGGAAGTGATCCTGCCGGCCTGCTGCGCCCTGAGCCCGGCGGTCTCCCTGCTCGGCTACCGCGAGGTGCCCGGCACCGGCGTGCCGGTGCTGGACGTGACCCACGCCGCCCTGAAGACGGCCGAGACGCTCGTGGACCTCAGACGGGGGGCCGGCGTGGGCAAATCCCAGCGCTGCACGTTCCGCTCGGTGCCCCGGGAGCTGCGGGACGCCATGCAGGCCCTCGCCCGGCCGGGACATACGGAATAGAAGCTTGCCTTCGGGCAGCGACCCCTGACCCACAGCATCAGCCCGACGAAGAAGGAGTCCATCATGGCCGAGTTGGCGAACCTCTTCTCCCCGTTGCGCATCCGCAACCTCACCATCCGCAACCGCATCTACTCGTCCGCCCACGTGACGGCCCTGGGGGAGAAAGGTCTGCCGAGCGACCGTCACGTACGCTACCACGAGGCGAGAGCCAAGGGAGGCGCGGGTCTCATCATTCAGGAAGGTACCGTGGTCTCCCCCCACGCCCAGTTCCACGAGAAGGCGTTCTGTCAGGGCTGGAAGGACGAGATCAGGCCTTGGCTCAAGAAGATCGTGGAGGCCGTCCGCCCCCACGGAGCCAGGATCTTCCTCCAGCTCTGGCACGGCGGCAATTACAGCTGCTCCTACTATACGAATACCCCGGGCGTCTCCTGCTCCGACATGCCGTCGAAGTTCATCGGCGAGCCCCCGGTGATCCTGGACGAGCGGATGATCCGCGAGGAGGTCCAAAGGCACGTCGATCTGGCCCTCAAGGCCCGAGAGGCCGGTTACGACGGAGTCGAGCTCAACTTCTGCCACGGCTACCTCCAGCAGCAGTTCCTCTCCCCTTCGACGAACATCCGCAAGGACCGCTACGGCGGCAGCCTCGAGAACCGGATGCGGTTCGGCATGGAGGTCATCGCGGCCGTGCGCAAGGCAATCGGAGAAGAGATGGTGCTCGGGGTGCGGGCATCCGCCGACGAATTCATCCCGGAAGGGTACACGCTGGAGGACATGAAACAGGTCGTGTCCATCTGGGCGCAGACCGGCCTCATCGATTACCTGAACGTGACGATTACCGGAGTCCTCGCCGTCTCCCCCATGATGGTGCCGCCTCGGCCTTTCGTGTACTGCGCGGCCGAGTTCAAGCAGATCATCGACCTGCCGGTATTCACCGGGATCCGGATCAACGACCCGGTCACGGCCAACGACATCATCAAGAACAACGAAGCCGATATGGTGGCGATGACCCGAGCGCTCATTTGCGATCCGGAGATGCCCAACAAGGCCCGGGAGGGACGCCTTGACGACGTGCGCCTTTGCATCGCCTGCAACCAGGGCTGCTGGGGCAATTGGGAGCGCCGCGAATCGATCACCTGCACGCAGAACCCGGAGGCGGGCCGCGAAGGAACTTTCCGGATCACCCCGGCCAAGCAGCCCAAGAAGGTCATGATCGTTGGCGGCGGGTGCGCCGGGATGGAGGCAGCCGTCGTGGCCAAGCAAAGGGGGCACGACGTTTCCCTTTACGAAAAGAGCGCGCAGCTCGGGGGCGCGATCCTCATTCCGGCCAGGGTCGCGAGCCGTCAGGAGCTGGGCCAGGCCGTGCGCTATCTCAAACACGAGGTGGAGCGGCTCGGCATCCCGGTCTTCCTGAACACGGAGGTCACCGCCGAGCGAGTGCTCCGGGAACATCCGGACGCGGTCATCGTCGCCACGGGGGGAACGACGGTCACCGATCCGGCTCCGGATGCGGTGGGGCCGTGCGCGGCCATCCGGATCGAGCAGGGAGCGCACGTGGTCACGGCCGAAGACGTCCTCGAGGGCAAGGTCGAGACCGGCGCGCGCGTGGTCATCGCGGATGAGCAGAACTACATGAAAGGGCTCGTGACCGCCGAGTTCCTGGCGGACCAGAAGAAGGATGTCACGCTGGTGATGCCCGTGCCCTTCCGGCTCACCACGGCCAACTCCTACGACATCGACCTCATCACCCTGGCGGTCCAGACCATGAACATCAAGATGAAAGGGGTCAAGCGCATCCACGACTCCGAAGTGAAGGGGGCGAAGCCCGGCAAGGTCGTGGTCCGGGACGCCCTGACCGAGCAAGTCCAGGAGATCGAGGCGGATACCCTCGTGCTCTCCTACTGGCGCAGGGCCGACGCCACCCTCTATCACGCGCTCCAGGGCAAGGTGAAAGAGGTCTACCGCATCGGGGATGCCTGGACGCCGCGCCGCCTGCTCAATGCGATTTACGACGGCTACAAGGTCGCCATGGATCTGTGACGAGCCCGCATCCGCCCGGGCTTGAGGAGGGGGGGACCTGCTCTGCCGGACGGACTTCTCTCGAGGCAGGTCGAGGAGCCATTCCCGCAACACGGAGGGAGACACGATGGCACGCAGCCAAAACAGAGCCGAGGCCGCAAGGCGGAAAGGGAACGCCAGCTTCACGAACCTCCTCGCGCCGGTCAAGATCGGGGACGTGGAGCTCAAGAACCGGATCGCGGTCGCGCCCATGCAGGAGTACATGTCCGGGTACAACGGAGAGGTCACGGAGCAGACCCTCGCCTACATCGGGGCGCGCGCCAAGGGGGGCGCAGGCCTGGTGATCAGCGGCGTCTTTCTCGGCACCCGGCTTGCGGCCCGGTTCCCCCTGGGACGCAGCATGGTGCTTTACCACCCCGCTCACCAGATCGGCCCCACCCTGTACGCGGAGCGCATCCACTACTTCGGGGCCGCCGCCTGCGCCCAGTTCCTGCCGTCCCTGGGACGCCAGTGCACGCCCTATGACCCGCAAGCCGTGGTGCCCGCGCCCACCGCCGGCCTGCCCTACGAGATGGCGCGGGAAAAGGCGTTCGACACCCTGGCTGCGACGCTCACGATGGACCCGCGCAGCCGCATGCTCGCAACCGGCCCGATGAC
>JBFLZG010000119.1:0-20488 GCA_040756235.1 bacterium | reverse complement strand
GAGCCTGTTCAAAAATGCCCAGATGCCAGGCGCGCGAAATCCCGAGGAATGAGGCGTACATTTCAGTACGCCGCAATGACGAGGGACGAGCGCAACGCCGCAGATGGGCGTTTTGGGACAGGCTCTAAGTAGCTCGTCTCACCGTCGCCTCCGATGTATCCCCCGGCTGTGGAGCGCTGGTAGGCGCCGCCCTTGCCCCGGCTGAACTGCAGCAGATTCCCCATCGGCATCGGGTTGCCCTCGATCCCGAAATTGCCCGCACTGTCGACCCACCACCGCCCGCGCGCAACCGGAACGGAGAGCTGCTGGAGGCCGAGCAGGTCCTGCAGTGGGAGCTCGCGGCCTGGGCCGGGCCCTTTCACCCGCCGGGAAGGGCAGACAGGATCTTCTCAACCTCGGCCACGAGCAGAGGGAGAACCTCGCCCGTCCTGCCCTGCAAGAAGAAGTCCGTGTACCGGTCCGTGTAGAGGCTCTTGTCCCTGTTCACCTCCACGATCACGGCGCCGTGCTCCTTGGCCAGGAGCGGGATCCGGTTCACGGGCGCGATCGCTCCGTGCGAGCCGGCCACGAGCATGACCTGGGCGTTCATGGCCAGCACCTGCGCTGCCGAGAAGGCCTCCACGTTGACCTCGTCTCCGAAGAGCGGAACCTGGGGCTTGAGGACGTACCCGCAGCGGCAGCGGGGCGGGATCTCCTTGTCCCTGACCTCGTCCCAGGAGCAGGCGGCATGGCACCGGAGGCAGTGAAGCATGAGGATGCTGCCGTGGAATTCGATCACGTTTTCGGACCCGGCCCTCTGGTGCAGCCCCTCGACGTTCTGGGTGATGATGGCGGCCAGGCGGCCGAGCTGCCCGAGCCGCGCCAGCGCCCTGTGTCCGTCGTTCGGCCGGGCCTGTTCCATCACGGCAATCGCCTGAGAGAAGAAGCGCCAGACTTTTTCCGGGTTCTTCTCGAAGGCTTCCCGGTTGTCGATCTCCACCTCGAACGTCGCCGGGTCGAAGCCCTCCCAGAACTCGCCCATCGTGCGGAAATCGGGGATCCCGCTCTCGGTGGAGATGCCGGCCCCCGTGAAGCCGATGACCACTTTGGCGTGTGCGATGGCGTTCGCCGCGTCTTTCAGAGCCGGCCACATGGTTGCCTCCTGGTTGTCGTGCGGTGCTTATCGAGCTCTCGACAGAAGGAAGATGGCGCACCGAGCCAGCAAGTTCGGCCAGAACCTGACCTCCCGGCCGCGGCCCAGGAAATGGGCCGCCAGCACCCGGATCCTCTTCTCCCTGCAGAAGTCCCGGAAGTCCGTGACGCTCAGGAAGCGGACGTTGGGCGTCTGATACCAGGAGTAAGGCAGGGAGTCCGTGACCGGCGCCATGCCCCTGAAGAACAGCATGCATCGTGACCCGGCGTGAGCGAAGTTGGGGAAGCCGACCACGGCCTTGGCCCCGATTCGAAGGGCCTCTTCGATCACGCCGTCCACCGCCTTCACCTCCTGCATGCTCTGGTTGAGGATGACGTAATCGAAGGAGCGGTCCGGGTATTCGGAAAGCCCGCTCTCGATGTTGCCGTGAAAGACGCTCAGCCCCTTCTTCACGCACTCGTGGATCGCCATCTGATCGCGTTCGATCCCCTGCACCCTCGCCCCCTTGTCGCGGGCCAGGCGGTAGAGGAGATCTCCGCTGCCGCATCCCAGGTCCAGGACCTTCGATCCCGGCTCGATGATGCGGTAGATGATCTCGTGGTCGGGGCGGTCAGGCGTGCGCATCCTCGTTCACCGTCGGGCGCGATCCGCGGTAGGTTTTCTCCAGAAAGTGCCGGATCAGCTCCGATTGCCCCTCGACCTCCAGCAGGAAAGCGTCGTGCCCGTAGGTCGAGCGGATCTCGCAGTAGGCGGCATCCACCATGCGTG
The DNA here is from genome assembly GCA_040756235.1 of bacterium. Taxonomy (GTDB): domain Bacteria; phylum Desulfobacterota; class DSWW01; order DSWW01; family DSWW01; genus JBFLZG01. The sequence goes on along the minus strand of JBFLZG010000119.1, from coordinate 18,588 downwards.
ATTTCAGGATGCGGACGATCTCCTGGGACTGGCAGGACGGATAGAGCCAGTCGGACTCGAAGGAGATGACGAGGAAGCGCGTGTCGATCGTCTTGCCCCGAGGAAGGAGCTTCCCGCCGGACAGATCGAAGTAGTCCATCGCCTTGGTGATGTAGAGGTAGGAGTTGGCGTCGAAGCGCTTGACGAAGTTGTCGCCGCGATAGCGCAGATAGCTCTCCACTTCGAAATCTCCGGCGAAGCTGAAGCTGTAACCGGGCTTGCTCATCCTGCGGGAGAACTTCTCCTCCATGGAATGCTCGCTCATGAAAGTGATGTGTCCGATCATGCGCGCCACGGCAAGGCCCTTCTCCGGCTGACCGTAGGGATAGTAGTGGCCGTTGCGCCAGGCCGGATCGGCCATGATGGCCTGCCGGGCCACTTCATCGAACGCGATCTGCTGGGGCGAATGCTTCAGGGCCGTGGCGATCGGGATGGCCGAGCGCACCCGCTCCGGGTGGGACGCCACCCACTGCAGCGCCTGCATGCCTCCCATGGAGCCACCCGCCACGCACAGGAGCCGGCCGATGTTCAGGTGGTCGATCAAATGCCGCTGGGCCTCGACCATGTCACGGATCGTAATGACCGGGAAGAGCAGGCCGTACGGTTCCCCGGTCCCGGGATTGACGGATGAGGGTCCCAGGGAGCCTCTGCACCCGCCGAGGACGTTCGAACAAACCACGAAGTATTCGTTGGTGTCAAACGCCTTGCCCGGACCGATCATGTTGTCCCACCAGCCCGGGGGTTCCCCCTCGCCGTGGTAACCGGCCGCGTGGGCGTCTCCGGACAGAGCGTGCAGGATCAGGACGGCGTTGGAGCGCTCGGCGTCGAGCTTCCCGTACGTCTCGTATGCAAGCGTCACGGGCCCCAGGGATTCGCCGCACTCGAGCTTCATCCGGTCCGGCGGCTGGGCGAACGTGACGTGTTTCGTCTCGACGATCCCGACTCCGGGCCTCTTCACGGACACTGCCGACACCTTCGTCCCTCCCTCCATGGATTCACTCTTCTACAGCTTCCCGGCATGCCGGCGAAGAAGGCCGTGTCACAACCCGGTCCCCTCCTCCGGCCACTCTGCAGCGCGCCGCCTGAACCGGGCAGGAATTCACCGTGACTCTCGCTGTCCTGGACGCAAGCTCCTGGATCCCGGCTCGCACGCGCTGCGCACATGGGCCGGGATGACGTAGGGGCGCATGGCCATACGCCCCTGCTGAATAGGTTTCCTGTGGCCGGCTCACGCCGCAGCCTTCCTCAAGGCCTGGTCGATGTCTTCCCGGATGTCCTCGACGTCCTCGATGCCGATCGAGAGCCGGATGTAGTCCTCCGTGACTCCGGTTGCCAGCTGTTCCTCGGGGCTCAACTGCTGGTGTGTCGTCGAAGCCGGGTGGATGACGAGGGTCTTGGCGTCCCCGATGTTGGCCAGGTGCGAGAGGAGCCGCACCGAATCGATGAACCGCCTGCCCGCCTCGAGGCCCCCTTTGATGCCGAAGCCGACCAGGGCGCCGTACCCGCCCTGCAGGTATTTCTTTGCGTTCCCGTGGCTCGGGTGATCGGCAAGGCCCGGATAGCTGACCCAGCTCACGAGCGCGTGGCCCCTCAGGAATTCCGCAACCTTCAAAGCGTTCTCCGAGTGCTTCTTCTGTCTGAGGGGAAGGGTTTCGAGCCCCTGGAGGAAGAGGAACGAGTTGAAAGGGCTCAAGCTCGCCCCGATGTCCCGCAACAGCTGGACGCGGACCTTCACGACGAAGGCGATGTTCCCCATGTCCGGCACGTTGCCGAAGGCCTCCCAGAACTTCAGGCCGTGATAGCTCGGGTCCGGATCGGTGAAGCTCGGAAAGTTGCCGCTTCCCCAGTCGAACCGGCCGGAGTCCACGATCACGCCTCCGATGGCCGTGCCGTGTCCGCCGATGAACTTGGTGGCGGAGGTGGCCAGGATGTCCGCGCCGTGGTCGATCGGCCTGGTGAGGCCGATCCCGATCGTGTTGTCGACGATGAGCGGGATCCCCGCTTCATGGGCGATCCGGGCGATCCGCTCGAAGTCGGGCACGTCGAGCTTGGGATTGCCGATGGTTTCGGCGTAAATCGCCTTGGTCTTTTCCGTGATGGCCCGCCGGAACGCTGCGGGCTCTCCGGAGGGGACGAACTTCACGGTCCTGCCGAGCTTCGGCATCGTGTAGTGGAAGAGCTGGTAGGTCCCCCCGTACAGGTTGTCTGCCGAGACGATCTCGTCCCCCACCTCCGTCACCCCCAGGACCGAGAAGGTCGAGGCGGCCTGGCCCGAGGCAACGGCCAGGGCTCCGGTGCCTCCTTCCAGGGCCGCGATCCGTCTTTCAAAGACGTCTGTCGTGGGGTTCATGATGCGGGTGTAGATGTTGCCGAATTCCTTCAGGGCAAAAAGACTCGCCGCGTGCTCCGTGTCCCTGAAGACGTAGGAGGTGGTCTGGTAGATCGGCACCGCTCTGGCCCCGGTCGCCGGGTCACAGCTCTCCTGCCCCGCATGCACCGCCTGGGTACCCAACCTTCGCTTCGACATCTGGTCTCCTTTTCGGGGATCACAAAAAGACCCACTGTCCCGAGGCCAGTGGGTCTTCCATCATTCCGGATGCGCTCGCAGAGCGCTCACATGATGGGCCCTCCCGCACCGAGAGCGCCTGGGGCCGGTCTTCGGCTGCACATGGGCATCCTGCATGTACTCCTGCCGGTCATGGGGTCTTTGCTCAAGAGGGATGATTACGCAGCCTTGTTTTACTGTCTCTGAACCTTAGAGATGTGGCAAGCGGCGGAGGATGCAGCCTCCTACACCAATGGGTCCCAGCCGATATACTCGGGCGACGTGTCCACCGGGGTGAAGTGGGACTTCATCGTCGCCTCCAGCATCTCCGAAAGGTCTTCGACTTTCCAGCCTTCGGACTTGTGCATGCTCCGGACGATGCGGGGCTGGGAGAAGAGAAAGATCTCCTTGCCGCGCACGCCGAAGACCTGGCCGTTGATGCCGGCCGCCTGATCGCTGGCGAGAAAGGCGGCGAGCGGGGCCACGTCCGCGGGCGACATCTTCTTGAGCTTTTCGACGCGCCGGCGCTGGGCTTCGTTTTCCGTGGGGATCGTGGCGATCAGGCGCGTCCAGGCGAACGGCGCGATGCAGTTGGAGGTGACGTTGTAGCGCTTCATGTCCAGGGCCGTGATCTTGCTCAGGGCGACGATGCCCATTTTGGCGGCGCCGTAGTTGGCCTGGCCCACGTTGCCGATCAGGCCGCTCGTGGACGTGAAGTTGATGAAGCGGCCCCCGTTCTGTTCCCGGAAATGCGGGGCTGCGGCACGGATGCAGTTGAAGGTGCCCTTCAGGTGCACGTTGATGACCGCGTCCCACTCCTGCTCGCTCATCTTGAAGATGATCCTGTCCCGGAGGATGCCGGCGTTGTTCACGACTACGTCGATCCGGCCGAAGCTCTCCAGCGCGGTCCGGACGATCCGGTCGGCCCCCTCCCACGAAGCCACCGAATCCGGGTTGCTCACCGCCTGGCCGCCGCCCTGCCGGATCTCGTTGACCACCTGATCGGCCACGCTCGTGTCCGCGCCTTCGCCGTGGTCGGAGCCGCCCAGGTCGTTGACCACGACCTTGGCGCCCTCGGCGGCCATGAGGAGGGCGATCTTGCGGCCGATGCCCCTGCCCGCTCCGGTCACCACGGCCACCTTTGCGTCCAGGTATCCCATGTGTGCCTCCTACCTCTCCTTTGACGGCAGCTCGGCCTCGAGCTCGCCGGCCAGCTTGGTTTCGCCTTTCTGATTCGTGGCGGTGATCTCGCAGACGATGAGCTTCCGGGGCCCCTCGATGCGCTTGTCCGTCAGCCGGCCCGAGACCGTGATGACGTCGCCGGGGCGGGTGATGCCGGCAAAGCGGACCTTGAGCTTGCGCAGGCAGCGGTTCGGCAGCCAATCCGTGACCCCCTGGGCAACGAACCCCATGATCAGCATGCCGTGAGCGATCACGCCGCCGAGCTTGGCCTTCTCCGCCATGTGATGGACCGTGTGGATCGGGTTGAAGTCGCCCGAGGCGCCGGCATATTTCACGAGCTGCACCTCGGTGACCGGCGCCTTGACGAGCCCGGGCATGGGATCCCCGACCCGGACGTCCTCGAAGTAGAGCTGGGCCGCCATGATGATCCCTCCTCAGTTCCGCACCACCGTCGTCGAGCGGCAGACGGCTACGGGTTGGGCGTTCCGTTTGTAGGTCTTTTCGACGACGATGAAGAGCAGGTGACCGCTCTTGCCGGATTTCTCGTAGACCTCGGTCACCCGCGCCGTTGCGTCGAGCTCGTCGCCGGGGTGGATGTCCGCCAGGTACTCGTAGGCCTGCTCGGCGTGCAGGACCTTGAGAGGATCGATCTCGAGCTCCCGGCAGCGGGATTCGAAGTCGGGGCCCGACCAGTTGTCCATGACGGTCAGGTAGGTCGGGGGCGCGATCACGTCGCGGTACCCGGCGGCCCCGGCCGCCTGCGGATCGGTGTAGACCGGGTTGTCGTCGCCGATCGCTCGTACGAACTCCCGGATCTTGCCCCTTTCCACCGTGAATCGATGCGGTGCGAACTCGTAGCCCACCTTGGCCATGGCGCGACCTCCTTTCTTTCTTCGCTCCTGCCCGTGCCTGCCGCTTCCGGGCGTCGGGGGCGCCCCGTCTCAGTACATCTTCAGCAGGTTCCGCGCGATCTGCACGCGCTGGATCTGATTGGTCCCCTCGATGATTTGCGTGGCCTTGGCGTCCCGCATCATCTTCTCGACCGGGTAGTCACGCGTGTATCCGTAGCCGCCCAGGACCTGCACCGCGTCCGTCGTGACCTTCATGGCCATGTCCGAGGAGAAACACTTGGCCACGGAGGCCAGGTACGGCTGGTTGCGCTGCCCCCGGTCCATGCTCGAGGTGAGCTGGCCGATGAGCGCCCGGGCGCACTCGACCTGGATCGCCATGTCGGCCAGCATGAACGAAACGCCCTGGAAGCTGGCGATGGCCCTGCCGAACTGCTCCCGCTCGCGCGCGTAGCGGACCGCCGCCTCCAGGGCCGCCTCGGCGATCCCCAGGGACATGGCGGCGATCAGGACCCGGGTGTCGGTCAGGGACCGGAGCACGATCTCCCAGCCCTTTCCTTCCTGCCCGAGCCGGTTTTCCACGGGCAGCCACATGTCCTCGAACAGCAGGTCCCGGGTCGGCGAGGTCCTGAGCCCCATCTTTCTTTCGGCCTTGCCGACCGAGAAGCCGGCCGTGTCCTTCTCGACCAGGAAGGCGGTCACGCCCTCGCGCCTGCGGGACGGGTCCAGGGTGGCAAAGATGACGTAGAGGTCCGTGAGCCCGGCATTGGAGATGAAGCACTTGCGGCCGTTGAGGACGTACCCGTCCCGGTCGGCCGACGGGACCGCGCGCGTGCCGAGCGCGAACGCATCGGAGCCGGCGCCGGGCTCGGTCAGAGCAAACCCGACGAGATAGTCCCCGCGGCCGACCCGGGGCAGGCAGCGCCCGCGCTGCTCGGCGCTGGCGCCCTCGAGGAAACAGCCGAGCCCGGCCAGGTGATGGACGATCGTGATCGCTGAGCCCCCGTCGGCACGAGCGATCTCTTCCACGACGATGCAGACCGAGGCGGCGTCCATGGGAACGCCGCCGTACTCGGCAGGCACCCGAATCTTGAACAGGCCGTTCTCCACAAACACCCGGTGGATGTCCCATGGATACTCGCCGCTCTCGTCCGCCTCGACGGCGCGGGCCGCTACTTTTTCGCGGCAAAGCTTCCGGATCGTGTCCCGCAGCATGTTCTGCTCTTCCGTGAATTCCATGGTCGCACCCTCGTCTGGACATGTACGGATGTCGAAGTCGTGTTGCGCGAACGATACCCTGGGGCAACCCCCGGGTCAAAGCCTCGGCCTCTCTCGGCGCTCTTAAAATACGAAAAAAGTCGAGCCCGGTCCAAGCATTTTCGCCTGTCGCCCGACCCCGCCGGCCGCAGAGGGCCTGCGAAGCTCCACTCGGCGGTTCGCTTGGGGCAGTTCTCTGACGTATACTTGGGCGCGGAGGGAGCCCGCAAGCGGAAGCGCTTCAAGCAGGGGCGGGGAAGCAGTGGGCTTCAAAACGGCGGGGCACCTGAAGGGAGCGGATGAAACAGATCATCGTCGTGGACGATTCCCTGAAGCTGCCCAGAGGCAAGCTGGCGGCACAGGTCGCCCACGCGGCCGTTGCCGCTTTCCTCGAGGCGGGCAAAGACGCGCAGAGGGCATGGCTGTCGGCCGGAATGCCCAAAGTGGTCCTGAAGACTCTGGGCCCGGAAAACCTGAAGGGGCTCGAGGCCGCAGCCAAACGAGCAGGCATTCCTGCGGCCATGATCGCCGACGCGGGCAGGACCGTTCTGGCTGCGGGGACGGTCACGTGCCTCGGGCTCGGCCCGGCCGCAGCGGAGGCGCTGGACGCTTTGACAGGGGAGCTCAAGCTCCTGAGGTGAAAGGCCTGAACACGAGGAAAGGCAAGCAGTCGCGACTTTCTTCCTAGAGACGAGCGGGGGCCCACATGAAGAAATGGCACGAGCTGGGGCAGAAGATCAGGAGGTACGTCAACCCGGACAGCTTTCCCGTTGCGGTCAGGTTCCTCGAAGATGCCTCGAGCATCCCTGCGGGCGCCAGGAGGCCCATGAACGATCTGCGGGTCCGGGTCGCTCCCTGTCAGGCCGCCGCCATGGCCCGGCGCTACGGGTGGACCGTGGCGGTCGGCAAGGAGGACGTGGGATGCGCCATTGCGGCCCACACCTACGGCTGGGAGCGGCTCGAGGACGGGTCAGGTGCGATCCGCTTCATGACCCGCATGAACTACGCCCGCGACGAACAGGCGGCCCGCGAAGGAATGGCGTCCTTTCGCACGCTGGAGAAGGGGGCGGATCTTCTCGTAGCTTATGCACCGCTGGAGTGGACGAAGATCGAGCCGGACGTGGTCCTCGTCTACGTCAATCCGGCGCAGCTCATGCGCCTGATCCACGCCGGCACCTACCACACCGGGAAGCCGATCCAGAGCACCTTCTCGGGCAGGGCCGCCTCCTGCACCGAAGGGGTGATCGGCGCATACCTTGACCAGACCCTGAAAGTCGTGATCCCGGGGAACGGCGACCGGGTCTGGGGAGCGTGCCAGGACCACGAAGTGGCGATGGCGCTGCCGGCTGCGAGGCTCGCCGACGTGGTCGAAGGGCTCGAAAAGACTCACCAGACGGGCATCCGCTATCCCATTCCGACCTATCTGCGATACAGCCCGGAGGTGGCCCTGTCGCTTCCGCTGGCCGACATTTTCAAGCTGTGAGGGAGGCCGGGACTTGCAGCGCCACCCCAGGCCCCCGGTCTTTTTTTCTCCCACGGGCCGTCAAGGTTCGTTAGAATGGAGCGCGTTGGACGTTGAACGACGCTCCGATCCAGGCTGATCAGGAAGGCCCTTTGACCTCTTCCTTATTTACTGGTCCAGGAAAGCGGGAGGGAAGAAATGAGCCCACAGGCGGTTCCATCCGATCTCACGGCCAGAATGGCGAGCTTCTGCAAGAACGTGTGTCCTGTCTGCAAGGCGGCCCGCAAGAACCAGCAGGGCGCGGCCTACTGGTTCGTGAAGAACATCGACTCCAAGGTCTGCCCGTTCTGCAAGGCCTACGAGAGGGTGTACGGCAAGAAGGCCTACGAGCCCGTCGAGCCGTGAACGCTGGAGTCCGTAATTCCCTCTCCCCCGTGCACGGGGGAGAGGGACGGGTGAGGGGGAACCATGCGCACATGCACCCCTCATCCTGACCTTCTCCCCTCGCTGAGGGGAGAAGGAAAGAATAGGTCTCCCGCTGCTTACGGGCTCCTGGGCTCCCGGACAATCCGGATCCCGGTGATCTTCCCTTTCCTGCGGATGACGAGCACGTCGCGGATGGTGTCGCAGGTGGGTTTCTCGGGGCAGGTGTCGCAGGTGAGCTCGTCGCACTCGTAGGCGCCGTCCTGGGCACGGGTGAGCTTTCGAATCGAGAGGCTCTTGCCCTGAGCGTCGCGCGCGATCTGATCCAACTCCTCCACGTCCCCCTTGGAGGTGGTCACGAAAACGATCTCGACGGCTTCCACGAGGGGGATCTCGCTCTTGTATCGGGCCATCAGGGCGCGGCCCAGCGTCTCGAAGGAAAACCCTCTGGCCACGGCCTCCTTGCTCACCCGGCTCCAGAGCTTTCGCGGAAGGTGCCGGATCATGTACCCTTCGAGCTGGTGGGCGAGGTCCTTGGCCCTCTCGACTCTGGCGAGGTCCGCGTCCGGCAGCCGGCTGCCCCCCACGAGAATGACCTGCCCGAAAGGCCGCGATTGCCCGGCCGTCTCCGGGATGTCCGGCCCGATCCAGGTGACGGCGCCGTCCCTGACGAGCTCGGTCTGCCGCGTCCACAGGACCGTGGAGGCCGAGCCTTGAATGGGGTTGCCCAGCTCCACGAAAGTCTCCTCCTTGAGGATGACGAAGGGGGAGCCTTCCGGGCTGAAGCGGACCGGCAGGTCCCTGAGCAGCTCCTCCGGAGCGCCGGGACAGCGGATCTCCCGAGAATTCTTCCCCTCCCTCTGCAGATTCCGGACAAACTTCCGAACGGCCAGGATTTGTTCGTCGAATTCAGCCACGGCACGCTTTCCTCGAGAGGCGGGTCATCCCTGCCACTTGGTGAAACGAGGAATCCACATCGGCACCTGGGCCATGTAGCGGTCGTACGCTTCGCCCAGGGCGGTCCGAATGTCGCGTTCCTCGAGCCAGGTGCCGACGACCACGTAGAGGCTCACGAGCAGGGCGAACTCCAGGCGGCCGCAGGTCATGACCGGTCCGATCCAGAGGGAAGCCAGGCTCGCCAGGTAAACGGGATGACGGCAATAGAGGTAAGGTCCGTTGAGGCAAAGCCGGGGCGGTTTGGGAGGCTCTCCCCGCATGCGCCGGAGGATCCCGCGGACCCCCAGGACCTCCATGTAGTCGAGCAGGACGGAGCAGTAGAAAACGAGTCCGAAGGTGCAGATGAACAGGAAAGTCAGCATCCAGTAGAGCGTCCCTTCGGCCCTCCAGAGCGTGCCGCTCAACGGCCGCCAGGCATACAGCATGACGCACTGGGTGATTCCCGCAATGATGGTGAACACGAGCTTGGTCAGGTCCTGCCCGACCCGGCGTGCAACCATCCGGGTCCAGAACGGGCGCGCCATGAGGCTGTGGATGAAGCCCCAGGCAAAGACCAGGAGGGCGTTGAAGGCGGCGTCCGCGAGCCCTCCCCCCGTGGTGCTCTGCCTGGGGAAGAGCAGGAAGAAGAACAGCCAGACGCCCGGCAGATGAAAGGCGAGGACGTCAACCGCAACCAGTGTGTAAAACCAGACTCTCCTGGATCGTGACATGGTCCGATTCGCGCCTCCCGGTCCTTCCGCTGGCCGGCCTGATCTGTCGAGGCTCCTTACGTCGAGTGCCGCGGGCTCGCAAGCCGCTTCCTGCTGCAACCGCATCGTAGCGGCCCTGCCCTCAGGAGGCAAGGCCGGGCCGCGAGCGCGTGCTGCGAGAGCTCGAAACGGAAAGCGTTTCTTTCCATCGTCCTCTCCGGGAACGCCCGCTGCATGCCTTTCCGACCGGCTCCGAGCCGGTTTTTCCTTGACTCCCGCGGAACAATCGTGCTACGGGAGAAAGTGGAAAGTTCTTCTTTTTGCTTTAGCCGGGAGGGAACGCGATGGCCGTCATGTATCCGAGCGATGGATGGGTGAAGGAGCTCCAGAAGATCTGCAATGCCGATCCGGAGTTCAGGGAAGCCTGCGGGGACTTTGCCGGAAAGTTCATCTTCCAGATCGACCCGGAGCCCGGAAAGCTGGACAAGGCCGCCTTCCTGTTCTTCGCGGCCGACAAGGGGGACGCAAGCGAGGCCATGGCGCTCTCCTCGACCGATGAGAGGCCGGACGCGGAATATGTCATCGCGGGGAAGTACTCGGTCTGGAAGGACATCGTGCGGGCCAAGCAGGAGCCTTTGCGCGCCCTGATGACGCGCAAGCTTCGGCTCATCAAGGGAAGCCAGCTCAAGGTCCTCAAACAGGTGAAATTTGCCCTGAAGATGATGAACAACTGCACCAGGATCGACGCCACGTACGCCGACGACAAGGCGTGAGGCCCCCCTGCGGGCCGCGGACTCCGGGGCGGGATGCGATTCGAGGCGGAGAGACAGAGCAGAAGCAGGGGAGGGGACGATGGCTTTCTTTGCAGGCGTGGACATCGGCTCCACGACCGGAAAGGCCCTTTTGATCAACGATCGGAACGACGTGCTTTCATCCATCATCATCGAGGCCACGCCCAGACCCGAGGAAACGGCCCGGATCTGCATGCAGGCGGTGCTGAAGAAGGCAGGCCTCAACGAGCAGGATATCGCCTATATGGTCGGCACGGGGTACGGCAGGGTCAAGATTCCCTTTGCCAGCGAGAACATCTCGGAGATCACCTGTCACGCCATGGGCTCCAAGTGGCTCTGCCCCACGGTGAAGACGGTGGTCGACATCGGCGGCCAGGACTGCAAGGTGATCGGCCTGCGAGACGACGGGCGGGTGCGCGAATTCGTGATGAACGACAAGTGCGCGGCCGGCACCGGCCGTTTTCTGGAAAGCCAGGCGCGGGTGCTTCGTGTCCGCATCGAGCAGCTCTCGGATCTTTCGAAGAGATCGGACTGCCCGGCGATGATTTCGGCCCAGTGCAGCGTTTTCGCCGAGTCCGAGATCATCACCCAGCTCAACGAGGGCAACAGCGTCGAGAACGTGGTGGCCGGCATTCACGTGGCCATCGCCAGCCGGCTGATCAGCCTGCTCAAGCGGGTGGGGATTCAGGAGGACCTGACCGTCTCCGGCGGCTGCGCCAAGAACGACGGGCTGATCCGCATTCTCGAGGACAAGGTCGGGGCCAGGGTGGTGCGCCTGAGAGAGGACCCGCAGATCGTCGGCGCCCTGGGGGCCGCCGTGCTGGCGCGGGAGAAGTGGCAGAAGAAAGCAGCCGCCTGAGGAGAGGAGGCCGGGAGAAGGCCGAAGGTGAGAGGCGAGACCGGTAGGGGCGAAAGATCTTTCGCCCAGAGGAGGATTTTCATGGATGCGCTCAGCCAGTTCATGGATCTCTCGGGTGCGACCTGCAACCGGGAGATGCGGGCGTGGAAGGAGCGGGGGGGAAAGATCATCGGGTACTTCTGCCCCAACGTGCCCGAGGAGATCATCCTGGCGGCCGGCATGCTGCCGTACCGGGTGCGGGCGCCGGAGAGCCGCGGCACGACCGAGGCGGACCGCCACACGACCTACCTGAACTGCACCTATTGCCGGCATACGGTGGACGAGGCCCTGCTCGGCAAGTACGACTTCCTGGACGGATTCGTGGGCACGAACGGGTGCGACCAGATGCGGCGGGTGAGCGACATCTTCCGGGCCGTGGCCTTCCAGGGGGCCGCGCAGCAGGGGAAGCTCCTTCTCGAGTACGTGGCCGCGCCCCGGGTGCCTTTCGACGACGCCTCTCTGCGCTACTACCGGGAGGAGCTCGAGCGCCTGAAGGAGTCGCTCGAATCCTACTTCGGCGTGCGGATCACGTCCGGAAAGCTCGCGAGCGCGATCGCGCAGACCAACCGCGCCCGGCGGCTCCTGCACGAGCTGTACGAGCTGCGCAAAGCCGAAGCGCCTCCGGTCAGCGGCGCCGAGGCGCTCGGGATCACGGTCGCCTACACCTGCATGCCCAAGGATCTCTTCAACGAGCGGCTGCAATCCCTGATCTCCGCCCTCGACGGCCGGGTGGCGGTCCCGAGCTACCGCAAGCGCATGTTCCTCTACGGAAGCGAGCTCGACGATCCCGAGTGGGTCAAGGTCATCGAGGACCAGGGCGCCCTCGTGGTGGCCGACGGCCTCTGCTTCGGTGCGCGCATGTTCTGGGACCTCGTGGACGAGGCGGCCGAGCCCTTGGACGCCCTGGCCAGGCGCTACCACGAGCGCTGGTCCTGTCCTCGGATGGTGGATCGGGAGCGCCGCCAGGAGCGGGTCAAACAGATCGTCCGGGACTGGAAGGCGGACGGCATCGTGGGCGAGCGGATCGTGTTCTGCCAGCTCTGGGGCTCCGAGAAGGTCATGACCAACCTGGAGGCCAAGGAGACCGGCACGCCCACGCTGTGGCTGGAGAGGGAGTACCTCCTGGGAGGCACCGGTCAGATGAAGACCCGGGTCCAGGCGTTTCTGGAAAGCATGGAATGAAGCCCGACCGGAAACCTTGCGAAAGAGGACTTTCGTAGAGGCTGGTGACAATGCAGCCTCCGGAAATGGAGGAAAGCGAATGGGAGCCGCCATCCGATTCAACCCGGAGAAGTTCAACACTGTTTTCGGTGACCATCTGATCGCGATCCAGAGCATGGTCGAGGCGATGAGCGCCATCGGCGACCACAGGGACTACGGCCCGATCCAGGTCATGAAGTGCGTCGACCGGTACATCCAGGATCTGTTCGGGGCCGTCCAGAGCGGAAAGAAGATCCTGTGGCACGAATTTCTCTTCTTCCCCGAGATCTTCATGGGATTCAAGGACCTCCACCCCTTTATGGCCGAGACCCTGTGCGGCTTTCTTCCGGTGCTCGATCCCGAAGGGCTCAACCCGTACGTGGACGCCTCCGAAAACGCGGGCCTCCCGGCGGACGTCTGCCCGGCCGACAAGGGGCTCCTGGGCTGCGTCCTGGAGGAGGCGATGCCGCCGGCGGCGTTCGCCTGTGCGCCCACCACGCCCTGCGACTCGGCCATTACGGCCTATCAGATCCTGGGCAAGCTCATCGAAGCGCCGGTCTTTCAGGCGGACATGCCGTACTGGCAGGATGCGCGCGGGGCGGAGCTGTACGCTCACCACATCCGCAAGATGATCGGCAGGATCGAAGAGGCGTGCAACACGCGCATGGACTGGGACAAGTGCCGCGAGCACGTCCGCCTCGGCAACGAGGCGATCGAGGCGTTCATCGAAGAGACCGAGATGCGCAAGCTCTCCCCCTGCCCGCACCCGGGCAAGCTGGGCTTCTACCAGTTCCTCCTGCTCACCATCGCCTGCGGGTACCCGTACACCCGAGATGCGTTCCGGGCCATCCTGGAGGACTCCAAGAGCCTGGCGGCGCAGAAGAAAGGGGTCGTACCCGACGAGAAGGCCCGGGTCCTGCTCTACAACCCGGATCCGTTCTACGACGTGGGCATCCATGACTGGATGGAGGACGAGTACGGTGCGGTGACGGCGCTCACCTTCTTCGGACACGCCACCATGGGGCTGATCGACCCGAGCACGCCGGAGACGATCGTCAGGGACTATGCATGGAAGATGATGAACATCTGCATGGCCCGGCAGTACCGCGGCCCTCACGAGTTCTTCATGGACGACTTGATTGCGGCCATCGAGGGCTGGAACGTGGACGCGGTGATCGTGCCGGCCCTGATCCAGTGCAAGCACGGCCAGGCCACCCATGGGTTCATCCGGGAAGCCTGCCGTGAAAGGGAGAAGCCCGTTTGCCTGGTGGAGTTCGATCCGATGGACGCCCGGCCCACGTCGATTGAGAAGATCCACGCTACGGTGGCGGATTTCCTCGAAACGCAGGTACTCCCGTACAAGTGAGGAGCGCGGAAGGTGAAAGGTGAGACAGGCAGGGGCGAAGAATTCTTCGCCCCTGCTTTGACCTTTCCCCTTTGACCGGCTCTGGGCGAGCCGAACGCAGGAGGTGGGCGTTCTTCAACGGCTTGCCAAGGGTGGAGGAGAGGAGGCGAAGGTTGGACAAGACGCAGGCACAAAAAGGGATGCGGATGAAGGAGCTGTCCCGGGCCGCGGGCGTGCCGAAAGGGACCATTCTGTTCTACGTCAAGGAAGGCTTGATTCCCAAGCCGGTCAAGACCCACGCCAACATGGCTTACTACAACAGCACCCACCTGAACGCGATCCGCCTGGTCAAGGAGCTGCAGGTCAAACGCTTTCTGCCCCTCTCCGTGATCAAGCAGGTGCTCAGGGGCAGAGACCTGAGCGTGCACGAGATCAAGATGCTGGTGGAGATGGACGGAAGGCTCTTCCGGAATCTGAAAGAGAACCCGGACGTGAAGCCCGTGACCATCGGCGCGCTGGCCGAGCGGACCGGCGCCAGCCTCAGTGACATTCGCGACATGGAGCGCCATCAGATCCTCGCGCCTGCCCGCAAGGGTAAGCGCAAGCTCTACGACGAGGACGACATCCGGCTGGTCGAGTGCTGGGTGAAGATGAGGAAAGCGGGGTTCACCCGGGAGCTGGGGTTCGACGCCGGCATGCTGGCAGTCCACCGGGACCTGCTCAAGCTGCTGGTCGATGAGGAGGCCAAGCTGCTGGCCAGCCGGGTCTCCGGGCAGGTGAACGTCATGGACCTGAATGTCCCGAGGATGGTGGAGGAGGGCACGCAGCTTCTAAACACCATGATGGGGCTGATCCACAAACGGCTGATCGTGGAGACGGTCGAGCGGTACACGGTCGAGTTCAGGGAGAAATTGAAAGAAGTCTGAAGAAGTCTGAAAGAGCTCCGCAAGGAATCTCCTCGCCCGCTGTAGGGGCCGCGAGGAGCCGTCAAAAACCGCAGGTCGAGAGGGTGCCGGAACAGGCGCCCTCCGGGGGCCGAAAGGAGGAAGGTATCATGGTCGCGCCTGTGCACAAGATGGAGACGGAAGTCGTCATCGTCGGGTCCGGACCCGGCGGTGCAACCACAGCCCGCGAGCTCACCCGCAAGGGACGGAAAGTGGTCCTATGCGAAGCCGGGAAGTATCACAGGAATTTCGGTTACACGGCCTTTCTGCTGACCATGATGGACGGGATGGGCCTGACCTTCTCCAAGGAGGGGACCTGGGTCATCCGGCCCAAGACCGTGGGCGGCGCCTCGGTGGTCTTCTGCGGCACGGCGTTCCGGCCGCCGGCGTGGTTGAAGGAGAAGTACGGGATCGACGTGGATGCGGAGGTGGATGAGATCTACAAGGAAGTCCCGATCCGGACCATGCCCGACAACCTGATCGGGCCCGCGGCGGCCAGGATCATGCAGGCGGCCCGGGACATCGGCCTCGAGTGGAACCTGATCGACAAGTGGATCCGGCCGGACAAGTGCAAGCCCAACTGCGGGAAGTGCGCCCTCGGCTGCAAGGAGGGGGCCAAGTGGACGGCCCGGGAGTTCGTTGAGGACGCGGTCCGGGGCGGGGCCCAGCTCCTGCTCAAGACCAAGGTCGACCGGGTCCTGACCGAAGGCGGAAAGGCCGTGGGCGTCCGGGCGAGGGGGCCCGGCGGCTGGGTGGACATCATGGCCGACACCGTCATCCTGTCCGCGGGCGGCCAGGGCACGCCCCCCATTCTGCAGCGCTCGGGCCTATACGATGCGGGCCAGGGCTTCTTCGCGGATCCCCTCTGGTTCGTCGCCGGGCCGGCCCCGTGCCAGGGCTCGCTCTACGACATCCCGATGACCGCAGGGATCAACCTGGCCAAGGACGGGATCGTCATGACCGATCTCATGATGCCGCCCATGATGTACACGGCCGCACTGGCGTACGCGGGGCTGAAGGGTGTCGCCTCGCTGCCCAAGGTGCTGCAGACCAGAAAGACGCTGAGCATCATGATCAAGGTGAGGGACGGTCTGGACGGCCGCATCAACCTGGACGAGAGCTTCTCCAAGCCGATCGATTACGACACCTGGTGGAAGCTCAACAAGGGCGCCGTGCTCGCCGAGGAGATCCTGATGAAGGCCGGTGTCAGACGCCAGGATCTGGTCAAGACCGGCGTGCTGGCGGCCCATCCGGGCGGCACGGTGCGGATCGGCGAGCTGCTCGACAAGGACTGCCAGACCGAGATCAAGAACTGCTACTGCATGGATACGACGATCATCCCCGAGCCGTGGGGGCTGCCTCCGACCGTGACCGTGGTGGCCATGGCCAAGAGGCTGGCCAAGCACCTGATGGCGGGCCAGCAGGTCAGGGTCGCCGCGCAGGAGAGGGCCTAGGAACCTTGCGGGGACCGCAGGTCCGCGGCAACACCCGTCGCCACGCTCGCGGTTCGATGCCTCGATTGGTGGACACGCTGCGCTTTGTCCACCCTACCAAGTGGTCGGGCGGCTCGCGCGCGACTACCTCCGCTAGGAGACGAGTGCGGCGGGTGCTCCGAACGAGAGAGGCACGGGCGAGTCGCGGAGGCCGTCCCGAGTCCCGAAGGCCGGGGAACGCAGCGCTGTTTCTCGCTATCTCGCACTCTAGGCCGGACTTCCTTGAAGTCCGGCCTAGGCTGGTGTGCCCCGATACACCCGGCCCGGGACGAGGGACGAGACAACGACCTGCCCGAAGGGCTCTAGTCTCCGACCCGAGGGAGGAGAATGGGCCGGAGCGTTCTGAGCCCGAGACGATCGAGGGCGGGGCCCCGCCGCACTGCTCTGCGCGCTGCGGGCGACGCCTGCATGGCCCCCAAGGATGATTGACCGATCCCGTTTCATTCTTCGCACACAGGGAGCAAGAAGACATGGCAGCTCAGGATTTCGGCGCTCTTCTGTACAAGTCCCAGCAGGAGATCCGGGAGCTTCAGAACGAACGGCTGGCTCGGCAGGTGGCGCGTCTCGCCCTGTACAGCCCTCATTACAGGAGGATCTTCAAAGAACAGGGCATTCAGCCCGACAGGATCCGTACGGTGGACGACCTGGAGGCGGTGCCGTTGCTCTACAAGAAGGAATACATGAAGGACCCCCAGCAGTTCCGGCTGGTCTTTCCGCCGGACGCTCCGGTCCCGGTCCAGGAGCGGATCCTCTGGAACGTGCACTACACGACCGGCACCACGAGCGGGCAGCCGAGCCCTTTCTTCAGCACGACCCACGACTACTTCGGCAACATCATGCAGCTGGCGCGGACCTGCCAGATCGGAGGGATCACGGCCGAGGACACGGTCGCAAACATCTTCCCTCTGACCACGGTCCCGCACATCGGCTTTCTGAAAACCATCGACTACTCCATGGCTGCGGGCGCGAAGGTGGTCTGCGCTCTGACCGGGAGCCCCTACGAGACGTTTCCCATCCACCGTTCGCTGGATCACGCGGTCGACATGGTGGAGCGGCAGCGAGCCACGCTCCTGAGCGGTATCACTTCCTTTGTCCGCCGCGTGATCATGCGCGCCGAGGAGCAGGGGCGGGACTACTCATCGGTGAGAAGATGCCTGCTCCTGGGCGAGGCCACCTCCCGGGGAATGCGCGAGGACATGAAGAGGCGCCTCACGCTGCTGGGCGCCCGCCGGCCGGTGATTCTCAGCGGGCTCGGATTCACGGAGATGCAGGGCACGACCCTCGAGTGCGCCGAGGGGAGCGGCATGCACCTCGGATCGCCGGATCTCTTCTATTTCGAGGTCTGCGACGAGTCCACGGGCCGGCGGCTCGCGGACGGCGAGCGCGGCCTCCTCGTGGTCTCTCACTTGAACCGCACGGGCACCTGCTTCCTGCGGTACGTGGTGGGCGACCTGACGGCGATCGTCCACGACACTTGCCCGTTGTGCGGCCGCAAGGACGCGAGGGTGGTGGTCCAGCCCATCCGCACCATGGAGCTCGTCAAGCTCAAGGGCACTCTCATCAACCCCGACATCCTGAGAGAGGAGCTTTCAGGCATCAAGGGGGTGGAGGAATACCAGATCGTCTTCACCAAGGAGGACGTCCGGGACGCGCTCTCCATGGACAAGATCGTCATCAAGGTGGCACCGGGGCCGGGAGGGGATCCGGACGGCGGCCTGGTCCGGGAGGTGAAACAGCGAACCCGCGCTGCGATCGAGATGACCCCCGAGGTGCGCCTCGTGGACAAGATGGAGATCTTCGATCCGTCGGCGACCCTGAAGTGTCAGCGCGTAGTGGACGAGAGACCGCCGGTCGACTGACCCAGATGCATCGAGGCTTTCATTTCATTCCTTCTCCCCTCGAGCGAGGGGAGAAGGTTAGGATGAGGGGTGCAAGTGCACCCGTCTCTCCCCCGTGCACGGGGGAGAGGGGATACATCCTTCGCCAGCCTCACCGGATTGCGTCAGCAATAACGCAAAGGCATTTGATGATGAGACAAATGGTCACCCCTCACCTTGATCCTCTCCCCTCGGCGAGGGGAGAGGAAAGATCCGACCAGGCTTTACCCTCGCCCCCTTAGGGGGAGAGGGCCAGGGTGAGGGGGCCGGAGCGGAGCCTAACATCTGCTAATGCGCTGGTATCAGTCGGTGACTTCGAAGAGCGACTTGTCCGCGCCGCAAACCGGGCAGACCCAATCATCGGGAAGAGCCTCGAAGGCGGTTCCGGGCTTGATGCCGTTTTCGGGATCGCCTGTCGCCGGATCGTAGATGTAGCCGCAGACGGTGCAGGTGTACTTCTTCATCTGTCCACTCCTCTCTGATCCACTGTCCACCGATATCCAATATTCACTGCCGGATGCGCTTCTCGTCTGCCTCGCAAGGCTCTTCCCTAATTAGAGCCTGTCCCAACAGGCTCGATTCAGAGGCTGTTCAAAAATGCCCAGATGCAAGGCGCGCGAAATCCCGAGGAATGAGGC
>JBFLZG010000118.1:0-33113 GCA_040756235.1 bacterium | reverse complement strand
ACGGGCGACGCATGCGTCGCCCCTACAGCGTCCCGCGAAGGCCTTTTCGGGCGAGGATACCTTAACAGCTAGAAACAGCTCTTAAGACATGTGAGAAGCAACGCGATCACGATGGGACCCAAGACAATCAGCCACATGTAGTAATGCGCATTCTTGAATCCCACGAACACCCCACGGGTTCTCTCAGCCGCGCGCGAGGACCTTCCGGAGCGCCTCGTACAGCGGCTGCAGACGCCCGTACAGGCGGCGGTAGACCTTCTCGTAAATCTCCGTATACCGCTCGTGTGCCTCCGGGTCGGGCGCGTAGCTCCGGCCCAGCCGGGTCATGGCCTTGACCGCGGCCGCGAAGTCCGGATGGATTCCGAGCCCCACGGCGGCATCGATCGCCGCGCCGAGCCCGGAGGCCTCGTAGACGTGAGGGCGGCTCGCCGGCAGCCCGAAGATATCGGAGGTGAGCTGCACGGCGGCGTCGCTCTGGCTGCCGCCGCCCGCGACGCGCAGCTCCCGCACGGCAGTCCCGGTTCTTCTGGCCATCCTCTCGGCGCCCTCCCGCAGCGCAAAGCCGATTCCTTCCAGAATGGCCCGATAGAGGTGGGCCCGCGTGTGGAGATCCGTGAACCCCACGATGGCGCCTCGGGCCTCGGGCCCCGGAAACCGCACCCCGGGCGACCAGTACGGCTGCAGCACGAGCCCCTGCGAGCCTGGAGGAACGGCCTTGACCAGCTCCTCGAACAGGACCTCGGGCTCCACCCCTTTTTCCTCCGCGAGAAGCCGCTCGCGCAGGCCGAATTCCTCTTTGAACCAGCGCACCATCCAGAAGCCCCTGAGGACCTGCACCTCCAGGCTGAAGCTGCCCGGGACCGCCGCCGGATAGGGCGGAAAGAGCCGGATCACTTCCACATATCGGTTCTGGGTGGTGTTGAGGGTGGCCGTGGTCCCGAAGCTCAGGCACCCCAGGTGGGGCTCCAGGCAGCCGGAACCGATGACTTCACAAGCCTTGTCGGCGGCTGCGGCAACGAGCGGCAGGCCCTCCGGGATGCCGGTTTCCTCTGCAGCCGCCCGGGTGATCTCTCCCATGATCGAAGCCGGAGGCACCAGCTCCGGCATCATCTCCGGCGTTGCCGCCGAGAGCTTCCACCTCCAGTCCCCTCCGGGAATCCAGCGCTGGGACCTGTAGTCGAACGGCACGTAGCCGACCTGGCAGCCCACCGAATCCACGAACCTGCCGATCAGCTTGAACGTCAGATAGCCGGACAGGAACAGGAACTTGCGGGTCCGTGCCCAGATCTCCGGCTGGTGCCGGGAAAGCCAGATCGCCTCGGATTCGGCGCGCATGTAGGCGACCGTAGCGGAGAGACCCGCCAGCTGCAGCATCAGCCCCCAGAAACCGCCGATCGGCTCGACCCCCTCGCTGCGCCGCTTGTCGAGCCAGACGATGGCCGGACGCAGAGGCTCGCCCGACGCATCCACGTTCACCAGAGTCGCCCGCTGAGTGGTCAGGGCCACGCCGGCCAGGCTTTCTCTGGAGACGGTCTGCTCCCGCCAGAGGGCCTGGCAAGCCCGGCAGAGAGAGTCCCAGTAGACCTTCGGATCCTGCTCGGCCCAACCGGGCTCCGAGGAGAAGTAGGGCTCGTACGGAACCCGGCTGCTCGCCACGAGCTCTCCCCGGAAATCGAAGACGAGGGCCCGCACGCTCTGCGTGCCGCTGTCGATGGCCAGGATGTGGTCCCGGGTCATTTGACCACCCAGGTGCGGAATTGTTTCTTCCAGCCGCCCCCCTTATAGTCCGCTATCCACCAACAATCAAATAAAAGAGTTTCGTTCTTGACCTCGACAAAACGGTCGTGCTCGAATATCCCTGTACCCGAGCCTGACGAAGCGAGCGACCGGGGTTTGCTCGCTTGCAGGGCGGTCAAGCCGCGAAGGAGGCCGAGATGCAGCCATCACCGGAAACGATCACCGCCGCGGTCGTGCAACTCGAGCTGGAGCGGATCGCCGCGCTCGTGCGGGAAGCCCTGGCTGCGGGCGTGGAACCCCTCTCCGTGCTGCAGGCGATGAGCGCGGGGGTCGTCAAGGTAGGGGAGCTGTTCGAACAGGGCAAGTACTATCTCGTGGACCTCGTGATCGCCGGGCAGATCATGAAGGAAGGGCTCGAGATCCTGGGGCCTCATCTGGCGGTCGAGAACCTCGGCAAGAAGGGCACCGTGGTGCTCTGCACGGTCAAAGGCGACGTGCACGATATCGGCAAGAACCTGGTGGCCAACATGCTCAAGGGTTCCGGCTTCCGGGTGGTGGACCTGGGCGTGGACGTGCCGCCGGAGAAGGTGGTGGAGGCTGTCCGGGTCCATGCGGCGCGGGCGCTCGGGCTCTCGGTCCTGCTCACGCCGATGGTGCAGTCGGTGGCGGATACCGTGGCCGCGCTCTGCGCGGCCGGCCTGCGGGACGGGCTGAAGATCGCCATCGGGGGCGCCTGCACGACGCCGGAGCTGGCCCGGCGCCTGGGCGTGGATGCGGTCGGCCAGGATCCGGTCGAAGCGATTCGCATCTTCGAACGGTTTCTCGCGTAGGCGGTTGCGGACATTGCGAGGGAGCCGTAAGGCGGCCGAAGCAACCCCCTGAGCGCGGCTGAGCCCGGAGGTTGCTTCGCAAGGCCTCGCAATCTCCGGAAACTCCCGTGCGCCATCCGCCCCGAAAGGAGGACGCCATGTCTGCCTGTCACGAAAGAGTGCTGGCTGCGCTGGAGCGCCGCGAAGCGGACCGCGTGCCCACCTTCGACGTGATGGAAGAGTACGGCAACATCTACGAGGTCCTCGGTAAGAGGCCCTTCCCTTCCGGGTTCCTCTTCAGCAACCGCTACGCGCGCCGGGTGATCGACCGAGCGGCCCCCCTCCTGACCCGGGCCAACGTCTTTTACATCGAGATGGACCGTTTCTCCTACGATCGGACGGCCGCGGCCGTGAAGATGGGCTACGATGCCGCCTGGGTCATGCACGTGCCCATCTGGCACTTCCAGGACTCCAAGGTTGCCGTGGACATCTACGGCCGCCAGTACGACGTGATCGTGGACGGCAGAGGGAATCTGGCCACGCCTCTGTACAAGAAAGGGCTGATCACGAGCCCGGCCGACTGGAAGAGCTGGAGCAAGCGGGACCTGTTGCGGTTGCCCGACAGGGCCAATCGCGCCTTCGCGCGCATCCAGAGAGACCTGGGCGACCGGATCTTCGTCATGCCCGGCTTCCTCTTCGGTCTGTTCGAGAACACCTGGCAGCCCATGGGCTTCGAGCGGTTCGCCGTGGCCTTGCGCAAGGAGAAGGAATTCGTCCGGCGGGTGATCCGCTTCTATCGGGACCACTTCTGCATGATGCTGGAGGCCTGGGCCGACGCGGGAGTCCCCGGCGCCGTGTACACGGACGACATGGCGTACCGGTCCGGGCCGATGCTCGCTCCGGCCCTCATGGAGGAGCTTTACGGGGACGCCTTCCGGCACATCATCGAGACCGCCCATGCCCTGGGGCTCAAGATCATCGTCCACTCCTGCGGCAACGTGGTCCCGCTGCTCCCGTGGTTTGCGGATTGCGGTTTCGACGGCGTCCACGCCCTGGAGCCCACGGCCGGGGTCGAGCTCGCCAAGGTCAAGAGCCTCGTGGGAGACCGGCTGTGCCTGATCGGAAATCTCGACATCACCCACATCCTGGTGGACGCCACGCGCGAGGAAGTGTTCGAGGCGGTGAGAAAGAGCATCGCGGCAGCCGGCCGCGGGGGCGGCTACATGGTGGCGCCCACGAACAGCCATCACACGATGTCCCTGGAGCGGCTGCGCTGGATGCTCGAGGCGGTGGAGCAGTACGGCCGCTACCCGCTCTCCCTCGAGCCGTGATCTTGCCTCCTTGCCGCGAGAGGTGCAGCCGGCCCGCCCTGTTGTAGGGGCGACGCATGCGTCGCCCTCGAGCGTGGCGATCCCGCGGCAAGCCGCCGGAAAGCCCTGTGAACACTCGGTAGGGTGGACAAAGCGTAGCGTGTCCACCAATCACAGCTCCAGATCTGCGAGCGTGCCGATCCCCAGGTAGCCCGGGCGTTGCCACGGACCTTCACGCAACTTCCATGAGGCAGTGGGTTGACAAAACCTGCGATAATCGTGTATATGCACGTTACCAGCCGGGCCCTCTCGTCGGGCCCTGCGGTTCGCGCCTGACGGAGGACACGCGATGGCCAACCGGCCGCAAGCTTCCCTGGAGATGCGCAGATACGCCGAGGTCGAGCTGCGCTGCGCGTGCGGCAACCTGCGGCGTGCCGCGCGTGTGATCACCCAGTTCTATGATCGCTCCCTCCGTCCCTCCGGGCTCAAGACGACCCAGTTCGGTCTGCTGCTCGCCATCGGCAAGCTCGGGCCGGTCCCCATGACCAGGCTGGCCCGCGAAAGTCTGCTGGACCGCACCACGTGCACCCGCAACCTCAGGGTGCTCGAGCAGAGCTCGTTGATCGCCTGCGAGCCCGTCGAGGACAGGCGGGTGAAGCGGATCGTCCTCACCGCCAAAGGCCGGCAAGCGCTCGGCAAGGCGATGCCCCTGTGGGAGAAGGCACAAGATCACGTCATCGGCAAGTTCGGGCAGGAGCGCATCGACCATCTGCTGCGCGAACTGTCCCGGGTGGCCTCGGTCACGAAGAAAGGATGATTTCTTTCGGTCAAGAATGTGCACATACACTGATTTGCAGCCGCGCGCTCAAGAGAGGGAGCCTCGTGAAAGAGCAGAAGGATTGGAGCAAAGACGAAATGCTCGAGGGTAGGGTCGCCCGTACCCTGAGGGCCCTCGAGAAGAACGAATTCCAGACCTCTTTCATTCCCGATGGAGCAGGAGCGAAGGATCTCGTGCTCCAGTCCGTCCGGCCGGGAATGCGAGTGGGGGTGGGCGGATCTCGGACCGTGCGCGATCTCGGGCTGCCGGAAGCCCTGCAGGCAAAGGGGGCGGTTCTCCTGGATCACTGGGATGAGTCGCTGACCTGTGTGGTGGACAAAGGGATGCCCTGGGGCACGAAGGGGGCCTCCCCTTTCGACGTGCGCAAGGCGCAGCTGACCTGTGACGTGTTCCTGGCGAGCGTGAACGCCGTGACCGAGAAAGGCGAGCTCGTGAGCCGGGACGGCATCGGGAACCGTGTCGGCGCAACCACCTTCGGGCCCTCGAAAGTCTTCCTGCTGGTGGGCGTCCAGAAGATCGTCGAGGACCTCCATGCGGCCTTTCGCCGTCTGCGCGAGGTTGCGGGTCCCTTGCGGGCCAGGAGCCTGAACTTGGACCTGCCCTGTGTGAAGGGAGGGGTTTGCGTAGACTGCGACCGACCGGAGCGACTCTGCCGGGCCACGCTCATCCTGCACAAGCGGCCGCTGCTCAGCGACATCACGGTCATTCTCATCGGCCAATCGATCGGATATTGAAGGACAGATCGCCCGCCTCCTGATTCGGCGAGGATCGAACCCCCATCAGGCTGAACCGGGTGTTTTCTCGAAGCTAAGCGTGCATATACACATACTGCTCACAGGGGAGGTGATCTGCAATGCTCTGAACGAGAGCACTCGGATGCAGCAGGGGCGAGTCGTTACCCTTTGCCTGAACACTCAAGAGTGAGGAGGCCTCGATGTCCGGACTTTTTGAGACAACGACCATCAAGAGGTTGACCTTGCCCAACCGTTTTGTTCGGTCCGCAACCTGGGAAGGCATTGCCCATGAGGACGGTTCGTGGCCGGAGAGGCTCATCGATCTCCTGGCGGAGCTGGCCCGGGGTGGTGTGGGGCTCATCATCACGGGCCATGCCTACGTGAGCAGGGAAGGACAGGCCCTGCCGTGGCAGGTCGGATCGCATTCCGACCGTCTGCTTCCCGGTCTGAAAAGAGCGGCGGAAGCCGTCCATCACGCAGGAGGGAAGATCGCGCTGCAACTCGCACACGCAGGCCGCCGGGCCGTCTCCGAGGTCACCGAACTGGATGCGCTTGGCCCTTCCGCATCCCTACCCGGGAATGCCACGACCTGCAAGGAAATGACCAAGGAAGACATCGTGCGGACCGTGGAGGCCTTCGGCCAAGCTGCGGCAAGGGCCGTGAAAGCCGGCTTTGACGCAGTCCAAATACACGGCGCCCATGGTTTCCTGCTGAGTCAGTTCCTTTCTCCATACTACAACCGGCGAAAAGATGAGTATGGAGGAAGCGTGGGAAACCGCGCGCGGATGGATCTCCAGGTGGTACGGTGCGTGCGGGCCGCAGTCGGAAACGATTTCCCGGTTCTGATCAAGGTCAACTCGGACGATTTCATCGAAGGTGGCCTGAGCGTTGCGGACATGCTCCAGGTCTCGGCCATGCTGGAGGAGGCGGGCGTGGACGCCATCGAGATGAGCGGCGGGACCATGGATCCGCAGAGCACGTTTTCCTTTGCTCGCACCGAAGCGACCAGGTCGGAAGAGAGCGAAGTCTACTACCGTGATGCCGCGGCACGATTCAAAGAAAGGATGCGGGTTCCCCTCATTCTCGTAGGCGGCATACGTTCCTTCAGCGTAGCAGAAAAGCTTGTGGATCAGGGGATGGCCGACTACATCGCCCTGTGCCGTCCGCTGGTCCGGGAGCCGGATCTCATCAACCGGTGGAAGTCCGGAAACCGGGAGAGAGCGACCTGTCTATCGGACAACCGCTGCTTCGAAGCCGCCCTGGAGGGCAAAGGGCTTTCCTGCGTGGCGGGGCAGAAGCTCGGTCGTTGAAAAGCAGACCTGCGGAGAGAGCTGCGGTGCGCCGGTAGCGCTCAGGGGAAGTCCGGCGGCAGGGCCGACAGGTCGTAAGGGGAGAGGCGGTTGAAGGCCTGGAGGCGCTCCGGCGCGAAGCCGAGGCCTGCGGCGAAGACCTTGCGCTCGAGCTCGAGGACGGACTCCCGCAGCATCTCCAACCGCCGTCTGGCCTCGGGCGTCCTGCCGTAGCGCGCGACGAGGTCTTCGAACCGGTCCTCGAGCGAGACCACCCGGACGTGCATGACGCGCTTGTCCGCGTAATTCACGACATCGGTCTCGTTGACCGGCTGCGCCGGATCGCCGGTCTCGAAGGTCACGTGAGCGCCGACCACCTCGGCCACCTCCGGGTAACCCAGCTCCAGGAGCAGTTGCTTCCCCGTCTCGGCGTGGCGCTCCTTGGTCTCGATGCTCCGGGTCTTGGTGATGTCGTGCAGGAGGGAGCCGGCCAGGATCAGGTCCGGATCGAGGCGCGACCCGTTGCGGTTGAGGACCCGGGTGAGAAAGACGGCGAGCTGACAGACGCGATAGCTGTGCTCCACGATGTGCGGCAGCATGGCGTATCGGGACATCAGCTCGCGGCAGAGGTCTTCGTCGGGAAGGTTCACTTCTGTCCGGTCTCTTTGTTGCAGGCTGTAGTGGGTGATGCGCCTCCATTTTACCGGCCGGCGGCGGGAATTGCGAGAAGGCCGGGCGGCTCTGTCGTCGTGGCGTGGCAACCGACGGCCTTGAAAACGGGCACACGCAGGGCAGGGGCGAATGATCATTCGCCCCTACAAAGAGCGCCCCGGCAGGATGGAACCGCGCCTACCGACTCGCGAACGCGGCAATCCGAAGTCCCGAGCACGGCGAGGGACCTCCCTGCACCGATACGTGATCGCGCCTCTGGAGGTTGCCACGGACCTTCGGTCCTCGCAATATCCGATGGTTGCCGGGGCGGGATTCAGAAGGTCAGGTCGGCCCGGACCGGAAAGTGATCGGACGGAAAGGCGTCGGCATAGGAAGTGCGCAGGATGTGCGCGCTCAGGACTTGCACGGCCCGGCTCACCAGGATCCAGTCCAGCCTGCCCTTCTCCCCCTTGCCGCTGAACCCGTGCCACGTGTTCTGGTCGAGACTCGAAGGATTCTTCTCCAGCCATGCGTCCCTGAGCGCCGAGGTGAGGATCGCGTACGGCCTGGAGCCGGGCACGTCATTGAAGTCGCCCACCAGGATGAGCGGGACCCGATCCGGGTTCACCGCGGCCAGCAGGTCGGCAAGGGCCCGGGCCTGGCCCTCCCGGGCCCTCGGCTCGATGTGATCGAGGTGGGCGCAGGCGAACAGGAGCTCGCGCCGATCCTCTCGCGTTCGGAAGCGGGCCCAGGTGGCCAGCCGCGGGAAAGCGCTCCCCCAGCTCTTGCTGGCGTGCAGCTCCGGCGTCTCGGAGAGCCAGCGGTCGCCGCTCGACAGGAGATCCAGGAGCTCTGGCCGGTAGAAGATGGAAGGGTAGAAACGCTGGAGATCCCAGTTCCGGTGCCGGTCCGAGATGGCGTATTCGCTCAGCATACCATGAAGGTCCTCGATCTGCGCCCGCCGGCCCTCCTGGGTCCCGAAAAGGACCGGCGCTGCCTCCCGGATCAGGCGTGCCATGAGCGCTCTTCGGTGGGGCCAGTTGTTCGGGCCGTCCGACTCGTCCTCGCGGCGCAGATTCACGGTGAGCACGCAGAGTTGACACACGGTCCGCCCTCCCCTGACGA
This sequence comes from bacterium, assembly GCA_040756235.1. GTDB lineage: Bacteria > Desulfobacterota > DSWW01 > DSWW01 > DSWW01 > JBFLZG01. The sequence goes on along the minus strand of JBFLZG010000118.1, from coordinate 24,620 downwards.
TAGGATGCCGCTCGGCTCGCAACAGGACCCCTTCCGCGCAACTCCGGCGCCGCGCCAACGGGCGCTCGCCGGTGTTTCGGCCATCTTTCCACGATGTTCCCTGCCCGCGCAACCTGCGACCCGGCGCTCCGGCGCGCCACCCCGGCCGCCGGGGGCAAGAGGAGCCGGCGGCGCAGCGAGCGCAAGGAAAGGCCGCTTCGGGTTGACTCGAGCGCATGCCGCCGGTTCAATATTCGTGAGGGCTGATGCGGCGCGCTGTACATGAGAGGCGTCCATGGACAACAAGATCCGGCTCGGGATCAGCACCTGCCTGCTCGGGGAAAAGGTCCGCTACGACGGCGGCCACAAGCTGGACCGGTTCCTCACCGAGACTCTCGGGCAGTACGTCGAGTACCTGCCGGTCTGCCCCGAGGTGGAGTGCGGCCTCCCCGTGCCCCGCGAGCCGCTGCGGCAGGTCGGGGATTCGCGGTTTCCCCGACTCATCGTGACCCGCACCGGCCTGGACCTCACGGAGCGCATGACCGGGTGGGCCGGCAAGCGCGTCCGGGAGCTGGAGCGCGAGGATCTTTGCGGCTTCATCTTCAAGGCGAATTCGCCCTCGAGCGGCATGGAGAGGGTCAGGGTCTATGATGCCGGCGGCGTGGCCCGCAAGACGGGAGTCGGCCTGTTCGCCCGGGCCTTCATGGAGCGCTTTCCCCTGCTCCCGGTCGAAGACGAAGGCCGCCTGCACGATCCCCGGCTCAGGGAGAGCTTCATCGAACGGATCTTCGTGTTCAAGCGGTGGCGGGAGATGATGGTCCGAGGTCGCAGCCTCTCCGGTCTCGTGGGCTTCCACACCACGCACAAGCTCCTGATCCTGTCCCACAGCCCTGCGTTGTACAGGGAGATGGGCCGGCTCGTGGCCGATCCGAAGGAGCTGCCGCTCCGCGAGCTGTTCGACCGATACCTGCGGATGCTCATGGAAGCGCTCGGCCGGCAGGCGACCGCGAGCAAGCACGTCAACGTGCTGCACCACATGATGGGCTATTTCAAGCGGGAGCTCTCGGGCGACGAGAAGCAGGAGCTCCTGGAAGTCATCGAACAGTACCGCGCGGGCCTCGTCCCTCTCGTCGTACCCGTCACTCTCTTCAACCATTACGTGCGCAAGTACGACCAGCCCTACCTCAGAGAGCAGCACTACCTGCGGCCGCACCCGATCGAGCTCCGGCTGAGAAACCACGTGTGAGCTCGGCGGCGCATGTGCATTTTGGCCGCGCAAGAGCTCAGCCCAAAATTCCTCTTTTGATACTCACTACATTTCTCTACTACGATCGCACCCACATCGGACGCCCCTCCATGGGTGAATCGGTTGTCGTTGACACAGGTGATGCCGGGCTGCGGAGCCCAGCCGGATGGTATGAGATGTGCGAGTTCTGCAACAGCTTCTTTGCACGTCGCGGATCGGCCCGAAGTTGAGGCAGCACAGCTCATCGCCGTGGGCTGGCCGTCTTGAAGGGGCACGACGTGCTGACCGTCGCAGCCGACCTCTGCGATGGTTGTAGGGGAGAGGCGCCTTGCGTCGAGCGGTGCGGCTTCGGCGCCCGCCCTGGAATACCAGGAGCCCACCGGGAAGGTGCGGGTGGACCCCGGCAAGTGCTTTGGGTGCGGTCTGTGGCGCGCGGTTTGCGGCTCGGGCGCCCTCAGCTTCGTACCTCGTTCGGCGGTCCTCCAAGCGGCGGGGAGTTGGTAGCCATGGCCGACTACAAGGTCAAGGTGGGCGCCTGTGACGCCCAGGGATGCGGCTACCGCTGCCAGGAGCTCTGTCCCGCCGGTGTGTTCCTTGCGGCGCCGAAGAAGAAGCTCGAGAACCACGGCATCGAGCCGGATTACCGAATCGTCCCCCGCTTCGCTCACTTCTGCAACGGGTGCATGGAGTGCGTGACGGGCTGCCCGCGCGCGGCCATCAAGGTCAGCGGGCCGTCCGCCCCCTGAGCGCCTTTCCTGTTTTCTCGTCGAAGACAGCCCGTCCCCTTCGCCCCTTTGCCGGCACTCCGCACAGCATCCGCCCCGAGCCGTTCTTTGCACGGGTCCGTCCCGCGCCGCGCCGTCCGGCCGCCGAACGGACCCGTGCTTTCCGCCGGCCGAGGACCCTACTACTGGAGGGATATGGACAGTCTGATGACTGGGTCATAGTGAATGCAAGAAGCTTACTACGCAACGGAGGGAGGGTCTTGACACGATATTATACCAATGCTAATTTCCCTGCCGTCTGAAAGGGGCAGGAAGTCGAATGGAACGGCGGTTCAGCTCAAGGGGAGGCTCCGATGAAAGAATCCGTGCTGCGCAAGAGTAGAGGCAGACGTCTTCCTGCCCTGTCGTTCGCGTTTGCGGCTCTGCTTTTCCTAGTGCTCGCAACGGTGCCCGCTGCGGCGCCCGGCGTGGCCGCCGAGGCCGGGGACTCGGACCCGGTCGGAGCGCCCGCGTCGATGATCTTCCGCGACGACGAGCTCTACATGGGGCAGATGTTCCACGGAGCGCCGACGCCTACGATCTCCCGCTGGTACGCCATTCCCGCGAACGACGCGCTCACCTCCTGGAGTATCCCGGTCGACAACGGTCAGCTCCCTTACCATGGCGATGGGAGTGACTTTAACTACAGCTGGTCGACCCGGAACGTCGCAGCCGCTTCCGGCCGGCTCGCCGATCCTTCACGCGACCACGCGGTGGTCGCGTGGCACCGGCAGGACGGTCAGGTGAGGGTCGTCGAGGTCGATCTCCGGCTCCCGGCCATCGACGATTCCATGCGGGTTCTGCTCCCCGGCTCGACGACCGCGGGTGCGGGTCTGGACGTGGCTGTCGGCGACCTCGATCTCGCTCCCGACGAGCAGGGGTACTACCATGACGAGATCGTGGTCGCGCGCGCTCCCGTGAACGGAACGGGCGGATGCGAGGTGCTGGTCGATGTGCTGGACGGCAACCTCGAGGATCTCGGCTCCCAGGCGATCTCGACCGGGGCCGCCTGCAGCACGCATGTCGCCGCCGCTGTCGGCGACTTCGACGGGGATCTGGCCTACGAGGTCGCCGTCGGGTGGACCGTCGCGTCCGATTCCGCGTACACCCTGAAGGTCGCGGTCCTCCGTCTGGTGACGGACCCGGATTCCGGGGCCACGAGCCTCGCCCTCGTCTCGACGGCCGAGCAGAGCACCGTCTACCCGACGGTCGACCTGGCGGCCGGGGCCTTCGTCATCGACGGCAGGGAGCAGATCGTGGCGGTGACCGGGCCGGCGAGCGAGTCGGTCGGGGCGAGCTCCATCACGGGCTACCTGTACGAGCTGAGCGCCACGTCGGTCCTCCAGATGAAGAGATCCTTCACCTTCACGACCAAGGCGAAGACCCGCGAGGTCCGCGCCATGGCGGGGCTCTTCAAGTACGATCCGCTGGCGGGCTACGACGTGAACCGGCGCCAGCTCGGGGTCGCGTACCTGGCCACCGTCTCCGGCACGCCGGCCCTCGAGACGCTCGGGATCGAGTTCCATTCGGACTACACGGCGGCGCTGGCCGGGGTGGCGACGAACGAGACCCTCTTCTCCGGCTATGCGACGGTGTACAAGCTGGACATGGCCGTCGGGAACTTCGTCGGCCACGGAGTGGACGGAACCGCCTCGTCGCCCACCGAGGAGATCGCCACCACCTACTTCCTGAACGCCCCCCCCTTCGACGGCACGCACTACGAGCTCTTCCAGCACTTCCGCATTCCGCAGGGGGTCGTCTACCAGCCGTACAAGCAGGACCAGCCTCCCGACCAGATGATCGATCCGTTCCTCGTCGCCTACGACTTCGACGGCGACTCGTGGAAGCTCGGCGCCCCGACCCACATGGTGATGGACCAGTACTACACCCTGCAGTCGGTCGTGCAGGAGCCCCCGAAGCACGTGGACTACCTGCCGGTCGTCCCCGGGGATCTGGACGGGGAGTGGGACGTGGCGTCGGTCGGCGCGTACAGCGGGTTCCGGGTCTTCACCAAGGACGAGAACGACAAGGAGCTCTCGACCTCGACGACGACCACCTCGAGCTGGGACATCGGGACGAGCGCCGACATCGACGTGACCGCGTGCCTCAAGGTCGTGGGCAAGAACTGCGAGAAGGCGCCCCTCTCCGCCGAGGCGGCCCTCAAGCTCGGCTACGAGTACGAGTGCAGCGACACGACGGTAAACAGCCAGTACGCGGAGGCGAGCGTCCACTACGACGACAGCGCCATGCTCGACGACAGCATCACGGGGAACGTCTCGACCCTGGATCTCTGGCGCTACCCCATCATCGGCTACGACACCGGTGTGCCCGACGAGGAGTACGGCTACTACGAGACCGTCATCCCGAGCGCCGTGCAGACCCTGTACTCGGGCGGGGGGATGAACCACTCGGACTTCTATCAGCCCGCCCACGAGAACCACAACCTGCTCTCCTACCCGGTCTTCGGCTCGAACGGGGTGGTGGTCTGGAACCCGGAGGACCTCGGGTCGATCTCGTACACGGATCCCGGCACGAACCAGACGATCACCTCCGACAGGATCTGGAACTGGAATGACAACAACCACATGCCGGTCAAGTACTGGGATGCGAACGAGTACAGCTGGGGGCTGGACTTCACGGCCAACTCGGGCACGGACACCGAGAAGGACCACTCGAACACCATGACCGAGGGGCTGGATCTCAAGCTCGGGTACAGGATCAACTTCGACTGGCTGCACGTCAATGCCGAGGCCACGGTCAACCTCGACAGCAAGCAGAGCTGGGGCGGAGGCACGACCTCCGAGACGAAGGACTCGGTGGCGAAGGGGCTGGAGCTCGAGAAGCCCGAGGGAGAGCATGCCGACCGGGCCTACGCCTACACCACCGCCGTGTACGCGGCCACGAACGGCGCCTTCAAGGTCGCCCACGCCGTCGATCCCGTCGGATCCACACAGGGCGCGGACTGGTGGCGCCGGCAGTACGGAGCGCTCCCGGATCCCGCTCTCAACCTCCCCTACCGCTTCGAGTGGCACGAGCCCTACGGGGATCAACTGGTGGAATATTGGACCCTTCGGGACCTCGAAGACACGCAGCGGCAGAGGATGCGGGGGTTCTTCCTGCGCGAGAGCGAGACGGATCCGGTCTCCGGGGAGCACAACCTGCTCAGCGGGTCCCCCGTGGACGGAGACGTGGTCCTGCTCTGCGCGCGGATCTACAATTACAGCTTCGTGGACATCCCGTCGCCCGGCTTCCCGGTGAATTTCTACTACTACCTCTGGGACAACGACCACGCCGAGCCGGTCGGCGAGCCCCTGACCCAGCCGGGCATGTCGACCCGGGTCGACCGCCTCGACAGCGTCATCAGGCCCGGCGGCACCTCCATGGAGGAGGTGTGCGTCCCCTGGGACACGACCGGCCTCAACCAGGCCGAGGGAAGGTACGTCTACCGTTTCCTGGTTCGCGTGGACGAGCCGACCCCCGAGAACCCCGAGGGGGAGGTCGAGGAGCTCCACGAGGGGTGGGACGAGAGCGGGGAGCAGCTTCTCCAGGGAAACAACGAGGGCTTCTACCCCTGGAGCAACGGCTGGTCCGTCATGCCCGACACGGACGAGGAAGCCGAGGCGGCGCCCGACGGGGTTCGCATGCCGGTCGCCGCCTCGCGGGTGCGGTTGGCGCCGGCGGCAGAGGAAGCGGACTACCGCTTCCCGGAGAATGCCTTCGCGGTCAAGATCGGGGACGAGCTCAAAGCGGGAGCGGTCGAGCTGGTGGCGGGCCGGAGGTACGAGGCCCGCCTTCACATCGTCTCGGACACTCCGCACGCCAAGCACTACCTGGTCACGTTCTTCGACGGCGATCCGAGAGAGGGCGGAAAGCCTTTCACCACCGGCATCGTCCGCGGCCTTGCCCGGGGCGACAACTACTTCTGGGGCGAGTGGACGCCCAGGTCGGCAGGCGAGCACGACATCTACGCGCACGTGGTCGGAAAGGTGAGCGCCGCGGATCGAGAGGAGGCCTGGGCTACGCTGCACGCATCCGTGGTCTCGGGTGAAGAGGGCGGAGGAGGAGGCGGGGATGACGGGGACTGCGGATGCTCCCAGGTGGCCGGGGCGCCGGACGGCAGCGGGTTCTCGGCAAACCTCGTCCTCGTGCTCCCCGTGCTGGGCCTCTTGTACGTGCTGCGGCGCAGGGCGCGTAGGGCCAGGGACCGGAGCCGGCTGGCGAGCCGCCTCCCAACCTCTGAAGCTCGAGAGCTCGGCTACCTGATCGACAGGCGCCGACCGGGAAGGGCCTGAGACCGCCTTCATTCCCGCTTCGGCGCGAGGAAGTAGAGCCTGCCGGGACGCTTCATGCAGCCCGCCTCAAGGCCTGCCTGCTCGCCGCTGCCCCAGAAGAGATCGACCCTGGCCGGCCCTCGGATCGCCGCTCCGGTGTCCTGGTTGAGGACCAGCCGCCGGACGCGCTTCCAGGACCTGGTCCGTCCGTCCCCGTCCAGGACCGGCAGGTCGGTCTCGATGAGGGCCAGCGCACCCTTGGGGTACAGGGCCGAGTCGGTCGCGACCGAGCGCCCGGCGGTCAGCGGCACGGACAGGCTGCCCAGAGGGCCGACGGCGGCCTTCTCGAAGAACACGTAGCGCTCGTTCTGATCCAGGATGAGGTCCCGCTCCTCGGGACAGGACCTGAGATACGCCTTCAGGGCGGGCGAGGAGAGATCGCCTGCCTGCATCTTGCCGGCGCCAAGCAGGAACTCCCCGATGCTGCGATACGGCCGCCCGTTGCTGCCTGCATAGTGGACCCTGACCGATGCGCCGTCCGGCAGAACGATCCGGCCCGAGCCCTGGATGTGCAGAAAGAAAGCCTCGACCGGGTCCTTGAGCCAGATCAGCTCGCCCCCTTTTCCGGCCAGCCGTCCGAGCCGGTCGATCTCGTGCCGCGAGTGGTAGGGGACCAGCACCCCCTGCTCGTACCGGCCCACGATGCGCATGCCCTGAAGATCGCTGCGAAAGAGCCCGAGGTCGACCTGGACCATGTCCGCGGGGACGCGGTAGAGGGGCACGGGATAAGCGGGGTCGGGCGCGAGCGAGCCCTCGAGGACCGGCTCGTAGTAGCCGGTGAACACGATCTTCTTGCCGCCGACGCCGGCCCGGTAGGTCCGGCTGATTCCGGCCAGCGCTTGCGCGGGGCCACCGGCGGCCGCGCCGGGCTGCGCGAGCACGGCAAGGAGGCGCTCGAGGAAACCGGTCATCTCCTCCACCGTGTAGACGTCCTTGCCGAAGCGCAGGCTCTCTCCCGGGCTCCGCTTCCCGTAGTACGCGAGGCTCTGGCGTATGGCCTCGGCCAGTCCCTCGCAGGAGAGATCGTCGGAGACGTCCGGGGCGTTCCACCAGCGGGTGCGGCTGAGCGTCTCGTGCCGTGCCTCTTCCCGCGGCTCGCCCTTGCCCCCGGCTCCCGGGCGCCGGAGCGATGCTTCGTATGCGGCGCAGGCGCTGATCCCAGCCAGGAACAGCACGATCCAAGTCACCCTGCGTAGCCGAAGAGCTGCCATTCGCACGCCCCCTCCCCGTGAGGTGCCCGCCGCTGCCGCCGCATCGGCCATGCCCCCCGAGCTCATCTAACCGATGACGGCGGGCCGGCTTCCACGAGCTCGTCCCGGCGGACGGCCTGTCTTTGATTTTTTGCACGTTTGCTTTAACATTCACTGTCCTTCAACTCAAGCTGTCGGCCCGGGCCGGAGGGGGGATCCGGGACCTCCAGGGGAGACGCTCTCATGCCGTTCGAACGTGTGCTGACGGTCGCCGGATCCGATTCGGGAGGCGGGGCCGGAATTCAGGCGGACCTGAAGACCATCACCGTGCTGGGCGGCTTCGGGATGAGCGCGATCACCGCTCTCACCGCGCAGAACACCCGCGAGGTGACCGGGGTCCACGCGGTCCCTCCCGAGTTCGTGCTCCGCCAGATCGAGGCGGTCGCCTCGGACATCGGCGTGGACGCAGCCAAGACCGGCATGCTCGCCAACCGCGAGATCGTCGAGGTCGTTGCTGAAGCCGTGAGGCGCTTCGCCATCCGGCCCCTGGTCGTGGATCCCGTGCTCGTGTCCAAGGGCGGGCACTCCCTCCTGAGCGAGGATGCAAGGGAAAGCCTCGTGCGGCTGCTCTTCCCCTGCGCCGACCTCGTCACGCCCAACCTGCCCGAAGCCGAGCTCCTGAGCGGGCGCTCGGTCGAGAGCGAGGACCGGCGCCGGGATGCGGCGCGGGCGCTCGCCGGCCTGGGCGCCAAGGCCGTCCTCCTCAAGGGAGGCCACGGCCAGGGCAGCGAGGCGGCCGATCTGCTCTTCGACGGAACCGGATTCACGGTTTTCTCCGCGCCCAGGATCGACACGGCCAACACGCACGGCACGGGATGCACGTATTCGGCGGCGATCGCCACCTTTCTGGCCAGGGATACGGATCTTGCCAAGGCCATCGAGAAAGCCAAGGCGTTCATCACCGGCGCGATCCGGTTCTCGCTGGCCATCGGCGGCGGGCACGGGCCCACCAACCCCTACTCGGCGGCCTTTCGCGACGCCGAACGCTACCAGGTGCTGGCCCTGCTGGAGAAGGTTGGCAGAGAGGTGCAGAAGCATACGGCCCTGGGACGTCTGGCCCCGGAAGTACAATCCAACCTGGGCTTCGCGCTGCCGCTGGCGGCGTCGCCCGATGAGGTCGCCGCCTTCCCCGGACGCCTCGTCCGGCTGCCGGAAGGGCTCGCGCCGGTCAGGGCTCCGGCGTTCGGTGCCTCGCGCCACATCGCCAGCGTCATCCTGGCCGCCATGCGGATCCACCCCGAGCTGCGCTCTGCGATGAACATCCGCTTTTCCGAAGAAGTGCTCGCCAGGGCCGGCGGACACGGGTTCCGGATCGCGTTTTTCGACCGGGCCCGGGAGCCCGAAGAGGTGAAACGGCGTGAGGGGTCCACCCTGGAATGGGGCACTCTGCAGGCGCTCAGAGAAGCGCCGAGCCGGCCCGATCTCATCTGCGACCGGGGCGAGGCCGGCAAAGAGCCCATGATCCGCCTTCTCGGCACCGACCCGGAAGATGTGTTCCGCAAGCTGGTGCTCCTTGTCTGAACCAGCGTATCGAGCTAACCCCAGGCGACAACAGAATCCAGCAGCGCATGCGACCAAGGAGAGCGACATGGACGTGTTGCAGGCCATCCGGGACAGAAGAAGCGTGAGGCGGTTTACCGATCAGCCGGTCGCCCGCGAGCAACTGCAGGCGATCCTCGAGGCGGCGCGCTGGGCGCCCTCGTGGGTCAACCTTCAGCCCTGCCGCATCATCATCGTGGAAGACCCGAAGAAGAAAGAGGCCCTGAAGGGGACCCTGCTCCCGAGCAACCCTGCGGCCAAGGGCTTCGATCAGGCGCCGGTCCTCATCGTGCTCGCCGCCGAGAGAGGCAAGTCCGGCCTCTACGGGAACACGGCAGCCACCGACAAAGGGGACTGGTACATGTTCGATGCCGGCCTCGCCGCCCAGAACATGGCCCTGGCCGCCCACGCCCTCGGCTTCGGGACGGTCCACGTGGGCGCCATGAACCACAAGGAAGCCGCCCGCATCCTGGAGGTCCCGGAGGGGTTCGAAGTGATCGAGATCCTTCCCTTGGGCGTTCCCGCCCATCCGGCCAAAGCGCCGCCCAGGAAGGAGCTGAGTGAGCTCGTGACCTTCGAAAGCTTCAGTGGCGGGAAGTGGCCCGGGAAGTAGCGCCGGGCAGTAACTGAATCCAGTGAGCCCGTCCCCCTGTGCCCCGGGGTGCTGGCTCTTTTCCGTCACCCCGGCGCAGGCCGGGGTCCAGTACCTGCTTCCCGCACCGAGGGCGACCGCCGGTCGCCCCTACTGGATCCCGGCTCACACGCGCTCCCTTCTCCCGTCATTCCGGCGCAGGCCGGAATCCAGTCCCTGCGCCCTGTGATTACAGGAGGTGGTTCGCTGGCTCATAGCGGGCGCAGCAAGCGCCGCCCCTACAAAGCCGGTCAGAAGGCACGGGCCGGGATGACAAATCAGGGGGCAGCAAGCAGCGCCCCTACCTCGCCTGGCTCGTTCGCCGGAAGGCGACCCCTTCGCCGCTGTTCTCCCGGAGGATCCGGCCTTTCGCCTCCAGATATCTCAGATGGGCGATGGTCTCGCCCGTGGCAAACCACTTCTGCGCGACAGGGAAACCGTCCCACGAATCGCAATCGATGTCCCAGGTCATCTGCGATGCCACCTGGAAGGCGTTCTTCGGGCCCTCGTCCAGGATCGACAGCACCTCGCCGGCCCTGCGGCGGTGGTGCGCCTTGAGCTCCTCGATTCTCCCCCTGTGGTCCCGGAAGAGCCGGCGGTGGCCGGGCAGCACGAGATCGACCTCGAGCGCCGCGACTTTCTCCAAGCTCGCCAGATACTCCGCGAGCGGATCGAGCTTGTCCGACCAGCACTGGATGTTGGGGGTGATGTCGACGAGCAGATGATCTCCGGAGAGCAGGAGCTTGCGCGCGGGCTCGTACAGGCACATGTGGCCGCGCGTGTGGCCCGGCGTCTGGATGCACCGGAAGCGGTGATCCCCGGCCTCGAGCGCGCTCCCGTCCTCCAGCAGGGTCAGCGCCGGCACCTTCGTCGCCCCGTGCCGATAGCCGGGGTGGCTGTGCATGGCGGCCCTGAGCTCATCTTCAGGGAAACCGTGCGCCGCCGCGTACTCGAGCATGGGCTCCCAATGGAAGGGCTCCCGCAGGACCTGGGCATCCGGCCCGTTGAAGTAAACCTTGCTCGACTCGGCCGCGAGCGCCGGTACCAGCGCCGAGTGATCGGCGTGCATGTGGGTGATGAAGAAGTCGGTCCGCCCCAGATCGATGCCGATCTCCTCCAGGCCGCCGCACATCGCCTTGCGGCACTCCTCCAGGTTCAATCCCGTGTCCACGATCAGGTTCCGGGAAGCGCCCCGGATCACATAGGAGTTGACGGCCCTGAGAGGGGTATTCGGCAGCGGGACTTCGATGCGCCAGAGATCCTCCAGGATTTGTTCCACCATGTTGTGCGACCTTCTCCTCCACGCAGGGGTCGTGCGTCACGGGCGGCCGCAGCCCGGCGTCTCCGGCGGATCGCCCTGAAGCCTGAATCATATCGGCCCGGCCCCCAGGTGTCGAGGCGGGAGGTGCGCCGGCAGCGAAGTGGCGACCCGCAAGTACCGTCGGACATTGCGAGGCCCCCAGGGCCGTGGCAACCTCCCGGTTTCATGGAGGTCGCCACGCTTCCGCTCGCGATGTTCGGCTTCTTAGGCCCTCCGTTGCCACGCGTCCTTTTCTTCGTGGGCCGGCTGCGCCTCATGCGGCATATGTTGCCGAGTCTTGTGAACCGGTGTGCTTGGTCCATCCCACGGAGACACACCGCCGCCGGCTTGACGTCCGCGCCCCATCTCTGCTTTGCTTTGCACGACCGCGTACCGGCCCGATCCGCCGCCTCAGAAAGGAAGAGACCCATGATCATCGACGCTCACAGCCATCTGGGTGACATCCTCTATCCCGGAGGAGGCGCGATCATCTGGAAGAGGGGCGTGAAGAAGAAGATCCTCTTCGACTTGGTGACCTCGTCCGAATGGGGGCTGCACACCCTTCTTTCCGGCCGCCGCGGGGCCATCTTTTACAGGCTCATGCTCGATTCCATCACCCGCTCCGAGCGCGCCCGCAACGCGGCCGCGACCCTGGAGAACATGCGCAAGTCCATGGACCAGGCCGGGGTGCAGCAGACGGTCTGTCTTCCCATTCCGCCCTATCTCACCTTCGAGGACTTGAGAAAGGCCGCCCAGCAGGATCCGGGCATCATCCCCTTCACGGGCGTGGACTTCACCCGCTCGGGCGACGTCCAGGCCTCACTGGCCGCGGACGTGGCCGCAGGGGCCCGGGGCCTCAAGCTCCACCCCATCATCCAGAAAGAGCCGCTCAACAGCCGCCGCACTCTGGAAGCCGCGGAGGCTTTCGCGGTCCACGACCTCCCCGTGCTCTTCCACTGCGGCGTGTCTTCCTACTATGTCGGACCCGAGAAGATCGAAAAGCAGGTCATGGCCAACGGAGAGGTCCGCTACGCGCGGGAGCTCGTGTCCGCATTTCCCAAAGTATCCTTCATCGCGGGCCACTCGGGTCTCTTCCAGGTCGAGGACGTCATGGACCAGCTCGGGCCCTTCCGCAACGTTTCCGTGGACGTGAGCTTTCAATCCCCTGCCTCGATCCGCAAACTCCTGGACGTGTTCGGCCCCGAGCGGGTGCTGTACGCATCGGACTGGCCCTGGGGAAACCGCCTCCCGGCCGTCCGCTCCGTGCAAAGAGCCTGTCGGGGCGACTCGAAGCTCGAGAGCCTGCTCTTTCATGATAATGCGGCCCGGCTCCTGAAGCTGTGACTGAACGGGCTCCTGAGCCCACCGGATGCTACGCCTGCGCACGCGGCAGCATCTATTGGGCACCGGCCGGGAGGCGTGAGCCATGAACATCCGAATCAAACGGATCTACGAGTCGCGCGAGCAGGCGGACGGCCTGCGGGTCCTGGTGGACCGCCTGTGGCCGCGCGGCCTCTCCAAGGAGAAGGCGAAGATCGACCTCTGGGCCAGAGACCTCGCACCCTCGGACGAGCTGCGCCGCTGGTACGGCCACGACCCGGCCAAATGGACGGAGTTCAAGGCCCGGTATTCCGAGGAGCTGCGATCCCGCCCCGAGCGGGTCCGGGAGCTGCTTCAGGCTCTGCGGGAAGCCGCGGAGGTGACGTTCCTCTTTTCCTCTAGCGAGCTCCGCCTGAACAATGCCGTGGCCCTCAAGGAACACCTGGAATCCCTCGAGCCGGCCCTCCGAGACCGCAGCCCCGCGGTCCGCCGCAAGAGCCGACCCCGGGAACGGCAGGCCGCACCGGCCGCGAAGTCGGGACGCACCGCTTCCGCCAGGACCGGCGTGGCAGCGATCCTTACGGCCCTCGACTTCGCCGCCGAGAAGCACCGGAACCAGCGCCGCAAGGATGCCGAAGGGTCGCCGTACATCAACCATGCCATTGCCGTGGCCTCGGTGCTGGCCGCCGAGGCCGGCGTTCGCGATCGCTCGACGCTGGTGGCGGCCGTCCTCCACGACACGGTCGAAGACACCGACACCAGCTTCGAGGAGCTCGAGGGCCGCTTTGGCCCGAGAGTCGCGGAGCTCGTGCGCGAGTTGACGGACGACAAGTCCCTCGAGAAAGAAAAGCGCAAAGAGCTGCAGGTCGAGCACGCACCTCTCGCGTCGCCCGAAGCCAAGCGGATCAAGATCGCGGACAAGATCTGCAACGTGAGGGATGTGACGGCGAACCCGCCCGCAAAGTGGCCCCTCGAGCGCCGCCGTCGATACCTGGACTGGGCCGAGCAGGTCGTTGCCGGGTGCCGCGGAGTCGAGCCGGCCCTGGAGGAGCTGTTCGACCGGGCCATTAGGGAAGGGCGGCGCCGCCTGGGCGTCCAGTCCTGAAGAGCCGCATGGACCCCGCTCCGGCCGCGACCCGCACAAGCGCACCCCCCAACGAGGGCGACCGAGATCCTCCCACCGGCCCCGAGCCGATAAAACCGAATTGTTCCAGGAACGGGCGGATCGCTGCTTGCGGCACTCCCGTAAGAGAATCTTCTTATACTTTTCTGCAATCCCGCGCTGCGCAAGGTTTCTTCTATCCCCTCATACGCTTCCCTCAGGTCCTGAGAAGGCATGCCGCAGCACCTGGCGGTTGACTCCGTTTTGGAGGTCCAAAAGAATCTCAACAGGATACTTTAAAAGAGTTGACTAATCAGTGAATATTTCTATAGTATCCCATTACTTCATCTTTGATTTTCCTGCGAGGGGGGCGGGTCCGAGCGGTGACGCGAAACAGGCCTTATCTTTTTACTTGAATCAGCCGAACTTATTTCAATTACCACAATTCTGCATGGGCCGGTCTCCTGACTGCGGGATCGGCCTGTTCGTTCAGGCCCGGGACGCATTTTGCGGCGCCGGTCCCGGGTATGATCCGGGACAGGAGGCATTCTGCTAGCCCGGTGGTGTCATCGCCGACTGCGAGCCGGAGTTTTACTTTGTCCGAGATACCCGAGAAGAACTTGCTGGGCGACAACCGATTCATCGTTTTTTCGCCGGCCTCCCTACCCGACCCCTCTCTGGCGGTCGCCGCTGCGACAGCGGGGGCTCTCGGCGTTCTGGACTTGCAGTTCCGGACCGGGGATCTCGCATCCTCTTTGCTCCTGGTGCGGGAGCTGGAGCGGTCGGCCCCCTCCGCCTACGGCGTCCTCCTGCCGGCCGACATCTCGGAATTCCACCGGAGGATGCTGGAGGAGCGCGGTCCGAAATGGAAAACGGCGGTGCTGCCCGGATGTGCCGGGGAAGGCCTCGAAGACTTCATCCAGGACCTCCATGCCGGAGGCATAGAGGTCCTGGTGGAAGCCGTCAGCGCCGATGAAGCGGGCCGGGCCGCGTCTTTTGGCGCCGACGGGCTGATCGCCAAGGGCAGCGAGTCGGGGGGGCGCGTCGGTCCAGAGACGGCCTATGTCCTGTTTCAGCACATCCGGAAGTCGGTGGGCCTGCCGACCTGGGTGCGCGGCGGGATCGGCCCGTGGGTCGCGTCCGCCTGCCTCGCAGCCGGTGCGCGGGGCGTCTGTCTCGACGCCCAGCTCTATCTGACGGCGGAGTCCGGGCTCCCGGAGCAGGCGAGGGCCCGCATCCGGGCCATGGACGGTACGGAGACGATCCTCATCGGAGAATCCCTGGACCAGCCCTACCGGGTCTACCACAGGCCCGACACGACCGTCACGCACAGGGCCCGCGAGGAAGAAGACCGGCTGCTGGCGGAGGAGGTTCCCGCCGAACGGAGGCAGACCCTGTGGCGCGAACGGATCGCCTCGCTGGCAGGGTGGTCTGCACCGCAGGAGCGTCTCTTCCTGATCGGACAGGACGCGTGCTTCGCCAAGCCGCTTGCAGACCGATACGGGAACGTGAGGTCCGTGCTCGAGGCGATGAGCGCTCAGATCGCACCGTCCCTCCTGGCAGCTCGATCGTACCGGCCTCTGGCAAAGCATTCCCCCCTGGCAGCGGCCCATCACACCCCCTACCCCATCGTGCAGGGACCGATGAACCGGGTCAGCGACAGGCCCCTGTTCGCGAAGGCCGTGGCGGACGAAGGCGCTCTGCCCTTTCTCGCTCTCGGCCTCCTTCCGGGCGATGTGATCGACCGGCTCCTGATCGAGACGGGGGAGCGGCTGGGAGAGAAGCCGTGGGGGGTCGGCCTGCTCGGGTTCACGCCCGCTCCCCTGCAGGAGGAGCAGTTCCAGGCGGTCTGCGCACGCAAGCCGCCGTTTGCTCTCATCGCCGGCGGCCGGCCCGCCCAGTCGCAACGACTCGAGGCCTGCGGAATCCAGACCTATCTCCACGTCCCTTCCCCCGTGCTCCTGAAGCACTTCCTCGAGAGAGGGGTCAGGAAGCTGATCCTCGAAGGGAGCGAGTGCGGCGGACACATCGGCCCGCGCTCGAGCTTCGTTCTGTGGAGCACCTCGATCGACGTGTTGCTCGACTTTCTGCGCGAGCACCCGGACGCGGCCGACGCATGCCAGGTCCTTTTTGCCGGGGGCGTGCACGACGCGGTTTCCTCTGCCATGGTCGCCGTCCTGTCGGCCCCGCTCCTGGAGATGGGAGTCAAGGTCGGGCTGCAAGCGGGCACCGCCTACCTTCTGACCGGGGAAGCGGTGTCGACGGGCGCCCTGCTCGAGCGATTCCAGACCGAGGCCCTGCAGTGCAGGCGGACGGTCGTGTTGGAGACCGGTCCCGGGCACGCCGTGCGCTGCGGCCTGACGCCGTTCGCCGAAACCTTCCGGGAACAGAAGCGGCTGCTCGTGCGCCAGGGTAAGCCCCGAGAGGAGATCCAGAAGACCCTGGAAGACCTCAACCTCGGCAGGCTGGGAATCGCCACGAAAGGCGTGTACGTGTCCAGACCGGGGAACGGGACGACCGCGGAGCCGGTTTTCCGGGAGCTGCCGCCCGAGGAGCAGCGCCGGCAGGGGCTCTACATGCTCGGGCAGGTGGCGTGCCTCAGGGAGAGCGTCTGCTCGATCCGGGAGCTGCACGACGAACTGTGCCGGGGCGGGACCGAGCTGATCGATTCGGTTCAGGTGAACGGGCGGAAGTCTGCGGCCGTTGAACCGCCGTGCGAACCGCGCCCCTGCTCCGGGCCCTCGGACGCGGCCATCATCGGTATGGCCTGCATCCTGCCGGGTGCCCGCAACCTGGGCGAGTACTGGGAGAACATCCGGAACAAGATCTGCGCGATCCGCGAAGTGCCTGCGGAGCGGTGGGACTGGCGGATCTGGTACGACCCGGACCAGCGCGCCAGGGACAAGTCCTGCTCCAAGTGGGGAGGGTTCATCGACGAGGTGCCGTTCGATCCGATGGAGTTCGGCATGCCGCCCAACTCCATGCTGTCGATCGAGCCGCTACACCTGCTCACGCTCCTCACGGTCCGCGCCGCCCTGGAGGACGCGGGCTACCTGAACAGGCCGTTTGCCAGGGAGCGCACGTCCGTGATCCTCGGGGCGGGCGGCGGCATCGCGGACCTGGGCCTCGCCTACGCCTTTCGCTCCTTCCTTCCCTATCTGGACGCCTTCTCCCACGACGGAGTCTCCGCGGAGGGGATCAAGGCCCGCATGGGGAGCTTCCTGCCCGAGTGGACCGAGGACTCCTTCGCCGGGATCCTGACGAACGTGGCCGCCGGCCGGATCGCCAACCGCTTCGACCTGGGCGGCGTGAACTACACCGTGGACGCCGCGTGCGCCTCGTCCCTGGCCGCGCTCAACCTCGCCGTGCAGGAGCTGGAGCGCGGCTCGAGCGAGATGGTGATCGTCGGGGGCGCCGACACCATGCAGAGCCCCTTCGCGTTCCTGGCCTTCAGCAAGACCCAGGCCCTGTCGCCCAAGGGCAGGTCGCGCAGCCTGGACGAGGACGCGGACGGGATCGTGATCAGCGAAGGCTTCGGCGTGCTTGTCTTGAAACGGCTCGCGGACGCGGAACGCGACGGAGACCGCATCTACGCCGTGGTCCGGGGCATCGGCGGCTCGAGCGACGGCAAGGCCAAGGGGCTCACCGCGCCGCGGGCCGAGGGCCAGCTCCTGGCCCTGCGCCGGGCCTACGAGAAAGCCGGGTGCTCGCCGGCCGAAGTCGAGCTGCTGGAAGCCCACGCGACCGGCACGGCCGCGGGTGACCGCGAGGAGCTGCAGGCGGCGGTACGGCTCTTCCGGGAGGCGCAGGCGCAGCCCAGGTCGTGCGCCGTGGGCTCCGTCAAGTCCATGATCGGGCACACGAAGTGCACGGCCGGGATCGCCGGCACGATCAAGACCGCCCTGGCCCTCTATCACCGTGTGCTCCCGCCCACGATCGGGGTCGAGAAGCCGAACCCGGAGATCGCCTCCGAGCAGTCGGCCCTGTACGTGAACAGCGAAGATCGGCCGTGGTTCCACAGCGGAGAGTCGCCCCGGCGGGCCGGCGTCAGCGCCATGGGGTTCGGCGGGACCAACTTCCACGCGGTGTTGGAGGAGCACAGGGGCGCGGGCAAGAATGCGATGCTCCTCCGGCCCATGCCGGCGCGGAACCTTGCGGCAGAGGTCTTCCTCTGGAGCGCCGAAACCGCCGGCGGTCTCGCCGCCGCCCTGGGCCGGCTCGAGGACTTCCTGTCCAGGGGCGGCGGCTCGGCCACGCCCCTTCGCGACATCTCTTTCACCCTGGTGCAAGAGGCCGCAGCGCGCCCGAGCGGAGCCGCAGCGGGTGCGCGCCTCGCCATCGTGGCGGAGTCGCCGAGCGATCTCCTGCGCAAGACGGAGACGGCGCGCCGGATGCTTGCCGGCCAGGGAGACCCGGACGACCTGAACCTGAGCGGGATCTACCACGCCGACGCGCCGCTCTGGCCGTCCTCCAAGGTGGCGTTCCTGTTCCCGGGGCAGGGCTCCCAGTACCTGCACATGATGAAGGACCTGGTCATCCTCTTTCACGAGATCAGGGAAAGCGTGGAACGGGCGGAGCGAGCGCTCTCCGGGAAGCTGCCGCGGCCCCTCTCTTCCTACATCTACCCCCCTCCGGTCTGGACCTCGCGCGAGGAGCGGGAGCAGCGCCTCGAGCTCATGGACACCCGGATCGCCCAGCCGGCCATCGCGGCCGTGAGCATGGGGGTCTTCAGGCTGCTGGCGTCCCTCGGGGTGCAGCCCGATTTCCTGGCCGGCCACAGCCTGGGGGAGATCGCGGCACTCTGTGCCGCGGGCTGTCTGCCCGAGGAGTCCCTTTACGAGCTGGCAGAGGCTCGGGGCAGGCTGGTCCGGGAGGCTCAGGGATCGCAGCCCGGGTCCATGGCCGCGGTGCTTGCCGAGCCGGAAGTCCTGGAGCCGTTCCTCGAGAGGCACCCCGGTTGCTGGGTGGCAAACCGGAACAGCCGCAAACAAATCGTTGTCTCGGGCAGCACGCCGGCGCTGGAGGCTCTCGTCCGGGAGCTGGAGAGCCGGCGCATCCCGACGCGGGCGCTGCCGGTGAGCTGCGCCTTCCACTCGCCCCTGGTCGGGGCTGCGGGCAGCCGGCTCGAGGAGTATCTCGAGCGGGTGAGCCTCCAGGCACCGGCCAGACCGGTCTACCGCAACACCGGCGGACGCGAGGTCTATCCGGCGGATGCGCGCAGCATTCCGTCTCTGCTCGGGGAACATCTCCAGCAACCGGTGAGCTGGCTGGAGGAGATGGAGACGATCCACGCGGCGGGCGCCCGGATCTTCATCGAAGTGGGCCCCTCGACCGTGCTCACCGGCCTCGGCAGACAGATCCTGGCCGGGCGCAAAGCCCTGTTCCTGTGCACCGATCAAAACGGCAAGGCGGCGCTGCCGCAGTTGATGTCGCTGGTGGCGCAACTCTATGTGAACGGCTATCCGGTCCAGCCGCAAAGGCTGTTTGCCGGAAGAGAGCCCGGGCTGCTCGATGCGGTGTCGTTCGAGCCCTTGCAGAAGCCCCGTGCCCCTTCGGAAACGGTCTGGCTGGTGAACGGGTTCCGGGCGAGGAGACGAGAGGTGTCGGGTATCGGGGGTCAGGCGTCAGCGGTCACCCAGCCACCCCGAAGAAAGGTGTCGGGGGTCGGGGGTCAGGTGTCAGGCCCCGCCCCGTCTGGAAGAGAGTTGCCAGTTGTCAGTTGCCAGTTGTCAGGCGGCTCCCCGCCCCACCTCGAGTCAACAATCAGCTCAGAGGGGGCGGATCCTTTCCCGACTGCTGATAACCGGAACCCGACAACCGCTTCCCCGGCGGCCCCGGACTCTGTCATGGCAGGCTTCCAGCGCCTCATGGACCGCTTCCTCGAGACCCAGCGTTCGGTGATGCTTTCCTATCTGCAGAACCGCCGGCCTGCCGCAGCCGAGGGCGCCCGAGAAGCTGCGGCAGCTTGCGTCCGAGAGCCGGCGGACCTTGCCGCCGCGCCCGAGAAGCTCGCCCGGCCGCAAGAACAGGGGGGATCTCGGGTTCGAGAACAGGCAGTGCCCGAGGAGCAAAGAGGTCTCGCAGATCGGGTGTCGGGGGTCGCACCCGCCAGCTCCCAACGGCGCGAAGCAGGGGGGCAGGAGCCTGGCGACGTCCGGGACCGGGTCCGCGACCGGCTTCTCACCATACTCAGCGAAAGGACCGGTTATCCTCGTGACGCGATCGGTCTGGACGTGGACCTCGAGGCCGAGCTGGGCATCGACTCGATCAAGCGGGTAGAGGTGCTCGGGGAGCTTCGGAGCTGGCTGCTCGAGTCGGGCTTCGAAGATCTCGAAGGGAAGATCGAGGAGCTTTCGAGGGAAAAGACCGTTCAGGGAATGCTGGCGCAGCTCGCGCTGCCCGCGCCGGCACCCCTTGCGGCCGATTCCGCTGCCAAAGAAGCCGCCCGCGCGGTGCCTCTCGGCGCCGACCCGGCGCGTGCACCCCAAGAAGGCGCCGCCAACCAGCGCTTCGTCTTCAACCCCGTGCCGATCGCGTTCAACGGCAGACGAGCCGTCCTGGACCTCTCCGGAACGATCCTCGTCACCGAGGACAGCCTCGGCGTGGCCGCTCGTCTGTGCAAACGTCTGCGCGGCCCAGGTGGTCGGGTCGTACGCCTGCGCGCCGCTGACGGCTGCGCATGCCTGGACCGCGACACCTTCCAGGTGGATTTCTCCCGGCCCGACGAGATGGTGCGCCTGCTCGAGTCCGTCCGGCCCGACCTGGGGCGGGTGAGCGGCATTTTTCACCTCCTGCCGATGGCTCCGCCGACGGACTGGAAGGCCATGGACCCGGCGGCCTGGCGCAACCGCATCCAGCAGGAGGTCAAGTCTCTGTTCCATCTCGTCCGGCTCTTCGGCCAGGACCTGCTTTCCCAGCCTGCGGACCGGCCCGGCGTGGTCTTCGCCGCCACGGTCATGGGCGGGACGTTCGCAGCCCCCAACGGCGTGCCACGGGTCGAATACTTCCCGGGGCAGGCCGGCGTCGAGGGCCTGCTCAAGACCGTGGCCCTCGAGTGGCCCGCGGTGCGGGTCCGGGTCATCGACTTCTCGCCCGCCCTCGACCCCGCGCGCATGGCCGAGCAGATCCTGCTCGAGGTCGAAGCGGACAAGCAGCCGGTAGAAGTCGGCTTCGACGGGTCCAAGCGGATCGCCCTCAGGCCCGTACCCGCTCCCCTGGCCGTGTCGGCCAAGCCGCTGCCGGCCATCGATGAGCATTCGACTGTTCTCGTGACCGGCGGCGCCCGGGGCATCACCTTCGACGTCGCGCACGAGCTCGCCCTCGGCCATCGGCCCCGGCTCGTGCTGGTGGGCAGCTCGCCCCCGCCCCGGCCGGAGGACCCGCCCGACGTGCGCGGCCTCTCGGCCATGGCCGACCTCAAAGCCGTGCTCCTGGAGCGGCTCAGGCGAGAGGGCCAGCCGCCCCGCATCGCGCAGGCGGAGGCGCTCTACAGAAAGCTCGTCAAGGAGCGCGCGATCCGCGCCAACCTGCGCGCGCTGGAGCGCACCGGCGCGACCGTGGAATACCACTCGGTCGACGTCCGCGATACGGCGGCCTTCGAATCCTTCCTGGACGCCTGCTACGCGCGCCTCGGCAGGATCGACGGCGTGATCCACGGGGCCGGCATCATCGAAGACAAGCGCATCCTGGACAAGACGCCCGACTCCTTCGACCGGGTCTTCGACACCAAGGTGGACAGCGCCTTCACCCTGGCGCGGAAGCTCAAGCCGGAAACGCTGCGCTTCTTCATTCTCTTCTCCTCGGTGGCGGGCAGCTTCGGCAACCCCGGCCAGTGCGACTACGCGGCGGCCAACGAGGTGCTCAACAAACTGGCCATCTGCCTGGACCAGAAGTGGCCGGCCCGGGTCGTCTCGATCAACTGGGGCCCCTGGGACACCGGCATGGTGACTCCGGAGCTCAGGCGGCAATTCCTCAAACGAGGGCTTTCCCTCATCCCTCCCGAAGTGGGAAAGAGGCGGCTCGCCGAAGAGCTCCACTTCGGCCGCAAGGGCGAGGGAGAGATCATCATCAGCGACATCGAAGGATGGCTGGGAGGCTGTCCATAAATGCCCATCTGCTGCGTTGCGCTCATGCGGCGTGGAGGTCCTGGGGCAGCCTGCCCCGGCGAAAGCCGGGGTCATTGCGGCGTACTGCCATGTACGCCTCATTCCCCAGGATTTCGCCTTGCATCTGGACATTTCTGCACAGCCTCCCGGGGTCGAATTCTTGAAAGGCTCCCAACTTCGCACGAACTGAACCGTCTGGAGGGGCGGAATACGATGACGGTGCCCATGGCCGATCACTCCGAGACGATGACGCGATCATGAGAGCGGCGAAGGAATCACATCGCCCCGATGTAGCCATCATCGGCATGGCCTGCATCTTCCCCAAGGCGCCGGACCTGAACACCTACTGGCACAACATCCTGACCAAGACCTGCGCGATCACCGAGGTCAGGCCCGAGCACTGGGACACCCGCCTCTACTACGAGCCCGATTCCAAGAGCATCTATCGCGCCTACGCCAAGCACGGCGGTTTTCTCGACGAGCCCGAGAGGCGTTTCCGGCCACTCGACTACGGCGTGCTGCCGAACAGCGTCCAGGGCGGCGAGCCTGACCACTTCCTCGCGCTCCGCACGGCTTGCGACGCCCTGCGCGATGCAGGGTGCCTGGACAACGTGAAGGCCCGCAGCCGCACCGCCGTCATCCTTGGCAAGGGCAATTACACGAACGCCGGCAATATGAACATCATCCAGCATGGATGGATCCTCGAGCAGACCCTGATGATCCTGAGCGACCTCCATCCCGAGTACACCACCGAAGAGCTCGAGGAAATTCGGGGACAACTCAAGGCGAGCCTGCCCCCCTTTCACACCGACATCATCCCTTCCCTCATCCCGAACGTGATGACCGGCCGCATCGCCAACCGTCTGAACCTCATGGGGCCGAACTACACCATCGATGCGGCCTGCGCCTCTTCCCTGATCGCCGTGGACCAGGCGCTCGCAGGCCTCAGGAGCAGGCAGTTCGACCTGGCCCTGGTCGGAGGCGTCCAGGGAGGCAATTCGCTTCTGGCCACCCTCGTCTTTTGCGACCTCACGGCGATCAGCCCGAGCGGCCGGGTCAGGTTCCTGGACAAGGACGCGGATGGGACCGTCCTCGGAGAGGGGATCGGCCTGGTGGTGCTGAAGCGCCGGGAAGATGCCGAACGGGACGGCGACCGGATCTACGCCTCTGTCCGGGGCGCCGGAACTTCGAGCGACGGAAAGGGCACCGGCCTGCTGGCGCCCCGCAAGCAGGGAGAGCGGCTGGCGCTGCGCAGGGCCTACCGCGACGCCGGCATCAAACCGCAGACGATCGGCCTGCTCGAAGCGCACGGTACCGGAACGCCGGTGGGCGATGCCACCGAGATCGAGGCGATCCAGGAATTCTTCGGGAAGCGCAAGACCCTCTTCGCCCCCTGCGCGGTCGGATCGGCCAAGACCCTCCTGGGCCATCTCATTCCGGCCAGCGGGGTCGCGGGAATCATCAAGGCCGCGCTCGCGCTCTATCACAAGGTGCTGCCCCCGACCGCGGACGTCGAGGAACCCAACCCGGCACTGGATCAGGACAGAGGGTTCTTCTACATCAATACCAAGGTCCGGCCCTGGATCCACGCCCCGGAAGAGCACCCCAGAAGGGCCGGCGTCAACGCTTTCGGGTTCGGCGGGATCAACGCCCACGTGATTCTGGAAGAGGCTCCCGAACAGGAGGGAAGCAGGCAGGATCATCTTCTGGAGAGGGAATGCGAGCTCGTGCTCATCGAGGCGCCGGACCGGGCGGAGATCTCCCGGCGGCTCGAGGCGCTCGAGAGCTACCTCACGAGCCTGCCCGAGACTCGGCTCCTGGACCTCGCGCACACGCTCGCCCGGAAGGCGGCAGGAGGCCGTCCGTGCCTGGCCATCGTGGCCGCCTCGACGGAAGATCTGCGCAGGAAGGTCTCGATCGCCAAACAGAAGCTCGCGGAGCCGCAGCGGCGCCAGATCAAGGACCGAGGAGGGATCTACTACTTCGACGAGCCGCTCGACCCTTGCGGCCGGATCGTCTTCCTCTTCCCGGGAGAGGGGGCCCAGTACCCCGACATGCTCGCCGACCTCTGCCCCCTCTTTCCCGCGGTGCGGAGGTGTTTCGATCGCACGGACCGGTCGTTCCTGAAAAGAGGCAAGGGGCATCTCCTGAGCGACGCGGTCTTTCCCAGGAGCTGCTTCCGCGATGAGGATCGCCAGAGATCGAGCCGGCTCCTCTGGGAGATCGACACGGCCGTGGAGGCGGTCTTCACGGCCAACCTGGCCCTGTTCAGCCTTCTCACCGGCCTCGGGGTCCGGCCCTCGGTCCTCCTCGGGCACAGCTCCGGCGAGTACGCCGCCCTTCAGGCCTCGGGCATGCTGGACGAGGTGCCCGAGGAGCTCGTGCTCGAGGCGCACCTCGTGCCCGAAGCCATCGAGAAGGAAGGCGGGGTGCCCCAGGCCGGCATGCTCGCAATCGGCGCGGATCGCACCCAGGTGGAGAAGGCTCTCGGGAATCTGGGCGAAGGCCTCTTCCTGGCCATGGACAACTGTCCCCACCAGGTGATCCTCGTGGGAGCCGATGAGAAAGTGCAGAGGGCCCAGGAGGAGCTGAAGAAGCAGAGAATGCTCTGCGAGCCTCTCCCCTTCCGTCGAGGCTATCACACGCCCCTGTTCCGGCCGGTCACGGAAAGGCTGCGGAAGATTTTCTCCAGGTACCCGCTGCTCCAGGCACGGGTTCCGGTCTGGTCCTGCACGACGCGGGGGCCGTATCCCGAGGATCCCGACCAGGTGCGCCGCCTCATGGCCGACCATTGGGTCGAGCCGGTGGCTTTTCAGGATACCGTCCGGAACCTTTACTCCGAAGGCTACAGACTTTTCGTGGAAGTGGGCCCCCGAGGAAATCTGGCCGCCTTCGTGGAAGACATCCTGCGGGGGAGGCCGGCTCTCGCGCTACCGAGCAATCTCCCCCGGCTCTCGGGATTGGCCCAGCTCGAGCACCTTCTGGCCATCCTGGCCGCGCAGCGGATCCCGCTGCGTCTGGACTCTCTCTGCGCGCCGCGCGGCCCGCGGGAG
>JBFLZG010000117.1:0-30143 GCA_040756235.1 bacterium | reverse complement strand
AGAGGTCCGAGCTGACCGAGAATCCCCTGATCGACCGCAAGCTCCTGGGGGTCCCCTCCGCTGCGCTCACCTATGTCGGATGCCAGGCCTACAAGCAGTCCTTTCTGCTGAGCGATTGGCTGCTGAATCGCGGGCGCAGCGCGCGCGCAGCTCCCGGGGTCCAGAGCGCCGCGTGAGACCCGGGACCGAGTGGCGCATTCCCGCTGGCTGTCGAAGTCTTTCAACAGGGAGAGGAGATGCCGAGATGAAGAAGCGTGGAGCGGGTGGCGTGATGGTGGCGGTCCTGCAAATCCTTCTAGGCGTGGCAGCCGCGCAGGCGGCGGACGTTTCGCCCGGAGACGTCGTGGACAAGGAGAATTGGGAGAAGGTGGAAGGGCTGATTCCGGAATCCGTGCTGAGCTGGGTAAAGAAGGGCGACTTCGTCCTCACGATCTCCAAGCTGAACTACGATCCCAACGAAATCTGGCAGGAGATGCTGACCAGGTCCCTCGAGCTGAACAAAGGGAAATACCGGCTGGACGAGGCCGGCCTCATCGTCGACTCGGCCACGGGCAAGACGCCCGAGCACATCGTGGGGATCCCCTTTCCGGAGGTGGATCTGAGCGATCCGCGGGCCGCGAACATGGTGATGTACGACCGCATGTGCTACGCCTACACCCTCGGCAACAATTTTTTTCCCATGACCGCGCTCTGGATCGGCCGTTCCGGGTTCGAACGGGAGGTGCAGGCGGCTTTTCTGTCTTATCCGTTGATCGGATGGGACAGGGCGCAGAAAGAGAGCAACTCGGACCGGATCGAAAAACTCTCCATCGTCCAGGTGATCGCGCCCTATGACATCGCCGGCACCAACATCCTGACCTGGCGCTACCTGGACGACAGGCAGGACATGTCCTACGGCTTCGTTCCTGCGATCCGCAGGGTGCGGCGCATGAGCCCGGCGAATCGGTCGGACGCCTTCATCGGGACGGACATGTGCGTGGACGATGCGTACGGCTATGACGGCAAGATCAGCGCCGTCGAGTGGGCGCCCGTGAAGAGACAGCCTGGTATCGTCCCTTTCCTGGATGAGAACCCGCAGCCTCTGGTCCAGACCAAGAGGGGCGAGTGGGCGTCCACGAGCGGCGTCAAGAACGTCGTCTACGGGTACCAGAAAGAGGGCTGGCAGGGCGCCCCCTGGGCGCCGACGAACCTCCCCTGGGTCAAGCGCGATGTCCTGATCCTGGAGTTCAAGCCCAAGGACCCTTACTACAACTATGGGACGCAGTACCTGTGGATCGACGCGCAGGTCCCGTACCTGGTTTTCTACAAGGTCATCTACGACCGTGCCGGAGCTTACTGGAAGACGGTCATACTGGGCGGCCTGACGAGTCTTCAGAGCCCGGACAAGAAGATGCGCTTTCTCCAGGGAGGATTCTACGTGGCGGTGGACGACCGTTACGACCACGCGACCATTCTGAGGGGCCTCAGCCCCGAAAGCATCGCGGTCTGGTTTGCCGTGATGGACCGGAACATGTTCTCCCTGGCAGGGTTCCAGAAGATCTGTAAATAAAGGTCCGCCTCCAGACGCCGGTCTGCGGTGCTGCGTCCTTCCTCGGCAGTCCGTTGTCGGTTGCCGGTTGTCAGCGAGGAAGTCAGGACGGCTTGCGCCCACGGGTGCCCGGAGCGCGCTGAGACCTCCGGGTTCCGTGGGGCCGGCGCGGCCTGACAACGGATGACCGGGAACTGGCAACTCCTTCCGCCGCGCCCTGCGTCCGCATTTCTCCTATCCTCTGAAATCCAGTCTTTCAGGGGCCGGCCCGATGTCCGGAGCGGCCTCAGCGAGCCGGCGTCCGTGCCTGCGGCGGGTTTCCTGCCGCCGCAAATTGACTTGGAAAACCACGGGGTATAGGAAAGGCTTGAGGCGCGCGCCGGAGCCGCCCGGAGAGCTGCCCGCCAGCGGAGCGCCGATCCAGGGAGGTGCCGATGGAATCGAGCTACGATGTCGTCATCGTCGGGGGCGGGATCGGAGGGACGGCGGTCGGCGCGCTCCTGGCCCACAGGGGCCGCAAGGTCCTGCTCCTGGACAAGAACGGGACGATCGGCGGCAGGTGCACCTCGTACGAGAAGGACGGCTTCACCGTCGACCTGGGCGTCCACCTCTTCGGGGTAGGAGACCGGGGCTCGCTCGGCGAGGTCTGCCGCAAGGTCGCCAGGCCGGATGCCATCGAGTGGGTCGCGATCCGGCAACCGGTGCTCCGTTACAGGGACGAGGTGAAGCGCTACTCCAGGAAGACCATGCAGGAGATGGTCCCCGAGGCAGAGATGGGGAACTTCGGCACGCTCTTCGCGACCCTGTTTTCCCTCCAGGAGAAGGAGCTGGAAGAGCTCTGGTACACGCCCCTTTCGGACTGGGTGGACCTCTTCTCCCGCGACCCCATGGTACACGGCTTCATCAACATGATCTGCGGGCAGTACTTCTGCATCCCCTCCCGTGCGGCCTCGACCGCAGAGTTCATCCGGTGTTTCAGGGAGGTGGTCGCGGCCCGGTCCTCCGCTTACCCGAGGGGCGGCTGCATTGCCATTCCGCGGGCCTACGCCAAGGTCATCACGGATTGCGGGGGCGAGGTGGCCCTGAAGACCCCGGTCCGCAAGATCCTGATCGAGACCGGCCGGGCCCGCGGCGTGGAGCTGTCGGACGGGACCCGCATCCTGGGCTCCGTCATCATCAGCAATGCGGACATCAAGGAAACGGTGCTCACCCTCGCGGGTGCCGAGCACTTTCCTGCTGCCTGCGTGGAGCGCGTCTCCAAGCTCACCTATGCCTTTCCAGCCGTGGCGCTCAAGGTGGCCCTCGCGGAGAAGATCACCGACGATCAGCTCCTCCTGTACATCCCCTATGACTACTCCGAGGCCTTCCGGGTCGCCCAGAGGACCCTGGAGACCGGCGAAGTGCCGGAACGGGTGGGCGGGATGATCACCTCTCCCACCAACTACGATCCTTCGCTCGCCCCCGAGGGGCGCCAGATGATCTTCTTCGGCACCGCCTGCACCGGGAGAAAGGAGTGGGCGCCCTGGGAAGAGGCGCTGCTCGACGCCTTCTTCCGCCTCTACCCTGGAGCGCAGGGCAAGGTCCTCTGGCACCGGCTCGACACGCCGGACCTGGTCAGGGCCTACGCCGGCGAGGACGGGAACATCATCGGCGTGGGCCAGAGCGTGGACCAGATCCGCGACCGCAGGCCCGCCCAGGTCACGCCGGTCCGGGGCCTGTACCTGTGCAGCGCGGAAGCCGGAGGCCACGGGATCGGCACCGAGCTGGCGGCCAGCTCGGCGCTGGAGCTCGTTTCTCTGCTCACGGGCGAGCACGGCCTTCCGCGCGCGTCGAGCTGGTGGGCTTCTTGAGAGACGGGTCGCATCCGAAGCACCGGGGGGACCGCAGGGTGGGGAAGAGGCTCGATCGCATCAGCCGCGGGCTCGCGGCGGTCGCCAGGCGATACACACCGGACGCCTTCGTGATTGCGGTCCTCCTGACCGTGCTCACCTTCTGCCTCGCCCTGCTCCTGGGCAAGTCCGGCCCGCTGGAGTGCGTCCGCCACTGGGGAAACGGCTTCTGGACGCTCCTCACCTTCGGCATGCAGATGAGCCTGGTGGTCTTCTCCGGTTACCTCCTGGCCGTCTCGCCTCCGGTCCGGCGCCTGCTGGACGCCGCAGCTTCCGTGCCGCGCTCGCCCCGGGGCGCCGTGGCCCTGCTCGCCTTCGCATCGGTCGTCCTCTGCTGGCTGAACTGGGGCGTGGGGCTGATCGCTTCCGCCATGATGGTCTCGTCCTTTGCGCGGCGGCACCCGGATGCGGACTACCGGCTGCTCGTGGCCGTGGCCTACCTCGGCATGGGGTGCTCCTGGCACATGGGCCCCTCGGGCTCGGTCCCGCTGCTGCTGGCGACGCCCGGCCACTTCCTGGAGTCGACCACGGGCATCCTGCCGCTCACCCGGACCGTGTTCCGGACGTGGCCCCTGCTCACGGTCGCGACCGTATCCGCGGTGCTCATCGCGGTGGCGGCCATGCTCCTGCCGGCTTCGGAGAACCGCGTGCGCGTCGCGCCGGAGCAGATTCCGCAAGACGATCTCGACGCGGCCGCCCCCGCGGACGGCGCTCCGAGCACGCCCGCCGCAAGGCTCGAGGGCAGCCGAATCGTCAACCTGGCGCTGGCGCTTCCGGGCCTCCTGTGGATCGCCGACCGGTTCCGCACCAGCGGCCTCAGCCTCACGCTGGACACGGTCAATTTCTGCGTTCTCATGCTGGCCGTTCTCCTGCACCCGTCCCCCAGGGCGCTCCTGCGCTCCGCGCGTCAGGCCGGAACGCTCCTCCACGGCATTGTCCTGCAATTTCCTCTCTACGCCGGCATGTACGGGCTCATCAAGGACAGCGGCCTGGCCAGCTCGATCTCCGAAGCCTTCGTCAGCCTCGCGACCCCCCGAACCTTCCCGGTGATCATCTTCTGGTACTCCTCGATCTTGAACTACTTCGTCCCTTCCGGCGGGTCCAAGTGGGTGATCGAGGCGCCTTACCTCCTCGAGGCCGCCTCGCAGCTCGGCGTGGATACGGGCAAGCTCGCCGTCAGCTACGCTTTCGGCGACATGGGCACGAACCTGATCCAGCCCTTCTGGGCCCTCCCGCTGCTGGCGGTGGCGAAGCTCGACTTCAAGGACATCCTCGGCTTCGAGCTGATCTTTTGCGCGGTCTACGTCGTGCTGGTGAGCGCCGCGCTGGTCCTCTGGTAAAAGACCTTTTGACCGAAGCCGGCATCTTATCCTGGCAAAGGCCGCAGCCCGCCGACCGGATCCCTCGGGGGAGCCCATGCCGAAACGCGAGGAACCCCGCTACGAGCTTTACTACTGGCCGGGAATCCAGGGTCGGGGCGAGTTCGTGCGGCTCGCCTTCGAAGAGGCCGGCGTGCCGTACGTCGACGTGGCCCGCCTGAAGCAGCGGGAAGGCGGGGGCGCCGGCGCCATGATGAAGCTCCTGAACGGCAAGGCCGGCGGCACGCTTCCCTTCGCGCCGCCGTTTCTCAAGGCGGGCGACCTCGTGCTGGCGCAGACCGCGGCCATCCTGTGCTTCCTCGGA
The DNA here is from genome assembly GCA_040756235.1 of bacterium. GTDB lineage: Bacteria > Desulfobacterota > DSWW01 > DSWW01 > DSWW01 > JBFLZG01. Next base: position 25,043 of record JBFLZG010000117.1, on the reverse strand, counting down.
CCCCGGCTCGGGCTCGTGCCGAAGAGCGACGCGCTCCGGCTCGCGGCCCATCAGCTGCAGCTCACGATCGCGGACCTGGTGGCCGAGGCCCACGACACGCACCACCCCATTTCCGTGGATCTCTACTACGAGGACCAGAAGGAGGAGGCCCGCGCCCGTGCCGCGGCGTTCCTCTCCGACAGGATGCCCAAGTTTCTTTCCTACTTCGAACGCGTCCTGGCCCGGAACGGCGCGGGCCGGGGAAGATACCTGGTAGGCAGTCGGCGCTCCTACCCGGACCTTTCGGCCTTCCAGGTGATCGCGGGCCTGCGTTACGCCTTCCCGAACGCCATGGCCCGGTTCGAACCGAAGATCCCGGGACTGAGCGCGCTCCATGACGCGGTCGCCCAGGGGCCTCGGATCGCCGCCTACCTCGACTCGCCGCGCCGCGTACCCTTCAACGAGAACGGGATCTTCCGGCATTATCCCGAGCTGGATGCCGGTGACTGACGCGTCCCTCGCGAACGTCAGGTCGGATGAAAAGAGATCAGCGTGAGGCCGCCGCCAGGCAACAGCGACGGCCTCTTTCGCCTTCACTCCACCGCCTTCACTCCACCACGAGCTTGGATTCCAGTCGGATGGGGTTGGCCAGGTTGAAGCGGTTCGGAGAAGTGGCACAGACGTTCTCGTGGACTTTCCTGAACTGCTCGGGCGTGCCCTTTCCCTTGATATGCACAGTGTATTGGATCTCGCTGTAGCCGGGCTTTACGTTGGGGTCGAGACCGAAGAAGCCTCGAAGGTCTATGTCTCCCTGGGTTTCGATCCGGAGGTCCTCCAGCTCGATCCCCTCCATCGCGCAGCCCGCCGCATAGCCGACCATCATGCAGGCGTTGAAGGCCGCCATCAGGATCTCCTGCGGGTTGGCAAAGCGGTTGGTCCCTCCGAGCTCCAGCGGCTCATCGGCCTGGATGGTGAAGTTCTTCTTCACGTGGGTCCCGCCGAAGGTGTACCCGGAGACGTGCGCATCGGAACGGGTCCCTCCTTTCCAGGTGCTGACCACCTGCCAGTGGGTCATGGCGCGCTTCGGGTCCGCGGCTACCTGGCTGACCAGGTCCTTCAGGGCATCCGTGTCGATGCCGTTGATCACGGCTGATTTTTCCAGCTTTTCTGCTGATTGCATGGTCTATCTCCTTATAGAGTTCCGTCCGTCATCTACTCCCCATAACCTAATGGATGGAGGCCGAAGCCCGATGGATGCGCCTGCCCCCGCCCCTTTCGGGCCGCGCACGGAACTTGGATGGCCGGCTCCCCCGCTTGGTCGCGCGGGACAGAGAGCCCCTCGGGGGCCGGCGACAGGCGGGCTGCGGCTGCCGAAATGCGGTTGCCGAAACAGGAGAGCCCTTCTATAATGACGACCGGTCGGCTATGAATAGGATCGAGCGCTTGACCGAGCGCACCGCTTCCGCAGAGGGGCCTCGATCGCCACCTCCGCGAGGGCGCCCATGAAGATCAGCCGAAGAGCGTTCCTCCGATCTGCCGCTGCCGCGAGCGGCGGTCTCCTCCTGCCGGCATCCTGCGCGCGCGCCGCCGGCGCGGACGGGCTCCCGCTCCACAAGAAGATCGGCGAGGCGGTGACGATCTGCCCCTATTGTTCGTGCGGCTGCGGTCTGGTCATCGCCACCGACGAGAAGGGACGCATCGTGAACGTCGAAGGGGACCCCGACAATCCCATCAACCGCGGCGCGCTCGATCCCAAGTCCATCTCGGTGCGCCAGCTCTCGAACAGCCCGCTTCGCTTGGATGCGGTGCGCTACCGCGCTCCGGGTTCGACCCGGTGGGAGCAGAAGCCCTGGAAGTGGGCCATCGAGCGCATTGCCGAGCGCGTGAAGCAGACCCGGGAGGAAACCTTTACCCGGACGGTGCGGGTGGACACGCAGGAAGTGACGGTCAACCGCACCGAAGGCATTGCCTGGCTGGGAGGCGCGGCCAACAGCAACGAGGAGTGTTACCTCGCGACCAAGCTGATGCGCTCCCTGGGCGTGGTCTACCTCGAGCACCAGGCGCGCATCTGACACTCGGCCACGGTGGCCGGTCTGGCCCCCACCCTCGGCCGCGGCGCCATGACCAACGACTGGATCGATCTGAAGAACGCCGACGTCATCTTCGTGATCGGCGCGAACCCGGCCAGCAACCACCCTGCCTCCTTCCTGTGGATCAACGCGACCCGCGAACGGGGCGCAAAGCTCATCGTCGCAGATCCTGCGTTTACACGCAGCGCCGCGGCTGCGGACCTCTATGCGCCCCTGCGCCCCGGCACCGACATCGTGTTCCTCGGGGGCCTCGTCCGCCACGCCATCGAGAACGGGCTGTTCAACGCGGAGTACGTCAAGGCCTACACCAACGCCCTGACTCTGATCCATCCCGCTTATCAGAGCCCCGCGGAACTCGACGGTCTGTTCTCCGGTTTCGACGCGCACAAGGGGGTCTACGACCCCGCAAGCTGGCAGTACCAGACCCAGAGGGTCCGCATGAGGGTCCGAGGCCCGCAGGGGACGGAGACGGACGAAGAGGTGAGCGTACCGAAGCAGGCCGCGGAGCTCGACCACCCGCAATGCGTCTTCATGCACCTCAGGAGGCACTTCGCCCGCTACACGCCCCAGCTCGTGGAGCGCATCTGCGGCACGCCCCACGAGAAATTCCTACGAGTTGCCGAGACCTTCTGCGCCACCGGCGCGCCGCACAAGGCCGGGACGATCCTTTATGCCATGGGGCAGACCCAGCACACCGTCGGCAGCCAGAACGTGCGCGCCATGGCGATTCTCCAGCTCCTGCTCGGCAACATCGGCATCCCGGGCGGCGGCTTGAACGCGCTGCGCGGGGAATCCAACGTGCAGGGCTCGACCGACATGGGCCTGCTCTACCACGACCTGCCCGGGTACCTCGGCGCGCCGACGGACCGGCATGCGGACTTCCAGGCTTATGCGGCGAAATTCGACCGCACCGGCTATTGGGTGAACGGCCCGCGCTTCTTCGCCGCCCTGATGAAAGCCTGGTACGGGGATGCCGCCACCCGGGACAACGACTATGCGTATGCGTATCTGCCCAAGTCGAGCGGCAACTGCTCCTGGATTCCCCTGTTCCAGGCGATGGGGGCCGGCGTCATCCGCGGGCTGATCTGCATGGGACAGAACCCGGCGGTCTCGGGTCCGAATGCGCGGATGGAACGAAAGGCGCTGGGAAAGCTTGAATGGCTCGTGGTCATGGACCTGTTCGAGACCGAAACCGCGAGCTTCTGGAAGGCCCCCGGGACGGACCCCGGCTCGATCGCCACGGAAGTACTTCTCCTGCCGGTCCTCGATGCCATGGAGAAGTCCGGCACCATCGTCACCAGCGGCCGCCGCGTTCAGTGGCGCTCCCGGGTCGCGCAAGGCCCGGCAGAGGCCAGGAGCGACGCCTGGATCCTCGACCGTCTGGCCGGGGCGCTCAAGAAGCTTTACCGGGACTCGGCCGATCCCAAGGACCGCCCGCTCCTGGATCTCAACTGGTCTTACGGCGGCGAGGAGGGAGAGCCGGACATCGAGCTGGTGGCGAGGGAGATCAACGGCTATGCCGTGGATGACGTGAGGGACGACGCGGGCACCTGCATCCTGGAGAGAGGGCGTCTGCTGCCGGGCTTTTCCACTCTGGCGGCGGCCGCGAATGCGCACGCGCTGGCGTGCGGCAACTGGCTCTACGCAGGCTACTTCGCCCCGGCCGACGACGGCCGCGGCATCTGGCGTCCCGCGGCGCGCCGGCGCGGCCAGAAGGACCCGGGCGATCTGGGCCTGTATCCCTACTGGGGCTTCACCTGGCCGGCCAATCGCCACATTCTTTACAACCGCGCCTCGGCGCGGCCGGACGGCAGGCCGTGGTCGGAGGAGAAGAGGCTGATCTGGTGGGACGGCGCGGCGCACCGGTGGACCGGCTACGACGTCCCGGACTTCGTTGCGACCAAGGGGCCGGGAGCCGCGGCCGACCCGGCCGCGCCGGGGCTGGCCGCGCACTCCGGCGCCGATCCGTTTCTCATGAAGGCGGACGGCAAGGCCTGGCTCTTCGCCCCGAGCGGCCTGCGCGATGGGCCGCTGCCGGAGCATTACGAGCCGGTCGAGTCTCCGGTCCGCAATCTCCTGTCCGGCTGCCAGCGCAATCCGGTGATCAAGATCTGGACGACCGACCACGAGGCGCCGATCGGCGACCGGATCGGCACGTGCGACCGGTTTCCCGTGGTCTGCACCACCTTCCGGCTCGGCGAACACTGGCAAGCCGGCGCCATGTCGCGAACCCTGCCTTGGCTGGCCGAGATCCAACCCGAGCTGTTCGTGCTCGTGGGCCGCGAGCTGGCGGAATCGCGGGGCATCGCCAACGGCGACAAGGTCGCCGTGGTCTCCGCGCGCGGCCGGGTGCAGGCCGTGGCCATGGTCACGGCGCGGCTGAAACCCCTGGTGATCGACGGCCGGGTGGTGCACGTCGCGCGCATTCCCTGGCACTGGGGGTGGCAGGGCCTCGCCACCGGGGACTGCGCCAACGATCTGACGCCGCACGTGGGCGACGGCAACACCATGATCCCGGAATACAAGGCTTTTCTCGTCGACATTCGGAAGGCTCCAGGGTAAGGGCTGCAGGCCATGTCGCAATGGGCGATGCTGATCGATGAAACCCGGTGCACCGGCTGCCGCGCTTGCCAGGTTGCCTGCAAGCAGTGGAACGACCTGCCGGCCGAGGCCACCCGCAATCGGGGCACCTACCAGAATCCTCCGGCCCTTTCCGCGAGCACTTGGAGCCTCATCGAATTCCACGAGGTCGATGCCGGCGGCGCGGCCGGGTTCTATTTTCTCAAGCGGGCCTGCATGCACTGCGAGCATCCCGCATGCGCCTCGGTGTGCCCGGTGGGCGCCATGCACAAGACGCCGCAGGGGCCGGTCCTCTACGACGACCGGAAATGCATCGGCTGCCGCTACTGCATGGCGGCCTGCCCCTTCGGGGTTCCCGCCTTCGAATGGGAGAAAGGCCTGCTCGAGACGCCGGTGGTGCGCAAGTGCACCTTCTGCTTCGACCGGCTCGGCTCCGGTCTTCACCCCGCCTGCGCCAAGACCTGCCCGTCCAAGGCCATCGCCTTCGGGGCACGGGAGGCACTGATCGAGGAAGGCGAGGCGCGGATTCGCCGGAACCCGAACCGGTACGTGGATCGCCTCTACGGCAAACAGGAGGCCGGCGGGACCTCGGTTCTCTACCTGTCGGCCATCCCCTTCGAACGGCTCGGACTGCCGCGGATCGGGCCTGAGCCGGTGGCGGCCCGGGCCGAGAAGGTCATGGAGTATACCGTTCCCTTTGCGGCCGCGTGGGGAGCGGCACTTGCCGGCCTGGCCCTGCTCTTCCGGTTCAGGGACCGCGCGGGGCAGCAAGCGCCGGCCGAAGAGAAGGAGGAGCCGTCATAACTCCGCGCGTCGTCCCTTTCCGCCCGAGCAGAGGGATTGCCGTGCTGCTCGGGCTCATCGCCCTGGCCGTCCTGACGGCCCTGATGCGCTATGCCTGCGGTCTGGGGGCCGTCACCAACCTGGGCAATGCCTACCCCTGGGGCCTGTGGATCAGCTTCGATCTGCTGTGCGGCGTCGCCCTGGCAGCCGGCGCCTTCGTCACGGCCTCCGCCGTGTGCCTGTTCGGCATGGAGCGGTTCCGCCCGATCCTGCGCCCCGCGATCCTCACCGGATTTCTCGGCTACGTGATGGTGATCCTGGCCCTGCTGGTCGACCTGGGGCGGCCGGAGCGGATCTGGTATCTCCTCCCCTTCCGGAACCCCCGCTCCGTGATGTTCGAGGTCGGCTGGTGCGTGATGCTCTACACCACGGTGCTCGCCCTCGAGGTGAGCCCCCTCGTGTGGGAGCGGCTGCGCTGGCCGCGGCCCCTCGCCGTAATCCGCCGCGCCACCGTGGCTCTGGTGATTCTCGGAACCCTGCTCTCCACGCTCCACCAATCGTCGCTCGGCGCGCTGTTTCTCGCCATGCCCACGAAAGTGCACCCTCTGTGGTTCTCGCCCTTCCTGCCGGTTCATTTCTTCCTTACCGCGGTCGCCGTGGGCCCTGCAATGGTCATCCTCGAGTCCTGGGTGGCCTCCCGCATGCTCGGGCGCGGGCTGGAGCTGCGCCTGATCGGCGACCTGAGCAAGGCGATCTCGCCGGTCCTGGCCGCCAACCTGGCCCTGAAGGTCTATGATGTCACTGCGGCAGGCGAGTGGACGATGGCCCTTCACGGAGGAATGGCGGCGCTGTTCTGGCTCGAGGTGATCGGCGGGCTCGTGGCGCCCATGGTGCTGTTCGCCCTGCCGTCGGTGCGGCGCAACGGCTCGAGGCTGTTCGGCGCGGCCCTGCTGGTCGTCGCCTTCACGGTCGTCAATCGTTTCGCCGTGAGCCTGATCGGCTGGTCGAGGCCGCCGGACGCCGGGTACTTCCCCCATTGGATGGAGCTTGCCATCTCCGTTGGAATCGTGGCCGCCGGCGTCGCGGCCTATGCGCTTGCGGCGCGCTTCCTGCCGCTGTTCGGCGATGCGCCCCACCCACGTCCGAGGGCCGCCGGGAAATAGTCTCCTCATGATCGGCTACGCAGGCATCCTGGAAGGCCTCAGAGGCGGGGCCGCCCTCATCCCCGAATCAGCGGAAACGGTGCTCCTTCACGCCGAGCTGATCGAGGCCCAGCGGTCAGCCGTGGTCCGGCTGGGCAACATCCCGGACGTTATCCTGAAGGCGGCTGCGCGCCTCGAGAGCGGTTTCCCGGCCCTGTCCCCCGAATCGTTTCAGGCCGATCCTGGCGCTCTGGCGCGCCTCTCGAAGCGGATTTGCGAGATCACGGCCCGACACCGCAGCGACCTGGCGGGCCCGCTCCACGAGATCGACGCCTGGCTGGCGCAAGAGCGGGTATCCATGTGCGCGCTTGCGGCCGGCTACCTCCGGGAAGGGCGGATAGCTGCGGGCGAGGCGGCCGGGCTGGACGGCACCCTGCTGGCGTTCTCGTTCAACCACACGGTCCATCCGTTCCTGCGGGAATATGCCGGGGCCCTGGCCCCGCTTCCGGCCGAGGCCGCCTGGCAGCGGCCGTTCTGCCCGATCTGCGCGGGAGAGCCCGATTTCGCCTCTCTCGCCAGGGGTACGGGCAGCCGCCGGCTGCTGTGTTCCCGCTGCGATACCGAATGGGCGTTCGGCCGCGTCGGGTGCCCGTTCTGCGGTTGTGACGACCCTGCCCGGGTGAAATATTCGCTCACCGAGGTCCCGGCCTGTCGTATCGGCTCGTGCGATCGTTGCGGCCGCTACCTCAAGACGATCGACCTGCGCGAGGCCGACGGTGAGCGGTTGCTGCCGGTGGAACGCATTCTCACGGTGCATCTGGACCTGGCAGCGCGGGAAGCCGGGTACACATAAGGAGTCTGTAGGGGCGTAAGGGCGATACGCCCTTACGGTTTCAACATGCTGTCACTGCAAGGCCCGGATCTCACCGGTTCGTCTCGGCTCGAGCAGATGGGCGATCGTGGCGAACTCGATGTGCTGGCCGAGCTCAAGGCCGAACTCGAAAGAATGGAGGTGAGCCGGGCCGCTTCCTTGCTTGGCATCAGCTCCTTAACCACGGTGATTGTCTCGCCGGCCATCGGTACAGGGCCCGCTTTTGCCGTTTGGCTGAAACCAAAGCTTCGCTCCTCCGCGCATTACACATTTGATTTTGTGGTCATCGACTGCCGGCCGCCCCTCGTGACCTGGTGCGCCAGGAGGTAGCTGATGGGGCAAGCGGCTCCCCATTCACGTCAAGGCCGTCACAGCGCGGCGTACGCCGCCTCGACGAGCGCGCGGTTGCGCGGGTCCTGCCAGCGCTGGCCCGGAAGGTTCATCACGTAGGCGAAGGCGAGGCGGGCATCGGGGTCGGCGAAGCCGAGCGAGCCTCCTGCGCCGAAATGCCCGAAGCCGTGCGGGCCCGGACCGAGGGGGCGCTCGGGCTGGGTCAGTTGGAAGCCGAGGCCGAAGCGCGAGTAGCGTCCAAGCACGAAATCGGTCCCGGCCGAGATCTCCGTGCGCGCCTCGGCGATCGTCTCGGGCGCGAGGAGGAGGCGGCCCTCGAGCCGGCCTCCGCAGGCGAGGGCGCCATAGATCCGCGCCACGGCGCGCGCCGTCGCGTGCCCGTTCGTCGACGGCATCTCGGCGTCCCGCCATGCGCGCGTGTTGACGGTGCCGAAGCCCGAGATCCCCGGCGGGTTGCAGTAGACGCGTTCGAGCAGACGGCGGCGCCGGGCATTGTCTTCGCACGCTCCCGTGCCGGTCCGCCCGAGGAGGAAGTCGGGAAGACGCGCGTCGTCGTCGGGGAGGAGGACGTCCGCCACCCGGTCATCATGCTGAGCGGCAATCCCGAAGTGGAAGTCCGCGTCGAGCGGACCCGCGATCTCGCGCCGGAAGAACGCGCCCAGGCGCATTCCCGTCACGCGTCGCACCAGCTCGCCGACCAGAAACCCGAAGGTGTTCACGTGATAGCCGTGCGCGGTCCCGGGCGTCCACCACGGTTCTTCGCGGGCGAGCGCCGACGTCATGCATCCCCAGTCGTACATGGCAAGCTGCCGCAGCGGCCTGCGAATTCCCGGCACGCCGGCCTGGTGCGCGAGCAGCATGCGCACGGTGACGCCGGTCTTTCCACCGGCGCCGAGCTCGGGCCAGTAGCGCGCCGCCGGCGCATCGAGATCGACCTGCCCCCGCTCGACCAGCAGCAGCAGCGAGAGGGCGGCCATGCCCTTGCCGACCGAAAAGACGTTCACCAGCGTGTCGCGCCGCCACGGACGCGTGCGGCCGGCATCCATCCATCCGGCCCAGAGATCGACCACGACGCGGCCGTCGATGGAGACCGCGACCGCCGCGCCCACCTCGTCGTGCGTCGCGAAGTTCCCGGCGAAGGCGTCCCGCACGCGCGCAAAACGGGGGTCGCACGAGCCGTGGACCTCGACTGCCGGCATGCTCATCGCGCTCCCCCCGAGACACGGGCCGCGCGCGAAGCCGGATACACATGAAGATCCGTAGGGGCGTATGGCCATACGCCCCTACTGCAGGGCCGGGATCTCACAACTCGGAGCAGGTTCCAGCGAGCTTGCGTAGTCTTCGAGATAGTGGTGCACCTCCTCGAATTCGGCCTTGAGCTCGGCCAGCACATCGGGGGCGGCACCGAGCTCGCCGCGATCGCCCATCTGCTCGAGCCGAGACGCAATCTCCTGCAGCCTGTGGGCGCCGGCGCTGGCGCTGGAGCCTTTGATGGCGTGCGCCTGCCGCCGCGTTTGGTCGCTGTCCCGCTCGCTGACCGCCGACTCGAGCCGGGAGAGCCGCTCCCCGGCATCCGCGAGGAAGGTCTGGATCAGCTCCCGTTCGAAAGCACCGTCCCCGCCGGATATCTCGCGGATGAATTCCATCTTCACCGGGCTGAGGGGTCCGGTCAACGGGTCGGTCGTACCCGGCCTGCACGTGCTCCCGCCCGCCTTCAGGTGCTGGTCGAGCGCCTTCGCGAGCGATCCCGGAGTGACGGGCTTGCTGACGTAGTCGTCCATCCCTGCCTCCAGGCACCTCTCGCGATCCCCTTTCATCGAATAGGCGGTCATGGCGATGATCGGGACATTATGGTCGCGCACTCCGGATCGGGGGTCGCGAATCCGTCGCGTCGCTTCGAAACCGTCCATTCCGGGCATCTGGACGTCCATCAGGACCAGATCGTACGGGATCGTCTCCAGGACCTTGATCGCCTCCTTGCCGTCGGCCACGGCGTCCGCGCGATAGCCCAACCTCTCGAGCATGCGCAGGGCGACCTTCTGGTTCACGACATTGTCCTCGGCCACGAGGATGCGGATCTTGCGCTTCTTCTGCTCGGCCAGGGTATGGCGCGTGATGATCCGCTCGGAGCCCGGCCGGGGGTCTGCCGAGGCCGTTCCCAGGACCGCGGCGATGCAGTCGTAGAGCTGTGACTTCCGCACCGGTTTGGTGAGGTAGGCGGCAAAGCCGATCTTTTCCAGCTCGGCGGAATCGCCGCGCTGCCCGACGGACGTCAACATGATCAGGGACGTAGCGCGAATCAGCGGATCGGCCTTGCACTCCCTCCCGAACGTCTTCCCCTCCATGCCCGGCATCTGCATGTCCACAAAAGCCACGCGGAAGGGGTTGCCCCGTGCCGCGGCTTCCCGCAGCAGGTACAGGCCCTGCCCTCCGTTCTCGGCCTCCTCGGACCGGAAGGCCCACGAGCGGAGCAACTCGCGCAGGACGAAGCGGTTGGTCGCGTGATCGTCCACGATCAGGACGTGCTGGCCCCGGATCTCCGCGGGCGAGGCCACCGGGATCACCCTCCTTCCTTCCACGTCCTGCGATTGCTTCCGGAGAACCACGGTGAACCAGAAGGTGGAACCCTTTCCCTCTTCGGTTTCGACCCCGATCCGGCCCCCCATCATTGCCGTCAGCTGCTTGGAGATCGCCAGGCCCAGGCCCGTCCCGCCGTACTTGCGGGTGATCGAAGCATCCACCTGGGAGAAGGATTGGAACAGGCGATCGACTCGATCCTTCGGGACCCCGATTCCGGTGTCGCGCACGGCGAAGCGGACCGTGACCTGCTCGGAGGTTTCTTCTTCCAGGCGCACCCGGACGAACACTTCCCCTACTTCGGTGAACTTGATGGCGTTTCCCGCCAAGTTGAGCAGGACCTGCCGGATCCTGCCCGGGTCTCCTCGAACCAGCGAAGGGACGTCCTGAGAGACGAGGCACGAGATCTCCAGCCCCTTCTCGTGCGCCCGTATCGCCAGCATGTCCGTCACGTCCTCCACCGTCGTGCGCAGATCGAAGTCGAGGATCTCCAGGGAAAGCTGCCCGGCCTCGATCTTGGAGAAATCCAGGATGTCGTTGATGAGGGACAGGAGCGAATCGGCCGAAAGGCGGATCGTTTCAGCATACTCGCGCTGCTCCGCGCCGAGCTCCGTCTCCAGCAGGAGCCCGCTCATCCCGATCACGCCGTTCATCGGTGTGCGGATCTCGTGGCTCATGTTGGCCAGGAACTCGCTCTTGGCGCGGTTGGCCGCTTCGGCCCTGTGCGCCAGGTCGTTCGCCGTGACCGTCGTCTCTTCCAGCTGCCGGTTCACGCGCGCGAGATCCCGATTGGCGGCTTCGAGCTGTGCCGTCCGCCGCACCACGCGTTGCTCGAGCTCGCTGTTGAGGAGCCGGATTTTCTCCTCGCTCTCCTGCAGCGCCTCCTTCATGATCGCTGCTTCCACGACCTCTCGGGCCAGGGAGAGCGCCATCAGCCCGACGATGGCCGAGTATACGTATTCGAAAAGATAGATGAATTCCCAGAGCTGCCCGTTCACCCCATAGTCATTGACGGCCCCGATCAGCATGATCACCAGGGCGGGCACGAGCGGCTTGGCCTTCTCTCTCTGCCCGCTACGGTACATGTGCAGGCACGCCCAGAACACGTACAAGATGAGGCTCAACCCCAGAATGCTCACGAAGGCGATCGTGCACGGACCGGGGGCTGCCTCGTAGTAAGTGATCCGGATATCGAAGGGGAGGAATATGAATTTGATCGCAGGCTTGTCCGCCAGCCAGGTCAGGGAGCTGCGATCGACCAACTGGTGCACGGCCGCCGGAATGAGACAGGCCGAAAGCGCATAGAGGACACACCTCCTTCTGTAGGAGGTGTAGTCGGCGATGAACCACAGGAAGAAGAGAGCGACCCCACCCAGCGTGGCGACCTGCAGGCGCTGCCACGGCAACCCTTCGCTGATCGAGGTCGAGTTGTACAGACCTGCACAGAGTGCGTCGTACAGGCTCATCGAGAGACAGGTCAGCGCGAAGGTCAGGTACTCCCTGTGGTCCCTGCGCTTGACGTACAACAGCAGGTAGTGGAACCCCAGATAGACCGTGATTCCTGCCATGATGATGGCGGGAATCGAAACCGGGCTCATGCAGGCCCTCCTCCGGAATCACGGGCTCCGGCGCAGGCCTCCCATCGAGACCGAGCACGGTGCCCAGTAACTTACTTCGGCTTATACCAAAGCAAACATGAGATCAGGGCCCCGGAGACGGGACCGCCGGGCCCTCCGGGCATGGCTCCCCGGACAGGATCCAACCGGATCAGGCTCAGATGAAGTAGAGAGGAGCAAAACCTCTGCAGGGCGTCTGGTTGGTGAAGTCCCCCACGTAGGTCCGCCCGCCGGCAAAGAGGAACCGGCCGCCCAGGGCGAAGATCCGCACGTCCGATTTCCAGACCTCGCGCTCGCCGCCGCCCCGTGGCACGACGATCTCCGGAACGGGGGCGAGCTTCATGGCCACGTACTGCGCGGGGTCGATCCCCTCGAGCACCTTCTCCAGTCGCGCCATCGTGGGGGTGTCGACGGGACCGAACACCACCCCCTTGGAAGCATGGGAAGAAAGGGGCTTGAGGACGATCTGGCCGGGCGGACCCAGGCGGTCCGTGAGTCTGCGCGCGTTCACGCGGCCGGTATCGGCGTCCGCGTAGTCCGCCAGATGGACCGTTGCCGGCAAGACTTCGGCCAGCCTTCGACGGTCCATCTCGGATATATCCATCTGCTCGAGCGCGGCCGGGTCCGAAAGGACCGCCAGGGAAAATTTGTCGCCCAGGTACCAACAGTAGGGATGGTAGACGAAGATTTGCGGGCGCTCCCTGAGGATGCGCGTGTATTCACCCAGCGCGTGCAGGTTGGCGATCCAGTCGACGAGCGTGAGGCGGTTCAGAATTCGATCCACGGGCAACCCTCGGATCGATACCCCTCCCTGCCCCCATACGACCTCCCGCGGGTCCGCCACGAGCCCTTCGACGCCGAACCGGCTCCGCACGGCATCCGTCGTATAGAGGAATTCCCCGTAGGTGATCTGCCTCTCGGGCTCCCAGTCCACGATGGCGAAGCGCCCTTCCCGCCCTTCGCCCACGACCTGCCGGTGCATGAGGTCCTCGCAAGACCAGCGGTCCGCGCCTTCCAGGAAGATGCGGGGGGAGCAACCGGGAACGAGGGTCCGCAAATACTCGCCGTAACGCTCCAGCATGCCCGGATAGATGCCCACCATCCCGGGCGGAAGGACCATGAACTCGACGACTCGGGGCACTCCGCCCACCAGATGGAGATCGATGCAGCCGATGCTGCCATTTCCGGCGAAATCCATGGCCGGGCGCGCCCCTTCCTGAAGCGCAGGCTGCAGCGGCGGCGGAATGCGCTCGGCCGAGAGCTGCCGGTATCTCTTGTCTTCCAGGACCCTCCAGAAGAGCCCGATGAGCCTGGAGAAGACCTCTTCATGACTCCGGTCCAGCAGCAGGGGGACGGGCGAGATCGGAATGGCCCTGTCCGGATTGGCGAACAAGTTGAGCTCTCCGGCCAGGGCATTGTAGAACTCGAGAAACCGGTCCGGGCTGTAGCCTTCGAGGTAGGCTTCGTAGGCCTCGCGTGCACGGCTCGGAAACATGTGCGTACTTCCTATCTTCCGCGGGCACTCTTCCACATCATGCTCATTTTATACCGGCCTCGGGAACTCCGCGCAATCCACGAGCCGGTCGAGTGCCCTGTTGCCGAGCGCTCAATTTTCTTGACACGCCGTTACTGTTTTGCATACAACCCTCTCTGGAGACCGGCGAGAAACGGCCGTCTGCGGCGTCTGCATGTTGGGCTCGTCGCGAGGAGGGAAAGGACCCATGGATGAACGGAAGCAGGACCATGCCGGGGCCCCCGCCCGAGGATGGGACCGCAGGCAGTTCCTCAAAGTCTCGGGGGCTGTCTACATGGTCGCAGCGGTGGGCTGCGAGAAGGAACGCGAACGCCCGAAAGAGCTGCCTCCTCCTCCCCGTCCGACCGAGAAGGTGGACCTTGAGAAGCTGGCCTTCCCGCCCAGCGCGGGCTACCTGCTCGTGGACGTGAAGAAGTGCCAGGGCTGCCTGAGCTGCATGCTCGCCTGCTCCCTGGCGCACGAAGGCAAGGAAAACCTGTCCCTGGCCAGGATCCAGGTCGTGCAGGATCCGTTCGGCTCGTTTCCCTCGGACCTGACCCTGGAGGCCTGCAGGCAGTGCGTGGACCCGGCCTGCGTCGAGGCGTGCCCGACCGGGGCGCTGCACGCGGATCGGGAGCACGGCAACGTACGGGTCGTGCGCGAGGAGCTGTGTGAAGGCTGCATGCAGTGCGTGGAGGCCTGCCCCCACGGGACGAGCCGCTCGGTCTGGAACCACGAAGAAGGAAAGGCCGTCAAGTGCGACCTGTGCGCCGAGGCTCCCTACTGGAAGGAGAAAGGCGGGCCGGACGGGAAACAGGCCTGCGTGGAGGTGTGCCCCCTCGGGGCGATCCGCCTTACCCGGCAGATCCCGCTGCAGCAAGGGGACGCGGGCTACAAAGTGAACCTGAGGTCCGAGGCGTGGGCCAAGATGGGCTACTCCCTTGAATAGAAGACTCCTGAATAGAAGACTGCCCTGGAGTGACGTGACCGGGAGCGAGCCTCTCGCGGAGGGTTTGTCCAGATGAACGGATACACCGGCAAGATTCTGCGCCTGAACCTGACGGACCGGAAGGTCTCGATCCTCGAAACACGGGCATACGAGGAGTGGGTCGGCGGGCACGGCATCGGCTCGGCCATCTTCTTCGACCTCGTCGCAGACAAGCGCATCGACGGCTTCGACGAGCGCAACGTCGTCACCATCATGACTTCGCCCCTGACCGGCACGCTGGCGCCGGGCGGGGCGAGCCGGGTGGAGATGCAGGGGATCGGGGTCCAGTCGCATCCGATCGGATGGTTCACACGCAGCAACCTCGGCGGCCGGTTCGGGCCCATGCTCAAGTACGCCGGCTGGGACGGGATCGTGATCGAGGGCAAGTCGGACAACCCGGTCTGGGTCGACATCCGCGACCGGGAGGCGCGGGTGCGGGACGCGAAGGACCTCTGGGGGCTCGATGCCTGGGAGACCCAGCGCAGGATCTGGCAGGAAGTGACCGGCAAGGCGGCTCCGGGCGACTGGTTCCGCGCGGGAGGGCCCGCCGGGCAGGGCCGCACCACCCAGAAGCCTGCCGTGATGGCGATCGGGCCTGCCGGGGAAAGGCTCGGCAGGATCGGGGCCGTCATCCACGATGCCGGCAACGCGGCCGGCCAAGGAGGGTTCGGGGGCGTCTGGGGCTCGAAGAAGCTCAAGGCGATCAGCGTGATCGGCACCGGGAGCGTCCGCGTCGCAGACCCGCAGGCCCTCCTCGAGGCGCGGCTCTGGGCCAAGCAGAACTATTCCCTGGACGAGAGCCGGCCGGAGCAGTTCGACGACGCCCACAGCATGATGCGTGACATCAGCATGAGGAGCCTCTCCACTTTCGGGTCGCCGGCCGTGCCCGCGATCTTCTGGCAGCGGCGCAAGAAGTCCAGGCCCCAGGCCTGCATCGGGTGTCCGGCCGGCTGCCGCGCCAGGAACGACACGGGGCTGGGCAACGAGTCGGCGTGCGCGGAGAGCATCATCTACTCGTATCCCGACCTGAAGCGCCACAGCGGGCTCAAGGTCAAGATCATGTCCTCGATCGTGGAGTACATGGGAGGAGACATCGCCGCCCTTCTTTACTCCATGGGCGAGGGGACCCAGAGCTCCGCCGCCTACATCGGCACCGATCTGGCGCAGAAGTACGGCATCAACGCCTTCGAGCTCTTTCACGGCATCCCGTACCTGAAAGACCTCCACAAGATGGGCGTCCTCGGACCCGGCAAGCCGATCGACTGCAAGCTCCCCTTCGACAGGTTCGGCGAGGAGGCGTTCATCGAGGAGCTGATGCGGATGATCGCCTTGCGCGAGGGCATCGGCGACGACATCGCGGAGGGCTTCTTCCGGGCGGCGGACAGATGGGGCAGGAAGGAAGACCCACAAAGCGGCCTGCTGCCCTACCCTCACTGGGGATTGCCGGACCACTACGACCCCAGGTTCCAGGTCGAGTGGGGGTACGGCTCGATGCTCGGCGACCGCGACATCAACGAGCACGGCTTCAACGTGCTCTACTGGATGCCCACGGTCGCGCTCATGACGAAAAAGGAGCCGCTCGTCCCGGCCGCGGAGGCGGCCAGGATCTTCACCGACCGCATGGTGCCCTACGCGGGCGACCCGCTGATGGTGGATTACGGCACCGACAACATCTACTCGGAGCACATGGTCAAGACCGTGGCCTGGCACCGCCACTACACCCGGTTCTGGAAACAGTCGGTGCTCTACTGCGACTTCCTCTTTCCCGATTTCCTGAATCCCAGCCGGGAGGACAGGCGGGGCATGGTGGGCACCGGCGAGCAGAAGTTCCTCGGCGCGGTCACCGGCAGGAAGATGGAGTTCGTGGAAGGGGTCGAGCTGGGCCGCAAGATCTGGAACCTCGACAACGCCATCTGGGCCCTGCAGGGCAGGCACCGGGACATGGTCCATTTCGCTGATTACATCTACGAGAAGCCTTACGGAGCCAAATGCTTCATGCCGGGGGTACGCGACGGCAAGTGGGAGTACCTCGAGCTGGACAAGCGCAGCCTGGACAAGGCTCGCTTCGAGGAGTGGAAGACGAAATTCTACGCGCTCGAAGGGTGGGACCCGAAGTCCGGCTGGCCTCGGCGCGAGACCCTGGAGTCGCTGGGCATGGCCCCTGTCACGGCCGAGCTGGCAAGAAACGGCAAACTGGGGAGAACGTGACCATGAAGTCTCTGGCGCAGCCGAACAGGCAGCTTGCGGCAAGGGTCCTGAGCGAGGTCGCGTTCGAGGACCGGCTGGTCGGATACCGGCTCAGGAAGCGGATGGGTCCGGTGGCGGTCCACCTCTACAGCCTCGAAGAGGTGGCGCGCTTCCTCTCCCAGGACCTTCCCCAGCTCGATTGGAGCAGCCTCCGGGAGTGGGTGGGCGACCGCCTGGACGACCCGGAGCTCGCCGCGGCGGTTCAGGAGATCGCCGATCAGGACCTCGGCGAGCATGAGAAGGCCCTCCGCGTCCGCGCCCTCCTGGGGATCCGCCTGGATCAGTGCAGGAAGGTCGTGTCAACATGAAGAACACCCTGCGTCGGCTGACCGGCATCATAACCATAACGGAGATGTACAGGCAGGGCGTACAGGCAGGGCGCGAGCTTCGGACGCCGGGCGGCGGCCCTGAAGCCCGGATCCGGCCGAGCCTTGAGGGTCGACCCGGCCGGAGCCAAGCACAGGGAGTGGATGGGGAAGCCCATGAAGGTTTTCGTGACAGGTGCCACGGGCTACATCGGATTCAGCGTGGCGTGCGCGTTCCGCCGTGCCGGGCACGAGGTCTGGGGTCTGGCCAGGGGCATGGACAAGGCCCGGCTCCTGACGAGGAATGAGATCTGCCCGGTGCTCGGCTCGATGCAGGACCCTGACAGCTTCAAAGCCGTCGCGGAGGACTGCTCGGTCATCATCCACGCCGCTGCGGACTTCCGCGCCGACACTGCCGCTCTGGACCGCGAGACGGTCCAGACGCTCGTCGGCTGCAGCCGTCGGGGGGCGTGTCCCAAGACCCTCGTCTACACGAGCGGCGTCTGGGTCCACGGGAATACGGCCGGCAAGCTGGTCGACGAGACGACGCCTCTGGCGCCTCCCCAGCTGGTTTCCTGGCGGCCGGAACTGGAACGCCTGGTCCTGGGTGCGAGCGGGATCAAAGGCATCGTGATCCGGCCCGGCTGCGTCTACGGCAGGCAGGGAGGGCTCACGGGCATGTGGTTCCGCGGGGCTTCCAGCGACAAGAACCTGCGCGTCGTCGGGAGCGGCAACAACCGCTGGGCCATGGTGCACGTCGACGACCTGGCCGATGCCTATCTCCGCGCGGCAGCGAGCGGTCTGGGAGGCGAAGTGTTCGCCATCACGGACCGCTCGCGCTGGAGCGTCCGCGACATGGCCGCGGCGGTCGCCCGGGCCGCCGAATACGAAGGCGAGATCCGTTTCGTTCCGCTGGCGGAGGCCGCCAAGTCCATGGGCGACGTGGCGGAGTGCCTGGCCCTCGATCAGCACGTCGATGCCCGCAAGGC
The DNA here is from genome assembly GCA_040756235.1 of bacterium. Taxonomy (GTDB): domain Bacteria; phylum Desulfobacterota; class DSWW01; order DSWW01; family DSWW01; genus JBFLZG01. The sequence goes on along the minus strand of JBFLZG010000117.1, from coordinate 7,012 downwards.
CGTGCGCCTGCTCGGGTGGCAACCCCGGCATGGCGGCTTCGTGGACGAAGTCGAGATCTTCTTCGAATCCTGGAAGGCTGCGCAGTCCGATTGATCCCGAGACCCGAGGCGCGTGTCGGCTTCAAGCTCGACATCGGCTTTCAGAACGACGATGCCTGCCGCCGGCTGTTCGGGCCGCGCGACCCGCTCGAGACCTTGAGGGCCTGGGGCGCAGGCGCGGTCGAGAGCGCGCTCGGCCCGGAGACCGACTTCGAAGAAGCCTTGCTCCACGTGCGCCGCTGCCTCGCGCAGGAGCTTCGGGTCTCCTTCCACCCCTATACCGAAGGCACGCCGCACAATCCTGCCTGGTTTTCGGAAGAGGACTCCCAGGAGGAGTCCGATCCCTGCCGCCGGCTGCACGAGCGGGTCTTCCGCCTTGCCGCGGAGGCCGCGCGGCTGCAGCAGACCGCGGCGATCGTCAACATCCATGCCGCCGCAGCTTCGTGCGAGATCCCGCGGAGCACGCTCGCGGAGCGGTCCGTCCGGTTCTTCCGGTGGGCGGCGCGCTGGAGCGCGCGGCACGCACCGGGCGTGCGGCCCGTGGCCGAGCTGCAGATCCGGCCCGATCCGGCCGAGCGCATCCACCGCATCGGAGACCATTACCCGGAGCTCATCAAGGTGGTCCGGGCAGGCGGCGTCCGGGCCTGCTGGGACTTCGGCCACGCTTTCATGAATGCCAGACGGTTCGGCCTCTCTCTGGATCCGCCGGCCGGATTCCTGGACGAGGTCGGCCACGTCCACTGCCACGACGTGGAGGATCGCGAGGACCATCGCCCGCTGTCGGCCGGCCAGGTCCCGTGGCCGCGTTTTCTGGAGGCGCTTCTCGACAGAGGGTTTCGAGGCACCGTGATCCTGGAAGTCCCGGTACGGAATTTTCTCGGCCCTGCAGGAGGCGGCTTCGCATCCCTCGAAGAATCGGTGCGCAGGCTCGTCTCGTTCGTCCGGGACAGAACGGAACAATTCGATTGAACCAAGCCGGGCGATCCATCTAGAATGCACCGAACCTGAATCCTTCCGCACCAGAGGAGGGGTGGGGGGTGATCCACTCTCACGCGAGGGTCGCAGCGGATCGCGTGCGCGGCCAGGGAGGCATGCAATGGGCGATCGGTTGAAGAACAAGGTGGCGATCGTGGTCGGAGCCGGATCGACGCCGGGCGAAACCCTGGGCAACGGCAGGGCTGCGGCCATCGTCTTCGCGCGCGAGGGAGCCTCGGTCCTGCTGGTGGACCGGCGCCTTGATTCGGCCGAGGAGACCCGCAGCATGATCGAAGCCGAGGGAGGTCGATCGGCCGTCTTTGCCGGAGACGTGTCGCAGGCGGCCGATTGCCGGCGCATGGCCGAGACGTGTGTCGCCCTCTACGGCAGGATCGACATCCTCCACAACAACGTCGGCATTGCCAGCGGAGGCGGCCCGGTCGAGCTGCCCGAGGAGGAGTGGGACCAGGTCCTGGACGTCAACCTCAAGGCCATGTACCTGACCTGCAAGTACGTGCTCCCTTACATGAAAAAGCAGGCAAGCGGCTCCATCATCAACATCTCGTCCATCGGCGGCATCCGCTTCCCGCCCTATCCGATGCTCGCCTACAGCGTCTCCAAGGGCGGCGTCGACTCGCTCACCCAATCCGTCGCCATGCAGTACGCCCACCTGGGAATCCGGTGCAACGCCATCCTGCCGGGCCTCATCCATACGCCCATGGCGATCGAGGGCATCACCCAGAGGCTCCCGATCAGCAAAGAGGACCTCATCCGCTACCGGAACGAGGCCGTGCCGATGAAGCACATGGGCGACGCCTGGGACGTGGCGTATGCAGCCCTGTTCCTCGCCTCGGACGAGGCGAAGTACGTCACCGGAGTGCTGTTGCCGGTGGACGGCGGCATCGTGTGCAAGGGATGAGGGGGGCCGCAGCGACTTGGCACCCCCCACCGCGGCGATCGGCGCAGGGAGATCCCTCGCTGCGCTCAGATCGTCACGCTCGCGAGTCTGCAGCCCTGGTTGGTGGACACGCCTTTCGGCTTTGTCCACCCTACCGAGTGCTCACGCCGCCCGCGCGCGACATCCGGGCGTACTAAGTACACTGGTTCATAAGTTCGGTAACATACTCCGCCGACCGGCGCGGCCGGTCTGCGAGAGGAGACGTGGCAACGGACGGCCTGCAAGAGCCAGATGTCGCGAGCGAGCCCCGGCGCCTCGGGATTACCGCGGATTCAGAGTCGCGAGCGTGGCGATCCCCCGAAACAGGGGGGTTGCCACGTCGCAAAGCCTCCTCGCAAAATCGGGCATTGGCAGCATCATCGCCAGCTCGCTCCCGCACACAAATACGTTAGCGTATTTACGCCGACATGTACTAAGAACCAAGGTGGCGGGCCGACGCCGCGCGGCCCTCTTCGGCGATCCACATCTTCAACAGCGGGTCGCTGCCGCTCCGAATGCCGTCCTCCATGCGGGCAAGCGCCTCGGCCCTGAGCTGGCGCTTGATCTTCCCATAGGCCTCCCTCGGCATGGCCGAGAAGCCCAGGGCCGCTTCCTTGGCCCGCGCCAGGAGATCAGGGCCCGGGCAGATCTCGTCCAGGACCCCTGCGGTCACGGCTTCCTGCGGCCCGAACGTCCGGCCTACGAGCGTCATGCTGCGAGCGGCGGCCGGAGACAGCTCCGCCCGCAAGACCTCCATGGTCGAGAGCGGAAAGGGGATGCCCACCCGGCTCTCCGTGACGCCGAGCCTGCAGGGATCGGAGCAGCCGATCCGGTAGTCACAGGCGATCGCGAGGATGAAGCCGCCGGCAATGGCGTGCCCGTTGATCGCGGCCACGGTGGGAAGGGGAAAGCCGTACAACCAGGCAACGGTTCGGTTCAGCTCTTCCACCATCCTGCGCTGTTCGGCAGGCCCGTAATAGGGGACGGTCTTCAGATCGAGCCCTGCGGAGAAACACCTCCCCTGCCCCGTGATGACGACGGCGCGAACCTCCGGGTTCGCCTCCGCCTGCACGAGGCATTCCTCGGCGTCGCGGACGAGATCGAGGTCAAAGGCGTTCACCGGCGGCTTCGCAAGGGTCAACACGGCGGTCGTTCCGGTGATCTCGATCCGAGCCATTCTCGGTCCCATCGTTCGGGTTCCTCCAGAAATGTTTGCCGCCCGTGGCCTTTTTGTCGAGCTCGGCATGCATTCTTACAGGGAGGGAACAGAAGCACAAGGGCAGGTGGAATTCGCGTCCCCTGTTTCCGGCTGATTGACGGAGGGAACGTAAACGGGCCATATTTGAACCAACTCCGTTTCTTCAAGTCACACGAACGAGCCACGAGAACGGGAATCGGCTATGGGTCGTGAAGCGCTCATGGGTTCGGGGGAGGAGCTTGCCCGCTTCTTTATGGACGCCTGCAAGCCGCGCGAGCAGTGGAGAATCGGCTGCGAGTTCGAAAAGCTGGGGATCGACCTCGCCAGCGGCAGGGCCGTTCCCTTCAGCGGACCGCGAGGAGTCGAGCGCATCCTCGCCGATCTCGCGGAGCGCTTTGGCTGGGAGCCCAAGAGAGAAGGGTCGCGCCTCCTGTCGCTGGAGCGAGACTCCAGCAAGATCACCCTCGAGCCCGGCTCCCAGCTCGAGCTGAGCAGCGCGCCCCGCGAGACCGTCCACGAGCTCGCCGCCGAGCTCCGTGGCCACATCGAGGAGCTGATCGCGGTTTCCGAACGCCCGGGCATCGCCTGGCTCGGGCTCGGCATCCAACCGCTCTCGAGCTGGGAGGAGATCGAGCTGCTCCCCAAGGCCCGCTACGACATCATGAACCGCCATCTCGCCCGCTGCGGATCGCTGAGTCGCTCCATGATGCGCGAGACGGCTTCCACCCAGGTCAACCTCGACTACGAGAACGAGGCGGACGCCGTGGAAAAGTTCCGGCTGGCCATGGCGCTTACGCCCCTGTTGACCGCCCTGTTCGCCAATTCGGCGATCTCCAGGGGAGCGTCCAACGGCTTTCTCTCCCGGCGGGCGCACATCTGGCAGGACACCGACCCGCATCGCAGCGGATTCATCGAGCGGCTGTTTCACGCGGATGCGGCTTTCGGTGATTACGTGGCATACGCGCTGGACGTGCCCATGCTGTTCATCGTCCGTGAGGACCGGTGGGTGGACGTCGGTGAAGCCGTCACCTTCCGCCAGTTCCTCGAATCAGGGTTCGGGAACGAGCGCGCGACCCGCGCGGACTGGATCCTTCACCTCTCCACCATCTTCACGGAGGCGCGCCTCGAACCCTACGTCGAGCTGCGCAGCGCAGACTGTCCTCCTCCTTTCCTGGCCATGGCCTTTCCGGCCCTGGCGAAGGGCATCTTCTACGATGACGAGGCGCGCCGGGCCGCCTGGGAAATGGTGCAGCCGTGGAGCGCCGCCGAACGGCAGCGGCTCTATCGCGACGTTACCGTGCACGGACCGCGCGCCGAGATACGGGGCAGCAGGCTGCAGCGGCACATCCGCGACCTGGTGAGCATCGCGGCACAGGGGCTCCGGCGCCAGGCCCGGCTGGACGCGGCAGGCCGGGACGAGAGCGTCTACCTGGCGCCTCTGGAGGACTTGCTGGACAGGGGATGGGAATGCCCTGCGCGGCAGCTCCTGGACGACTGGGCAGGCCCGTGGAAGGGCGACGTGAGGAAGCTCATCGAGTCTTCGCGGTTCTGAGCGCACATCGCACGGGAGAAGCCTGCCGCCTGCTGTATCCGTCATTCCCTGTAGGGGCAGGTTTGAAACCTGCCCCTACCCGCAATGACAGCCCGACCGGGTCATGAGGGATCGATGTTCTGGTTACGCCGGAACAGATTCTCCGGGTCGTACTTCCTCTTGATCTCGACCAGCCGGTCGTAATTCGTCCCGTAAGCCGCACGCACGCGGTCCTCCTCTTCCTCGGTCATGAAATTGACGTAGACACCGCCGGTGGCGTATGGCGCCGAGGCCCGGAAGAACTCCCGCGCCCACCGCACGCAGGCCTCATCCTCCCGGGGCGTCTCCCAGCGCGCGTGGACGTTCATCACGAAGCGCGCGTCGCGGCCGACGTAGGCCGTCGCGGCCGGCGCCCGGCGGCCGGCCTCTCCGCCCAGTACGCCCGTGAAGACCTCGCACAGGGGGGACGGCAGCCTTCCCGCGTACCGGATCGAGAGGTCCAAAAGCTCGTCCGGAAGGCTCGTGAAGTTGTGTGACTTCCAGTAGTTCCTCGCGCCGGGTGCGAGCAGCGCGTCGAACGCGGACTGCCACTCCGCGTAGAGCATGGGACCGACATGCTCTCCGACCGGGGTCCCCAGCCGTCGAAAAGGCTCGATCTCCCTGACCCCTGCGTCGATGTCGCCGCCCCAGAAGGTCGCCAGCACGACGACGTCCTTCCCGTGTACCTCCGCGGGAAGAAAGGGGAGAGGGGGCGCCTTGCGAAGGATCGTCCAGACGTTCAGGTCCTCGTGCATGCTGTCCACCAGGTCGCGGTGGCCGGTGAGCACCTGCTTCGCTTCCGCATAGGGGTACACGATCAGCCCGCCGAGGATCCGGGGCCCGACCCGGTGCAGCCGGAACTCGAAATTCGTGACCACTCCGAAATTGCCGCCGCCGCCGCGCAAGGCCCAGAAGAGGTCGGGGTTGTGATCTTCGTCGGCACGGACCCATTTCCCGTTGGCGGTCACCACGTCCGCTCCTACGAGATGGTCGATGGTCAGGCCGTGCTTGCGGCTGAGCCAGCCGAATCCCCCGCCCAGGGTCAGGCCGGCCACGCCGGTGGTCGAGTTGATGCCGAGGGGAGCCGCCAGGCCGAAGGTCTGTGACTCGCGGTCGAAGTCGCCGAGCGTCGCGCCGGGCCCGACCCATGCCTTGCCGGCTTCGGGGTCCACGCGGACCGAGCTCATGTGCGACAGGTCGATCACGAGCCCACCGTCACACGTGCAGTTGCCGGCAACGTTGTGACCGCCTGCTCGAACGGCGACGAGCAGATCGTGGGCGCGCGCGAAGTTCACCGCCCGGATGACGTCGGAGGCGCCCTTGCAGCGGGCGATCAGCCCGGGCCGCCTGTCGATCATCGCGTTCCAGATTCTGCGCGCATCATCGTAGCCTTCGTCCCCCGGGCGAAAGACCTCTCCTCTGAACCGGCTGCGGAAATCGCGGATGGCCGCCTCCCCCACCCGGGTGAGGTCGGCCTTCTTTTCCCTTCTCTTGAATTGCGGGGTTGCCATGACATTGTCCTTTTTTCAACAGAATCGCCGGCTGCCCTACCCTCCCGGGATGGGGCCGGGCGATCTCGTCTCGTTTCTCCGCCGGGGTGGGCGGCGCCCTGCCTCTCGGCTCTACACCGGAAGCCCATAAGGGCCACCCACGGCCCTGGGCTTCTTCTTTCTTCGATGCGCGTCGGCGGGCGAGTTTTTCAGGCTGATTGGTCTTAAGGGTTCGCGCAGAAATAACTTCCCGTTTCGCATCCCATCTTCGGGCCATCTTCGACCGCTCCTCAATCGCAAGATCCTCGACATAGCCGTGCCATGCCTGCGATCTCGCTCAATCGTCGCGGCCGAATCTGACCCAAATCTGGGCGCGAAACCTCCCCTCTCCAAGATGATGCAGTTGGCCCCGGCCCCTGCGAAGTTATTATTGCGCGAACCCTTGGAAAAGGGGTGGAGCGAGAACCGAGTCGAGGAGGATGCGAAGCCGGTTGCTTTACCGGGATGTCATGAGGTCATAAGCCAAGAGTGCAAAGATAAAAGGAGAAAGCGTCTCCCCTACCTTCAGCCTCTTGCCTGCCTATCTCCGCAGATAGGCCTTTTTCAACGGCCTTGCCCTAGCTCGAGCCTGTCCCAACAGGCTCGATTTCAGAGGCTGTTCAAAAATGCCCAGATGCAAGGCGCGCGACAATTCCGCAGGACAGCGGAATTGGGCGCATCATCCGTCAGGATGATGCGCCCGGAGGGCGAGCGCCATGGACGGCGCGAGTCAAATCCTGAGGAACGAGGCGTAGCCGGGAGGC
>JBFLZG010000116.1:0-9357 GCA_040756235.1 bacterium | reverse complement strand
CTCGCCGAGGGGAGAAGGCCGGGATGAGGGGTGAATCTGCTCCAGTTCCCCCCCACCCTGACCCTTTTCCCCCGTGACGAGACTGTCGATAGAAGGGAAACAATGGAAGCGCCGGGTGCGAGTCTTTGCCGTAGAGGGGCTTGGGGGGATTCCGGACGGAGAGGCTGAGCTCGAAAATCCCCCCTGACCCCCCTTTTTCAAAGGGGGGCAAAGGAACTGAAGGGGCTAGGGGCTAGGGCTGCCAACTCGCTACTGAACCTTGCGGTTCGAGTCAACTTGCGATCGGGCGAGGGAACGAGCCGGTCCGATAGAAGCCGTCCAGCAAGACGTCCTTCTCCTCGAACCGCTGCACGAGCCATTCCGACAGATCCTCCTCCCGCCCGGGCATCCGGTCCATCCCGAAACGCCGCACGTGGACGTGGACCTCGCGCGCATACCCGCGGATCCACTGCCACAGGGTCGGCACCCCCTGCGGGTAGCCGATCGTCACGTCGTAGACCGCATCCAGATGGCCCCGCAGGGAGATCACCGTGGCCGCGAACCCTTTCGTGCGAGGAAAGAGCACGTGCCTCAGCGGCGCGCGGCCTTGCCCGAGGGCGTACCTTCGGCTCTGCTCGAGCTTCTGCGGCCGGAGCCGGGTCCCTTCCGCGAAGAGCATCAGCCAGATCGGCACATCATATTTCAGGATCTTCTCGAAGACCTTCCGGATGAGGTTGCGGTCCTCGGTCCAGTCCCGCTTGATGTAGAGGCAATCGAGGAAGAGCATTCCCCAGCCCACGCCGGGCACGTACTTGATCACGTCCTTGACGAACCACTTCAGATCCCCGACCCGCCTCTTGGCCCGCGCGAAGGAGAACATGACCGTGATGTCGGCCATGTCCTGGTGGTTCAACACGACGATGGCGTTCTCCTCCGGCGGAACGTCGTCGCCGCTCATGACGAACCGAACGTGGTAGATCTTCTCGGCCCCCAGAGCGCACCATCCCCACCAGAGCCTGGCCATGCCGCGGTTGAGGCGCCGGAAAGCCTTCTGGGAGAAGGGCTTGACCAGCAGGGTAGCGGTCTGAAGGACGTTGAAGACGATCAGGGTGGAGAACAGGAGGGCCGCGGCCGGGCCCCCGAGCAGCCATCCCCGGGCGCGCTCTTTGACCGAGGAGGGGGGAACCAGAGGCGGAGAAGGCATGATCGTAGGCTCCTCGCTCCAGACTTTCGCCATCTGCTTGCGCTCGTCGCGCCCGAGCCGGACAGGCTCTCCTTTTGAAACGGACCGTCGACTATTGCTCGTTTCGGCTGCAGTGTCAACGAGAAGCGGCAGGCTGGCAGGCGCTGTCTCGGTTGGGAATCCGGGCGGGATCGATGGGCGACCAGCGGGCGGTTTCCGCACGCGCCTCAGGCCACGAGGCCCCCGAACCCCAGCAGGCTCTGCCCTCCATCGACGATCAGCAGAGCGCCCGTGATGTAGCGCGCCAGCGGCGACGCCAGGAACACGGCCGCATGTCCCATTTCGTCGGTCGTTCCGAACCGGCCGAGCGGGATCGCCCGCCTGAATCGGCCGGCCGTCTCATCGCCGACGAGGCGCCTGACCCCTTCGGTGTTCTCGACCGCTCCGGGCGCGATGCCGTTCGAGCGAATGCCGTATGGTCCCCATTCGAGCGCCAGATTGCGCATCAGGTTGTCGACGCCCGCCTTGGCGGCGCCCGCATGGGCCTGGCCGGGAAACGGAACAAAGGCCTGGGGCGCAGAGATGAAGATCACGTTGCCCCGGGTCTCCCGAAGGTGCTCGAAGGCGGCCCGGCTGGCGTTGAAGGCGCCGATCAGGTCGATCTCGACGACCGCGCGAAACCCGTTCGGGGTCATGCGCTCGGCCGGGCACAGGAAGTTGCCCGCCGCGCCGCAGACGAGCGTGTGGATCGGGCCCAGCTCTGTCCTCGTCTTCTCGAAGGCCGCAGCGAGCGCCCGATCATCACGCACGTCGGCCACCGAGCCGACGACCTGCGCTCCGAGCTTCCGAAGCTCCGCCCGGGCCGCATCGAGCCTGTCCTGCGAGCGGCCGCAGATCCCCACGTTTGCGCCGAGGGCGGCAAAGTTGCGCGCGATGCCGAGGTTGACCCCGCTGCCCCCTCCGGTGACGAACACCACCTTACCAGCGAAGAGGGTGTCCGGCAGGTATTTGCGGATTTCCACGATCAAACATCTCCGGCAGTAAGGGCGAAAGATTTTTCGCCCCTGCTGCCCGCCACGAAATGACCTACAGCACGACGAAGAGCGGGACGAGCCGGCCCTCCGGGCCGTCGCTCGACAGGTCCGCTCGGGAAAAATAAAGAGTGCCGTTGTCCCGGCATGAAGATGCCTCGCCGGCTCAGTCGATCGTCGCCGGTGCACGGTCCGAGCCGGTGTGGAACAGCAAACCGGCCTGGATGAAGTAGAAAGGTCCGTCTCCCCAGTTGTAATCGCCAACTTCGTTCACGCCCGCGCCGTATCCGACGGCCCTCCAGTGGAAGCCACCGCTGACCGTGATCGAGGCTGCGGACCCGAGGTGCAGGTTGATGCCGGTCTCAGCGCCCCCGCCGCCGCTGAATGTCTCGGCTTCTGCGTCGTTCTCCAGATCGTAATGGTTCCAACTGACCCCCACGCTCGGACCCGCCCACCACCGGAAGCCCTCGTTTCGCAGCAGGCCGATACCCAGGGCGTATCTGGCCGCGATCCCGTACCCGTCTTCGTCCAGATCGGACTCCCTGAAGTCCGTGACCACGCCCGGGATGTCGATGTCTTCGAGCCGGGTCTCGGAAATGATGTCGAAGCCGATCGCGAATCGATGGTTCACGACCGCGTCCCGGTAAGGGGCGCTGTCGAACAACAACCCGACGGTCCAGTGGTCCAGCTCGAAGTCGAGGTCCGCGTCCTCGATCGCTTGTTCCACGAACGGCGGCAGGTCTGCATCCAGGGTAGCGGACAGGAAATCCGGCGCCGAGAGGGTGGGCTCCTCGCGGGCCCACCCGAAGAACGGACCCCATCCTCCGGCGAGCGCGCTTCCCTGTGCGAGAAGAAGGACACCCAGCGTCACGGTCGTCAGAACAGTCGTCTTTTTCGTTGCGCTCATGATGATTCACCTCCGTCCCGAATGGGAATGGCAGTCGGCAAGGCTCCTCCGGGGGCCTGGGCCGGTTGCATCCGAACGCACTCGCGTTGCCGCGCCCGCCTGTAATGCCGTTAGATGCCCGTTTCCGGCGGAAGGTCTTCACCGGCCGGCGCGTCCGCCTCGCGGGGTCCCTGTCCGCATCGCTCTGCATGCGTAAGGGATTGGTCACATTGAATTTTCAGGCTGGAGCGAAGCCGCCGGGCTGTCTCCTCCGGGGGCCTGGGAGGCCGTGCAGAAGGCAAATCCTCCCCTGGAAGCATCTGAAGTAACGGAAGCCACGGACCATCCTGAAGGGTACGGGGGTATCCGGCGGCCGCCTGCGCGGGCAGCGGCCCCACCATTCGAGGAGTCGACTCATGAAGAGCGCTCGGAATGCCGCGCTATTGTCGATCTGTTTGGGTCTCGCCCTCCAGGGCTGCGCGCTCCTGGCCGCCGGAGCGGGCGGGGCCGCGATCGGCGCAGGCGCGGTCGCTTATCGAGAAGGGAAGCTCGAGACCACCTATCCGGCCACGCTCGACAAGACCTGGGAAGCGGCTCTGGCAAGCTTGCAGAGTCTGCAGATCCCGCTCGAGAGCACCCGGAAGGACAATACCGGGGGAGAGATCCGGGCGCGCCGGCCCGACGAAACTCCGGTGACCCTCGAGTTGGAAACGGCCGGGCCCGAAACGACCCGCGCCACCATCCGCGTCGGGCTTCTCGGCGACGAGGCCGTTTCTCGAGAGATCAGCCGGGAGATCTCGTCCAAGCTGTAGCAGGTTGTTGAAAAACGCCCATCTGCCGCGTTGCGCCTCCCTCGATGCAGGGGCGTATGGCCATACGCCCCTGGCGCAGGGCACGCGGAGCATCGGAGGGCTCACCCATGTCGAAGTTCTGGAAATGGTTCGGCGTAGCCGTGGCGCTGGTGCTCGCCCTGGTCATCGCCGGCAGCGTGGCTCTCACGCTGCTTCTGGACAAGGACCGTATCGCCGCCCGCATGGAATCCTATCTCCAGAGGAACGTGACGATCGAGAGGCTCGATTTCAACCTCTTCTCGCTCATCTCCGGCCTGGAAGCCAGGGGAGTCCGCATCTCCAACCGGCTGACCCCTGACGAGCTTTCGTCTATGCGCGGCAAGCCCGTGGAGGACGGCAACCTGTTTGCCGATCTGAACGGCCTCACCCTCAAGGTCCACCTGATACCACTTCTCTTCAAAAGGTTCGAGCTGCGCGAGCTGGTCCTCACGGAACCCTTCATTCACGTGATCCGATACCCCGGAGGGTCGTACAACTTCTCTGATCTGCTGGCGCGGCAGCAAGGCCGGGCGCGGGCCCCGGAAGGCGCGGCGGAACCACAACAGCCGAAAGAGCCGGTCTCCGCGCGCTCCCTTCCACTGGCCGTCGCAGTCGGGAAACTGGGCGTGGAGAAGGGCTCGATCACCTATTCGGATCCGGCCCGGCGCCTGAACTACCAGATCTATGACCTGACCACTTTGATCCAGGCGGCGGAGATCGATCCTTCCCGGTTGGATCAGAAGAACAATGTGGGACTGCATTTCAAGACCGGTATCAAGCCGGCCGACCCGCTCCCGTCCGGCGGCGTGCGGTTTTTCGACGTGGCGTTGGCCGCGGACGGTCTCCTGCAGCCTTTCGACCCGAAGAGCGGGCGGCTGGATCCCGAGATCGTCCTGGCGGTGCGGTCTCCGAACGGCATGCTGAGCGGATTGCGCATTCTGGAAGCCATCGAGTCCGTGGAGGCCCTCAAACCTTACGTAGGGAAGCTGTCGTTCCTGCATGACGACGTCCGTTGGACCGAAGCCGGAATGAAGGTCGGGTACAGGGACGAGAAGGTCACGATCTCCAGCGGACGGATCTCGGCCGGGGATTTCCGGGCGGAGTTCGACGGATCGACCCGACTCGACACCAGGGCCGTGGACCTGAACGTGACGACGGTCCTGTCTGACGAGCAGGCGGCTGTGATCCGCTCCGCCATCCGGGACAACGTGGCCAGGCAGATCCGGGGTGACCTGGCCAAGTATCTGCCTCCCGAAAAGGTGACCGATGCCGCGATGAAACGCCTTGAGAACGAGAACGGGGACGTCTACTTGAAGTGCCGCGTCAGCGGCACCTGGCAGCAACCTTCGGCTCGGTTGGTGGAACCGTCCCTGCCCGCTCCGCAGGCGCTGATCGCAGAGCTCGCCGGGGATCTCAAGGGGGAGGCGGTCGAGTCGGGAAAGAAGGAAGCGCGGAAGGCTCTCGAGAGAGCGGCCCGGGATTTACAGAAGAAGCTTCAAGAGAAGTAGGGGCGTATGGCGAGAGGCCCGCGTATGGCGAGACGCCCTGCCGACTACGGAGATACCGCCTTTTCTTCCATGATCTGCCGGTGGGTGAGCTCCGGCGCCGCCTTCTCTTTCTCGTAGACCAGGACCCCGAGAGCTTCGTAGCGGGACCTCACCCGGTCGCTCAGCAGACCGATGCGCTTCAGGTTCGGGATGATGCGCTTGAACATGCTCCTGCGGAAGATCGCCATCATCTCCGACTCCAGGACGACCTTGTCCCACTCGGACCGCCTCATGCGGTGGGCGAAGTGCTCCTCGTACAGCTCGTGAGCGAGAAAGCGGTTGCGCAGCATCAGGGAGACCTCGTATGCCCAGTCTTCCCGGTCCCGCCGCTCCTTTGCGTCGATGGCGTCCCGGTAGTAGCTCTCCAGGGCGATCACCCCGTAGTGGACATGACGGGCTTCGTCGCGGATGACGTAGTCCAGGATCTGCTTGAGCAGGGGCTCATCCAGAAGCTCGTGGAACGTCCGAAAGGCGCCCAGGGCCAGCCCTTCGACCATGATCTGCATCCCCAGAAACTTGAGGTCCCAGCGGGAATCCGCCATGAGGGCGTCCAGGACGACGTAAAGGTTGTCGTTCACCCGGTAGGTCTTCTCCAGCTTCTGCGTCAGATAGGTGTGGAACGTCTCGAGGTGGCGCGCCTCGTCCACCACCTGCGTGGCCCCGAAGAGCTTCCCTTCCAGCCATGGAACGGCATTTGTCACCTGCGCCGTCGCCAGCAGAGCGCCCTGCTCGCCGTGCAGGAACTGACTGAACACCCAGCTCAGGAAAGAATGGCGCAGATCGGCCTTCTCTCTCTCGGACATCCGGCCCCAGGCCGGAAGGGACCCTACCGGGATGAGATTGTCGGGCAGGATCTTGCGGTTCGGGTCGCGGGGATTCACCTCGACGGACCAGTCGATGTCCTTGGAGGCGTTCCACTGGGAAGACTTCGCCATATCGTAAAGCATCTTCAACTTGGGCGGCGAGTCGCGCTCGTACCCCCAGTTGAAGCACGCCTCGTAGGCCACCGGCAGGACGGTCTCCCTCCCGCTCTTGCCCTTTTGCAGAACGATCCCCCGCAAGGCAGGACCCAGGAAGGAGGCGAAAACGCCGGGGTTGCGGCTCGCGGCCGCCTCGGGGATCATCGATGCCGCGGTCATCCCGTTGCGGATCAGTCTGGAAACCTTCATGGCATCTTCTCCTGCTGACCAGAATAAATTTGTGTTTCTTAGATGCCGTGAAGCATGGATTCGAAGCGCTTGCCGCGCGAGCGCGGCCGGCCTGACTTGCGAGTCGGGAATCCTCGGCCGCCAACCCTGCATCGTATTACTGCCTTGCCTTACCTGCGCGCACGGCGTGACAACCCCAAGGAGGTCGCCGTGTTGAGAGTTCGCTTTCTGCCCAGAGCGGTCCCCCTGCTCCTGATCGCCTACGCGGCCCTGATTTTCGGATGTGACGTGGAGGGGAGCGCGGCGTCGACGAACGCGCCTCCGACCGCCGACGCGGGTCCGGACCGCATGGCCCGGACCGGAACGAACGTGATCCTGGACGGCAGTTGGAGCGCGGACCCGGACAGGGACCCTCTCGGGTACGAATGGACCCTGCTTTCCGTCCCGGCGGGAAGCCGGGCTCATCTGGATGCCCCCCACCTGGTCGACCCGATCTTCACCGCGGACGTGAGCGGGGAGTACCTGGCCCAGCTCATCGTGACCGACGGGGATCTGGAGGCCGATCCCGATACGGTCACGATCACCGTTTCCGAGCGCGGGGCGCCGACCCGAGAACAACCTATCGGGTCCGATGGCAGCGGGAACCGGTACGGGTCGGTGGACGAGACCCCGGGCGGAGAACCCCGGATTCATGATTCCTCAGCATTCAGCCCGGAGGCGGAGAGCCTGAATGGAGGACTTCGCCCGGAGGTACGGCAGCCGGGGCCGGCCGGGGAGGGCGGCGGTTGTGAACACACGCTCAGAGTCCGCGACGAGACCCGGGACGACCCTCTCGACCCCATGCGCATCAGCGCCTCGGAGCTGACGGATGCAGAATGATCGTAGGGGCAGGTTTGAAACCTGCCCCCACGTTCCCTGCATCCGCTGGTTTCTTCTCAGGGCGTGACGATTCCGAGCGACGGATGCGCCGCCAACCGCATCCCATCTATGTCTCTCGCCGGATTTACCAGCCAAAACAGATAAACCCTGACCGAGTATTCTCCCGGTACGTGCACTTTCGGAGAGTCCCTTTCAGGGTCGGTTGGCATCACGTCATTGCATCCTGAACCCCAGCGAGGAGGAGCGCGGAATGCCGGATTTCATGAAGCCCTTCAGTGGGATGGTTCCCGAGAGGAAGATGACCCTAGCAGAGCTCGCCAGGGCGCTCCGCCTGAACATCGCGGCCGAACAGGAGGCGGCCTTCCTGTACGAGGCCCATGCGGACGCCACGGACCACCCCCTGGCCAAGAAGGTCCTGCATGACGTGGCCGACGAGGAACGGGTCCACATCGGCGAGTTCCAGAGGCTCCTCAGCATTCTCTTGGAAGACGAGGAGAAGTTCCTGAGGCAGGGCGCCGAGGAGGTCGACGAAATAGCCGAGGAGCTGCGCGGCGGCGGCTCGGGCGGCGAAGGCTCCGGGCCCGGCCAGAGGATCCCGACCGTGGGAAGCCTCAAGGAGTGACCGAATCCTGGCGTACCGTTTATCGCCCAGCGAAAGGGTGTCGAAAGGCACTTTCTTAAAGGTTGAGGCTGGTGAGAAGTGGCCGGATGCAAGGCGCGCGAGATCCCTGAGGAACGCGGCGTACGCGGCAATACGTCGCGGTGACCCCGGCCTTCGCCGGGGCAGGCTCCCCCGCGGCCTCCATGCGCAGTGAGCGCAACGCTGCAGATGGCCGTTTATCGCCAACCGCAAAGGGAGGTGATTCGATGTCGGACAGATACTTGCAGCGGCAAGAGGCTCCGTTCGGCGACAAGGTGTGGCAGAGCATCGACGAAGCCGTCGCGGGCGCGGCCAGGAGCATCCTGACGGGCCGCCGGCTCCTGCACGTGGAAGGCCCCTACGGCCTCGGCTTCAAATCACTCGAGAGTGAAGAGGTGCTGCTCGGGGACGAGGCCGCCGAAGGGGTCCGACTGTACGCGAGCTGCCCTGCCGCGGTGATCCGGATCCAGGCCGGATTCACCCTGGCGGCACGGGACATTGCGGCCTTCGAGCAGACCGGCGCACCGTTGAGCCTGGGGTCCGCGGCGCGCACCGCCCTGGCCTGTGCCCGGCAGGAGGACGCGCTCCTGTTCTACGGCTCGGAGACCATGGGCTTGAGGGGCTTGATGAACTTCCCGGGTGTCCTCTCCTCCGGCTTGCGGCCCTGGGACTCCGTGGGGGCTGCGGCCGAGGACATCCTCAGCGCCGCGACCCGGCTCGACGACGCGGGCTTCCACGGCCCTTTCGCCCTGGCCCTGGCGCCGAAGCGCTACTACCTGCTCCTGCGGCTCTATCCCCAGGGCACCCAGACCGAGCTCGAGCACGTCGGCAGGATCGTCACCGAAGGGATCGTCAAGGCGCCCGCCCTCTCGGAAGGGGGCCTGCTCCTCAACGCGGGCCGGCAGTTTGCCTCCATCGTGCTGGGGCAGGACCTGATGACGAGCTTCATCGGGCCGGAGGACGGCGGGTACCAGCTCGGCATCTCGGAGACCGTTGCCTTGCGGCTGACGCGGCCGGCCGCCTTCTGCGTGCTCACCGGGTAGGGGGCAGGGGGCGTCTGGCCATACGCCCCTACGAAATGCGGCTTCTTGAGGCCGTCCTCCCTGCCGGCGATTCCACCCGGTTTTGTAGGGGCGCTCCCGGCCAAGGCCGCATGGAGCGGGCGGAGCGAGGACACGAATTGTTGCGGACATTGCGAGGGAGCCACAGGCGACCGAAGCAACCCCCTGGGCCA
>JBFLZG010000115.1:0-3819 GCA_040756235.1 bacterium | reverse complement strand
TGATTCATCATGTGTACAGCGGATTCGGGCGCATCATCCGCCGGTTTGTTGCGCCCGCAGGGCAAGGGCCATGGGCGGCCCGAGCTGACTTCTGAGGAACGAGGCGTCTCTATGATTCGTTTTCCAGAATGACCGTTGCCCCCATCCCGCCGCCGACGCACAGAGTGCCCAACCCCAGGGTCGCACTGCGGCGCTTCATCTCGTAAAGCAGAGAGATCAGGATGCGCGCGCCGGTCGCCCCCACGGGATGCCCCAGGCCGATCCCGGACCCGTTCACGTTGGCGATCTCCCGATTCAGGCCGAGCCCCTTCTCGCACGCCAGGTACTGGGCCGCAAAGGCCTCGTTCAGCTCGACGAGCTCGATCTGCCGCAGGTCCAGGCCGGCCCGCTTCAAGGCCTTCTGCGTGGACGGGACCGGACCATACCCCATGTAGCGCGGATCCACTCCGGCCACGCCGTTGGCCACGATCCGCGCCAGGGGCGCCACGGCCAGCTCCCGTGCCCGGGCCCGGGTCGTCAGCACCATGGCCGCCGCGCCGTCGTTCAAACCAGATGCATTGCCTGCGGTGACGGTTCCGTCGGACTTGAACACCGGCTTGAGCCGCGCAAGGTCGTCCATCTTCAGACCGAACCGGATGTGCTCGTCCTTGTCCACCACCTCCGGACGCCCCTTGCCACCCGGGACCTCCACGGGCACGATCTCGTCCCTGAACCGTCCCGAGGTGGTCGCCGCCTCTGCCCGGTTGTGGGAGCGAAGCGCGATGATGTCCTGCTCCTCGCGGGATATGTTGTATTTTCCTGCAATGTTCTCGGCGGTCTGGCCCATGATGTAGCCCTTCCCCCGCTCCAGCAGATTGGAGCCGGAGTGAAGCATCTCCCACATGGAATCCATCATCACCCCGTGCTGCAGCCTGGCACCCCAGCGCGCCGCCGGAAGAACGTAGGGGGCCGAGCTCATGGACTCGACGCCGCCGGCCAGCACGATCTCCGAGTCGCCGCACTGCAGCTGCTGGCTCGCGAAGATGACCGCCTGCATGGCTGACGAGCACTGCCGCTGGACCGTGACGGCCGGGACCTCGATCGGGATCCCGATTCCCAGAGCGGCCGTGCGCGCCGTATTGGCTTCGTCCGGGCACTGCACGCAGTCGCCCAGGATGACGTCCGAAAGCTGGGCCCCTTCCACGCGGGCTCGCCTCAACGCCTCGGACATCGCCGCTCCGGCGAGCTGATAGGCTCGCAGGGTCCGGAACACGCCGCCGAACTTTCCAATGGGAGTGCGGGCACAGCCGATGACTACGACGTCATTGTCCTTCTTCATGATGTACGCCTCCTTGACTGCTCGTTGATCGTGATTCCGGCGTCCTGCGGGTACGCCTCGTTCCTTGAGCTGCGCGCGCCTGGCATCCGGACCTCATGGAACGGCCGGTTTCAGAGCCGGTTCCTCGGCCGCCTCCGGAGCCGCCTCGCCACGGGTGGCACACCCTCCGGACCGATACCGCCGGGGCGCGCCCGCAAAGGGATGCCCGCCATCGGGCAGTCCGTGCCAGCATCTGGGTACAGGAAGTCGGAGCCGGTTCCAAAGGCTCCCATGAGGCGGGAGAAGGAGATCCGCGCCGGTAAATCCCGATCCGCTGCTGGACCCACGCTCTCCGAATGGTGCTCGCTCGATCCGGGCGGACTCGGCCAGGGGCCACTCTCTTCGGGGACCCAAGAAATATAACGGGAGACGGCCAAAAGATCAAGCCGCACAGGGCTCGTCAGGCCAGCGTCCGCGAAGTCATTTGCGCACGCACCCCGCGTCCGTGACGCCGTTTTCGAGTGTCGCCTTGGATTTTGTCCACCCCTTTGCTATCGTGCCCCAAAGTCGAAATGTACCCCGCGACTTCCGTGAATGCATCTTTGCTCCCGGCCCGAGCCGCGGCAACGAACGAGGGAGGACGACATGGCCAGGCAGTTCTTCAGCATGAGAAATCTGAAATTCCTGCTCTATGAGCTGTTCGACGCGGACTCCCTCACGGCCTATCCCTACTTCCGGGAACACAGCCGCGAGATCTTCGACATGGTCCTGGAGACCGGCCGCAAGATGGGCGCCGATCTCCTCTATCCCCTCCTGGCCGAGATGGACCGCAACCCACCGCAGTTCGTCGACGGAACGGTCAAGGTCCACCCGATGGTGCGGACCCTGCTCAAGTCCTGCGGCGAGGGCGGCTGGATCGGAGCGCAGGCCTCCTACGAGAGGGGGGGCCAGCAGATTCCGAACATGCTGATGACCGCTTTCCGTTTCATTTTCGCTGCGGCCAATTACTCGGCGAGCGTCTATCCTTTCCTCACCTCCGGCGCGGCCCATCTGATCGAGAGCTTCGCATCCCCGGAGCTGAAAGAGACCTATGTGCCGAAGATGCTCTCCGGGGACTGGCAGGGGACCATGGCTCTCACCGAGCCCCAGGCCGGCAGCTCTCTGACGGACATCACGACCACGGCCGAGCCCACGGACAAGGGCTATTACCTGATCAAAGGTCAGAAGATCTTCATCTCCGCAGCAGACCACGACGGCGTGAACAACGTCGTGAACCTGCTCCTGGCCAGGATCAAGGGCGCCCCGGCGGGCGTCAAGGGGATCTCGCTGTTCGTGGTTCCCAAGAGACGGCCCGCCGGCAAGGCCGCGCTGGAAGACAACGACCTCACCACCGCCGGGATCTACCACAAGCTCGGCTACCGCGGCTCCCCCATCACCCAGCTCAGCCTCGGGGACAACGGGGACTGTTGCGGGTGGCTGGTCGGAGAGCCCCACAGCGGGCTGCGTTACATGTTCCAGCTCATGAACGAGGCCAGGATCGACGTGGGGATGGGCGCGGCCGCGATCGCATCGGCCGCCTATTACGCGTCCCTGGAGTACACGCGTGAGAGGCCTCAGGGAAGGAAGATCACCTCCAAGGACCCCACTCAGCCCCAGATCCCGATCATCGAGCATGCGGACGTAAAGCGGATGCTGCTCTTTCAGCGCGCGGTGGTGGAGGGCTCGCTCTCCTTACTCTTTCAGTGTGCCCGCTACGTGGACCTTCTCACAGTCCTGGAGAAGGGCGTCGAAAGAGAGAAGTCGGAGCTGCTCCTGGACCTCCTCACGCCGATCGCGAAGACCTATCCCTCCGAGATGGGGATCCTCTCCGTGAGCGCGGGCCTCCAGTGTCTCGGCGGATACGGCTACTGCGACGAGTTCCCCCTGGAGCAATACTACCGGGACGCGCGCATTCACCCGATCCACGAGGGGACGACCGGAATCCAGGGCATGGATCTGCTCGGCCGCAAGGTGGTCATGAAGAACGGCAAGGCCTTTCTGCTCTTTCTTGGGGAAGTCGAGAGCACGATCCGGGAGGCCGCCCCCTTCGACAAGCTGTCCAGGCAGGCCGAGGACCTGAAGGCTGCCCTGGAGACCCTCAAAGAAGTCACCGGCTTCCTGAGCGCGCTGGCCATGGAAGGGAAGATCGATCTGTTCCTGGCGGATGCCACCGTCTACCTGGAATTTTTCGGCATCATTGCGATTGCCTGGCAGTGGCTCATCCAGGCGACCGCGGCCGAGAAGGCGCTGCGCTCGGGAGCCGCCGAGCCCGACGCGACCTTCTACCGGGGCAAGCTCTACGCGTTTCGCTTCTTCTTCGGCTACGAGCTGCCCAAGATCCAGGGACTCGCCACGAGGCTCAGGAACGCCGACGGGCTGACGGTGGAGATGGAGGATCGGTTCTTCACGGACTGAGAGGCTGGCGACAAACGGCCGTCGTCCACCCTCGCCCAGCACGGGCAGGTGTAAGGGCAAAGGTCTAA